>NZ_LT960614.1:2626000-3282500 GCF_900231165.1 Hartmannibacter diazotrophicus
AGGAGTTCATGCGGTCGCAGAAAGCCCGGCTGCCGCCGGTCATCGCCGGAATGGCCCAGACCTCGGCCTTCGGATCGGCCTCGATCATGCGGGCGAAGACCTTGAAGCCGGAACCGGCGAAATGCTCGGTCACCGCCTGCATCTCGATCGGGTTGCGCAGATCCGGCTTGTCCGTGCCGTAGATGCGGATCGCATCGGCATAGGGGATGCGGCGGAATTCCTGCGTCACGGGCTTATCGCCCGCGAACTCCTCGAAGATGCCGCGCACGACCGGCTCCATCGTCTCCCAGATGTCCTCCTGGGTGACGAAGCTCATTTCAAGATCGAGCTGATAGAACTCGCCCGGCAGACGGTCGGCGCGCGGGTCCTCGTCGCGGAAACACGGCGCGATCTGGAAATAGCGGTCGAAGCCCGCGACCATCAGCAGCTGCTTGAACTGCTGCGGCGCCTGCGGCAGCGCATAGAAATTGCCGGGATGGATGCGGCTCGGAACGAGGAAGTCGCGCGCGCCTTCCGGCGACGACGCGGTCAGGATCGGCGTCGTGTATTCGGTGAAGCCGATCTCGTTCATCCGCCGGCGCATGGCGCCGATGATCTTCGTGCGCTTGACGATGTTGGCGTGCAGCGTCTCGCGGCGCAGGTCGATGAAGCGGTACTTGAGGCGCGTGTCCTCCGGATACTCCGGCTCGCCGAAGACGGGCAGCGGCAGTTCCTTCGCCTGCCCGAGCACCTCGATCTCACGAATGAATATCTCGATCGCGCCCGTCGCAAGATTCGGGTTCACCGTATCCGGCGAGCGGCGCTTCACGTCGCCGTCGAGCCGCAGGACCCATTCGGAGCGCACCGTCTCGGCCAGCTTGAAGGCCGGCGAATCCGGATCGATCACGCACTGGGTGATGCCATAGTGGTCGCGCAGGTCGATGAAGAGCAGACCGCCATGATCTCGGACACGGTGCACCCAGCCGGAAAGGCGAACGGTTTCGCCGGTGTGGGTGTCCCTGAGCTCTCCACAGGTATGGCTGCGATAGCGATGCATGGTGTCGACCTGAAATTGCGAAAATTCTGAGGGCAGCCAAGGAAAATTGCGGCTGCCGGCGCGGGCGGAAAAGCGCACGCGGGTCCGTCTTTGTCAAGAGTTTGTCGGCCCGAAGCGGCGAGATCCGCGGCCATCTGGATCCCTGTGGTCGATCGGCGGCACGCCGCCGGACGGTTAACCGTGTTTTGGATGCAACTATCCGCAGCCAAATTCGAAATTCCATTTTCCGGCGCGACATCCGGCCCGAGACTCACTAGATTGTGGCATCATGAAGATGATCACGACAACGCCCGACCTCGGGGCGGCCTGCGACGAGCTTTCCCGCCACGAATTCATCACCGTAGACACTGAATTCCTTCGCGAGACGACCTTCTGGCCGAAACTGTGCGTGATTCAGATGGCGGGGCCTGAGACGGCCTATGTTATCGACGCCCTCGCCGAGGATATCGACCTTTCTCCCTTCTTCGCGCTGATGCGCGATGAGAGGGTGCTGAAGGTCTTTCACGCTGCCCGGCAGGACATCGAGATCATCTGGCACCGGGGCGGCTTTGTCCCCTCCCCGATCTTCGACACCCAGGTCGCGGCGATGGTCTGCGGCTACGGCGATTCGATCTCCTACGATCAACTCGTCGGTCGGATCACCGGGGCGCAGATCGACAAGACTCACCGCTTCACCGACTGGTCGCGCCGTCCGCTCAGCGAGGCGCAGATCGAATATGCCGTTGCCGACGTGACCCATCTTCGGGATGTCTATGCGTCCCTGAAGAAGAGCCTAGACAAGCGGCAGCGGACCGACTGGGTGAGCGAGGAGATGAAGGTGCTCACCTCGGAGAGCACCTATCGCTCCGATCCCGAAGATGCCTGGCGGCGCCTGAAGATGCGCGTGCGCAAGTCGCAGGAACTCCTGATCATGCAGGCGGTCGCAGCCTGGCGCGAGCGCGAGGCGCAGTCCCGCGACGTACCGCGCAGCCGCGTCATCAAGGACGATGCCATCTACGAGATATCGACCCAGGCCCCGAAGGATGCCCAGGCTCTCGGCCGGCTGAGGACGGTGCCGAACGGTTTCGAACGCTCGCGGGCCGGCGGCGAGATCGTCGCCGTGGTGCAGGAGGCCCTCACGACCCCCAAGGACGAGTGGCCTCAGATCCCGCGCGGACGCCCGTCGCCCGAAGGTGCCGGCGCTGCTGTCGACCTCATGAAGGTGCTCTTGAAGCTCGTTGCCGATAACGAGGGCGTCGCAGCCAAGGTGATCGCCACCGTCGACGACCTGGAGCAGATCGCTGCGAACGATGACGCCGACGTCGAGGCCCTGAAGGGCTGGCGGCGGGAACTCTTCGGTGACCTCGCCCTCAAGCTGAAGCACGGTGAACTCGGCCTCAGCTTCGACGGCAAGAAGGTCGTGACGATCGAGCGCGGCGAGTAACCGGCTGGGCAAGCAGACGCGGGCCCTTCTTCTTGCTTCGCCCTACCCGCCCCGTTTTTTCGCTGCCAACAGTCCCAGATAGCTCTGCGCGACCGTGGACGCCGCAATCGCGGTGATGTCGGCATGGTCGTAGGCCGGCGCCACCTCGACCACATCGCCGCCGACAAAATCGATGTCTTCCAGCCCGGTGATGAGTGCGATCATCTCCCGCGTCGTCAGACCGCCGGAAACGGGCGTGCCGGTTCCCGGCGCGAAGGCCGGATCGAGGCAATCGATATCGAAGGTCATGTAGGCGCGGTTGTCGCCGACCCGGTTGCAGATACGGTCCAGCACGCCAGCGATCCCGAGACGGTCGATGTCGTGGCCGTAGAGGATTTCAAGGCCGCAATCCTCCGGCGCATGGGTGCGGATACCGACCTGGATCGACGTCGAGGGATCGATGATGCCGTGGCGCACGGCCCAGGCGACGAAGGCGCCATGGTCGACGCGGTCGTCGTCATCGCCGTGCCAGGTGTCCTGATGCGCGTCGAACTGGATCAGCGACAGCGGCCCGAAGCGTTCGGCATGGGCCCGAAGCAGCGGCCAGGTGACATAGTGGTCGCCGCCGAGCGTGAAGAGATGGCAGCCGGCATCCAGAATCTCGCCGGCCTGCGCCTCGATCTGCAGCCGCGCGTCCTGCGGCCGGCCATAGTCCAGCGAGCAGTCGCCCCAGTCGACAACGGCCAGTTCCTCGAAGATGTCGAAGCCGAAGGGATAGTTCGGATCGCCGTCGAAGATCGCCGACGCGCGGCGGATCGCCTGCGGCCCGAAGCGCGCGCCCGAGCGGTTGGAAACGGCGCTGTCGAAGGGAATGCCCCAGACGACGGCATCCACATTCTCCAGTTCCCGGCTCAGCATCCGGCGCATGAAGGACAGCGTGCCGCCATAGGTCGGCTCGGTCGCGCCGCCCAGGATCGTTGGCCTCAGAAACGCATGGTCCGTCGGCCTTGGCCGCATGTCGTCGTCACGCATAAAGCCCCTCCCCGTCCGCACATGCGAATCCAATATCCGAAGATGAAGCGTTTCGCGAATCGGTCGTTCCCGCAACGAAAAAAGGCGGACCGAATGGCCCGCCTTTTCCAAATTTGCAGTTTCCACGCTGCCGAGGCAGCGGCGCAATCAGCGCTTGGAGAACTGGAACGAACGACGGGCCTTCCGGCGGCCGTACTTCTTGCGCTCGACCACGCGGCTGTCGCGGGTGAGGAAGCCGTCCTTCTTGAGCACGGCGCGAAGCCCGGGCTCATAGTAGGTCAGCGCCTTGGAGATGCCGTGACGGATCGCACCGGCCTGGCCGGAGAGGCCGCCGCCGGCGACCGTGGCGATGACGTCGAACTGGCCGTCGCGGCTGGTGGCGACGATCGGCTGCTGCACGATCATCTGCAGGACCGGGCGACCGAAATAGGCCGTGAAGTCCTTGTCGTTGACGATGATCTTGCCGGAGCCGGGCTTCACCCACACGCGGGCGACGGCGTCCTTGCGCTTGCCGGTGGCATAGGCGCGGCCGAACTGATCGAGCTTCTGGACATGAACCGGAGCGCTGGTCTCAGCGGTGCCGATCTCTTCGCCCAGTTCGGAAAGGGACTGGAGTTCCGCCATGATCAGGCTCTCGCATTCTTGGAGTTGAGGGACTTGACGTCGAGCACCGACGGCTGCTGGGCTTCATGCGGATGCTCACCACCGGCATAGACGCGCAGGTTGCCGAGCTGGCGGCGGGCAAGCGGTCCTTCCGGCATCATGCGCTGGACGGCCTTCTCGAGCACGCGCTCAGGGAAACGGCCCTCGAGGATGAAGCGCGCGGTGCGCTCCTTGATGCCGCCGGCATAACCGGTGTGGTGGTAGTACTTCTTGTCGGAGTACTTGCGGCCGGTGAAGACGACCTTGTCCGCGTTGATGACGATGACGTTGTCGCCGTCGTCGACATGGGGCGTGAAGGACGGCTTGTGCTTGCCGCGAAGACGCATCGCGATCAGCGAGGCGAGGCGACCGACCACGAGCCCTTCGGCGTCGATCAGCACCCACTTCTTCACGACCTCAGCCGGCTTGGCCGAATAGGTTTTCATGACGTGAGACCATCTAGTGAGGCGCCGCCCTCCCCGCTTCGGCCCTGAAAGACCGGCACAAGAAAACGCAGCGCGTTGAATCCGAAAAAACGGCGACCAAGTCGGCCGCCGGGATGGCGTTGCGTATACGCGAGCGGACCGCGCCCGTCAAGAACCATGGAGTCACCGAGAAATACGGATTATCGAGAAAATTCATATGGATACATGATGCGGTATTAAATTACCGCAGCATTTTTCGTCGATTTCAGTGGTCCCCTTCCACCGGCACGCGTTTGGCGCGCTTCGACTTGGCCATGATGTTGACCACCTCCACGCCGGCGGAGAAGGCCATGGCGAAATAGATGAAGCCCTTCGGGATGTGGTAGCCAATGCCGTCGGCGACCAGCGCCACGCCGATCAGGAGCAGGAAGGAGAGCGCCAGCATCTTGGTCGTCGGATGGGCGTGGATGAACTGCGAAACCAGGCCGGAGGCCAGATACATGATCGCGATGGCAATGCAGACGGCCACGATCATGATCTCCAAGTGATCGGCCATGCCGATCGCCGTGATGATGGAATCGACCGAAAAGACGAGATCGATCGCGATGATCTGGGCGATCATCATCGCGAAGGATGCCTTCACCTTGCTGGAATGGTGCTCTTCCTCGCCCTCGATCCCCTTGTGGATTTCAAGCGTCGCCTTGACGATCAGGAAGAGCCCGCCGCCGAGCAGGATCACGTCGCGCCAGGAAACCGGGTGGTCTCCGATGGCGAAAAGCGGCGCCGTCAGTCCGATCAGGAAGGACAGCAGCATCAGGAGGATGATCCGGAAGATCAGCGCGAGGCCGAGGCCGATCTTGCGCGCCCTCTCCGCTTGCTGGGCAGGCAGCCGTCCGGTCAGCACGGAAATGAAGACGATGTTGTCGATGCCGAGGACGATCTCCATGACCGTCAGGGTTACGAGACTGGCCCAGGCGGCCGGATCGGTCAGCAAGGCCAGCATCATACGTCCTCTTCCAAGACCACGTCGGCCCAGAAGTATCGGTGGTTATTTGAGAAGGTCAAGAAGCTGGTGCACGGCCGAAACGAGCGCCAGATAAAGACTGGAGAGCAGCAGGCCTGCACCGACGGCAAACGAAACATCGAGGCCGCTCGTCAGCGCGACGACCGCACAGACCGACCAGACGACGCAGACGAGCAGGGTCAGGGGGCGCCAGCGCACGACCCGCACCGGATGAACGAAGGCCACCGGCAGGAACGTCAGCACCGCGAGAAGTCCCGTCACCACACTGATGACTTCGATCGGCGGGCGAAAGACGAAAAACAGGAAAATCACGCCGTTCCAGACCGCCGGAAACCCGCGGAAGGCGTTGTTCTTCATCTTCATTCGCGTATCGGCGAAATACATCGCGCTGGTGAAGACGATGACACCGGCCAGCGCCAGCGAGATCCAGGTCGGACCGAAGCCGCCCGCCGCGAGCGCCATCGCCGGCAGGAACACATAGGTCACGTAGTCGACAACGAAATCGAGCGCGGCACCGGAGAATGTCGGCAGTCTGCGCTCGACGTGAAGCCAGCGCGCAATCGGCCCGTCGACGCCGTCGATTGCGAGCGCGAAGCCGAGAAGTCCGAAGAACTTGGGCCAGTCCTGCGCATAGGCGGCAATGGCCGCCAGCATGGCCACGACGATACCGCTCGCCGTGAAGGCGTGGACCGCGAGAGCGATCAGCGCATTCTGATGTTTGTTCACTATGGCTGCCGGCGTCAACGTGTCGCCCCTGACGGAAGAAACGCACTAAAGTTCCTGCGTATATGAACCCTTGAAAGCAGAAACGCCAGCTTTCTTTGAACTTCTGGGGCTCGCGCAAATCGATTTCCCACCGGCGACAGGACCGCAAACGAACACCTGACCGGACTGCATGCGACACTCTTGCCGAGTGTCGGCAAAGGTCATTTGGCGCATCATGGCCGCCAAGAACAGTTCGTTTTCCATTTGCCGGGTGCAGACGATGCAGAGCCTCGCGCTCGAAAGCTTCCCGATCGCCTACCTTGTCGGCGGCTGCCTTATTGGCCTTTCGATCGCCCTCACCTGGGTCTTTGCCGGCCGTCAGGTCGATGCATCCGACGTGATCGCCAATCTCCAGGCGGGTCGCATGCGCCTGTGGCAGGTGGTGTTCCTCGTCTTCATGGTGATCGGCGGCTGGGCAGCGGCTTTCCTGCTGCCCCTGACCGGGCTGACGTCCCGCGCGACATCGCAGGCGCTCTCCGGCGGCGTCGCGCTTCTGCTGATCGGCGCCTTCCTCGTCGGCGTCGGCATGCGGCTTGCGGCCGGCATCGGCATGGGACCGGAGGTGCACGGCCTGGCACGTCTTGCCCCGCGAGCGATCGTTGCCCTGGCGATTTTCGCCTGTTCCGCCTTCCTGACCCTCACAGTCTTCGGACCATCGTCATGACCCATCAGACAAGCCAGACCTTGATCATCATGGCGCTTTCCGGCGCCCTGGCCGGCACCGGCGTGGTCCTGTGCGGCCTCACCGACACCGAAGCCCTGCGTTCCCTGCTTGCCGGCGGCGGGCTCTCGTCGGCCGCAAGCGGCCTTGCCTTCGCCTTCGTCAGCGGCCTGCTGGTCGCGATGGTCGGCATCCGGATCGGCCAGCGGCGCAAGCGGCCCGTGCTGTCCCCGATCTTCCATAGCCCAACCCGCCGCACCATCGATGTCCGGCTGGTGCTGGGCGCCCTGCTCTTCGGCATCGGAGCGGGCCTCTCCGGCCTGCTTCCGGGCGCCGCCGTCGCATCGCTGGCGATTGCACCGCTCAAGGCCCTCGCCGCGCTCCTGGTCATGGCGCTCGGCATGCGCTGTGTCGACATCGTTCTGCACGAAGGATCGCACAGGCGCCGCCTCCATGATCGCATGGCCCCACGGGGCAGCCAGTAGCCCTCCGGACTTCCGCCGCGTCCAAAGACGAACTATGTAGCTGGAAAGGATCGGCGATAGCGCCGTCCAACCGGCACGGTCACGGCCCGGCGGACAAGCCGGTTTCACCGGGTTCAAGGCCATGTCTCGGAGCAGGAGCGGCCCCATGGCACAGGAAACCGATATCGTCGTCGTTGGTGGCGGCCCGTCCGGAATGATCGCGGCCCTCGCCGCCGCCCGATCCGGATACCGGACCGTCCTCGTGGCGCCGCCCCTGTCAAGGCCCGACCACCGGACCACCGCGCTCCTCGGCAGCTCCGTTGCCTTCCTCAAAGCGCTCGACGTCTGGGATCGTCTGCAGCCGAAGGCGGCGGCCCTGCGCACGATGCGGCTGATCGACGGAACCAACCGGCTGATCCGCGCGCCCGAAACCGCCTTCGAGGCGTCCGAGATGGACCTTGAGGCCTTCGGCTACAATATCGAGAACACCGAACTCAATGCCGTTCTGGCCGAGGCGATCGACGGCGAAGAGCGCATCGCGCGCGTCGAAAGCGCGGCCAAGGACATTGCCGTCTCGCCGGATCGCTGTTCGATCACCACGGACGACGGCACGACGATCGACTGCCGCCTGGTCATCGGCGCGGACGGACGCAACTCTCCGGTTCGCCAGGCCGCCGGCATCGACGTCAAGCGCTGGACCTACGATCAGGTGGCTCTCGTCCTCAATGTCCGGCACACGGCCCCGCACGAGGACACCTCGACGGAACTCCACACCGAGACGGGCCCCTTCACGCTGGTGCCGCTCGGTCCCCTGCGCTCGTCGATCGTCTGCGTCGAACGTCCCAAGGTGGTCGATGCGATGATGGCCCTTTCGGACCAGGAACTAGCCCGCGACCTAGGAGAGCGCAGCCACTTCCTGCTGGGAAAGCTCTCGATCGACGGGCCGCGCCAGGCCTTCCCGCTCTCGGGGCTTTCCGCAGCACGAATGGTGGGAGACCGGGTCGCGCTCGTCGGCGAGGCCGCGCACGCCTTTCCGCCGATCGGGGCGCAGGGCCTCAACCTCGGTATTCGCGACGTCGCCGACCTTTCCCGCGTCCTGGAGAAATCCGCGAGGCAGGGCGAGGATCCGGGAAGTGAAGGCACCCTCGCCCGCTACGCCCGTGCCCGCCGCGTTGACGTGGCGAGCCGGACGATGGGCGTCGATCTGCTCAATCGCTCGCTTTTGACGGATTTCCTTCCCGTGCAGATGGCGCGCTCGATCGGGCTGGAAGTGGCCCGCAGCATCAAGCCGCTCCGGCGCCTTCTGATGCGCGAGGGCCTCGCGCCGGGCTACCGCGCCTGACTGGCGACTGCGCGCCGGGCCTCGGTCCGGAATGGCTCAGTTGAAGCTGAAATAGCTCATCCCGCCGCCCGGCGACTTTTGCGAGAAGCTGTGGAACAGCGCGTCCGGCACTTCCAGGACGCGTCCGCTTCGCAGCAGCGACGTCAGGACCACGTTGATGCGCGGGTTCCGGCGCTTCGAAATGACGAGATCGGGAAAGTTCCCGAGGGTCAGCACCAGCGGCAGATAGTCCACGTTGATCTTCAGGAAGGCCGAGACGGCCTGGTGCACGCCGAGATTCTGCCGGGCGCCGAGCTGCGAGACGATGCAGTCGTTGAGAACGATGAGCCCGTTGTCGTTGACCTTTTCCTTCCAGTACATCAGGTCGCGGTAGATGAACTCATACTGGTGGTTGGCGTCGAGATAGACCAGATCAAGGCTGGAATCGGCGACCTGATCGAGGCCCTTGAAGGAATCGGCGACGACGAACTTCACATTGTCCCTGCCGGTGAATCGCGCTTTCGCCTCGGCGAGCAACCGGTCGAAGGTCGCCTGATCGTCGAGCGGGCCGCCGAAATAGCTCTCCGTCGCGCTGAGGTCGTCGATATAGGAGGGAAGGCTGTCGAATGGCGAATAGCCGGACATGATCTCTTCCGCGCTCCAGCTGTCGACGAGGGTCATCGAGGAAGGCCGCAGGGTCTCGTAGAGAAACTGGGCGTTTTCTCCCTTCAGCACGCCGACCTCGGCGATGGCCCCGCATTGCCCCGCCAAACCGGAATTTCGAATGAGATCGTACCGGTTTCCCGTAAAAATAAACATCTGCCCCGCTTTCGTGCACCATCGCCGGGCTCCGTGCCGTTGGCGATTGCCACCCCGTCGAAGCCGGCCATTCCTGCCATGGCAAAAGACACCGCCACGGCGACCGACCATGGCCTGATTCGAAGCTGAAGCAAAAAAGAGCGCGTCTACCGGCCGAATGGCGTGAGCGGCAGAAGATCGTAGGTGATCAGCGCCAGAACGCCCGTCACGGTGAAGACAGACAGGACCGTCGAAATCACGATGGCGGTTGCGGCCCGCGAGACATAGACATCGTATTGCTGGGCCGCGACGAACGTCGTGGCCGCTGTCGGCAGGCTCGCCATCAGCACCGCCGTCTTGATCCAGACCGGATCGAAACCGCCGATCCAGGTCAGCATCAGCCAGGCGATGAACGGGTGCACGACAAGCTTGATCGCGACGAGTATCGGCAGTTCCGTCGGCACCCGCCCCATCGGCTGCAGCGCCACGGTGACGCCGATGGCAAAGAGCGCGGTCGGGGCAGCCGAATTGCGCAGGAACGTCACCATCTGCGCCAGCGCCTCGGGAAGCTGGAAATGAAACGCCGCCGCCAGGATGCCGGCGATCGTGCCGAGAATGAACGGATGCAGGAAGACCCGCTTCGCCACGACCCCGATGGTCTGCATGAGCTTCAGGTCTTCCGTGCCGCCGAGCGCCATCATCAGCGGCGTGAGGCTGAAGGCGAGCGTGACGTCGAAGCAGAAGATCAGCGCGGTCGGCGCGGCGGCGGCGGTTCCGAGGGCCGCCAACGTCAGACCCGGCCCCATGTAGCCGACATTGGCGTAGGAGCCGACCAGCCCCTGAATGGTGGCAAGCTTCAGGTCGCCGTTGCTGATGATCGTTCCGACGGCGAAAGAGAGCGCGAAGGCGGCATAGGTCGAAAAGGTCGTCGACAGGATGAACCCGCCCTGCGCCAGTTCCTCGATCGGCGTCTTCGACATCAGGTCGTAGAAGAGGGCGGGAAGAGCGATATAGACAAGATAGAAATCGAGCCAGGCCAGTCCCGAGCGGGGAATTTTGGCGATCCTGCCGGAACCGAACCCAAGGAAGATCAAACCGAAGAAGGGCAACGCAAGGGAAATGACTTGTGACATGGTTTCCTGGCGGGGTTCTTGCCAAGCCGTACGAGGGAAGCCCCCGGCATCAGGACTTCATCGGGCCTCACCGGATCGAGCTGGAAGCGGCGGAGCACGGCGAAAAATCGGAAATGACCGCTGGCTTTTGCTTCTCTAGATCGATATCGAGAGCCCGCCAAGGTCAACCTTCTAACATGCTGAAATCCGGTTTGTCCCCTGATCAAGATCCCGCCAGCGCAGTGAATGCCGACGACACGGCCGACGGAACGGCAAGCCCGACGCTTGCCGACCGGCTGGAGTATTGGGCCTTGCGAGCGGTGCTTGCCCTGCTGTCCGCCATGTCGGTCGATCGCGCATCGGCGCTGATGGGTTGGCTCTGGCGCAAGCTTGCCCCGTTCAACCATCGCCACAAGCGCGCCGACGCCAATATCGCAGCTGTCATGCCGCATCTTTCCCGCGCGCAAAGGCGGCGGATCCTCGATGGCATGTGGGACAACCTCGGGCGGGTCTCCGCGGAAACGATCATCGGCCCCGACCGCATTGCCGCCGACCGCTTTCGCCTCGGCTTCGATCCGGACGAATTCCGCGGCATCGACTTCTCCAAGGGTGCCGTTTTCGCCTCCCTGCATGCGGGCAATTGGGAGCTGGCCACAGCCGGAATCAGCGCTTTTCGTCTCAAGGCCGCCGCCGTCTACCGCAAGGTCCGCAACCCCCTTGTCGAGGCCATGCTCCTCAAGCGCCGGGTGGCGCTCTACCCCGCCGGCCTTCTTCCAAGAGAATCGGCAACGCCTCTCAAGCTCGGCCGGCTTGCCAGAGCCGGCGCGGCCATCTGCCTTCTCGCGGACCTGCGCGACAACAACGGTCTTCGCATCGATTTCCTCGGTCGCCCGGCCTGGGTCAGCAAGGCACCGGCCTTCTTCGCCCGGCGTTTTGGGCTCCCCCTGATGGCGGCGCGCGTCGTTCGCGAAAATGGCGTGCATTTTCGGGCGGAGACGGTCGCGATCCCGATTCCGAAGACCGACGATCTCGAAGACGACATCGCCGTAGCCACACGGGCGCTCAATGCCTGTTTCGAAGACTGGATCAGGCAGGATCCCGAGCAGTGGATGTGGGGCAATCGCAAGTGGCTCGATTGAGCCGGCCGTGAGCTGCCTCTCGTGCTTTCGGCCATGCGACCATTTCCGCACTGCCGCAAAATGGCCAATTCGGGGCATATAGCGGGCAACGGAAGGCCGAGCTCTCCGAAGAATGACGACCAGAGGAAGACCCGATGACGACCAAGACGCCCCGCGCCTATTGGAAACCGCTGGCGATCGGCGCACCCGAGCCCTATCGCGAGTTGCCGGTGAAGCTGGAGCGGATGATCCATTTCGTGCCGCCGCACAATGAAAAGGTGCGCGCCAAGCTTCCCGACCTTGCCAAGACCGTCGACATCGTCCTCGGCAATCTGGAAGACGCCATTCCCGCCGACCAGAAGGAGCAGGCGCGCAAGGGCTTCATCGAAATGGCGAAAACCGTCGATTTCGGCAACGCCCAGCTCTGGACGCGCATCAACTGCCTCAACAGCCCCTGGGTGCTGGACGACATCGGCGAGATCGTCGCGGAGGTCGGCGACAAGCTCGACGTCATCATGCTGCCGAAGGTGGAAGGCCCCTGGGACATCCACTACATGGACCAACTCCTCGCCCAGCTTGAGGCGCGCCACGGTCTCACCCGGCCCATCCTCGTTCACGCCATTCTGGAAACGGCCGAGGGCGTCAAGAACGTCGAGGCGATTGCCACCGCCTCCCCGCGCATGCACGGCATGAGCCTTGGCCCGGCCGATCTTGCCGCCTCGCGCGGCATGAAGACGACCCGCGTCGGCGGCGGTCATCCCGACTATGGGGTTCTCGCCGATGCCAAGGGCGACGCGCCCCGCGCCTTCGTGCAGCAGGATCTTTGGCACTATACGGTCGGCAAGATGGTCGATGCCTGCCTCTCCGCCGGCATCAAGCCCTTCTATGGCCCCTTCGGCGATTTCTCCGATCCTGCCGCCTGCGAGGCCCAGTTCCGCAACGCCTTCCTCATGGGCTGCGTCGGCGCCTGGTCGTTGCACCCGAGCCAGGTCGAGATCGCCAAGCGCGTCTTCAGCCCGGAGCCGGAAGAGGTGAAATTCGCCGTCCGCATCCTGGAAGCGATGCCCGACGGAACCGGCGCGGTCATGATCGACGGCAAGATGCAGGACGACGCGACCTGGAAGCAGGCCAAGGTCATCGTCGATCTGGCAAAACAGGTCGCGGCCGGAGATCCGGAAAGAGCCGTGCTTTACGGCTTCACCGCCTGACGAACGGCCGGGGCCGTTTTCCCAACTCTCGGCGACAGGGCTTTTCTGGCGCCCTCACCTCGGCTATGTCGTCGGGCGGTCGGTCCTTGGAGACGATCGACCGCCCGATGGCCCGTGGTCGTTCGCAATCGACTGCTGGCGAATTCCCCGCCCCTGATATCCGCCGCCAGGAGACGCCCCCCTCATGCCCGCGAGACTGCGATCCTTCATAGGAGCAATTCTGCTCACGCTTCTCGTTCTGATCTATCCACTGATCGTGATGGGTCTGGCCGTTCGAATCCTGCCGGAGGCCTCCAAACTCGTCGAACTGCTCTTTTATGTCGTCGCGGGGCTTGCCTGGGTCATTCCCGCCGGTGGGATCATCAAGTGGATGGTCAGAGCCAAAAGATGATCAATTAAGGCGACTTGCGGTCATTTGTATGTTGCACAAATAAAACCTTCGCCACATTGCAAGTCAAAAAAGTAGAGCCCGGTGCTTTCGCCCGGGCTCTATTCAGAATTTATTTAGCATTTTGCGCAAATTTAAGGGCATCAAATGATGCTCTTAGAACGTATGAAATCTCAAAAATTTGATTGCTAGATGCTTAAACACATAAACCACCAATAAACGGAGGATGGCCGGCCGTGGGTCACAGAGGAGGCCACTCTCGCCACAGCCGGCCAACCGGCCCTAGTGTATCCGGGAGATGCGGCGGACCCGAATACACAAGGGTTACTTGGCGAGGCGGCATCGGTTAATGTCTTTCATTTCGTTGCCGTCTCGCTTCTTCGATTTCCAACCTAAGTTACGCCCGTCTTCCGGGCAATAGTTTTCCGATTGGATTGCTTTTTATTCGAATTTCTTCGTAAATAGTTAAGGTAAACGTATTTCCAAGCCTGATTTGGACAGCAGTCCCGGCTTATTGCCAGTTCGTTGCAGGGCGGCAGGCCGGCATGGTCGATTTCATCAAGACGCGGCTGGCACCCTCGCGCGAGGCCAAGTCAGTTTTGTGAAAGTATCGTTCTCTGGATGAACTGTTTCTGAACGGGCCGCGGCCAGAACATTCCTGTCTATCCACCCGTCGCGCTTGAAAAACGCGCTTCTCGCCCAGCATTGTGAGACAGGCGAAAGTGTCGACGAAATGGCAGATCGTTGCACATCCGCAACAGGCAACGGGCATAGGTCGCCGCGCCGGACATCGGCCGGCAGCCTGTAGATGCGAAGTCGGTTAACTATCCCCTCAGGCGGGAGATACCAGGGTCAGGCGGCGTCGGCGACGACGCGATTGCGCCCGTCCCTCTTGGCCGCATAAAGGGCCATATCCGCACGCCGGAGCATCTTTTCCGGGGTGTCATCCGGCGGCGCCGCAACCGCCAGGCCGATCGAGACCGTAACCTTGATCGGATCGCGCCCTCCCCCGATCGGGAACGGGCTGCGCGCAATGAGGTCCCGCAGCCGTTCGGCAATCGCAAGGCCGAAATGCTGGTCGGTATCGGGCATCACGATCACGAATTCCTCGCCGCCCATTCGGCAGGCCATGTCCATGCCGCGCAGGTTACGCTCGATGCGGGCGGCAAATTCCTTGAGCACCTCGTCGCCGGCACTGTGGCCATAGGTGTCGTTGACGCTCTTGAAATGGTCGATGTCGAGGACAAGCAGGGCAAGCTCATGGCCGCCGCGCGTGTTGGCCTGCTCGACGAGCTGCCCGATATGCATGTCGAAGTAGCGGCGATTGTGGAGCCCCGTCAGGCTGTCCGTCAGCGCCAGTTCCATCGTGTGCTGCACGGTGTCGCGAAGCCGGTCGGTGAAGCGCTTGCGCCGGATTTGCGTCCGGCACCGCGCCAGAAGCTCGTTCGCTTCCACCGGCCGGACCAGATAGTCGTTCACGCCGAGTTCCAGCGCCCTGAGCATCCGCGGCTGGTCGTCCTGAGTGCAGACGAGCAGGATCGGCAGATGGCGCGTGCGTTCCAGCGAGCGAAGCTGGGAACAAATCCGGAGCGCATCGTGATCGGCCAGATCCGCATTGACGATGACGAGTTCAAAGTCGCCCTCGGCCGCCCGGATAAGGCCCTGGGTGGGATCGATTTCAAGCTCGACGTCATGCTCGCGCCGAAGCCCGCCGATGAGGCGTTCGTGGGACGACGGCCGGTTGTCGATCAGCAGGATACGTCCTTTGCCCGTCCGAGCCGGATCGGCAAAGAACATCGCTTCCGCAAGGCTGCTGTTGTCGCTGTCGGTCGCGCGCGCATGGATTTCGTCCGTCAGCATCTTCAGCCGGACGAGGCTCTTGACCCGCGTGATCAGTTGAAGATCGCCAACCGGCTTGGTCAGGAAATCGTCGGCGCCGGCCTGCAGCCCCTGCACCCGGTCGCGCGTCTGGTCGAGCGCCGTGATCAGGATGACGGGAATATGGACAGTGCGCGGGTTGGCCTTGAGGCGGCGGCAAAGCTCGAATCCGTCCATGCCGGGCATCATGACGTCGAGGAGAATGAGATCGCAGGTGTTGGTCTCGAAGAATGTCAGGACTTCCTGGCCGCTAGCCGCCGTCACGACATCGAAATATTCCGCCAGCAGCCGTGCCTCGAGCAATTTGATGTTTGCGGCAATATCGTCGACAACCAAAATCCGTGCGGACATCCCGACCAACCCCCTGGAGCACCCGAAGGCGGGAGTTCAAGACGACAAGCCGCCCGACGCCACCCTTGGCCCCTGTTCATTGCCCGGTCATCCGATGGCAAGCCATCTGCCATCCCCGCCCACTTTTGGGTTTGGCACCTTGACCGGTTATTCAAAGAACAACACAAAAACGTCAAACAGATACTAAAGCGAACGCCCAGAAAAACGCTGGAACGTCCGTGTTCTGAATGAAAATGACTGCCGCGGCTTCGAAGAGCTCCGCCACCAGCCCGCATACCCGGAATGAGACGAATGCCACCTGCCCCAGCATGATCGAGGCCGCGTCAGAGGGCCATCTACCACGCATTCGCTGACGGCGCCGCCATCACTCTCCAAGATAGTTGCGAACGGTTTCCAAAAACTTTGCAACGGAGATAGGTTTTGAAATATAGGCTTCGCATCCGCCCTGCCGGATGCGTTCCTCGTCACCCTTCATGGCGAAGGCTGTGACGGCAATGACCGGGATCGAGCGAAGATCGTCGTCTTCCTTGATCCACTTGGTCACTTCCAGGCCCGACACCTCGGGAAGCTGGATGTCCATCAGGATGAGGTCGGGCTTGTGGGCGCGGGCGATATCGAGCGCTTCGATACCATTGCGTGTCTGCAAGGTCGCATAGCCATGCGCCTCCAGAAGATCATGGAAGAGCTTCATGTTGAGCTCGTTATCTTCCACGATCAGCACCGTCTTCGGCATCTTCACTCTCCGCGGGCATCCGCTCCCCGGTCGCCGGCCAGTGATCGCCGATAAACAGGAACCGAATGCTTGCCCGTGCCAGAAGAGGCGATCCGCTCGCCAACTGGCACTTTCACATGCTACTCGATGACATTACGAAGAAAATCTTTCGGAAACGCAAACATTTAATGGAAAAGGCAATGCAGAAGCGACTGACGCGGGAGGAAGCCGAAGGCATCGCAATCTCCGGATTGCGCTTCCTTGCCGGCAACGGCGAGGCTCTCGGACGTTTTCTGGCGCTGGCCGGCATCGGGCCGCAGGATCTGCGCACCGCGGCGAACGAACCCGGATTTCTGGCTGGCGTGCTGGAATTTTATCTGGAAGACGAAAGCCTTCTGCTCAGTTTCGCAAGCAATGAAAACTTGCGGCCGACCATGATCGCGATGGCCCGCCACACGCTGGAAATCACCGCCGAGGACGATTTCTGACACTTGCCCCAGGGGACGGGACAACCTCCGCGAAGGACTTGCCGGGCATGACGGGGGAAGCGTAAACTCGCCCCTCTTCACCGTCAGAGAGACAAGGCCGTGCCGGCGTCAAGCGAGTTTCAGGCCGATTCGCCGCCAGACCCGAAGTCGGCAGTCACGCAGGGGCCGGCGGGGTTCTGCCGCGATTGCCTCCATCCCGTCGAAGGCACCGAGCGCCGTTGCCGCCAATGCGGTGGCCCGCGGTTGCTCCGCCATCCGGAACTGCCCTCGCTCTCCATCGCCCATGTCGACTGCGACGCCTTCTTCGCCGCGGTGGAAAAGCGGGACGATCCGTCCCTTCGCGACAAGCCCCTGATCATCGGCGGCGGCAAGCGCGGCGTTGTCTCGACCGCCTGCTACATCGCCCGCATCCGGGGGGTGCGGTCGGCGATGCCGATGTTCAAGGCGCTTGAAGCCTGCCCGGACGCCGTGGTGATCAAGCCGAACGGCGCCAAATATGCCGCCGTCGGGCGCGAGGTGCGCGCCCTGATGATGGAACTGACGCCGCTTGTCGAGCCGCTCTCCATCGACGAGGCCTTCCTCGACCTCACCGGGACGATGCGCCTGCACAAGGCGATCCCGGCGCTCGCGCTCGCCCGCTTCGCCCGCCGCGTCGAGAACGAGATCGGCATCACCGTGTCGGTCGGTCTCAGCTACAACAAGTTCCTCGCCAAGATCGCCTCGGACCTCGACAAGCCGCGCGGCTTCGCCGTCGTCGGCAAGGCCGAGGCACGCGACTTCCTCGGGCGCCAGCCGATCTCGCTGATCTGGGGCGTTGGAAAGGCCGCGCAGGCCAGGCTCGCCGCCGACGGACTGCGCAGCATCGGCCAGCTTCAGGATATGGAGGAGGCGACGCTCGCCAAGCGCTATGGCGCCATGGGCCTCAAACTGGCCCGGCTCTCGCGCGGCGAGGACAATCGGTCGATCTCGCCCGATTCAAAGCGCAAGAGCGTCAGCGCGGAGACGACCTTCGAGACGGATCTCGCCCGTCTCTCCGATCTTCGCCCCATCATTCGCGAGTTGTCCGAAAAGGTCGCAAGGCACCTCAAGTCCCACGGCGTCGGCGGCTGGACGGTCACGCTGAAGCTCAAGACCAGGGACTTCAAGATCCGCACGCGCAGCCAGCGCCTGCACGATCCGACCCAACTCGCCGACCGGCTCTTTACGGCCGCTGACGCACTGCTTCGCCGCGAGACGGATGGAACACAGTATAGGTTGATTGGTGTCGGACTGTCCGACCTCGTCGATCCACGGCTTTGCGATCCGGGCGACCTCGCCGATCCGGGCGCAAGCCGCCGCGCCGCCGCCGAACGCGCGGTCGACACCCTGCGCGAAAAATTCGGCAGGACGGTTGTCGAAACGGGGCTCGTCTTCGAGAGCCACAAGCCGGGCAAGACGGACTGACCGCTACCGTAGCCGTTAGTCGGTCAGTCGTCAGGTTCTATGATTCCCCGTTCGCCGTAGTCTTGGGCCGTAGCCCCGAACGGTCTCCGCCCTAGAGCATTTCCGTTCAAAACGGAGTCACGGAAATACTCTATATTTTTTGTTTTCACGCAAATCCGGACGGAAAACCGGTTCCCACTTTTCCTGGATTTGCTCTAGTCGCAGGCGTCTTTCGGCAGCGTCTCGAGGCTGGCCATCCGGCCCGCAAGCTTGAAGTCGCCGTAGTCGAGCATGAGGTCGTCGGCAACGCCATTGGCGTAGAGATCGAAGGCGACCGTGTATTCCGGCGGCTTGTCGTCATGCACGGCCGGATCGAAATACGAGACGCTGACCGGCCAGTGCTTCATGCCCGCCAGTCTTGCTGCCGGACCGTCGTGAGACGCCAGTTTCGCCGCTCCGATGATCGCCGTCGTGTCCGATGCCCGGTCGCCGTCATCGACACCGTCAAAGATCTTGGCTTCGAGCAGGTTCTCTCCGGCCTGCGCGGCCGAAATGAGATCGCGCAGGTTCTGGGTCGGGAAGACAACCGCCGGGGCCAGATCCACCGTCCGGTCCGCCGGGCTTTGCAGCTGGATGCGGACATTCCCGCCATCCTTGCTGGCAGCCCCCTTCACTTCCTGGGTCAGCACGTCGTTGGTGTAGGTCTGCGACAGGAAACTGAAGGCGTTGCCTTCCGGGCTCTCGAACGTCGTCGTTCGCAGATCCGTCAGCATATCCTTGGATTCGCTGTCGACGAGGGTCAGGACGAAGCGAAAGTTCGTCGTATAACCTTCGCAGGCTCCGCCCGAAAACTCCATCACCATACGGCCCCTGACGCTGGAGATGCCCGACTGGCCGTTGCTGTCGGCAAGGCTGAGATCGTAGACGGCCCTGTGGGGCAGCAGCGAGACGGCCGCACTCGCAGCCGGAGCCTGAGAAAGAGCGACCACAGCCGCGCCCATAAACAGGGCAATCTTGCACGTCGATGTCATCATCAGGGCCTCTCGATACGCATCTCACACGCGCCTGATTTTGCGCCTCAGGCACCCCATTGTCGCCTCATTTGGGGGCTTTCGGCAATACGTCTTGCAGGCGTCGTGCCTTTCGGCCAAAAAGGCGCACGAACGTTGCCGCAACGACCCTCTCGAAACTGCAAAAATCCGGGAAAAATCAATGTCCGACGCCATCGAAACCCGCATCAAGGAACTGGGATATCATCTGCCCGAAGCGCCGCTTCCGGCTGCGGCCTATGTTCCCTATGTCATCACCGGCAACCTGATCTTCATTTCTGGGCAGATTTCCAAGTCGCCGGGCGGCGAAAGCGTCGTCGGCAAGCTCGGCGCCGATCTGGAGCTGGAAGCCGGTCAGGCCGCCGCCCGTATCTGCGCCCTCAACATTCTCGCCCAGGCCAAGGCCGCCGTCGGCAGCCTCGACCGGATTACCCGGGTCGTTCGCCTCAACGGCTTCGTCAACGCCACGCCCGACTACGTGGACCATCCGAAGGTGATCAACGGCGCCTCGGAGTTCATGGGCGAGGTGCTGGGCGAAAAGGGAACCCATTCGCGCTGCGCCCTCGGCGTCTCGGGCCTGCCCTTCGGCGTTGCCGTCGAAATCGACGCGGTCATCGAGTTCAAGTGACATCATGGGCCATGCCGACTGGCTGATCGCAAGACCCGTCGCTCACCGCGGCCTGCATGACATCAAGGCGGGCCGCGTCGAGAACACCCCGTCGGCCGTCGAGGCGGCCATCGCTAGGAATTTCGCCATCGAGATCGACATCCACCTGTCGGCCGATGGCGAAGCTTTCGTATTTCACGACAGCACGCTCGACCGCCTCACCGAAGGCACCGGCCCGGTCGCGGCCATGACGATCGCCGATCTGAAACGCGTGCCCTTCACGGCCACCAGCGACCGGATACCGACCCTCGACGAAGTGCTCGAGATTGTCGGCGGCAAGGTTCCGATCGTCATCGAGGTCAAGAGCTTTGCCGGTCACGAGACAACCGCTCTCGTCGCCCGGTCGGTCGAGATCGTTCGGGCCTACAAGGGCCCGGCTGCACTGATGTCCTTCGATCCCGGCGCGGTCCTCGCCATGCGCCAGCTGGCGCCGGACATTCCGCGCGGCATCGTGGCCGACGATTGCTCCGATGAGGACGACTGGGGCGGCTTTTCCCGCTGGCAGCGCTTCTATCTGCGCAATCTCCTGCACGCGCCGAAGACGCGGCCGCATTTCGTCAACTACTGGGTCAAGGCCCTGCCCACCCCTGCCCCCGCTCTTCTGCGCCGGCTCGGCGTTCCGATCCTCACCTGGACGATCCGGACGGCGGAGGACGTTGCCCGCGCAAGCCGCCATGCGGACCAGATCGTTTTCGAAGGCTTCGATCCGGACCTTGGCAATGCACCGCCCGCCAGCCCATAACCCGGCTCAAGCAGCAGGAAAATCGATCAAATTTCGTTTCCCGGACGCATGGGAAATTGACTGCTGCGCCGCAACACCCAAAATGTAGGCGCATGCAGACAGAAATTCCGCTCCGCGTCGTCGCTTCCCTTGCCGATCTCGATCGGCAAGCATGGGACCGCGTCGCCAATCCGGGCTGGGACCTGCCCGAGGGCGGCCGCTTGCAGCCAAGCGCCGGTGTCCAGCCGGCACAGCCCTACAATCCCTTCGTCGCCTATGACTTTCTCTGGTCCCTAGAGGAATCCGGCTGCGCGACACGGCGCACCGGCTGGCTCGGCCAGCACCTGATCCTTGGCGACGAGACATCGATCGAGGCTGCCGTCCCCGCCTATCTGAAGTCCCATAGCCAGGGCGAGTATGTCTTCGACTGGGGCTGGGCCGACGCCTTCGAGCGCGCCGGCGGCAGCTACTATCCGAAACTCCAGATCTCCGTTCCCTTCACGCCCGCGACCGGACCGCGCCTGCTCGTCGGCGACGGTGAAGGCGCCTTCGAGCGCCGCGCGATCATGGCCGAGGGAATCATGACCCTCACCCGCCGGCATGGTGCGTCATCGGCCCATGCGACCTTTCTGGAGCCGGAGGACGCGGACATCCTCTCAAGCTCAGGCTTCCTAGAACGCACGGACCAGCAGTTCCACTGGACCAACGATGGGTACGGCTCCTACGACGACTTCCTCGCCGCCCTCGCCTCGCGCAAGCGCAAGGCTCTCAAGAAGGAGCGCCGGGAGGCGCTCGCCAGCGATATCTCGATCGAATGGATCACGGGCAAGGATCTGACGGAAGCGCACTGGGATGCCTTCTACGCCTTCTACATGGACACCGGCGGGCGCAAATGGGGCCGGCCCTATCTGAACCGGCTGTTCTTCTCGCAGGTGTCCGACCGCATGGCCGACCGCATCCTGCTGGTCATGGCCAAGCGGGAGGGTCGCTACATCGCCGGCGCCCTCAATTTCATCGGCTCGGACACACTCTATGGCCGCAACTGGGGCTGCATCGAGGATCACCCCTTCCTGCATTTCGAGGTCTGCTACCATCAGGCTATCGATTTCGCCATCGCCCACGGCCTGAAGACCGTCGAAGCGGGCGCGCAAGGCGAGCACAAGCTGGCGCGCGGCTACCTGCCGGTCACAACCCGGTCGGCCCATTTCATCGCCAACCCGAGCTTCCGGGAGGCCATCGCCGACTATCTGGTCCGCGAGAGACGGGCCATCGCCGAAAATGCGGAATTCCTCAGCGATCAGGGGCCCTTCCGCCGCGATTGCGACTGACGCAAAGCATCACGCTATTCTTTTGTTATGTCTTTGGATTCGGCCTCAAAACGCGTTCCGGTCGTTGCCGCGATGCTGTAGTCTGCCCGTCCCGGGAGCCTGCCTTGCTTCCGCTGGAATGCCGGCATTCGCAACTTGATCCGGGTGCAGCGGGCGAACGCGCAAGCAAAAAGAGGAAACGCGATGAGCACCTATGACGACCAGAATATCTTCGCCAAGATCCTGCGCGGCGAGATTCCCTGTCACAAGGTCTTTGAAAATGACGACGCGATCGTCTTCATGGACATCATGCCCCAGAGCGAGGGCCATTCGCTCGTCGTCCCGAAAGCTGCCTCCCGCAATCTTCTCGATGCCGACCCGGCCGTCCTCGCCCGTGTAATTCCCGTGGTCCAGAAGATCACGGTCGCCGCGAAAACGGCCTTTCAGTCAGACGGCGTCAAGGTCGTGCAATTCAACGAGGCGCCTGCAGGCCAGAGCGTCTTTCACCTGCATTTTCATGTCATTCCGGTCTACGAGGGCGTCCCGCTTCGTCCCCACAGCGGCGAGATGGCCGATCACGGCGAACTTGCCGCCCTTGCGGAAAAGCTCAAGGCCGCGCTCTGACCTCGCCTAAGCTCTACCCGAACGTCCACCAGAGCTCGATCGCCAGCACGAACTGACCGAAAAGGATGCCGACGATCGGCCGGCGTCCTCCGGCGAAATAGGCCGCAAATCCGGCCAGGAACGCAAACAGCCGCATCCAGGTAGGAAGTTCGGCGAGATGGCCCTGCGGGAAAAGGACGAGCCGGGCGACGACGGCCGCGACCAGCGCCGTGGCAACGGCCCGGACCCACCGCAGCGCCTCGCTGTCCTCGTCGAGCCGGGTGCCGAAGGCAACGCCCATCCAGCGCCAGATATGGGTCGGCAGGGCGCCGGCCAGGACCATGAAGGCAAAGGGCCACCAGGGCGCATCGATCCACTCGCTGCCGGGCATGCGCTACGCCTCCCCCCGCTGCCGCCTGACGCGATCCACGAAATAGATGACGGTGCCGCCGACAAGACCGGCAAGCACGAGATCGAGCGTCGGATCGATCCAGTGGAAGAGCGGTAGCAGCAGGAACCCGCCGACGAATGCCACACGTTCGAGCCCGGTCCGCGAAGCGGTCCACAGCGAGAAGGTGAAATAGAGCGGCGTCAGGAAGAAGAGCGCGGCGGAGACCGCATCGGGCAGAGACCCGAGCACCTCATAGGCAAAGGCGGTCATCGCCGTGTTCGCCGCCACCAGGGTGATGGCAAAGCCCGCGAACCAGGCGACGCGATGCTCGCGCGGAACGTTCGGCAGATTTGCCATCGCGACGACATAGGCCGTGACCGCGACGAATGTGGAGGTGAAATAGAGCTGCCAGCGCGGCGTGTTCGGTCCGCGCAAGGTCGGCAGCATCGAGATGGTCATCGGCAGCAGGCGAACCGAACAGAGGACGACGGCCAGGACCGTCGCCCCGAAGGACGCTCCCGAGGCGATCGATCCGACAAGGACCACCTGGCTCGGCAAGGCCCAGATGATAGCCGTCATCGCCGCCGCCAGCTCTTGCGAGATGCCGGATTCGCGCGCGAGCCCGGCAAATCCCGTCATCGACGCGAAGAGAATCAGGCCGGGTATTGAGATGACCCCGCGCATGCCCCTGAGAAACCAGGTTCGCGAGGAAACAGGTAAGGACGCCATAACAGTGGCATCCTTGCCTGAGAATGATCGCCAGCGAAAGAGGTTTCCGGCAACGGAGCCATGCACCTTTCGCTGGCGGTCGGGCACGTCAGCCGTCGTTCATCGGCATCCTGAGATGCAGACCCGTCACCGCCGCCGTCAGGTTGGCGCCGGATTCGCTCTGCAGGCTGACCGGGTTGAGTGCGATGGACTTCATCGATCCGCCAATAAGGGTATTGGCCTGGACGCCCCGTCCGAGACTGGCGCCGGCGGATACGCCGCCATAATAGCCGGCCAGCGATTCCGGCTGGACCTTGGTCGAGGGCGCGAGCACGTACCAGACCAGATGAACGTCGTCTCGTTTGCCGAAATCGATGCCGTAGTGGTTGATCTTGGCCATCATGGGAACGGCGGGCTGGCTGCCGACCGGCTTGTAGGTACAGGACAGGTTGGCCGTCGAACCGACGATAAAATTGCTGCCCGATACTCCGTCGCAGACAAGCTTGCCGGCCTGGACACCCGGACTTGCCGCGAAGGCCGTGCCGGCGGAAAGGGCAAGCGCGAGGGAACCGATCGTCAGTGCATGTTTCGAAATCATCTCGATCTCCTTTTCTGTCGATCTCGTTGAAAGTCCTTCCACATGTGGGGCCTAACGATCCGCCGGCGGGTTTCGTTCCAAATCGGACCAACGGGCCGTGTCGGCCAGAAAAGACCCGCAAGCGAACGGCGCCTGACGCAGCAAACCTC
Source organism: Hartmannibacter diazotrophicus (assembly GCF_900231165.1). Classification (GTDB taxonomy): domain Bacteria; phylum Pseudomonadota; class Alphaproteobacteria; order Rhizobiales; family Pleomorphomonadaceae; genus Hartmannibacter; species Hartmannibacter diazotrophicus. The sequence continues at coordinate 2,650,441 of NZ_LT960614.1, forward strand.
CAGATATGGAACGGATGACTCAACGCGGGATACGACGTCGGCGTTCCTCATCAGCGAAATGGAACGACGAGAAGGCAGATGGGGATTGATTGTGGCGGGAAAAGGCCGTGCAATGTGGCGCCCGGCCTGCGCTTGGGACTTGATTTCTGGCGCCCAACGGCGCTCACATGGTCCGCTTGCGGCAATTGCCGCTACAGGAACACAATATCGTGAACCAGATTGGTCACGGTTCAAACGATTGATCCGCGTCCGGCGGCCTAGCCTCCGTGACCGGAAGACCATCCGACAGGATACGGATATCGATGACGGTATTTTTCGGTGTGATCGCGGCGGCGATCCTGCTGTGGTTCGGGCTTAAATGGTTTGCCGTCACGCCCACTACCAAGCTGCTGACGCAGGGCCCGGGCATGATGGCCATGGCAGCCGGCGCCATCGCGCTGCTTCTCGCCATGACAGGCAGGATCGGCCTGGCCGTGCCTGCCGCCGTTCTGGCCGCCTATCTCTGGGGTCGACGGCCTGCGCGCAAGGCACCGCAGCTTTCCGCCGACAACCGCCGCGACCCCTATCGCTCGATGGTCCGCTCGGCCGCCTTCGAGATGATCATCGACCAGCAGACCGGCGCGATCAGCGGCCGCATTCTTGCCGGAACTTTCGAGGGACGCGATCTCGATTCCCTCAATCCGGCCTCGCTGCGCCATCTCTATCTGGAGATTCAGAGCGACAGCGAGAGCGTCGCGCTATTTGAAGCGTATCTCGACCGCCGGCTTGCCGGATGGCGTAAAGACTTCGATTTCGACGAGAGTGCGCGGAAGAGTGGCACGGCGCGCGCGGGCGCCCTGAGTGAGGAGGAGGCGTACCAGATCCTTGGACTTGCGAATGGTGCCGGTGAGGCCGAGATCCGCGCCGCCCATCGACGGCTGATGAAGCGCGTTCATCCGGACCAGGGCGGCTCCACCTTTCTCGCTGCCCGCATCAATCAAGCCAAAGACAGGCTTCTCTCCAAACATCGATAAGCTCCATGGGAACACAGTTACTAAGCCAATGGCACTTTTCTGACATGCGGCGAGGAGACGACTGCCTCCTGCCGACCAGACGCACGAACAGGCGCCTGGCGATCCCTGCTTGAGGGCTACTTTTCACAACACCTTTCGAAGTGTCGGACCAACGCCCTGCCCGTCACGAACGGATGGCGAAGCAGGCAAAATCCTTTTTCTTCAGCAGGGCACAGGCATTCTTGGCCGCATCGCCATCGTCGAACCCGGCGAAACGAGCGCGGTAGAAGGTCGACTTGCCCTTGTTGAACACCTCGGTCATCGGGTCGGCATTGGCGAGAACCCGCCCGCCCTTGTCCTGAGCCTTCGCAAGCAGGCTGTGGGCAGCCTCACGCGATGGCAGCGATCCGATCTGGATCAGCCACTTCGACGACGATCCAGACTGGGCGGCAGACGCTGCCGGTGCGGCCGGCACGGTCGCAGGCAGTTGCTCGAGCGCGGCCAGTTCCGACTTTGACGGCTGAATGACGTCGGCGACAGGCACCGGCGGCAGCGGCACGGAAACCGTCTGCACGGGAAGAGCGCTGTCTTCGCCTTCCATCTCCGCGTCGCCCATCGCGCTCGGCTCTTCGTCAACCTCGGCGAAGGCCTCGGCCGCGGACGAAGGAAGCGAACGGTCGACATAGGCGTCGGGGGCTGGCTGCGGCAGGACCTTCACAGCCCGCTGCACGCTGATCGTCGCCGACGGCAGGATCGACGCCGTCGTAATTTCCTGCTGCGGCATCAGGGGCCGAGCCGGCGGCAGCGGATGCTTGCCAAGGCTGGCAACCATCTTCGGCTGAATGGCGATGTTCCTGGCCGCGACCGGCACCTTGTTTTCCACCGCCGAGGCAATGAGGTCATCGTCGACGCCACGTCCGCGGCGGGCCTTCGGCATGTATGCGGCAATCAGTTCGCGCATGCGGTCATCGCGCCAGCGGCCGCTTGTGCCGCCAAGGACGACGGCAACGACCTTGCGCCCGTCCCGCTGGACAGAGGTCACGAGATTGAAGCCGGACATCCGGGTGTATCCGGTCTTGATCCCGTCAACGCCCTCGACATTGCCAAGCAGGCGATTGTGGTTGCCGATCGTCCGGCCCTTCCACACGAATCTGCGGGTCTGGAAGTAGTCGAAATACCGCGGAAAGCGCACCTGGAGCGCTACGCCGAGGGTCATCATGTCCCGCGCGGTCGTATATTGCCGCTCATCAGGAAGACCCGACGCGTTGCGAAACCGGGTGCCCCGCATGCCGATCGCCCGTGCCGTCCGGGTCATCCGGTCGGCAAAGGCGCTCTCCGAACCGGAGATGTTCTCGCCGATCGTCGACGCGACATCGTTGGCGGACTTGGTCACGAGCGCCTTGATCGCATCCTCGACGGAAATCGTCTCGCCCGGCCTGAGCCCGAGCTTGGAGGGCGGCATGGATGCGCTGTGCTGCGTCGCGGTCAGGTTGCTCGAAAGACGGTAGCGCCCCCGCTCCAGTTCCTCGAAGAGAATGTAGAGCGTCATCATCTTGGTCAGCGACGCCGGATAGCGCCTCGCATCGGCGTTCTTCTGATGCAGCACCTTTCCCGTGGTCGTATCGACGACGATGTCGGCATATTTCGAGCTCTCGGCCCGGGACGGACTGGCAGCCAGCAATACGCTGCCGACCAGCGCGGCCGAACAAATCATCCGAAGAGCGTTGCAGAAGATCTTTTTTCCAAATGGACGGCTGCCAGACACGTTCGACCATTCCTTGCTTTTTGGGCTGCGGGCCCTGCCCGCGGAAAGCATGCGCGTTGACGACAAGGAGAAGCGCGCCAACCGCTGGATCATGTGTCGAACAGTGAAGGAACGGAGTTACAAAAGGGTAAAACGGACAGGAAATCCGCATACCGAGCTTGGAACTTGGGAAAAAACCTTATTAAGGGAACGTAAATTCCAACAATCGTATGTTAATTTTCAAAATAATTTAAATATTTAAGACACCACGGTGAAGATTAAATTTTCTGAAATTCCAGTGAATCGATGGTTTATAATTGTTTAATCGCCGAATTTGGCGGCAAAAAACATGAGGTCAGCCCAGAATCCGCATCATCGCACCCCGAAATCCGGACCAGTGGCTATTATCCTGGTGGGGCACTGCACAGAGGACGTCTGACAACGACTTCGAATTCGCCCGGCCCTTGTGAGACTGAGGCCGTTCTCGCCTTCAGCATCGCCCCATCGAACCGGAACGCTCGACCGCCTTCAAAGATGACCCTCCGTGAAGGACTGGCCGCATGCCATTCTTGAGCTGATCACTCAAACTTTGTGCAGCGCACAAATTTTGTTGACCGCGGTTATTGCATTGCATATATTTGCATCAATTCGCTGGGTGGTCGCCTGAGAAGCATCGAAGCGACAAAACAGGCCGGATTTTCTGGGTTCTCCTCGCCGAGCGAATACCGAGGGGCAATACGTCATCAGGCAAGTCAGGCCACCATCCTTGGCTCGCAGAGCCCTGAGGTCTCCTCACGGAAACGGGCACCGTTCCGGCCTCCGCGAGAGACGGGACAAAGGCTACCTGAACGCAAGGTCCACCCGGAAAAACGATCGCACACACGAGGTTCACGAGATGCTGAGCGGATACGAAGAGATGCAGAAGACCATGAAGGACAACATCGACCTCACCATGAAGTCGATCGACAAGATGTCCAAGGGCATGCAGGCCATGGCTGTTGAGGCGACGGACTATTCCAAGAAGTCCGCCGAGGATGCGTCCAAGATGGTCGAGGAGCTCATGGGCGCGAAATCCTTCGACGTCGCGCTGGCGCTGCAGAGCGACTACTTCAAGAAGTCGTACGAGGGTGCGGTTTCGCAGATGACCAAGATGACCGAGATGTACATGGATCTGTCCAAGGACATGTCCAAGCCCTACGAGGCCATGACCGCCAAGTTCGGCAAGTAACCGGCTCGGGTCGATACCGGGGCGTTGTGCCTGCGTCCGAAGGACGCCCATCGCCCCGGAAGAGCCGCTGCGGACACGACCGCAGACCCCGATCTGAGATTTTCGAGCCCGGCCATGCCGGGCTTCTTTTTTTTCAGCCGGCCAATCCCATATGAGGTGTCGCAGCAATAGGCTCTTCACTTTTTGGCGGGCTGCGCCAAACTGCCTCAAGAAGGCGCTTCACAAATCGCCCGTGACGTGATCGACTTCCGGAAGAGGCCGACAGGGCAGAAGCGGTCTGCGCGTGGTTTTTGAAGCGGCCATAACCATCGCGGAAGGCTTCTCGTATCCGATGTGGTGCAGACGAGGATGGCGTACCGACTGTTCGCGACCGGAGAAGGCGGATCCGCCTGATCAGGCTGCCGGACAGAGACGCAAATGGTCGTGCGCAAGGTCAATTCCGTGAACGTCCGGCGGAGAAACAACGCGGAAGCGACGCCTTGGAAGTTTCCGGACCGGCCTGGACGGATATGCTGCCCATCGGGGCAGGGTCCGGACGAGAAAGACAGAAACCCCGCTTCGGCGCGATACCGAAAGGCAAGCGGAAAGAAGAGATGAGCAACGACATTCGTCGGTCGGACAACAACGATTCCGATGGGGACGTCGTCACGAAGACGAGGTCGCGGACCAAGCGTCCCAGCATGTACCGGGTGCTGCTGCTCAACGACGACTATACGCCCATGGAATTTGTCACGCATATCCTGGAGCGTTTTTTCAACAAAGGCCGAGAAGAAGCCATACGCATCATGTTGCATGTACACCATCACGGTGTCGGCGAATGCGGGGTCTTCACCTACGAGGTCGCCGAAACCAAGGTGACACAGGTGATGGATTTCGCCCGCCGCCACCAACACCCGCTCCAGTGTGTCATGGAAAAGAAGTGAGGTTCTCCCGTGCCCTCTTTTTCCCGCAGTCTTGAAAAGGCTCTCCATCAGGCTCTTGCCCTGGCGAATGAGCGTCGCCAGGAATACGCAACGCTGGAACACCTGCTGTTGGCCCTGGTCGACGATCAGGATGCCGCAGCGGTCATGCGCGCCTGCAATGTCGATCTCGATATCCTCAAGCGCAATCTCGTCGAATATATCGACACGGAACTTGAAAATCTTGTGACGGAACTGGGCGAGGAGTCCAAGCCCACGGCCGGATTCCAGCGCGTGATCCAGCGCGCGGTGATCCATGTCCAGTCGTCCGGACGCGACGAGGTGACGGGCGCCAACGTGCTCGTGGCCATCTTCGCCGAACGGGAAAGCCACGCCGCCTATTTCCTGCAGGAGCAGGACATGACCCGTTACGACGCGGTCAACTACATCAGCCACGGGATCGCCAAGCGGGCCGGCATGGCGGATTCGCGCCCCGTGCGCGGTGTCGACGACGAGGCGGCGACGACCGAGGGTGGCGAGACGTCGAAGAAGAAGACCGACGCGCTCGAGGCCTATTGCGTCAACCTCAACGAGAAGGCCGCCAAGGGCAAGATCGACCCGCTGATCGGCCGCGAGAGCGAGATCAACCGGACGATCCAGGTGCTCTGCCGCCGCTCCAAGAACAACCCGCTCTATGTGGGTGATCCGGGCGTCGGCAAGACGGCGATCGCCGAAGGCCTTGCCAAGCGCATCATCGACGGCGACGTGCCGGAGGTTCTGCTCGATTCGACCATCTTCGCGCTCGACATGGGCGCGCTGCTGGCCGGCACGCGCTATCGCGGCGACTTCGAGGAACGCCTCAAGCAGGTGGTCAAGGAGATCGAGAACTATCCCGGAGCGGTGATGTTCATCGACGAGATCCACACCGTCATCGGTGCGGGCGCGACCTCGGGCGGCGCAATGGATGCGTCGAACCTGTTGAAGCCGGCCCTCGCCTCCGGTTCGATCCGTTGCATCGGTTCGACGACCTACAAGGAATACCGCCAGTTCTTCGAGAAGGACCGGGCCCTCGTGCGTCGCTTCCAGAAGATCGACGTCAACGAGCCGACCGTTCCCGATGCGATCGAGATCCTCAAGGGCCTGAAGCCCTATTTCGAGGACTACCACCGCGTCCGCTACACCAATGACGCCATCAAGGCGGCAGTGGAGCTTTCGGATCGTTACATCAACGACCGCAAGCTGCCGGACAAGGCCATCGACGTCATCGACGAGACCGGCGCCTCGCAGATGCTTCTGCCTGAAAGCCGTCGCCGCAAGACGATTGGCGTCAAGGAGATCGAGAACACCATCGCCACGATGGCCCGCATTCCGCCGAAGTCCGTCTCGAAGGACGATGCGGAGGTGCTGGAGAACATCGAGACGAACCTCAAGCGTGTCGTCTACGGACAGGACGAGGCGATCACCGCCCTCTCCTCCGCGATCAAGCTCGCCCGTGCGGGCCTGCGCGAGCCGGAGAAGCCGATCGGCAACTACCTCTTCTCCGGTCCGACCGGCGTCGGCAAGACCGAGGTGGCGCGCCAGCTCGCCTCGCTGCTTGGTGTGCACCTCATTCGCTTCGATATGTCGGAGTATATGGAGCGGCACACGGTCTCGCGTCTGATTGGCGCTCCGCCCGGCTATGTCGGCTTCGACCAGGGCGGTCTCCTGACCGATGGCGTCGACCAGCACCCGCACTGCGTCCTTCTGCTGGACGAGATCGAAAAGGCCCATCCGGACCTCTTCAACATCCTCCTGCAGGTGATGGACCACGGCAAGCTGACCGACCACAACGGCAAGCAGGTCGATTTCCGCAACGTCATCCTGATCATGACGACGAATGCGGGCGCGGCCGACATGGCCAAGGCACCGATCGGCTTCAACCGCACGCGGCGCGAAGGCGACGACGAGGAGGCGATCAACCGCCTGTTCACGCCGGAGTTCCGCAACCGCCTCGATGCGATCATCCCGTTCGGCGCCCTGCCGCCGGAGGTCGTCCGTTCGGTCGTCACCAAGTTCGTGATGCAGCTGGAAGCCCAGCTCACCGACCGCAACGTGACCTTCGAACTCTCCGATGCGGCCGTGAACTGGCTGGCTGAAAAGGGCTACGACGAGCGCATGGGTGCGAGGCCACTTGGCCGCGTGATCCAGGAGAACATCAAGCGGCCGCTTGCGGACGCCGTGCTCTTCGGCGCGCTCAAGAAGGGTGGCACCGTGAAGGTCGACGTGGAGACGAAGGAAGACGGCAAGACCGGCCTGAAGCTTGACGTGATCGCCTATACGCCGCCGCCGCCGAAGGCGTCGAAGTCGGGACCGGGGCCCGCCTCGGATGGTCCGGATGACGACGATCCGAAGCCGCGCAAGCGCACGCGCAAGTCGCCGCCGAACTCTGGCGACGGCGGCGCCTCGCCGCGTCGCGGATCGGTGCCGAAGGTGCCTTTGAAGATCGTCTGAGCGAAGCGCTCTCGCTTCAACAAGACAAAAGGCCGGCAACCCTGTTGCCGGCCTTTTTCATTTCATTCTGTCTCCCCCGACCGCAGCCAAAGACGAACCATCCCTCAAGAGCGGAGATTTGCCAGAGGGCTCGGGAAGCGGAAACGGGAGACAGTGATGCTCCGGGCCAGCCGTCTTTCAGGCATCCTCGGGAATGCGTGAGCCCTGGGGCTTCTGGCTTTTCGTCTTCGTCGTTTCAGGACTGACCAGGCCGCCGGAAATGATGAGCTTCGCGGCATCCTCGATGCTCATGTCGAGCTCCGTCACGTCCTCCTTCGGAACGAAGAGCAGGTAGCCCGACGTGGGATTGGGTGTCGTTGGCAGGAAGACGCAGACCATATCGTCCTGAGGCAGCTTTTCTGCCAGTTCGCCGCGCGTGCTGACCGAAATGAAGACAATCGAATAGAGCCCCTTGCGCGGATATTCGATCAGAGCGGCCGTCTTGAAGGAGTTGCCGCGCTCGGACAGGACCGTCTCGAAGATCTGCTTGAGGCCCCGATAGAGATTGCGCACGACCGGCATCCGGTCGAGCAGATGCTCGCCCCAGTGGATCAGTGTTCGCCCGGCCAGACTGGCGGTGAGGAAGCCGATGATCGTCAGCGTGACGAAGCCGACCACCAGGCCGAACCCCGGCACAGGAAAAGGTAGGTAGGAATCGGGCGTATAAGCCCTTGGGATATAGGGTTTGACCCAGCTGTCGACCCAGTTGATCAGCGACCAGGACAGATAGAGCGTGATGCCGGCCGGGCCGGCCACGATAAGGCCCGTCAGGAAGTAGTTCCTAAGCCTGGTGAGCATGCACCACGTCTCCAACTCTCGGGCCGGTCAGCGCCGGCCATCGGACAGATTACCCAAGCAAGTACCACGGTGGCGCGGTAAAGACTATGGTGTGGAGTATGCCAGTCGGATATCCGGGCGCCACGTCTTCCAGCCGTCAGAGGGGACGTTATCGTGACCGCCCGGACGTCGCCCTGCCGCCTGCCCGGCGACGGCGGCAATTCCGAAGGCTCCTCCGGCACGCGCAAGATGAATGCGCCACCTTGGCTTCCCACCCAAGCTATCGCACGAAAGCCGATGACCGTTAAGCGAATTTCGGAACCTCGAATCCCGCCGCGACCGGTGTCTTCGCTGGCGGCAACGCGCTTGAGGCGGAACGTCCAAGGGTCGCCCGCTTGTGACAGGCGGGCCATATGATACCCTTGTCGTGAAAAGGGTCCCTTCGCCGGCGCGCTCGACAGCATGCGCCCGATCAGGCACTTGGCACCCCATCAGGTTCTCGGACATTGCCACGCAGCTTCTTTCTCCTTTGCGGATTTCTGTTTCTCGGTCTGGCGGTCATCGGCGCAATCCTGCCGCTGATGCCGACGACCATTTTTGTCATTCTCGCCGCAGGCTGCTTCACCCGTTCCTCGCCGCGCCTTGAGCAATGGCTTCTCGACCACAAGATCTTCGGTCCAACGCTGCGTCGCTGGCGGGAGAATCATGCTATTCCGCCGGTGGCCAAGGGAATGGCCGTTGGCGGAATGACGATTGGTCTTGCCGGCTTCATCTATGGTGCGGAACCGCCGGCTTGGGGTATTGCGCTTGCGTTTGTCTTCATTGCGGCCTGCGCGGGCTATGTCTTGACCCGGCCGTCAGCATGAGTCGTCTTGGTTTACGCAATCATCCGTGGAAGAGACCACACTTCACTCTCCCTTAGTTCTGAAATGACTTGCCGTTGGCAAAGCCATAGCGTTTCCTCATACGATGCGGCAGAGGGGGATTCGGTCAGCCTGCTCGCCTCGGGGCAGAGGACGCTAGGGTTGTGAGTAACCGCGGCAATCATTTCGACGATTTGTTCGGCCCGGAAACGAAATCAGAGCCGAGCGGCATGGTCGTTCTGCTGTGGGCGCTTCTCGCCGGCTTCATGCTGTTCGTCGTCATCGTCGCTCTCATCTACGGAACGCCCGAGCGCAATCCCGCAAACGCCGCTATCTACGACGACAGCGCCCTGCCGCCAACCGCGCCCGAAGAAGCCGGCGATACGATCGCCGCCGTGACGGTGCGCGACAAAAGCGATCCCGAAAACGGCCCCTATACGCAGTTGAAGGAAGAGGTCGCCAAGTTGCGCGATGACCTCGTCTCCATGCGCAAGAGCCTCGACGTTATGCGCCAGCAGAACGACGATCTGGTTCTGCGCGTCGACACCCTGGAAAAAAAGAACTTCGACGAATACACCGGAAGCATCAACCCTATCCGCAGGGCGGACCCTGCGCCGACGCCCCAGTCCGCCCCTGACACGTTGCAGCAGCGCGCCGACGAAAAGGCGATGCAGACCCGCTTCGGCATGGAACTCGGCACCTTCGACGACCTGCGCAGCCTGAGGGCACGCTGGCGCCAGGTCGTCTCCGAAAAACCGGCACTCTTCAGGGGGCTGGATGCCGTTGCCACGGTGCGCGACCGCGGCGGCCGGACTGAGCTGGTCCTCGTCGCCGGTCCCTACCGCAACGCCGCGACGGCGGCGGAAAACTGCGGCCGCGTCGAGGCTGCAGGCCTTGCCTGCAGCCCGGCCTTCTTCTTGGGACAGCCACTCGATCTGCGCTGAGCCTTGGCTCCCGCCGCCTTTGATGGATCTCGGACGTTGCGGCGATCAGCCGAGCGTCTGCAATTGCGGGAAGGTTTCCAGCAGCCAGAAGGAAATCTGCTGCATGTCGCCGGTGACGAAAAGCACGCCGGTAACGACCAGGACCAAGCCCATCGCCTTTTCCACCATCCCGAGCCGGCTACGGAAGCGGCGCAGGAACGACAGGAAGGCTCCGGCAAAGAGCGCGCTCGCGATGAACGGCACCCCGAGGCCAGCGGAGTAGACCGCGAGCATGAAAGCGCCCTCGCCCACCGTTTCACGCGAGCCAGCAATCGTCAGGATCACACCGAGGATCGGCCCGATGCAGGGCGTCCAGCCGAAGGCGAAGGCAAGGCCCATCAGGTAGGCGCCGAGCGGTCCGGCCTTGATCGACGCCGTGTTGAAGCGGGCCTCGCGATAGAGCAGCCCGATCCGGAAGAGGCCGAGGAAATGCAGGCCCATGATGATGATGACGATGCCGGCGACAAGCGCCAGTTCGCCGGCATGCCGGGCCAGAAGCTGCCCCACCACGGAGGCCGTCGCACCGAGCGAGACGAAGACCGTCGAAAAGCCGAGAACGAAGAACACCGCCACAAAGACCGCCCGCCGGCGCGCGGCCGATCCGCCGGCATCCGTGCCCTGCAGGTCCTCGATCGTCGCACCGGCCAGGAAACCGAGATAGGGCGGGACCAGCGGCAAGACGCAGGGCGAGACGAAGGAAAGAATTCCGGCGAGAAACGCAGCCCAGATGGTCAGATCCGCAGTCATGCCCGATATCGTTCCTTGCTCTCGTTCCTCGCTATCACGCGGCTTCTATAACGCCTAGGCGCATGACGCCGAAATCACATTTGGTCATGTTGTCCCAGGCCGCGTCGACTGCGCCCGGTCCGGCCCATTCGCAAACAGAAAAGGCCGGACCCGCCAAGGCGAAGGTCCGGCCTTTCCATCAGATTTCAGTCGCTGGCAGTCGATCAGACCGCGGCAGCCTCTTCCTCTTCGTCGGCGAAGAGCTCGTCCTTGGCAACGGTCTTGTCGGTGACCGTGACCTGGGACAGAAGGTGGTCGACCACCTTTTCCTCGAAGACCGGAGCCTGCAGCGAGGCAAGGGCCTGAGCGTCCTTGCGGTAATACTCGATCACCTCGCGCTCCTGGCCCGGGAACTGCTGGGCGCGCTGGATGAGCGCACGCTGAAGCTCCTGCTCGTTGACCTTGACCTCCGCCTCCTCGCCGATCTTCGACAGGACGAGGCCGAGGCGAACGCGCCGCTCGGCGATCTTCGTGTATTCCTCGCGCGCCTTCTCCTCCGTGGTGTCTTCGTCCTCGAAGGTCTTGCCGGCGTTCTGCATGTCCTGGCTCACCTGCTGCCAGATGATGTCGAACTCCTGCTGGACCAGCGTCGGCGGCAGGTCGAAGGAATAAAGGCCGTCGAGCGCATCGAGAAGCTGGCGCTTCACCTTCTGGCGCGTCTGCGCACCATACTGGCTCTGGATCTGGTCGCGGATCAGCTCCTTGAGCTTGTCGATCGACTCAATGCCGAGCGTCGCGGCGAAGGCATCGTCGAGGACCATCTCGTTGGGTGCCGCCACCTCGAACACTTCGATGTCGAAGGTCGCCGCCTTGCCCTTGAGATCCGGAGCCGGATAGTCCTCGGGGAACGTGACCTCGATGATCTTCTTGTCGCCGACCTTGGCGCCGACAAGCTGCTCCTCGAAGCCCGGAATGAACCGGCCCGATCCGAGCGTCAGATAGGCCTCGTCGTCCGCGCCGCCCTGGAAGGGCTCGCCGTCGACCTTGCCGAGATAGGAAAGCTTCACGCGGTCGCCATTCTCGGCCGCGGCCCCTTCGGCGCGCGGCTCATAGGTGACGGAACCCTCGGCGATCTTCTTGAGCTGCTCTTCGACTTCCTCGTCCGAAACGTCCGCGATCGGACGCTCGATCGTGATCCCCTCGATCGAGGCAACCTCGAACTCGGGGATGATCTCGTAGCTCATGGAGAAAGCGAGATCGACGCCGCCGTCCAGCACCTTCTCGGCCTCTTCGTCGGCCAGATCGATGGCCGGCTGGATCGCCGACTTCTCGCCGCGCTCCTTAAGGGCCTCGCTGGTCGTCTCGCCGATCGTAGTGTTGACGATCTCGGCCATCGCCGACTTGCCGTAGAGCTTCTTGACGTGACCAAGGGGAACCTTGCCCGGACGGAATCCCTTGAGCTGAACACGGCCCTTGAGGTCGTTGAGATAGGTGTCCAGCTTGTCGGCAAGCTCGCTCGCGGGGACGACGATCTCAAGTTGGCGCTTGAGGCCGTCGGAAACTTTCTCGGTCACCTGCATCGGTTTGTCTTTCGTCCTTGTCACTCGTCGAGGGCCTGCCGTTCGCCTCGCTCGGCTGCGAGGGCGGCCCGCCGGAATTCTTCATTTGCGGACAGCAGCCCCGATTGCGGCTAGTCCGTAAAGGGCCATATCCGGCGAACGGGCCTGAGCCATCCGCGAGCCGAACAGGGTCCAAACTCGAAATGCATCGGGACGACACGTCCGCCGCGCTGCCTTTCGGCGATCCACCAAAAAGGAAATCGCCGCAAAGTCTCGAAACGTCCGCTGGCGACGGAAACGGCGACGGCCGGCTGGTGCGGGCGGAGGGATTTGAACCCCCACGGCAAAGCCACTGGAACCTAAATCCAGCGTGTCTACCAGTTCCACCACGCCCGCGACAACGAGCCTCCCGTGCGGCCATGGCCCAAGGCGCCGCCTCTATAACACCAGTGCCAGGGCGGAGAAAGCAAAAAGAGCGGCCATTTTCGGCGTTAGACGGATGAATGATGCCCTGACCCGGATCGCGGGACAATCGGCCCGGCAACCGATCAGTCTTCGAAGGGCGGCGCGGCCCTGACGGCACGGATCGCCTCGACAAGATCGTCGGCGACGAGCCCGGGGCCGGCGACGTTGCCGGCCATGCCATGCATGTAGACGCCCATGGCCGCCGCCTCCCTCGCGCCGATCCCCTGGGCGAGCAGACCGCCAATGATGCCGGCCAGGACGTCGCCCGACCCCGCCGTCGCGAGATCCGCCGGCGCGTTCTCGTTGACGAGGCAGAAGCCGTCCGGCCCGGCGATCACAGTATCGGCGCCCTTGAAGACAACGACGCCCCCGGAGACCTCCGCGGCCGCACGGGCAGCATCGAGCTTGGACGCGCCCTGCCCGCCTGCACCCTTGAAGAGCCGCCGGAATTCGCCGGAATGCGGCGTCATCACCGTCCCCGCCGGCCGGCCGCGCACGAGGGCAAACAGAGCGCCCGGATCATCCTCGAAACTCGTCAGGGCATCGGCATCGAGAACGACGGCCGCGGCTGTGCCCAGCGCAAGACGCACCATCTGCCGCGTCGCCTCGCCAACGCCGAGCGCCGGGCCAAGCACAATCGCCGTCAGGCGCGGATCGGAGACCAGTTCGCCGAACCGATCGGGATCGTCGCAGCGGCGGGTGATGAGCGCGGCAAGGAATCCGGCCACCAGAGGCAGCGCCTCGCCGGGCGCAGTGACCGTCACCAGCCCCGCCCCGGCCCTCAGCGCGGCGCCGGCGGCCAGCCGCGCCGCCCCCGTCGCCTCGACGCCGCCGCAGGCAACGACGGCGCTGCCGCCTGAATACTTGTGGCCGGCAATCGACTTGCGCGGCCATTTGTCCTTCCAGAGATCGGGATGGTTGGCCGCCGCCATCGGCCGGATGGCGCCGAGCACTGAAGGCTTGATGCCGATGTCGGCGACGACGACCCGCCCCGCATTCACCCGTCCGGGCAACAGAAGGTGGCCCGGCTTGCGCCGGAAGAAGGTGACGCTGCGGTCCGCCTCGACAGCGATGCCCAGGATCTCGCCCGTGCGACCATCGATGCCGCTCGGCAGATCCACCGCAATGACCGAGGCGCCGCCACGGCGGGCGGCATTGATCCAGCCGATTGCCTCGGCCGCGCGCCCTTCGACCGGCCGGGCGAGGCCTGCGCCGAAAATCGCATCGATGACGACGTCCGCCGCCATGATCGCCGTCTCGCTGACGGGCTCAATGGTCCCCCGCCAGCGTTTCGCCGCGATCGCGGCATCGCCGGTGAGCCTATCCGTATCACCAAGAAGCAAGAGGCGCACGACCATCCCCCGCTGTGCCAGTACACGGGCCGCCACAAAGCCGTCGCCGCCGTTGTTGCCTGGACCGCAGACGACCGTCACCCGCGTGCCATGGCGATGGCGGGCCACCACATCGTCGGCGATTGCCAGTCCGGCATTCTCCATCAGGGTGCTGCCGCTCGTCCCCTTCTCGATGGTCATGCTGTCGGCGCGGCCCATCTCGTCAGGCCGCAGCAGCAGATGAGGACCGGCCGCCGCGAATATCGAGCCTTCGCCTTCCAGCACCATGTCTCTCCTTGTCGGCCGGCCGTATGTCTGCCAGCAGAAATCTGCCGGACCGACGCGGCCACCGGCATCGCACCCCTGTTCCGGTCAGGCTTAGCATGGCCTATCGTTGCGTCAAATCAGCGGACGACCGCAGCAGTTGCCGGGGACCTGGCATAAGGCCCGACCGGGCGAATTGTGCACATTCGGGTCCGCATATGTATAATTATTATGCAAATGACTGTTTTTTCATCAACCAATTGGACAAAAGAATTTGTAGGCCGCATCGCATCCAATGTTTATCGCCTCTTTTCTCAGCATTTTGGCCATTTCTTGGAAACCACCCCGACTGGCACAAGCCATGCTAGGGTGTGACCAGTTTTCTGTCTGGCCCTGTGCGGCCCCGCTGACGACGGAGAGAAGGAGGCGATGAAAAAAATCGAGGCAATCATAAAGCCTTTCAAACTCGACGAGGTGAAGGAGGCATTGCAGGAGGTCGGCCTCCAGGGCATCACCGTGACCGAAGCCAAGGGTTTCGGTCGGCAGAAGGGGCATACCGAGCTCTATCGCGGCGCCGAATATGTCGTCGATTTCCTGCCCAAGGTGAAAGTCGAGATCGTTCTTCCGACCGAAATGGTCGAAAAGGCCGTCGAAGCCATCCGCACCGCCGCCCAGACGGGCCGCATCGGCGATGGCAAGATTTTCGTCTCCCCCGTCGAGGAAGCCGTTCGCATTCGAACCGGCGAGACTGGCAACGACGCAATCTGATCGAAGCCGGCGGATCATGGATCCGCCGGCTTTGTCCGTTTTCTCAAAATTTGCGGTGGGTCCGGCTGGCAAGGCATTGGCTTGCCGGCCAAAACCTGCTTAGTTTCGCGGGCCTGAGCGTCCGCGATTTGCCGTCTCCATCATTCGGCCTATATTGCGGACCACCAAAAGCAACAACCCTGAGATTCAAAGGGAAGGCTAATGACGACCGCAGCCGACGTCCTCAAAATGATCAAGGACAACGACGTCAAGTTCGTTGACCTGCGCTTCACCGATCCTCGCGGCAAGATGCAACACGTGACCTTCGACGTGGGCCTTGTGGATGAAGACATGTTCGCCGAGGGCACCGCCTTCGACGGGTCTTCGATTGCTGGCTGGAAGGCCATCAACGAGTCGGACATGACGCTGATTCTCGACCCCGAGACGGCACACATGGATCCCTTCTTCGCCCAGTCGACGCTGGTCATCACCTGCGACGTGGTCGATCCGATCTCCGGCGAGCCCTACAACCGCGACCCCCGCTCGATCGCCAAGAAGGCCGAGGCCTACATGGCCGGCGCCGGCATCGGCGACACGGTCTTCTTCGGCCCCGAAGCGGAATTCTTCGTCTTCGACGACGTGAAGTTCGCAGCCGAACCCTACAACACCGGCTTCCGGCTCGACAGCGTCGAACTGCCGACCAACTCCGATACGGATTACGAGATCGGCAACCTCGGCCACCGCGTCCGCACCAAGGGCGGCTATTTCCCGGTGCCGCCGGTGGACAGCCTGCAGGACATGCGTTCCGAGATGCTCTCGGTCATGGCCGAGATGGGCGTCACCGTGGAGAAGCATCACCACGAGGTCGCCTCGGCGCAGCATGAACTCGGCATGAAGTTCAACACGCTGACCCGCATGGCCGATCAGACGCAGATCTACAAGTATGTGATCCATCAGGTCGCCAACGCCTATGGCAAGACCGCCACCTTCATGCCGAAGCCTGTCTTCGGCGACAATGGCTCGGGCATGCACGTGCACCAGTCGATCTGGAAGGACGGCAAGCCGGTCTTCGCCGGCAACCAGTATGCGGACCTTTCGGAAACCTGCCTCTTCTACATCGGCGGCATCCTGAAGCACGCCAAGGCGATCAACGCCTTCTCCAACCCGTCGACCAACTCCTACAAGCGTCTGGTCCCGGGCTATGAGGCCCCCGTGCTGCTCGCCTACTCGGCGCGCAACCGTTCGGCCTCCTGCCGTATCCCCTACACGACCAACCCGAAGGCCAAGCGCGTCGAGACCCGCTTCCCCGATCCGTCGGCGAACCCGTATCTCTGCTTCACCGCGCTGCTGATGGCTGGCCTCGACGGCATCAAGAACAAGATCCATCCCGGCGACGCGATGGACAAGAACCTCTACGACCTTCCTGCAGAGGAACTGAAGGCGATCCCGACCGTCGCCGGCTCCCTGCGCGAGGCGCTCTCCGCGCTCGACGCGGACCGCGACTTCCTGAAGGCCGGTGGCGTCATGGACGACGATTTCATCGACAGCTTCATCGAGCTGAAGATGGAAGAGAACATGCGCTACGAGATGACGCCGCACCCGGTCGAGTTCGACCTCTACTACTCGGTCTGAGGCGCGTCTGTCGTCGGGCACGACGGCTTGAAGAATTGGGCGGCGGGAACATCCATGTTCCCGCCGTTTTTTATTGCAGGTCGTGGCGAGCTGACTGTTTGGCGCAACGCCGAACCCAGTGCCTCTGGCGATATCCGCGCATGACAGCATGTTGTTTCATATAGCGGAAAGCCCCACGGGATGAGCAATCTTCCCTAATGCACGGAAGCGCCTTGGCGTTTCCGGTTATGTCGTTCGATTTACGGCTTATAAACCGAACAATGCGCAATTCTTCTTATGGCCTGAGCGCGCGAGGAAGAAATGCGACTGACAATTTCACGGAAGCTTGGATTTCTATTTGGAGCCCTGCTCTGCCTTGGCGGCGGTTTGGGCTATGTCGGCTATGCGTCTGTCCGCAGCGTTGCCGATCTCGGCATCCAGGTCGGCGAGGATCTTGCCCCCCTTGGCGATGCGGCCATGGAGATCAAGCTCGCGGCGACGCGCTCGCATCTGCTCTTTGAAGAAATCATGGCCGGCGATACGTCCGAGGATATCGCCGAGGTCTGGTCGCTGCTGGACGAGAGCCTCTTTTATGCCAATGCCATTTTGAACGGCGGCAGCAACAGCGAAGGCTCCTTCGTTCCAACCCGGTCGCCCGTCGTTCGGGAAAAGATCGAGGAAACGAAAGCCAAGCTCGGCGAATTCATCAAGGTCGCGCACGCCCGCTACGACGGCCGCGACGCCGCGGCCGGTGGTGCCGGCACGCCCGCCGATCAACAGTTCGATGAGGCGTTCGACACTCTCCTCCAAACGGCGGACGAAGCCGAGGAGGCAATCCACCACGACATGACCGCCGGTCTTGCGGAGTTGAAGGCGGAAGTCGCCGCCACCAACAGAACCGTGCTCGTCACGGCGCTCCTGCTCGCCGTCGTGACGGTGGCGGGAATGTTCTTCGCCCAATACCGCATTTCCGCGCGCACGGCCGCTCTGGGGAAAGTGGCAATGTCGCTGGCAGCCGGCGACCAGAATGCCCCGATGCCCGACTGGTCTTCCAGCGACGAACTCGGCGATCTCAGGGAGGCCCTTGCCGCCTTCCGCAAGGCATTGTCGCGCCAGAACGAAATGTCGCGCGATCTGATTGAACAGGATGCGGCAGCCAAGCTGGAACAGAAGCAGATGATGACCCGCGTCTCCCAGGAGTTCCGGCAGACGACGGAAGGCTATTTCGCCTCCCTGGAGAAGGCATCGAACGCCCTGCAATCGTCCGTCACCACCCTCGATGCCTCGTTCGGGTCCTCGCAATCGACCGCGGAGAAGACTGAGAGCGCAGCCGCCGACGTTGCCAGCAACGTGCAGGCCGTCGCGGCGGCGGCGGAAGAGCTGGCAACCTCGATCGGCGAGATTGGCCGCCAGGTCGGCACGACCACAGAAATCGTCTCCAATGCGTCGGCCCACGCGGATGCGACCAACCAGAGGATTACGGGACTGGCAACGGCCGCCGACAAGATTGGAGCCGTCGTCAGCCTGATCCAGGACATCGCCGAGCAGACCAATCTTCTGGCGCTCAACGCCACCATCGAAGCCGCCCGCGCGGGGGAAGCTGGCAAGGGCTTTGCCGTGGTTGCGGCCGAGGTCAAGGAACTCGCCACCCAGACGGCCAAGGCGACGGACGAAATCAGCAGCCAGATTGCGGCCATCCAGGCGGCAACCGGCGACGCGGTTTCGGCGATCGGCGATATCAGCGACCGCATGCGTACCGTCAACAGCCATACGGCGTCGATCGCGGCATCCGTGTCGCAACAGGGAACGGCCACATCCGAAATCGCGCGCAGCGTTCAAACAACCTCGCAGCGCACCGACGACGTGACCGAGAACATGCAGGCCATGCGCAGCGGACTGGAAGCCGCCAAGAGATCGTCCGATGGCGTTCGCGACACAAGCAGCGCCGTTGCGAGCCAGACGGCGGAGCTGCGCAATGCGGTCAACGCCTTCCTGCGCAGGATCGAGGCCGCCTGATCCAACCGTCCCGGATGACCATGAGGAACGAGCGTCGGCGAGGCATCGCCGGCGCTCTTTTCATTCAAGGCGGCTCAGCTTGTCGCACTGGACGGGCGCATGGTTTCACCGGACGAATGGAACGACTATCTAAGGGAAGTGGCGACAATCAATCCGCCGGCTGTGGCGCCGCAGACAGCCCGATCCTTTCCCTCAAAGAGCGTGCACCAGACGATCCATGCCCCCGATTTCATCCCCCTGCGTCAAGATATGCGTCATCGACGAGACATCCGGCCTTTGCCGAGGCTGCCTGCGCACGCTGGACGAAATCGCCCGCTGGGGCGCGCTGACCGAATCGGAACGGCAGACCGTGATGCGCTCGCTGCCGGACCGCCGCGGCAGACTGAGCGGAGAGAACTGATGCGCAATCCCGTTTTCCTCGCCGGCCTTGCCATCATCTTCGGCGCACTCACCATCCTCCTCCTTTTCGGCGACGGTGGGACGATCGCCGGCATGAGTTCGGATAATTTCGCCCGGCTGGCGCAGTTGACCGCCATTCTCCTGCTTGTCTCGGGCGGTGTCGTCGCTTCGCGGGCCGGCCCGCGCACCCATCTGAAATCGGCTCTCTTCTGGATCGCGGTTTGCGCGGCGCTCGTCGTCGGCTATCAGATGTTCCACGCCGATGAGGGGTCTTTGAACATCGCCCCGTCGTCCAACGCCCAAAATGTCTGAAGTCCGGAAGAGGTCATGGTGGAAACCGAAGCGCTTGAAGTCCTGAGCAGCCGCCTGGAACGTCTGATCGATGTCCTTGAACGAGCCGTCCCGCCCGCTCTCGCAAAACCCGACTTCAAGGCAGCCGACGCCTTCGTCTGGCAGGCGTCGATGCGCCGTCTCCAGCCCGTCGAGCGCGTCAACCGGGTCGAGATCGGCTTGCTCAAGGGAATCGATCGCAGCAGGGACATTCTGGTCGAAAACACCGAGCGTTTCGCCGAGGGCTTTCCGGCCAACAACGTGCTGCTCTGGGGCGCGCGCGGCATGGGCAAGTCGTCGCTCGTCAAGGCCGCGCAGGCCGATGTGAACGCCCGGCTTGCTCCGGACGCCTCGCCGCTCAAGCTGATCGAGATTCACCGCGAGGAAATCGAGAGCCTGCCGGACCTCATGATGCTGCTGCGCCCGGCACCGTTCCGCTTCGTCATCTTCTGCGACGACCTCTCCTTCGACCACGACGACACCAGCTACAAGTCGCTGAAGGCCGTCCTTGACGGCGGCATCGAGGGACGCCCCGAAAACGTGCTCTTCTACGCAACGTCCAACCGGCGCCATCTCCTGCCCCGCGACATGATGGAGAACGAGCGCTCGACGGCGATCAATCCCAGCGAGGCGGTCGAGGAGAAGGTGTCCCTGTCCGACCGTTTCGGCCTCTGGCTCGGTTTCCACAAGTGCTCGCAAGACGAATATCTTGCCATGGTGACCGGCTACGTCGACCGCTTCGGCCTGCGGATCGATCCGGAAGACCTCCGCGCCGAAGCGCTCGAATGGGCAACGACCCGCGGCGCACGGTCCGGGCGCGTTGCCTGGCAATACGTCCAGGATCTCGCCGGAAGACAGAAAAAGCCGCTGTCCCTTTAGAACAGCGGCTCTCCGTCAGACCAGATTTCTAAATGGTCGATCAGCTCGACATGTAGGGGGTCGGGTCGATCGGGCGGTTGCCCTCGCGCAGTTCGAAATGGAGCTGCGGGCGCGTCACCGAGCCGGTGTCGCCGACACGGCCGATCATCTGGCCGCGCTTCACGCTGTCGCCGCGCCGGACGAGCAGTTCGCTGGCATGCGCATAGGCCGAAACCATGCCGTTCGGATGCTTGATCAGCACCAGGTTGCCGTAGCCCTTGAGCTCGTTGCCGGAGTAGATGACCGTTCCGGCCTCCGCCGCCTTGATCGGCGTTCCTTCCGGCGCATCGAGGTTGATGCCGTCATTGCGGTCGCCATTGGGCTTCTTGCCGAAGGCGGAAATGATGCGCCCCTGCACCGGCCAGCGGAAGCTCGGCGAGTCGCCGGTCTGGGCAGCCGTCGGGGTCTTCGCCGGTTCGGCGGCAGGCGCGACATTCGCGACGGTCGTCTCTGGGGCGGGCTCGTGCTTGGGCAGGGCGGCGGCAGCAGGCATCGGCGTCAGACCTGTGGCTTGGGGATTCGTCTTGGCGGCTTCCAGCTTCGCCGGCGCACCTTCAGGCAACCTGGCCGAAGCGGAGGTACCGGCCGGCGCTCGGGCCGGCTGCGGCGGCAAACGGACAGCGTCCGTCATCGTGTTCGTTTCCAGCGACGCCACCTGCTTTGGCTGGGCGGCGTTTGCGGGGATCATCAGCTTCTGGCCGATGCGAATCGGATCGGACGCTTTGATGTTGTTCGCCGCCGCAAGCTCGGAGGAGCGCATGCCGTGGTTGTTGGCGATGCGTCCGAGCGAGTCGCCCGGCTTCACGACGTAGACGTTATCGGCAACGGTCGTCCGGCTGGGCGCGGCACCGGTCGAGGCGACCTGGCCCGAAATGGCGGATGCGGCCGGGTCCAGTTGGCGCCCTGCGGAATTGTAGATCGGGATCACGACCTGGGACCCGGCAACAGCTTGCGACGGGCTCGTCAGGCCGTTGACCTTCATGATCGCATCGCGAGGCACGGAGTAGCGCCGCGACAGAGTATCGATCGTCTCGCCGTCGCGCAGCATGACGACGGTCCCGCCGGTGCGTGACCAGCCGGGCTCGATGGGCTTGCTGGCGGCGTCGGTAACGGACGGCGCCGCGGCAATCGTCTGAGAACCGCTGCCGTAGGCCGGCCCGATCGCGGCACCCTGCACGGGCGGCAACGTCGTCGTCGATACACTGGTGCTGGGCGCGGGTGTGGCGGTATCGGGCAGCGAGCCTGTATAGGCCACGTCAGCGCCCGGCTGCACGCTTGCCATCGTGGCCATGCGGTTGGGCGTCGGATCGAAGAAGCTGTCGAATCGGGAAACGTCGCCGCTGCATCCTGCGAGAGCGCTCGAAAGCAGGGCGAGCGCACCGACTCCCGAAAAAAGCCTAAGCTGCCGAACTCTTGAAGTATCACGCATTATGATGTCTCGCCGAACGATCGTTAACCCGGTCGCGTCAGACAGCGTCCCTGGACAGCCTGTCCCGCGATCAAATTTCAGGCTCCAGCCGCCAAACCCGGCAACTCGGGATGGCGACTTCTTGATGGCGATTACACCTCGGTAACATTGACAAAGACTTAAATTCACAGCCCGCTGGCGGGCATCGTCAGGCAATGTGTTGAAATTGCGCCGCCCGGCCGTAGCAGAATGCAAGATGTCATGCGTAAATTTTGCCGGCACAGTAACGGCACCGCCGCGGAACCCGCCGCAAAAGCGGCATTCGGCCAAGGGAAGCCTTGCGAGGCGGCGGTTCGGCCATAGGTGGCAGAAAAATAATGAGGCAATCGCGCTTCGACGTTGGGAATCAGAGCTGCGACTCAGGGCCGCGACTCAGGCGGTCGGCAGGACCTCGAATCCCAGGGCGACGGGCTCATCGGCATCGACGGCGTTCACATCGGAGACGACGGCGAGCGACGGCCCGTTCCGGCAATCGGCAAGCATGATTCCGACCGCCTCGTCCGGTCCGGCAAAGAGGGCTTCGACCTCTCCGGAATGACGATTGCGAACCCAGCCGGAAAGCCCGAGCGCACGGGCACGACGATGGCACCAGTCACGGTAACCGACGCCCTGGACACGACCGGTGATCCGCACAAGCACGGTGCGTGACATCGCAGCAGCCTCCCCATTCATCGGCAACGAGCAGGCCGTCATTGTCTACGCGGGAACGCCGTCACGCAAATTCGAGAATCACCGCGTCGACCGCCAGGCTGTCGCCGGGCTTGGCGTTGATCTTGCCGATCTTGCCGTCACGCTCGGCCCTCAGCACGTTTTCCATCTTCATCGCCTCGACGACGGCCAGGATCTCGCCCGTCTTGACCTCCTGTCCCTCGTCGACGGCGATCGAGACGACGAGCCCCGGCATCGGGCAGAGAAGGAACTTCGACATGTCCGGCGGGACCTTCACCGGCATCAGGGCGTCGAGTTCGGCGATCTTCGGCGTCATGACGCGAGCGAAAGTGGTGACGCCGCCGTGCGACAGGAGCATGCCGGACGATGCCGGCCGCACCTGGACGGCCACCTCGGTCTCGCCGATCATTCCGCGCCAGAGTGAATCGCCCGGCCGCCATTCGGAGGTCACGGTCTCCACAGGAGCCCCCTCGCCCACGGCAACGTCAATCTCCAGCGGCACGGCCGCGAATCCTTCCGGAACCTTGACGGGGATCATCTCCCGGCCGAGGCGTACAACCCACTCATCGCGCCATTTGCCGGAAGCCGGACGCAGCCGCCCGGAAATCCCATCAAGGCGCTCGCGGCGCACCAGTTCCATCGCGATTGCCGCCGAAGCCAACACCTTGGTGGTCGTTTCGTTGAGGTCGATGCCGGAAAAGCCCTCCGGGAACTCTTCGGCGATGAAGCCCGTGGACAGCATGCCGGCCCGCCAGCGCGGATGCTGCATTAACGCGGAGAGGAACGGGATATTCGGCTGGATGCCGTCGATCAGGAATTCGTCGAGTGCCTCCGCCTGCGCATCGATCGCCTCGATCCGGCTCGGCGCGTGCGTCACGAGCTTGGCGATCATCGGATCGTAGAACATGGAGATCTCGGCGCCTTCGACGACGCCGGTGTCGTTGCGCACCGTCACGTCGCCGCGGACGCCCTCCTCCGGCGCCCGGTATTTGACCAGCCGGCCCGTGGACGGAAGGAAATTGCGATAGGGATCCTCGGCATAGACGCGGCTTTCGACAGCCCAGCCCTTGAGCTTGACGTCGCTCTGGGTGATCGACAGCTTCTCGCCCGCCGCCACCCGGATCATCTGCTCCACAAGATCGATGCCGGTAATGAGCTCGGTGACGGGATGTTCCACCTGCAGGCGGGTGTTCATCTCCAGGAAGAAGAAGCTCTTGTCCTGCCCGGCGACAAACTCCACCGTTCCGGCGCTGTCGTAGCCGACCGCCTTGGCCAAAGCCACCGACTGCTCGCCCATCGCCTTGCGCGTCGCCTCGTCGAGCAGCGGCGACGGCGCTTCCTCGATGACCTTCTGGTTTCGGCGCTGGATCGAGCATTCGCGCTCGCCGAGATAGATGACGTTGCCGTGCTTGTCGCCGAGCAACTGGATCTCGATATGGCGCGGATTGGTGATAAATTTCTCGATGAAGACACGGTCGTCGCCGAAGGAGGACGCGGCCTCGGACTTGGCGCGGGCAAAGCCGTCGGCCACTTCATCGGCGCTCCAGGCAATGCGCATGCCCTTGCCGCCACCGCCGGCCGACGCCTTGATCATCACCGGATAGCCGATGTCGTCGGCGATCTTCACCGCCTCCTCCGGCCCCTCGATAACACCGAGGTAGCCGGGAACGGTCGAGACCTTGGCGGCGTTGGCGAATTTCTTCGATTCGATCTTGTCGCCCATGGCGTCGATCGCCACCGGGTTCGGCCCGATGAACACGATCCCTTCCGCCTCCAGCGCACGGGGAAACGCCGCGCGTTCGGACAGGAAGCCGTAGCCCGGATGAACGGCCTCGGCGCCCGTCTGCTTGCAGGCGTCCACGATCTTGTCGATCAGGAGGTAGGACTGTGCGGCTGGCGGCGGACCGATATGCACCGCCTCGTCGGCCATGGCGACGTGCATGGCATCCCGATCGGCGTCAGAGAAGACCGCGACCGTCTTGATCCCCATCTTCCTGGCCGTCTTGATCACGCGGCAGGCAATTTCGCCCCGGTTCGCGATGAGAATCTTGGAAAACATGCCTCGCCCGCCTTTTCTTCAGCACTTATCCGATGCCTTTGGCAGAGCGGTTGTACCCAAGATCATGACAGGACGGCAACAGATCGAAAGACTCATCATCGCGCGCATAAGGACGCAGCCGAAGCCGCGTCCCTGAGCCGGTCATCCGCACGGACGGCACGTACTGGGGAGCGCGTCAGGCCGCCGTATCGAGCAGAAGCTGGAGCGAGGGATGAACGTCCATGCTCTCGGTGCGCAGGAAATCGACGAGGGCCAGTTCGTTGCGGCGCAGTTCGCCCGTCTTGCCAATTCGGTTGGCGAGCCACTTGACGCCTTCCGCCGAAACCGCGGCCTGCTGCTGCCGGATATCCATCGGCAGGGTGGCACCGACCATCGGCTCCTGGCCTCCGGTCCTGTAGGCCGACCAGATGCCCTTGAGCCCGCCGGCAAGCATGCGCTCCACCGGGGCAGCGAGAAGCGTGTTGCTGCCGGGCGCCGCGCCGTCGACCCAGGTCGCCCGGCTGAGAACCACGTCCCGTTCCGGCGGCGGGAAGCCGCGCGTCGTCATGAAGTAGTTGACCACGCATTTGACGAAGAAGTCGGACCAGGAAGGATGATTGTCCGCCTCGCGGGTGCGGTCGTTGAGATCGAACAGCACCTCCATCTCCTGACGGCTGACGCCGACCGCGCGCTGGCTGGCCTGCGCGTTGACGATCCGGCGCATCAACTCCACATCGCCCTGGCCGATGACGCCTGGCGTCAGCGCCCGGTGTGTCGCAAGCGGTCCCTTGCCATCCATGACGGCCAGCAGAACCTGCCTGAGCGCCAGCACCGAAAGACGCACAGGCGCGATATCCGCCTTGTCGATCACACGGATCAGGAGTTCGAGCTGGGTATCGGTGTGGATGATGCCCCGCGCCGCGATATGGCGAACCAGCCAGTCCGCACCCGCCTCGCCGATATGTCCAACGGGGTCGCTCTGCCGCAAGGTGAAGCCAATCAGGGCCTCCAGCAGCAGCGCCACGAAACCCGGTGATTTCTTTGTGATGGCACGATCCAGCAACAGAAGCTGCTCGGCGTCGGTCGCCGAAATGCGTCCTGACGCGAACATCGTACGGCGAAGGATCAATACGTCATCCTCCAGGATCGACTGTCTTTCGACCAGCGCCTGAAGGTCAGCCCTCAATGTAGCCCCCGACATTCCGCTCTTCTCCTGCATGGTGTCGTTGCAGGAGACCCTAGGGGCAAATGCCGAGAATTCGCTTAAAAGGATCAGTTAATAAACGATTGGAAAATCGATAGAATTTTCAAGAATACGCATTTTTCTGCGCAAGTCCGGCTCAATTCGCGCCGTGTCCGTCATCCGAAAAAATCAAAAAAAAGCCGGCCGCAGCAGGGAGAATACTGCGGCCGCAGTCAGGAGGATCCCATCAAAACCGGCCTCGCTTGGATCCTTCAACCGACTGATGTGAAGCCTACATCAATTCCCGACCACGGTCACCTGCGGCAAATCTGAAATCAGGCGACACCGTCAAAATACTGACATGCAAGTGGCCGAAAGAACACAGTGGCATACCACTCCACCGCCGCCCGGATTTTTTGAGTATTATTTCCAACAATTCTTTGCCGGCGCCTCACGCCAACGTGAACAGACCCCATTGCCGATTTCGGGCAACTTCACGAGGTCTCGTCCATCCGGGAATTCTTGTAGAATCAAGGACGAGCGAAAGAGCCCTGAACGTTCAACGACAGCCGGGAACCCGACGATGAAGAAGATTGCAGCAACGGCGCTCATTGCAACTCTGGCCTTTTCCCATATCGCCTTCGCCCAGTCGGATGCGATCAGTGCACGCCAGAAGCTCATGAAGGGCATTGGCGATGAGATGAAGACGCTCGGCGGCATGGCTCAGGGCAAGATCGAATACGACGCCACCAAGGCCGCGGCGGCCGCGAAGGTGATTTCGGAAAACGCCAGGGAATTTCCGACCCTCTTTCCCGACGACTCCATGACCGGCAACAAGACCGAGGCATTGCCGATCATCTGGGAGAAGAAGGACGACTTCACGCAGAAGGCCGAAAAGCTGTCAGCGGACGCCGCCACTCTGGCCGACGCCTCCGCAGGCGGCCTCGATGCCTTCAAGCCGGCATTCGGCGCAATGGCCGAGAACTGCAAGAGCTGCCACGAAACCTACCGCGCCAAGACGCAGTAATCCGGCGCAGTGCGAAAAGGAAAAAGGCGCGGTCCAAACCATTGGACCGCGCCTTTTTCAGTTTGACCGTTTGCCCTCGCCATCAGCCGACGAAGGCGCGCTCCACGACGAAGGTCCCCGGCTTGGCATTCGAGCCCTCATCCAGGCCGTACCGCTCCAGCAGCGCCTTGGTGTCCTTGATCATGTCCATCGAGCCGCAGATCATGCCGCGATCTTCCAGCGGGTTCATCACTGGCACGTCGAGCAGTTCAAACAGCTTGCCGTTGTCGAGGAGCGTCGTGATGCGCTCGTTGCAGACATAGGGCTCGCGCGTCGCGGATGTGAACAGCGCGAGCTTCTCGGCCGCAAATTCGCCCACGAGCGGATCGTTGCGGATGTCCTCGACCAGCTCCTGCGCATAGGCCAGTTCCGCCACCTCGCGGCAGGTCTGCGTCAGGATCACCTCGTCGAACTTCTCGTAGGTCTCCGGATCGCGGATCAGCGAGGCAAAGGGCGCAACGCCGGTGCCCGTGGAGAACATGTAGAGCCGCTTGCCTGGAACGAGCGCGTCGAGCACGAGCGTGCCCGTCGGCTTTTTCTTCATCAGGATCGTGTCGCCGACCTTGATCTTCTGCAGATGCTCGGTCAGCGGACCGTTCGGCACCTTGATGGAGAAGAACTCCAGTTCCTCGTCCCATGACGGGCTCGCCACCGAATAGGCCCGGAAGACGGGCTTTGCGGCATTCGGCAGCCCGATCATCACGAATTCGCCCGAGCGGAAACGGAAACTCTGGGGACGGGTGATCCGGAACTTGAACAGGCGGTCGGTGTAATGCTTCACCGACGTGACCGTTTCGGCGAAGACGCCCTCGGGAATGGGGAACGTCGTCACTTGCGTCTCGGCTTCGGCCACCGGGGCCGTCGATGTCACATTCATGGGCATCCCTTTGTTCCAGCAAAAGCCGGTTGGCACATGAACCGGCTCCGGCCGGTCGCGGAGGCGGCAACCGGCTTCGTTCATCCAATGGCCTATTCAGCAGACTTGCAAAATCGCATCATTCACTCCCCGCATCCAGAGGCATTTCCTCCAAATTTGCAGCCGTTCCCGCAATCGGTTATCGCTTGCGGCGGTCGTTGTTGGGATCATTTTCCCGCAACGTCCTTCTCCCTCCCTTTGGCACAGACGAGCTCCATGTCTCCATCTTCCAGCCTCAGCCGCACGTCCTCTCAAGGCTACGTCGACGATCCGCGCAACGAAAACGTCCTCATCTACGTCAATGGGGACTTCTTTCCCCGCGACAAGGCCAGCGTCTCGGTCTTCGATGCCGGCTTCGTTCTTGGCGACGGCGTCTGGGAAGGCCTTCGCCTGGTGAAGGGACGGCTGCTGGCCGTCGACGACCACATGGACCGCCTTTTCGAGGGAGCCGGTGCAATCCAGCTCGACATCGGTCTCAGCCGCGAGGGCGTCGTCGGCGCGATCCAGGCGACGCTCGACCGCAACGGCATGACGGACGGCGCCCATATTCGCCTGATGGTGACACGCGGCACCAAGAAGACGCCCAATCAGGATCCGCGCTTCGCGCTCGGTCCGGCGACCATCGTGATCGTCGCCGAGTACAAGGCGCCGCGCCCGGAGACGAAGGAAAAAGGCCTGTCCCTCTTCACCTCGACGATCCGCTGCTCGGGGCCGGATGTCTTCGACCTGCGGCTCAACTCGCACAGCCGCCTCAATTTCATCCAGGCGCTGATCCAGGCAATCAACGCCGGTGCCGACGAAGCCCTGATGCTCGATCCGCACGGCTTCGTCGCAAGCTGCAACTCGACGAATTTCTTCGTCGTCCGCGGCCGCGAACTGTGGACATCGACCGGCCGCTACAATTTCAAGGGCATCACCCGCAAGAAGGTCATCGGCCTTCACGCCGCCGATGGCGGAACGGTTCGCGAGCACGACTTCACGCTTGCCGAGACCTATGCCGCATCCGAAGCCTTCGTGACCGGCACGCTTGGCGGCATCACGCCGGTGACGAGCATCGACGGGCGCACGATCGGCGACGGCAAGCCCGGGCCCGTGACAAGGCATCTTGCGGGCCTCTATGCGGCCTACGTCGAAGGCGCCTGACCGGCGCCGGCGCGCTGTCCGGCCGTCCGGTCCGCCTCGACGATGCAGTGTCACGGGCATTGGGGGAAGCTTTCAGGGTTCGCGGACCGCCACGACCTGGAAGGTGTGCAGCTTGCCGTCGTCCTCGCGGATCGAGACATACTCGCCGGGCACGAAATGCTCCGCATCGAAGCGGAAGGCGTCCTCTTCCTCGCCGCTCATCTTGTCGTTGTAGTCGATGGACCACGCGGCTCCGCGGCCACGAACCAGGAGGCCGACGCGGTCGTCCTCTCCCTCGCGAAAGCGCCGTACCCGGCAGGAGGCCTTGTGAGCCTTGTAGCTGTCCATGTCGATCGAGCCGTCGTCGGCCAGCGGCAGCAGAAAGTCATAGCCGTGCTGGGCATCCCCCCGGGGGTGATCCTTCTCGCGGGCAAGCTCCAGCTTCACATGTCGGAAATTCGCGGGCAGCGGGGACATTCCTGAGTTCTCCCTTCTCGGTCATTCTTGCGGTGGCCGGGCAGATACGTGCCGGTCCACCGGTTCGTTCCTGTTCAGCAGGGCGCGGCCCGATGTCCGCAGCCTGCCTCAATTCCTTGCCGTCATGGCATTTTCGCGCCTTGCGCTCCTTGATCCACGTCATGCGGATCAGGGCTCGCCGCGCTCCCGGCGCAGCTTGGCCCAATAGTCGAGGCGCTTCTTCAACTCGCGTTCGAATCCACGTTCCACCGGTTGATAATACTGCTGCCGGCCGAGCTTCTCGGGAAAATAATTCTGGCCGGAGAAGGCCTCGGGCTCGTCATGATCGTAGCGATAGCCATCGCCATAGCCCTCGCTCTTCATCAGCTTGGTCGGCGCATTGAGGATGTGCTTTGGCGGCAGCAGCGACCCGCTCTCCTTGGCCGATCGCATCGCCGCCTTGTAGGCGACATAGACCGCATTCGACTTCGGCGCGCTGGCCACATAGACAACGGCCTGCGCGAGCGCCAGTTCCCCCTCCGGGCTTCCGAGCATCTGGTAGGCGTCACGAGCCGCATTGCAGACGGCAAGCGCCTGCGGATCGGCAAGCCCAATGTCCTCGACCGCCATGCGGATCACCCGGCGCGCCAGGTAAAGCGGGTCCTCGCCGGCATCGAGCATGCGGCAGAAATAATAAAGGGCGGCATCCGGATCCGACCCGCGTACGGACTTGTGCAGGGCCGAGATCAGATTGTAATGGCCGTCCTGCGCCTTGTCGTAGACCGGGGCGCGCCGTTGCACGATCTCCTGCAGCGCGGTGGCGTCGAAGACTTCCCCTTCGCCGGCGGCGCGCCAGACGTCCTCGGCAAGGGTCAGCGACGCCCGCCCGTCTCCGTCCGCCATGCGGACGAGGGCAAGGCGCGCGCTCTCGTCAAGCGGCAGCGGCCGGCCGACCGTCTCCTCGGCCCGCTTGAGCAGCGCCTCGATCGCCTCCGGCTCCAGCGGCTTGAAGACCAGGACATGGGCACGCGACAGGAGCGCCGCATTGAGTTCGAAGGAGGGGTTTTCCGTCGTCGCTCCGACAAGCGTGACGGTACCGTCCTCCATGACGGGCAGGAAGCTGTCCTGCTGGGCGCGGTTGAAGCGGTGGATCTCATCGACGAAGAGCAGCGTGCCACGCCCGCCGGCGCGCCGCATTCGCGCTGCCTCGAACACCCTCTTGAGATCGGCGACACCGGAAAAGATCGCGGAGATCTGGTCGAAGGCGAGATCGGTTTCCCGCGCCAGCAGCCGTGCCGCCGTCGTCTTGCCCGTACCGGGAGGGCCCCAGAGAATCAGCGAGCCGAGCGAGCCCGACCGCAGCATGCGCGTGATCGAGCCCTGCGGCCCGACAAGATGATCCTGGCCGACGATCTCCGAAAGCTCTTTGGGGCGCAGCCGGTCGGCAAGCGGACGCGGCGCATCCCTGCCGGCATCGATGGCAGCGGGGGGCTGTTCGCCGCCCCCCTGCCCCGGCTTGCGCACGGGCGGAAGCCCGCCGCCGAAAAGATCGCTCATCGGAAGGCCAGTCGGATGATGCGGCCCCGGCGATTGATCGTGACACGCCACAACAGCGGCTGCTGCCCGGCGGCCCTCAGGAAGTCCTGCGTCGAGCCGATATCGTCACCGTTCACTGACAGGATCACGTCGCCCGGCTGGAAGCCGACGCGCGCGATCTGGCTGCGGGGATCGACCTCCGCAATGATGACGCCGCGTGCCTCGTCCCTTGGAAGACCGAGACTCTGGGCAATCGCCGGCGTCATGTCGGCAATCGTCGTTCCCGTAAACGGCCCGCGCACGGAAACGCGGACTTCGCTCGGCCGTTCGACGGATTTCGGAGCCTGGAGCCGGATGTCGATCGCCATTGTCTGGCCATCCCTGTCGACAACCAGCTTCGCCACCTTGCCGACACCGATGGTCGCCAGACGGTAGTTGAAGACGCGCGGATCGGACACATCCTCCCCGTCCAGCGAGACAATCCGGTCGCCGGGCTCCAGCCCGACCTTCTCGGCCGGCCCTCCCGGATCGATGCTGGCGATGAGAAGCCCGCTCGGACGGTCAAGGCCGAGGCTCTCGGCGATCTGCGCCGTGACCGGCTGCAGGTCGGCGCCGATCGAGGGCAGCTTGACCTGATCGCCATGCCGGGCCGAGTCGAGCACCACCTTCACCATGTCGGACGGGATGGCAAAACCGATGCCGTTGGAGCCGCCGCCACGCGAATAGATCGCCGTGTTGATACCCACGACCTGGCCCGACATGTTGACGAGCGCGCCACCGGAGTTGCCGGGATTGATGGCGGCGTCGGTCTGAATGAAATACTGGTAGTCCGCGACCCCGACCCGGGTGCGCGCGAGCGCCGAGACGATGCCCTGCGTCACCGTCTGGCCGACGCCGAACGGGTTGCCGATGGCAAGCACGATGTCGCCGACCTCGAGGCTGTCGGATTCGCCGATCTGCGCAAACGGCAGTTCGCCTTTCGGATCCCGAATCTTCAGTACCGCGAGATCGAGATCCTTGTCCTTCAGCACGACGTCGCATTCGAACTCGCGGCGGTCGGCAAGCGCCACCTTCACTTCCGAATCGTCGATGATCACATGCGCATTGGTGATGATGACGCCGGAAGGGTCGACGATCACGCCGGAGCCGAGCGAATTCTGCTGCCGCCTCTGAGGTGGAAACACCTGCCCATTGCCGCCGAAGAAGCGGCGAAAGAAGGGATCGTCGAAAAGAGGCGAGCGCTGCTGCTGCACCTCGCGCGTCGCGTAGACGTTGACGACGGCCGGGGCGACCTTCTTGACCACGGGCGCGAAGGAAAGCTGGATCTCGGCGGAGGTCTGGGGAACCTGGCGCTCCTCGGCGAGCAGCGCGGATGACGCGGCGAGGACAACCGAGCCTGCCAGACAGCTCACAAGCAAAACACGCGATCGCATCCGGTAGACCTCCTCTTGCCGACGGCCCTGATTTAGGCGATCGGACGCCGGATTGCAAAGTCATGACGGCAATCCAAGCCGCTGGCGGGCAGATGTGATCGCCGAGGGTCCAGCGGCAGTTCACAAACGACGAAAGGGGCGGCATCGCTGCCACCCCTTGAAATCGTTGTCCGGGCCAGTAAGGCCCAAAACCGTCAGCCTTACGCGGCTTCGGCCTCGTTGCCACCCTCGGCTTCGAGACGCGCACGGTCGACGGCGCCCTTCGCCGAGACGTCACGATCGACGAACTCAATGACGGCGACGGCCGCGTTGTCGCCCTTGCGGAAGCCCGCCTTCAGGATGCGGGTGTAACCGCCGTTACGCTCGGCATAGCGTGGGCCGATGACGGCGAAGAGCTTGCGCACGACGGCCTCGTTGCCGATCTCGGCAATGGCCTGACGGCGGGCGTGAAGGTCGCCGCGCTTGCCAAGCGTGACGAGCTTCTCGACGATCGGACGCAGGTCCTTCGCCTTCGGCAGAGTGGTGACGATCTGCTCGTGCTCGATGAGCGAAGCAGCCATGTTCGCGAACATCGCCATGCGATGGTCCGAACGCCGGTTGAACTTGCGGCCTGCATTCCCGTGACGCATGACCTTCTCCTTAAGTGTGTTCTGGCGATGCTGCCGGACCCGCCGGTGTTTTCGCCCATGATCTTCGACAAGATCCCGGCGGATGTCCGCCGGTCGTTATCTCGTAGGTCGGGTAGCCGAGGCCGCCCGCAGGACCATCAATAGTGATGGTCCTCGTAGCGCTTGGCCAGTTCCTCGATGTTTTCCGGCGGCCAGCTGGCCACTTCCATACCGAGGTGAAGGCCCATCTGCGCCAGGACTTCCTTGATCTCGTTGAGCGACTTGCGGCCGAAGTTCGGCGTGCGGAGCATCTCCGCCTCGCTCTTCTGAATGAGATCTCCGATGTAGACGATGTTGTCGTTCTTCAGGCAATTCGCCGAACGCACCGACAGCTCCAGCTCGTCCACCTTCTTGAGGAGGGCCGGGTTGAAGGCGAGTTCCGGAACCTGCTCGACCTTCTGATCGCGCTCGGGCTCCTCGAAGTTGACGAAGATCGACAGCTGATCCTGCAGGATACGGGCGGCGTAGGCCACCGCATCGTCGGCCTTCAGGGCGCCGTTGGTCTCGACCGTCAGCGTCAGCTTGTCATAGTCGAGAACCTGACCCTCGCGGGTGTTCTCGACCTTGTAGGAGACCTTGCGCACCGGCGAATAGACGCTGTCGACCGGGATGAGCCCGATCGGAGCATCTTCCGGACGGTTGCGGTCGGCCGCGACATAGCCCTTGCCCGTGTCGACGGTGAACTCGATGCGGATTTCCGCGCCGTCGTCCAGCGTGCAGATCACATGGCCCGGGTTCAGGATCTCGATATCGCCAACAGTCTGGATATCGCCGGCGGTCACGACGCCCGGGCCCTGCTTGCGCAGAACCATGCGCTTCGGACCCTGGCCCATCATCTTGACGGCGATTTCCTTGATGTTGAGGATGATGTCCGTCACGTCCTCGCGCACACCGGCGATCGAGGAGAACTCGTGCAGGACGCCGTCGATCTGGACGGCCGTGACGGCAGCGCCCTGGAGCGACGACAGCAGGATGCGGCGGAGCGAGTTGCCGAGCGTCAGGCCGAAGCCACGCTCCAGCGGCTCGGCGACGATCGTCGCGATCCGCTTGTCGGCCGAGGTCGCATGCACCTCGAGCTTGTTCGGCTTGATCAGCTCTTGCCAGTTCTTCTGGATGGTCACGATGGTTCCCTTTCCATACGGCTTGTCAGTCCCGGAAGACGGAGCGCCCGTTGCGCTCGACGCCTTCCCCTACCCGTCCTTCCGCGCACCATGCGGGAATCGCGACGGGCTGGTTCAAAACGGCGTCAGACGCGACGACGCTTGCGAGGACGGCAGCCGTTGTGCGGAATCGGCGTCACGTCGCGGATCGACGTCACGGTGAAGCCGGCCGCCTGAAGCGCGCGAAGAGCCGACTCACGACCCGAACCCGGACCGCAAACCTCGACCTCAAGGGTGCGAACGCCATGCTCGGCAGCCTTGCGGGCGGCATCTTCAGCGGCCATCTGGGCAGCGTAGGGGGTCGACTTGCGCGAACCCTTGAAGCCCATGGTGCCGGCGGACGACCACGAAATGGCATTGCCCTGCGCGTCGGTGATGGTGATCATCGTGTTGTTGAACGACGAATTCACATGGGCGATGCCCGAAGAGATGTTTTTGCGTTCGCGGCGGCGGACGCGGGCTTCCTTGGCCATAGTCTGTCCTCTTTCATGTCGATCTCATCACCGCCGTAATTCCAGCGGCTACACCGGCTATTGAGAGATCTTTCAAAGCCGGAAACGGTCGGGAGACATCGGCTTGCCGGATTGGCGGCTCACCTCGTCAGCCCCTCTTGAAACCCGAACAGCGCCGCCCCGCCCAGAAGACGGGAACGACGCCGAAATGTCGGGGTTTGGCTGGCGCAAGGCGTTGCCCGGCGCCCGATCCATCGCGACGAAGTCTTACTTCTTCTTGCCGGCGATGGCCTTCGCCGGACCCTTGCGGGTACGGGCGTTGGTGTGGGTGCGCTGGCCGCGAACCGGAAGGCCGCGACGATGACGAAGGCCACGGTAGCAGCCGAGGTCCATCAGGCGCTTGATGTTCATGGAGACTTCGCGGCGAAGATCGCCTTCCACGACGAAGTCGCGGTCGATCATCTCGCGAATCTGCAGCACTTCGGCGTCGCTGAGCTCATTCACGCGGCGAGCCGAATCGATGCCGACCTTCTCCACGATCTCGCCGGCGAACTTCGGGCCGATGCCATGGATATACTGAAGCGCGATCACGACGCGCTTGTTGGTCGGAATGTTGACGCCAGCAATACGGGCCACTTCTCTTCTCTCCTGTCGTCGCGGGACATTCCAGATGCCGCCGCTCCCTCCTCCGCCTTTGCTGCGTGGAGGTCAAAAAGCTCATGCGACCCAAGTCCACCGGTTTTCCAACCATGGATTCGACCGCATGATGAAAGCGTTGATTGGAGCCGGTTCATAAACACGAAGGCTCCCGTCGTCAACAGGAAACCTCCGGAATATCGCCTGTTCCGCTCAGGAGGACACCGCCTCCGAAAGAATCGCTTCGATTTCGGCCGTCACCGTATCGATCGGTGCCATGCCGTCGACGGGCTTGACCAGACCGCGCACCGAATAATAGGGGACGAGTTCGGCGGTCATCGCGTGGAAATCCTTCATGCGGCGCACAAAGACTTCCGGTGTGTCGTCCTTGCGCACCGGAAGACCGGCCGCCTTGGTTTCCTCGACCCGCTTCTCGATGCGGCTCATCAGCTTCGATTCGTCGACCTTGAACTCGATCACCGCATCGATCGCGATGTTGCGCTCCTCAAGCAGCTTGTCCAGGGCATCGGCCTGGGCCTGCGTGCGCGGGAACCCGTCGAGGATGAAGCCCTTGGCTGCGTCCGGCTGATCGATGCGCTCGGCCACGATGCCGATCACGATCTCGTCGGAAACGAGCTGACCCGCCTCCATGACCGCCTTGGCTTTCTTGCCGATCTCGGTTTCGGCGGCAACGGCTGCCCGCAGCATGTCGCCGGTCGAGAGCTGCACGATGCCGTGCCGGTCGACCAGACGCTGTGCCTGCGTTCCCTTGCCCGCGCCTGGCGGTCCGAGCAGAATCAGTCTCATCTCTTTTTCCCCCGCAACTTGGCCTTCTTGACAAGCCCTTCATACTGATGGGCCAGCAAATGCCCCTGGACCTGCGCGACGGTATCCATCGTCACGCTCACGACGATCAGCAGGGACGTTCCTCCGAAATAGAACGGAACACCGGTAGCGGAAATGAGAAATTCGGGTAATAGGCAAACGAGAACCAGATAGATCGCGCCGAGCACGGTGATCCGGGTCAGCACATAGTCGATATACTGGGCCGTCCGTTCGCCCGGCCGATAGCCGGGAATGAACCCGCCATGCTTCTTCAAATTGTCCGCCGTATCCGTCGGATTGAACACGATGGCAGTGTAGAAGAAGGCGAAGAACACGATCAGTGCGGCATAGAGCAGCATATAGAGCGGCTGGCCGTGGCCGAGCAGCGTCGTGATCGTCTGCAGGATGCCGGAGCCGCCCTGCCCCGTGAACCCCGACAGCGTCGCCGGCACGAGCAGCAGCGACGAGGCGAAGATCGGCGGGATGACGCCCGACGTGTTGAGCTTCAGCGGCAGGTGCGAGGATTCGCCCTGGAACAGGCGGTTGCCCACCTGGCGCTTGGGATACTGGATCAGCAAGCGGCGCTGGGCCCGCTCCACGAAGACGATGAAGGCGATCACGATCACGGCCACCACGAGCATGCCGATGATGATCGGCGTCGCGAGCGCGCCCTGACGGCCAAGTTCCAGCGTACCGGCAAGAGCCCGCGGCAGACCCGCCACGATGCCGGAGAAGATGATCAGCGAAATGCCGTTGCCGATGCCGCGCGAGGTGATCTGCTCGCCGAGCCACATCAGGAACATTGTGCCGCCGACCAGCGTGATCGTGGCCGAGAGCTTGAACATCGGACCCGGGTCCATGACGATATTGCTGGAGCTTTCAAGGCTCACGGCGATGCCATAGGCCTGCACGATCGCCAGCAACACGGTGCCATACCGGGTGTACTGGTTGATCTTCTTGCGGCCGGCTTCGCCTTCCTTCTTAAGGGCCTCCAGCGAGGGAACGATCGACGTCATCAGCTGCACGATGATCGAGGCCGAGATATAGGGCATGATGCCGAGCGCGAAGATCGCCATGCGCCCGACGGCACCGCCGGCAAACATGTTGAAGAGGCCGAGAATGCCGCTCTGCTGCTGGTCAAAGGCCTGCGCAAGCGCGGCAAGATTGATGCCCGGAAGCGGGATATACGTCCCGAGACGGTAGACGATCAGGGCACCGAGGGTGAACCAGATTCGCTTCTTCAACTCGGTCGCCTTGCCGAAGGCGCCGAAATTGAGGTTGGCGGCGAGTTGTTCTGCAGCCGATGCCATTCATCTAGCTCCGCTCACGTCCGAATGGGCCGGCGGCCGCATCTTCGGAAATCGAGAAACTGGTGTCCGTCCGCTGGTCGTTCAAGGGCAGGCCGAGATGGCCGCCGAACGCGGGACGCAAAGGGTGACACCTGCTTTGATCACATTCCGCTGACGGTTCCAAACACTTCGCGTTCAATTTTTGCACCAAAGACAAGGCGCATGCCGCAAAGGGCTGATAGGGAACATGTCCCGGACGACGTTCGATCGTCGACGCCCGCCGGAACCTCAGTCAAATGAGGCCAAACTAAAGACGCAAAGCGGGCCTCGATGGACGAGACCCGCTTCAACACGTCATCGATATCAGGCTTCGGCGGCAGCGCCGAGAACCGTCACCTTGCCGCCGGCCTTTTCGACCGCCGCGACAGCCGACGCCGAAGCACCGGCCACCTCGAAGGAGACCTTGGCCTTCAGCTCGCCGCCGCCAAGCAGGCGAACGCCGTCCTTGACGCGGCGCACCACGCCGGCCGCAACCAGCGTCTCGACCGTCACCACGTCCTTGTCCGACAGCTTGCCGGCTTCGATCGCCTGCTGCACGCGGCCAAGGCTCACGGTGTTGAACTTCTTGGCGAAGATATTCGTGAAGCCACGCTTCGGCAGACGGCGATGCAGAGGCATCTGGCCACCTTCGAAGCCCTTGATGGCGACGCCCGAGCGCGAGGTCTGGCCCTTCACGCCACGGCCGGCAGTCTTGCCCTTGCCGGAGCCGATGCCGCGACCAACGCGCATGCGCTGCTTGGTGGCGCCTTCGTTGTCTTTGATCTCATTGAGTTTCATATCGCGTATCCGCCGGTTCAGGCCCCGTCCACGACGCGGACGAGGTGCTGTACAGTCGCGATCATCCCGCGCACGGAGGGGGTATCCTCCAGCGTCCGGCGACGATGCATCTTGTTGAGGCCGAGACCGATCAGCGTCGCGCGCTGCTCGGACGGCCGACGAATGGGGCTGCCGATCTGCTCGACCGTGACGGTCTTCTTGGCGGCGCTCTTCTTGGGAGCCATGGAAGCTTACCTCGTCAGAAAAAGATCACGCGTCGGCGGACACGGCATCCGGATCGACATCGCGGCGACGCGACTGCAGAGCCGAAACCTTGAGACCGCGGCGAGCGGCGACCGAACGGGGGCTGTCCTCGCGGTTCAGCGCGTCGAAGGTCGCACGGATCATGTTGTAGGGGTTGGACGAACCCAGCGACTTCGAAACGATGTCGTGAATGCCCAGGGCCTCGAAGACCGCACGCATCGGACCGCCGGCGATGATACCGGTACCGGCCGGAGCGGCACGCAGGATCACCCTGCCCGCGCCCCAGCGACCGTCGGTGTCGTGGTGCAGGGTACGGCCTTCGCGAAGCGGAACGCGGATGAGGTTGCGCTTGGCAGCCTCGGTTGCCTTGCGAATCGCCTCCGGAACCTCGCGGGCCTTGCCGTGACCGTAGCCAACGCGGCCCTTCTGGTCGCCGACGACGACGAGCGCAGCGAAACCGAAGCGCCGACCGCCCTTCACCACCTTCGCAACGCGGTTGATGTGCACGAGACGATCGACGAATTCGCTGTCGCGCTCTTCGCGGTCCCGAGTATTCCGTTCACGTTCAGCCATGGTACCTGATCTCTTTTAAATCCGTGACACGCCTGCCTTTGAGCAAGGGCTCAGAACTCGAGCCCACCCTCGCGGGCGGCCTCGGCGAGCGCCTTGACCCGGCCGTGGTAAATGAAGCTGCCGCGGTCGAAGACGACCTTGGTAACGCCAGCAGCCAGAGCGCGCTCGGCAATGAGCTTGCCGATGGCCGAAGCCGCGGCGGTGTCCGCACCGGTCTTCAGCGCTTCGCGCATCGTCTTCTCCAGGCTCGACGCCGCGGCCAGGGTCTGGCCTTCCTTGTCGTCGATCACCTGCGCATAGATGTGCTGGGACGTGCGATGCACGCTCAGCCGCGGACGGCCATTGGCCGCCTTCATGATAGACCGGCGCACACGCGCGCGGCGACGTTCTTCCGTAGTCTTCGCCATGACGTGGGCCCTTACTTCTTCTTGCCTTCCTTGCGAACGATCTGTTCGCCGGCATACTTCACGCCCTTGCCCTTGTAGGGCTCCGGCGGGCGGTATTCGCGGATCTGGGCCGCGACCTGACCGACGCGCTGGGCGTCGATGCCGGTAACCGTGATCTCTGTCGGCTTCGGGCAGGCGATCTGCACGTCGGACGGGATCGGATACAGCACATCGTGGCTGTAGCCAAGCGCCAACTGCAGATTCTTGCCCTGAACGGCGGCACGGTAACCGACACCGCTGATCTCGAGCTTCTTCTCGAAACCGTTGGTGACGCCCTGCACGAGGTTCGACACCATCGTCCGCGACATACCCCAGGCCGAACGGGCCGGCTTGGAGTCGTCGACCGGGTCGATCTTGATCGAACCGTCTTCATCCTTCGAAGCCAGGACCAGATCGTTCAGCACAAAGGAAAGCTGCCCCTTCGGTCCCTTGACCGAAACGGTCTTTCCATCGATTTCGGCCGTGACGCCCTTCGGGACCGTGACGGCCTTCTTGCCAATGCGCGACATCTCTCTCACTCTCTCAAGGCGTCAGGATCAGAAGATGCGGCAGAGCACTTCGCCGCCGACATTCTGCTCGCGCGCTTCGTGATCGGCCATCACGCCCTTGGGCGTCGACAGGATCGAAACACCGAGGCCGTTCGCCACTCGCGGCAGGTTCTTCACCGACGCGTAAACGCGGCGACCGGGCTTGGAAACGCGCTCGATCGTACGGATCACCGGCTCGCCATCGAAATACTTCAGTTCGATTTCGAATTC
Source organism: Hartmannibacter diazotrophicus (assembly GCF_900231165.1). Taxonomy (GTDB): domain Bacteria; phylum Pseudomonadota; class Alphaproteobacteria; order Rhizobiales; family Pleomorphomonadaceae; genus Hartmannibacter; species Hartmannibacter diazotrophicus. The sequence goes on from NZ_LT960614.1 coordinate 2,690,596, forward strand.
CGAGCGGCCATTGCTCTCGTGCGCCACGGAGGCATAGCCACGGATGTAGCCCTCTGCCGCAAGCACCTCGAGAACGTTCTGGCGCAGCTTGGAAGCCGGCGTCGAAACCTTGCTCATCTTCCGCATCTGTGCGTTGCGGATACGGGTGAGCATATCACCCAAAGGATCGGTCATCGCCATGGGACCAATCTCCTTACCAGCTCGACTTCACAAGACCCGGGATGAGACCGTTCGATCCGAGTTCACGGAGCGCAACACGGCTCATCTTGAGCTTGCGATAATAGGCGCGCGGACGACCCGTCACTTCGCACCGGTTCCGAATGCGGACCGCCGAAGAGTTCCGCGGCAGCTCGGCAAGCTTCAGCACTGCGGCGAACCGCTCCTCGATCGGGAGCTCCTCGTTCACCGAAGCCGCCTTCAGCGCCGCCCGCTTGGCCGCGAATTTCTTCACCAGGCGCTCGCGCCGCTTGTTCTTTTCGATCGCGCTTTTCTTGGCCATCGTATCTCTAGTCCTTCTTCGCGCGGATCACTGACGGAACGGGAAGTTGAACGCCTTGAGGAGCGCCCGGGCTTCATCGTCGGTCTTCGCCGTGGTGCAGACGATGATGTCCATGCCCCACACCTGGTCGACCTTGTCGTAGGAGATCTCGGGGAACACGATGTGCTCCTTGACGCCCATCGCAAAGTTGCCACGGCCATCGAAGCTCTTCGGGTTCAGGCCCCGGAAGTCGCGAACGCGCGGCAGGGCGATCGTCACGAGACGGTCAATGAACTCGTACATCTTGGTCCGACGAAGCGTGACCTTGGCGCCGATGTTCATGCCTTCGCGCAGCTTGAAGGTCGCAACCGAGGTGCGGGCCTTCGTGATAACCGGCTTCTGGCCGGCGATCAGCGCGAGGTCGGCCGCAGCCGTGTTGATCTTCTTGGAGTCACCGACAGCCTCGCCGACGCCCATGTTGATCACGACCTTGTCGATGACCGGAACCTCGAGCGGGTTCTTGTAGCCGAATTCGGCGGTCATCTTTTCCCGGATCGTCTCGTCATAGACAAGCTTGAGCCGGGGCACGTAATTCGCCTCAGCCATCGATGGTCTCTCCCGAACGCTTGGCAACGCGCAGCTTGCGGCCATCGCTCTCGATCTTGAACCCGACGCGGGTGGCCTTGCCGTCCTTCGGATCGGCCAGCGCGATGTTCGACACGTGGATGGGGGCTTCCTTGGTCAGGATGCCGCCCTCGGACTGCGCGGTCTGCTTCTGGTGACGACGCACCAGGTTGATACCGCGAACAACGGCCCGGTCTTCGGACGGGAACATCTGGACGACTTCGCCCGTCTTGCCCTTGTCCTTGCCGGTCAGGACGACGACCTTGTCGCCCTTCTTGATCTTGGCGGCCATTTAGAGCACCTCCGGAGCCAGCGAGATGATCTTCATGTGGTTCTTCGCGCGAAGCTCGCGCGGCACCGGTCCGAAGATACGGGTCCCGACGGGTTCCTTCTGATTGTTGATCAAGACGGCGGCGTTCCGGTCGAAACGGATCACCGAACCGTCGGGCCGACGAATGTCCTTGGCGGTGCGAACAACCACCGCCTTCATCACGTCGCCCTTCTTCACACGGCCCCGCGGAATGGCCTCCTTGATCGAAACGACGATAATGTCGCCAACCGAGGCATACTTGCGCTTGGAGCCGCCGAGCACCTTGATGCACATGACACGACGGGCGCCGGAATTATCCGCCACGTCGAGGTTTGTTTGCATCTGAATCATGACTGGCCGCCTGTTCTCTCAAACATTCCGGATGACCATCCAAATGATGGCCCCGGATAAACCTTATTCTCTGGGTCGATCTCAGCCGGCGCTTACAGCGTCGACGACGATCCACCGCTTCGTCTTGGAGATCGGCCGGCTTTCCTGGATGGAAACCTGGTCCCCGATCTTGAACTTGTTCGCCTCGTCATGCGCCTGGTAGTTCTTCGTCCGGCGCACCGTCTTCTTGAACAGCGGGTGGGTGAAGCGGCGCTCCACCTTCACGACGACCGTCTTGTCGGTCTTGTCGCTGACGACGACGCCCTGCAGGATACGCTTTGGCATTGTCAGATCCTCATCAAGCGTTGTCGGCCACACGCTTCTCGCGCATGACAGTCTGGATGCGGGCGATGTCGCGTCGAACGATGCGCACACGCGACGTGTTTTCGAGCTGGCCGGTCGCCTTCTGGAAGCGCAGGTTGAACTGCTCCTTCTTCAGCTTGAGGAGTTCGTCCTCAAGCTGGTCGGGCGTCATGGCCTTGACGTCACTCGCCTTCATTTCTTTCGATCCTCAAAAAAGTCCGCCGATCACTCGGCAATGCGCTGAATGAAGCGCGTCCTGACCGGCAGCTTGGCAGCGCCCAGACGAAGCGCCTCGCGGGCGATATCCTCCGGCACACCGTCGAGCTCGAACATGACGCGGCCCGGCTTGACCCTGGCCGCCCAGTATTCCGGGGAGCCCTTGCCCTTACCCATACGCACTTCGGTCGGCTTGGCCGTGACCGGCACGTCCGGGAAGATGCGGATCCACACGCGGCCGGCACGCTTCATGTGACGCGTGATGGCGCGGCGCGCCGCTTCGATCTGGCGGGCGGTGATCCGCTCCGGCTCCAGGGCCTTGAGGCCGTATGCGCCGAAGTTGAGATCGGTGCCGCCCTTGGCGACGCCGTGGATGCGGCCCTTGAACTGCTTGCGGAACTTCGTCCGTTTCGGCTGAAGCATTTCGCCTCTCCCGTCCTTGCGCTTTACGCGGCGTCGTTGCGGCGACGACGGTCGCCACGGTCGCCACGATCACCGCGATGGTCGCCGTCACCGGCGCCCTCGAGGGCGCGACGCTCCGAAGCCATCGGGTCGTGTTCCAGAATTTCGCCCTTGAACACCCAGACCTTGATGCCGTTGGTGCCGTAGGCGGTGTGAGCAGTGGCAACGCCGTAGTCGATGTCCGCACGCAGCGTGTGCAGCGGAACCCGGCCCTCGCGGTACCATTCGAGACGCGCGATCTCGGCGCCGCCGAGACGGCCACCGGCGTTGATGCGGATACCTTCGGCACCAAGACGCATCGCCGACTGAACGGCACGCTTCATGGCGCGGCGGAAGGCAACGCGACGCTCCAGCTGCTGGGCGATCGACGAGGCGATCAGCGTGGCGTCGATCTCGGGCTTGCGCACTTCAACGATGTTGAGATGCACTTCCGAGTCCGTCATCGCACCGATCTTGCGACGCAGCTTCTCGATGTCCGCGCCCTTCTTGCCGATGACGACACCCGGACGGGCCGAGTGGATCGTGACGCGGCACTTCTTGTGCGGACGCTCGATGACCACCTTGGAGACGGCAGCGGCCTTGAGTTCCTTCATCAGGAACTCGCGGATCCGCAGATCCTCGTGCAGCAGTTCGCCATATTCGCCCTTGCCGGCGAACCAGCGGCTGTCCCAGGTCCGGTTGATGCCGAGGCGCAGGCCGATCGGATTAACTTTGTGTCCCATCAGGCAGACTCCTCGACTTCGCGAACGACGATCGTCAGGTTCGAAAACGGCTTGTGGATCGCACCGACGCGGCCACGGGCACGCGGGCTGAACCGCTTCATCACCAGCGCCTTACCGACGAAAGCCTCCTTGACGACAAGCGCGTCGACATCGAGGTCATGATTGTTTTCCGCGTTGGCGATCGCCGACTCCAGCGTCTTCTTGACGTCGGCAGCGATACGCTTCTGCGAGAAGGTCAGGTCCGCAAGAGCGGCCGAGACCTTCTTGCCGCGGATCATGGCGGCGACGAGGTTCAGCTTCTGAGGGCTGATCCGCATCATCCGGGTGACGGCGCGGGCTTCATTGTCGGCGAGCACCCGCTCACGCTTCAGCTTGCCCATGGTTACTTCCTCTTCGCCTTCTTGTCGGCGGCGTGGCCGTAGTAGGTGCGGGTCGGCGAGAACTCGCCGAGCTTGTGCCCCACCATGTCCTCGGACACCGAGACCGGAACATGCTTCTGGCCGTTGTAGACACCAAAAGTCAGACCAACGAACTGGGGAAGCACCGTCGAACGGCGGCTCCAGGTCTTGATCACTTCATTGCGGCCGGACGCACGCACGGTTTCCGCCTTCTTGAGGAGGTAGCCGTCGACGAACGGTCCTTTCCAAACAGAACGAGCCACGGTCGTCTCCTATGACTACTTCTTGCGCGCGTGACGGCTGCGCACGATGAACTTATCGGTCGACTTGTTCTGGCGCGTCTTCTTGCCCTTGGTCGGCTTGCCCCACGGGGTGACCGGATGACGGCCTCCCGAGGTGCGGCCTTCACCACCGCCGTGCGGATGGTCGACAGGGTTCATGACGACGCCGCGAACATGCGGACGCTTTCCGAGCCAACGGTTACGACCGGCCTTGCCGATCGAGATGTTGGAGTGATCGGCATTCGAAACGGCGCCGATCGTGGCCACACAGGTCGCCTGGACCCTGCGCTGCTCACCGGAGTTGAAGCGCAGGATCGCATAGCCCTGATCGCGGCCGACGAGCTGGGCGTAGGTGCCGGCGGACCGGGCGACCTGGCCGCCCTTGCCGGGCTTCAGCTCGACGTTGTGAACGATCGTTCCGACCGGAATGGCCGAAAGCGGCATCGCGTTGCCCGGCTTCACGTCGGCGGAAGCGGCCGAGATGACCTGGTCGCCGACAGCGAGACGCTGCGGGGCCAAGATGTAGCTCAGCTCGTCATCCGCATAACGGATCAGCGCGATGAACGCGGTGCGGTTCGGGTCATACTCGATCCGCTCGACCGTCGCGACGACATCGCGCTTGGTGCGCTTGAAGTCGACCATGCGGTAGGTGCGCTTGTGGCCACCACCGACGTTGCGCGAGGTCATCCGGCCAAGGTTGTTGCGACCGCCCGACTTCGTCAGACCCTCGGTGAGCGCCTTGACGGGCTTGCCCTTGTAGAGCTCGGAGCGGTCGACGATCACAAGCTGGCGGACGCCAGGGCTCGTCGGTTTGAATTTCTTGAGTGCCATCTTATCCTGCCGCTCTCATCAAAGGCCGGTGGTCACATCGATCGCATAACCGGATTCAAGCGTCACAACCGCGCGCTTGATGTCCGACTGCTGGCCGAGCCGACCGCGGAACCGCTTGACCTTGCCCTTGCGGACGAAGCTGTTGACGGACTTCACCTTGACATTGAAGAGGGCCTCGACCGCTGCCTTGATCTCAGGCTTGGTCGCGTCGCTCTTCACATTGAAGACCACCTTGTCCTGTTCGGACAGAAGCGTTGCCTTCTCGGTGATCACGGGGCTCACGATCACGTCGTAGTGCTTGAGGTTGGTCATTTGAACCGCTCCTCCAGGGCAGCCACAGCCGCCTTCGTCAGCACCAGGGTGTCACGACGCAGAATGTCGTAGACATTGATGCCCTGCACCGGAAGCACGTCGATCTGCGGGATCGCGCGCGCCGCCAGGCGGAAATTGTCGTTCGGCACCGCGCCGTCGATGATCAGCGCATTGCCAAGACCGAGCTTGGCGAACCGGTCAACCAGCGCTTTGGTCTTCGGATCGGCAGCGATCGCCTCGTCGATGACGATGAGGTTTGCGCCCTTCACCTTGGCCGACAGGGCATGCTTCAGGCCGAGCGCACGAACCTTCTTGGGAAGGTCGTGGGCGTGGCTGCGCACCACCGGGCCGAAGGCCTTGCCGCCGCCGCGAAACTGCGGGGCATTCTTGTCGCCGTGACGGGCGCCGCCGGTGCCCTTCTGACGATACATCTTCTTGCCGGTGCGGTTGCCGTCGGTACGCGTCTTCGCAAAGTGCGTACCGGCCTGGCGCTTGGCGAGCTGCCAGCGGACAACACGCTGCAGGAGGTCGGCGCGCGGATCGAGACCGAAGATCTCGTCGTTGAGCGCGATCGATCCCGCGGCGGCGCCGTCAAGCGTTTTGACTTCGAGTTCCATCACTCACCTTCCCCCGCGGAGGCCGCCTCGGTCGTCGCGCCGGACTTGCGGAACGAACCCGGGACGGGCGCGGCTTCCGGAAGCTGCTTCTTGACCGCGTCGCGAACCAGGATCCAGCCGCCCTTGGAGCCGGGAACGGCGCCTTCGACGAGGATCAGGCCGCGATCGACATCCGTGCGGACGATCTTCAGATTCTGCGTGGTGACGCGGACGTCACCCATGTGGCCGGCCATCTTCTTGTTCTTGAAGACCTTGCCCGGATCCTGACGCTGACCGGTCGAACCGTGCGAGCGGTGCGAGACCGAGTTACCGTGCGTCGCGCGGCCACCACCGAAGTTGTGGCGCTTCATGACACCGGCAAATCCCTTACCGATCGAGGTTCCCGTCACGTCGACGAACTGGCCGGCAACGAAATGATCGGCGGTCAGCTCGGCGCCGACATCGATCATGTTGTCCGGGGAAACGCGGAATTCCGCGAGTTCCCGCTTCGGCTCGACGTTGGCGACAGCGAAATGACCGCGCATCGCCTTCGACGTATTCTTCACCTTGGCCTTGCCTGCTCCAAGCTGGAGCGCGGTATAGCCATTCTTGTCCACAGTACGGTGGGCCACGACCTGGCAGTTCTCGACCTTGAGAACTGTCACCGGCACGTGTTCCCCGGCGTCATTGTAAACGCGGGTCATGCCCACCTTCTGTGCGATCACACCTGAGCGCATGGCGTTCTCTCTCACCCGGCTGTTGCCTTAGAGCTTGATCTCGACGTCCACGCCGGCCGCCAGATCGAGCTTCATCAGCGCGTCGACGGTCTGCGGGGTCGGATCGATGATATCGAGAAGACGCTTGTGCGTACGCATCTCGAACTGTTCGCGCGACTTCTTGTCGATGTGCGGCGAACGGTTGACCGTGAACTTCTCGATCCGCGTCGGGAGCGGAACCGGTCCACGTACCTGTGCGCCCGTCCGCTTCGCCGTGTTGACGATCTCGCGGGTCGACGCATCGAGGATACGATGATCAAACGCCTTGAGCCGGATACGGATATTCTGGCCGTTCATAGTCTTTTCACCTTTGACAGCGGGGGTCGGAACACTGAAGTCCCGGACCCACGCCGAGCCCGTAGAGGCTGTTCAATCACTCGATGATGGATGCGACGACGCCGGCGCCCACCGTACGGCCGCCCTCGCGGATCGCGAAGCGCAGCTTCTCTTCCATGGCGATCGGAACGATCAGCGAGACTTCCATCGCCACGTTGTCGCCCGGCATCACCATTTCCGTGCCTTCCGGCAGCGTCACGATGCCCGTCACGTCCGTCGTGCGGAAGTAGAACTGCGGGCGGTAGTTGGTGAAGAACGGCGTATGACGGCCGCCTTCTTCCTTCGTCAGGATGTAGGCCTCGGCCTTGAACTTCGTGTGCGGGGTCACAGAACCCGGCTTGCAAAGAACCTGGCCGCGCTCGACGTCCTCGCGCTTGGTGCCGCGAAGCAGCGCGCCGATGTTGTCGCCAGCCTGCCCCGAGTCGAGCAGCTTGCGGAACATCTCGACGCCGGTGATCGTCGTCTTGACGGTCGGACGGATGCCGACGATCTCGACTTCCTCACCCACCTTGACGATGCCGCGCTCGACACGGCCGGTCACCACGGTGCCGCGACCCGAGATCGAGAACACGTCCTCGATCGGCATCAGGAAGGGCTGGTCGACCGGACGCTCCGGCTGCGGGATGTAGGCGTCGACCTGGGTCATCAGCTCCATGATCGCGTCTTCGCCGAGCTTGGCGTCGCCGTCTTCCAGGGCCACCAGGGCCGAACCCTTGACGATCGGAATGTCGTCGCCGGGGAAGTCGTAGGACGACAGCAGCTCGCGAACCTCGAGCTCGACGAGCTCAAGAAGCTCCTCGTCGTCGACCATGTCGCACTTGTTCAGGAACACCACGATCGCCGGAACGCCGACCTGACGGGCGAGCAGGATGTGCTCGCGGGTCTGCGGCATCGGGCCGTCGGCAGCCGAAACCACCAGGATCGCGCCGTCCATCTGCGCAGCGCCGGTGATCATGTTCTTCACATAGTCAGCGTGGCCGGGGCAGTCGACGTGAGCGTAGTGACGGTTGGCCGTCTCGTACTCAACATGCGCCGTCGAGATCGTGATGCCGCGCGCCTTCTCTTCCGGAGCCGCGTCGATCTGGTCATACGCCTTGAACGTCGCGCCGCCAGCCTTCGCCAACACCTTCGTGATCGCCGCCGTCAGAGACGTCTTGCCGTGGTCAACGTGCCCGATCGTCCCGATGTTGCAGTGCGGCTTCGTCCGCTCGAATTTTTCCTTAGCCATTGGATTTCTCCATCAAACCTTTTTGAAGCGATACCGTTGGTCGGGTGGATCAGGCGTACTTCGCCTGAACCTCCTGAGCGACCGCAGCCGGAACCTGCTCGTAGTGATCGAACTGCATCGTGTAGCTGGCGCGACCCTGCGACATGGAGCGCAGGTTGTTCACGTAGCCGAACATGTTGGCGAGCGGCACGAAGGCGGTGATGACATTGGCGTTGCCGCGCATGTCCTGGCCCTGGATCTGGCCGCGCCGGGAGTTGAGGTCGCCGATGACCGAGCCGACATACTCTTCAGGCGAGACACACTCGACCTTCATGATGGGCTCGAGCAGCGCCGGGTCGGCCTTCTCGATGGCTTCCCGCAAAGCGGCACGGGAAGCGATTTCGAAGGCGATCGCCGACGAGTCAACCTCGTGGTAGGCACCGTCGATAAGCGCAACCTTGATGTCGACGACCGGGAAGCCTGCGAGCGGACCGGAGCCGAGAACCGAGTTGAGGCCCTTTTCGACGCCGGGGATATATTCCTTCGGCACCACACCACCGACGATGCGGCTCTCGAAAGCGTAGCCAGCGCCAACCTCGTTCGGCTCGACGATGAACTTCACCCGGGCGAACTGGCCGGTACCACCGGTCTGCTTCTTGTGGGTGTAGTCGATCTCGGTCGCCTTGCGGATCGTCTCGCGGTAGGCCACCTGCGGCGCGCCGACGTTGACCTTGATGTTATGCGGAGGACGGCGAAGGATATCGATCTTGATGTCGAGATGCAGTTCGCCCATGCCCTTGACGATCGTCTGACCCGACTCGAAGTCGGTCGAGACGTAGAAGGACGGGTCCTCGGAAGCGAGCTTCTGAAGGGCCATGGAGAGCTTTTCCTGCTCGGCCTTCGTGGCAGCCTCGACGGCCATCTCGATAACCGGAGCCGGGAACTCCATCTTTTCCAGGATAACGGGCTTCAGCGGATCGCAGAGCGTGTCGCCGGTGCGGGTATCCTTGAGGCCCACGAAGGCGACGATGTCGCCGGCGAAAGCCTCTTCGATGTCCTCGCGGGAGTTGGCGTGCATCAGAACCATGCGGCCGATGCGCTCGCGCTTCTCCTTGGTGGAATTCAGCAGCGACATGCCCTTCTCGACCTTGCCCGAGTAGACGCGGGCGAAGGTGAGGATGCCATAGGGATCCTCGATGATCTTGAAGGCCAGCATCGACAGCGGCTCGTCGTCGGACGACTTGCGGACGACCTCTTCCTCGGTCTTGGCGTCGATGCCCCGGGTCGGGGGCACGTCGACGGGCGACGGAAGATAATCAACCACTGCATCAAGAAGCGTCTGCACACCCTTGTTCTTGAAGGCAGAACCAGCAAGAACCGGAAAGAAGGCCGACGTCAGCACAGCCTTGCGGATCATGCGCTTGAGGGTCGCCTCGTCGGGCTCGTTGCCCTCGAGGTAGGCCTCCATGACCGCGTCGTCCATCTCGACGGCGGCTTCGATCATCTCGGCGCGGGCCTCTTCGGCGCGAGCCAGCATGTCGGCCGGGATCTCTTCGTCATGGAACGCAGCGCCGAGGTTCTCGTCTTCCCACACGACCGCCTTCATGCGGACGAGGTCGACGATACCCTTGAAGTTGTTCTCCGAACCGATCGGCAGCTGGATCGCGATCGGACGAGCGCCGAGACGGGTCTTGATGTCCGACAGGCACTGGTCGAAGTCGGCGCCGGTCTTGTCCATCTTGTTGCAGAAGACGATACGCGGCACGCGGTACTTGTCGCCCTGGCGCCACACGGTCTCGGTCTGCGGCTCGACGCCCTGGTTGGAGTCGAGAACGCACACGGCGCCGTCGAGAACCCGGAGCGAACGCTCGACTTCAATGGTGAAGTCGACATGGCCGGGCGTGTCGATGATGTTGAGACGCTTGCCGTTCCAGAAGGTCGTCGTGGCGGCCGACGTGATCGTGATGCCACGCTCCTGCTCCTGCTCCATGTAGTCCATGGTGGCAGCGCCGTCGTGCACTTCGCCGATCTTGTGGGACTTGCCGGAATAGAAAAGGACACGCTCCGTCGTCGTCGTCTTGCCCGCATCGATGTGGGCCATGATGCCGAAGTTGCGGTAGTCCTCGATGTTGTGACTGCGAGCCATGGCTTCGCCTCCGATTCCTGACCGTTACCAGCGATAGTGCGAGAATGCGCGGTTGGCCTCGGCCATCCGGTGCGTGTCTTCGCGCTTCTTCACGGCCGTGCCGCGGTTGTTGGACGCGTCGAGGAGTTCACCCGAAAGGCGATCGACCATCGTCTTCTCATTGCGGCCGCGAGCGGCAGTGATGAGCCAGCGGATCGCGAGAGCCTGACGACGCTCGTTACGCACCTCAACCGGGACCTGGTAGGTCGCGCCACCAACTCGGCGGGAACGAACCTCGATCTGCGGCATCACGTTGTAGAGCGCCTGGTGGAACACGCCGACCGGGCTCTGGCTGGTGCGGTTCTCGATGATATCGAAAGCGCCGTAGACGATCTCTTCGGCAACCGACTTCTTGCCATCACGCATGATGGAATTCATGAACTTGGAAACGACAAGATCCCCGAACTTCGGATCAGGATGAATCTCGCGCTTTTCTGCACTGTGACGACGGGACATTTCGGTGTTCCTGGTCGTAAATCTGAATTCTCGTTCCGCGGACCGCTGCCCGGAAACGCTGGCCGGTCAGGCCGTGATCACTTCGGACGCTTGGCGCCGTACTTGGAGCGGCGCTGCTTGCGGTTCTTGACACCCTGGGTATCGAGCACACCGCGCAGGATGTGATAACGCACGCCCGGCAAGTCCTTGACGCGGCCGCCGCGGATCAGGACCACCGAGTGCTCCTGAAGATTGTGGCCCTCGCCCGGAATGTAACCGATGACCTCATAGCCATTGGTCAGACGCACCTTGGCGACCTTACGAAGCGCCGAGTTCGGCTTCTTCGGGGTCGTGGTATAGACGCGGGTGCAAACGCCACGCTTCTGGGGGCAGGCCTCCAGGTGACGAGCCTTCTCGCGGTAGACCGGCGCCTGGCGCGGGTTGCGGATCAACTGGTTGATCGTCGGCATTCTTAGCCCTTTAATCCTTTGTCGTCTGATGGATGCCACTGCCTGGCATCCAACGGACAGGTTTTCTGCTCTCGAACCTCAATGCGCTGCGCTTGTCCTGACCGCGCGCATCAACTCAGCTTTCGCATCTCGTTCCATTCGTACGCATAAGACGAATGGCGCCGTTACCCGCGGACTTCTCCACGGACGGCACCCGAGATGCAGAGGAACGCCTTTTGTTCAAAAGCGCTCATGCGTACAACAGCTATTCGCCATCGGATCGAGGACAGTGTTTAAGCGAGCAGTGTCAGAGCCTAGGCGGCTGTGAAGTCATTCGCTTACGGACCTGTCCGGCAAGTGGCGCCGTATTACTGAACTCCTCCCGGATCGTCAACCCCTTTGCCACAGGATTTTTCGACCTTTTTGCCTTGAACGCCTGTATTTGAAGCGTTGCATTGGCCCCATGCGCAGAACACATGGCGCAAGACAAGATCAAGGAAACCGCCGATCGCGGGCGATCTGCGCCAGGTCCCGTTGAAATGGCTGGCGCCCGCTCCAGATCGTCCGGGTAGCCACGTCTTATAAAGGAATAGGGACGACAATCACGGTCAATCATTCGTTGCGCAACGGTGCCCGCCGTCAAACGAGCGCAAACAATCGGAGCGCTCTTTTCCTTGTCGCCTTGTTTCCAGCAGACAGGCTTTCAGTTAGGGTCCTTGCGTAAACCAAAGGGTGCGGGAGTTTAGTCGCAGGTGTCTTCAGGTCGTCATACCCAAGGTCGCTTCACGGGCATGCCGACCGAGCGCAAGTCATTGATTTTGAAATCATTGATGACTTGCAGCATGGCTGCGTTGGCCTTTGTTCCGGTGATCCCTGCCCCGGCATTCGCCTTTGAAATCTTCGGCTACACCTTCTTTGAATCGAAGAAGTCCGCAGAGAGCGAGTCGCCGGATGCCCAGCATTACACCATCGAACTCGACATCGCCTCGGACAGCGACGATCTGAAAAACCGCGTCGAGTCGGCCTCGCTTCTTTATTCGGGCCGCGATTCGACCCCGCCGCCAAGCTCGGCCGCCTTCCTTTCCCGACTCGACGCCGAATACGGGCGGATCGTCGCGGCTCTTTATACCGAAGGCTATTACGGCGGCACGGTTGCCATCACCGTGGACGGCAAGGACGCCTCGGCGATTCCCCTCGATGCAGAACTGCCGAAGACGCCGGTCGTGAAGATCGATGTGAACCCGGGAAGACAGTTCCGATTCGGCCAGGTCGACATCTCCGGACGGGCCCCTCAGCCGCCGCCGAAAGACGACAGGCCCGAAAAGACGATCGAGGAACTCGGTCTCGTCCCGGGTCAGGTCGCCAAGTCGACGATCGTGCTCCAATCGGAGCAGAGCCTGATCGACGAATGGCGCCAACTCGGCTACCCGAAGGCGAATATCGCCTTGCGCGACGCCGTCGCCGACCATCCGACGGACACGCTCGACGTCTCGGTCGGCGTCGCCTCCGGTCCGCCCGCCGTCTATGGCGACATCGGCGTCACCGGCACCGAGAAGATGAACCCGGACTTCATCGTCAAGCAGAGCGGACTGAAGCCGGGCCAGCCTTATGATCCCGACGACCTCGCCAAGGCACAGAAGCAGTTGCGGCGCCTGCAGGTCTTCAACGCCGTGCGCGTCGTGGAGGGCGACACGGTTGCCCCCGATGGCGGCCTGCCGATCACACTCAACGTCGTGGAACGCAAGCGGCACCTGATCGGTGGCGGCGTTTCCTATTCCACGACGGACGGCGTCGGCCTCGATGGCTACTGGGAGCACCGCAATCTCTTCGGTCAGGCCGAAAAGCTGAGGCTGGATGCCCGGGTCGGCGGCATCCAGAGCGTCAACCCGGAAGACTTCACCTACGCTCTCGGCGCCACCTTCACCAAGCCGGGCATCTACACCCCGACGACCGATCTCATCGCGAGCATCCTTGCCCAGCGCGAGGTGGTCGACGCCTATACGGAAGAGTCCGTCACCGGACAGCTCGGCTTCACGCACGAATTCGACGACCGTCTCAAGGGCTCCGTCGCCGGCAGCCTCGCCTTCCTGAAGACAGATGACAATTTCGGCAAGCGCGACTTCATCTTCGCCAGCCTGCCCTCCAGTCTCGAATACGATGGCAGCAACGACGAGAAGAATCCGACGTCGGGCTATCGCACCAAGCTGTCGCTGGAACCCTTCTACGAGGCGAATTTCGGCAATATGGGCGTGATCGCCAGCCTGGAAGGTTCGGTGTATGTGCCGCTCGGCGAGCGGCTTGTACTGGCGGCCCGCGCCGGTGCCGGGTCGATCCTCGGCGCCCCCGCAGACGAACTCCCGGCGAGCCGCCTCTTCCTGCTCGGCGGCGGCCAGTCGATTCGCGGCTATGGCTATCGCAACGTCGGCCCGCGCCTTGCGAACGGCGACGTCGTTGGCGGCAGGTCCTATGTCGAAGGCTCGGTCGAAATGCGCATCAAGGTGACCGACTCCATCGGCGTCGTTCCCTTTGTCGATGCCGGCAACGCCTTCAGCTCCAGCTACCCGGACTTCTCCGAACCGGTCAAGATCGGCGCCGGTATCGGCCTGAGATACGACACCGGCCTCGGGCCTATCAGGGTCGACGCCGCCGTGCCGCTCAATCCGGACAACGACGATCCGAATTTTGCGATCTACATCGGACTTGGACAGGCATTTTGATGAATATCGCTCGCCCTCTCCTCGCCCTAGGCCTCGCGGCGACGATCGTCGGCGGCGCCTTCGTGTGGACCAATGCGCTCGCTCAATCCGATGACAGCGCCGAACGCAGCGCGTTCATGGGCTTCGTCGAGGACAAGATTTCCTCGCCGAACATGCAGATTCGCATCAATGGCCTTGAGGGCGCCCTGTCCTCCGATGTCCTGATCAAGGAAATCACCGTCGCGGACAAGGACGGTGTCTACGCCCGGATCGAGGATGCACACCTCGTCTGGAGCCGCCTCAGGCTTCTGACCGGCCATCTCGACATCGACCTGCTCGAGGCCAAGAGCATCGAGGTCACCCGGCCTCCGCTGCCCGACACGAGCATCGATCCGGCCGCCACGCCGCCCGGCGCCTTTTCGCTGCCCCAGCTGCCGGTCTCGGTCGCCATCGACAAGCTGTCGGTCCCCGACGTTTCTCTCGGGGCCGCGCTCGTCGGCCAGGATGCGCGGCTTTCCGTTGACGGAAAGATCGCGCTTGCCGACGGAGCGCTGGATTCCAGTCTCGCGATCGACCGTACCGATGGTGTCGGCGGCTCTCTGAAGCTGGCGGCCAAATACGCCAACAGCAGCCGCCAGCTCGATCTGGACCTTGATTTCACCGAGCCGCCCGGCGGCCTCCTCTCCAAGGCACTCAACGTGCGCGGTGAGCCCTCGCTCGCCTTCACGGTCAAGGGATCGGGCCCAATTGACAATTTCACCGCCGACATCGCGCTTGACGCCAACGACCAGAGACTGATCGGCGGTCGGACGACCGTTTCCGAGGTCAACGGCGGCTACAGGCTGTTGACCGATCTTCAGGGAACCCTCGCCCCGCTCGTCCCCGAAAACTACGCCGACTTTGTCGCCGGCCAGTCGAGGCTCGTCATCGATGGGCTGAAGACCGAAAGCGGCACCCTCACGCTGTCGTCTCTCTCGCTGCGCTCCGGCGTCGCCTCCCTCGACATGTCCGCAGATCTGGCCACAGACGGCTTCCCGACGCGGATCGATATCGACGGCAAGCTGGGAACGGGTGAGGCGGACGGCGTTCGGCTGCCCAACGAGTCCGGCTCCCGGCTCGGCGGTGCCAGCTTCAAGGTCGCCTTTGGCGGCGGCCGCGACACATGGACGGCTACCGTCGACGTCGACGAACTGAAGTCGGCCGAACTCTCCATGGCCAAGGCCAGTCTCACCGCGTCGGGCGGAACGAGCGCGCTCGACGATCCGGCAAGGCGTTCCGTCTCCTTTGACATCGACGGCAGCGTCGACCAGTTGACCTATGTCGACGAAGCACTGGCAAAAGCCCTCGGCTCCACCTTCGACCTGGCGGCCGTCGGTCAATGGCACGCCGATGCGCCACTCCAGATCTCCAAGTTTTTCTTCAAGAACGCCAACGCGGCCGCCAACTTTGCCGGTGAATATGGAGAGGACGGTCTCAAGGGCGACTACGCCCTGAATGCCGGCGACATTTCCGTCTTTTCAGATCTTGCCGAGCGCGACCTCGCAGGCGCGGTGGAACTCAAGGCCTCCGGCAACGTCTTCCCGGTCGGCGGGACCTTCGCCCTCAAGCTCGACGGATGGACCAAGGATCTCTCCGTCGGCGATGCCACGGCCGATCCGCTGCTCAATGGCCGCACGACACTCTCGGGCATTCTGTCGCGCTCCGAATACGGCATCCATTTCACCAACCTGGCGGTGGAGAACAGCCAGGTTGGTGTTCGTCTTGAAGGAACCTACGGCCCGCAGATATCCAAGATCGCGATCGACGGAAGCCTCAGCGACGTCGGTCTGGTCACGGACCGAGCGGGCGGGCCGATCGAGATGGCCATCACCCTCGACGGCCCCAACACCGGCGCCAACGTGACCGCTGCGATCAACTCGCCGGCGCTGAAGCTTCAGGACCGCACGCTGAAGGGTGCGGAAATCAGCTTCAAGGGCATCGCCGGCACCAGCCGTGCCAGTGGACCGCTGGCCATCACCGGTGATCTCGACGGCGTGCCCGTGAAGGCCGGCACGGAACTGCAGTGGGTCGCCGGCGGCGGCGCAAATGTGGACGACTTCCATTTCAACGCCGGCGATACGTCGGTGACAGGCGCCCTCGCCATGAGCGAAGCCGGACACTTCACAGGCACGGTCAAGGCAACGTCGCCCGATATCGCCCTGGTTGCTCCGCTCTTCCTTACCGATGCTTCGGGCGCGCTCGATGCCGATATCGCGCTTGACGTGGATGGAACGTCCCAGAACGCCGACGTGACGGCAACGGTGAAGAGCCTGCGCATCGGAACGACGACCATCGGCGGCGGCAACGTTTCCCTCAACGCACTCGACCTTTTCGACATTCCACTGATCGCCGGCAAGATCGCGCTCAACAACGTCACGTCCGGCTCGGTCAAGGTCAACGCGCTCGACCTCACCGCCAATCGCCAGGGCCAGGCAACCGACTTCCGCCTCGATGCCGACCTCGCGCAAGGCCGGCTCGCGTCTTCCGGGCAATTGGCCGAAGTGACCGGAGGCTACGACCTGAGCCTGACGTCTCTCGACCTGACCCGCAGCCCCGACCTGAAGGCAAGCCTTTCCAAGCCAGTGACGGTCGCTGTGCGGGGCAACGAGATCACGATCCCGGACGCGGCCCTCGCCATCGGCAAGGGTGTCGTCCGTCTTACGGGCAAGGTCGCCGATACGATCTCCCTCGATGCGACGATTGCCGCCCTGCCGTTGTCGATCGCCAATGCCTTCGCGCCCGACCTTGCGATCGGCGGTTCCGTGGATGGCAAACTGTCGGTCACGGGCTCCTCCGCGAATCCCAGCGCGGTCTACGATCTGGTTGCCAAGGGCCTCACCGCGACCCCGTTGAAAAAGGCCGGCGTGGAGAAACTCGACCTGACGGCGAAGGGCGACTATGCTAACGGCACAGCGACCTTCGACGCGCGCACCAATGTCGGCGGCGGCATCATCACGGCGAAAGGGTCGGCCGGCGAAGGCCTCAATGTGGACGCCACGGTCAGTGGCCTGCCGCTGTCGCTGGCCAACGCGTTCCAGCCGGGCCTCGGCGCCGGCGGCACGCTGTCCGGCACCGCCAATGCGACGGGAACACCGGCCAAGCCTGAGGTGACGTTCAACATCAAGGGAAGCGGCCTCACTGCCGATGTCCTGCGCCAGAACGGCATCGCCCCGCTACAACTGACCGCCGATGGCCGCTATGCCGGCAATGCCGTGACGCTGAAGGCCGATGCCACCGGCAGTGACGGGCTCAATCTGAGGGCCAGCGGCAAGGTTCCGCTCGCGGGCAACGGTCTCAACGTCGCCGTGACAGGGGAGGCTCCCCTTTCAATAGCGAATACCGCACTTGCCACACGCGGCGCGAAGATGACCGGAACCCTGCGTCTCGACGTCAAGGCGACCGGTTCCATTGCCAAGCCGAATGTCAGCGGCAACGCGACGGTCGATGGTGCCACCTTTACCGATCCGGAAACGGGCATGGGTCTCGACGGCATCGCGCTCCGGTCGGCCTTCTCCGGCGACCGCATCAACATCGAACGTCTGTCCGCCAACACCAAGGGCGGCGGGTCCCTCTCCGTCAGCGGTTCGGTCGGCTACGCCAGCGGCTCCAGCTTCCCGGCCGATCTCGCCATTGCGCTCAGGAACGCCAATCTTTCCGCCGGTGAACTGGCCAAGGTGAACATCTCGGGCGATCTTTCCGTGTCCGGCCCGCTGATGGCGACGCCGCGCGTCGGGGGCAAGCTGCACATCAACCGGGCGGAAATCACCATTCCAGAGTCCCTGCCCGCCTCGGCAACGCTTCTGGACGTCCGCCATCGCCTGCCGCCGCCGAACGTCAAACGCACCATCGAACTCGCCAAGCTCGCGACGCAGACCAAGCAAAGCGCCGGGGCTTCGTCGGGCGCCATCCTGGACATCTACATCGATGCCCCCGCCCGCATCTTCGTGCGCGGCCGCGGCGTCGACGCCGAACTCGGCGGCAACCTGCACCTGACCGGCGATGCACAGAATGTCGTGCCGATCGGCGGCTTCGAGCTCATTCGCGGCCGGCTCGACATCATCGGCCAGCGCGTCACCTTCGACAGCGGCAGCGTCACGCTCGTCGGCGACCTCGATCCGTCCTTGAAGTTCGTCGCCAGCACCACCGGCAACAACATCACAGTCACCGTCACGGTCGAAGGCCGCGTCTCGGACCTGCGGATCGTCCTCAGTTCCAATCCGGAGTTGCCCGAGGACGAAATCCTGGCGCAGTTCCTCTTCGGCCGCAGCATTGACGAACTCTCGCCCGTTCAGCTGGCCCAGTTGGCAGCAGCCGTCGCCCAGATCGCCGGTGGCACCGGCGGGCCTGACATTCTCGGCAAGCTCCGCTCGGCGACAGGGCTTGACGATCTCGACGTCGTTCCCAACCAGAAGGGAGGCGTCGGCGTCGCGGCCGGGCGCTATATCAGCGACAACATTTATCTGGGAGTGCAGGCCGGCGCGGATGGCGCGCGTGTGTCGATCGACCTCGACCTGACGAAGGGATTGAAGGCCCGTGTCGAGGGTGGTTCCGAGGGCGATGCGAAAGCCGGTCTCTACTATGAGAAGGAATACTGAGCGGGGATCACATCCGGCTCAACCCTAGCTCAACCCTAAAAGCGTGATAGGTCAAAAGCGAAACCAAAGTTTCCCCTCTAAGGCACTACCACGCTTTTTCGCGGGCATTCCAGGCGGCCCTCCAGCATCGGGCGGGCAGCCAGTCTGTTCAGATGCACCTCAGCCGACATAGTCCGGATGCGACGCGGACGAACCGCGATCCTCACCAGCCGGATCGCGCTGGCCGTCGATGATTGCATCCAGCAACTCGAGGATCTGCCGCTTCACGCGGGCATCACGCACCTCGAACAGCTTCTGCATGATCTGGAGATCGAGCTTGGTTCCAAAGGTCTCGGCGACCGGAACCGCGAAATGCTGGTCATCACTCGAGGGCAACGCCTCGACAAAAAACGATTTGACGTCCGCGTCGAGCACCTTTGCAATCTCGAACAACATGCTTGCGCTGACCCGATTGGTGCCCTTTTCGTATTTCTGGATCTGCTGGAACGTGACGCCGACCTGCTGGCCAAGTGCTGTCTGCGACATACCGCGCAGAGCGCGCATCATGCGCACGTTCCTTCCAACAATACGATCGATCGGGTGGATGATTTCGCCCATTTCTTCCTCGGCTATACTGACATTCAACGCTCATTGCGCTGAACGCCAGTATACACCACAGAATACATCATTGAAGAATTTTTTCGTCATTAACGAGCAAGGCAGCATATCTGGCCAAGTCGTTCTCATCAGCAGAAGTCAAATCCGAAGAAATGTCGATATTCTCGCCTCGCGGAAAAGTCCTGTTCAGACTCAGGGCTGCAAGATTAAGCAAATGCGACGTAAAATTGTAGTTATTTTCCGCCGCCTCGCGCTGAACGTAACGAATCATCGTCTGTAATGCTTCACGATTCTTCATGTACTCCCCCATATCAACAGATGCGACTTGCCCAGCTATTCGTGCAACAAAGCCGATACTCGCACCGACCAAACGGACCACAGCCGGAGGTGTCGGTATTGGACCGCGCACAATAAATCCGTCGCTGGACGTTATTGAACGACAAGAGGCGTGATACAGCCGTGACATAGGCCAGATTCAAGCCGTTACATTACCCGAAATAGTAAGGATTCAGTATTACACCGTGTTGGCAATCGAATTAATCGTCGATTGACGATAGAACACAATTGTTTCCAATGACGACGTCGGCACCGCCGGGACCGAGCGCTCATTAAGACCGAGTTCTGGATGCCTGGAACGATCGTCCGTCCGGATGCCAGACGACATGGGGCTTCGAGCATCCCGGCCGTCAGGGAAAGACGGATGCGCTCTAATGATGGGCGCTCTGCAGCGCGTTGGGAAGCCGGCGCGGACGTGCGCGGACCACACCAAGAAGCCGCTGGAAGGAGAGCGTGTCGACGAATGTCCAGTCGGAAGGCGGCTTCATCCGCCGATCGTCTTCGATCTCGATGCGCCTCATCAACTCGACGGCATCGAGACGCTTTTGGTCCACCTTTATTGTCCGGCTCAGGAGGAGGAGAGCGCAGCGGCGCTCGTCGGTCAGTCCGGCGGCACCAAGGAGGCCCTGAAAGGTTCTCTCCTTGAAGAACAGAGCTCTGGCGAGACAAGTCAGCCTCAAGTGCTCGTCGGCCATGATGTCGCCGGCCGACAGCCAGGCGTCCAGCGTCGCGGAAATATTGACGAGCGGTTCCGACAGCGGAATGAAGCCGACCTCCCCCGGCGCATGCACGATCGCTACGGCGTCATCGTCGACGGTTTCACCACTGGCATAGCCCCGGTAGACGGCGCCGACCCCGATCATGCCAAACCGATGACATTCGGCCGCCCTGAGCGCTCCCATGCTGGACGCGCCGAAGACCTTCGCGCCTCCGGCGAGCGCAAACAGGATCTCCTTGTGCCAGACAGCCGCATTGGCCTCGAAGGTTCCGTCGATGAGGCCGATCACATTGGCGCCCTCCAGGAAAACCTGCGCCAGGTCGCCCTGCGCCGCCGGTGGCAGGAGGCTGATGGCCGGATCGAGCCCGAGCGTTGAAGCATCGGGGCAGCTCGGCCCCACGAAGACGGCTTTCATCGCTTCCCCAGCATGGCGGCGATGGCCCGTCGCCCCAGTTTGCGATTGCCCGACCCCGCGTCCTGCTCAAGGTCAGGGATCAGCATTTTCGCAACGGCCACACCGATCGCCTCACTGGCAAAGGGAACGACGACCGCCGACCTGATGCGAGCATGGGTCAGACCGGCAAGCAGGTGGTCCAGCAGCGCGGGTGCGTTCCATTCGAACGATCCGTCGAGCGAGGCCCGCAAGCCGAAATCGCAGCCGGACCGCACGTCCGGCGGGAAGAGGAGAAATTGCAGATCGTCGGGCAATGGCCGCTCATAATCATCCGGCGCAAGGTCATCCCTCGCTCCAGCGATCGTGGTAAGCCGCGTTTGCGCCGCTTCCGTGATCGCGCGCAGCAAGGCGCGGCTCGCCAGCGGGTGTGTGCCGGTGCCGCTGGCGACATCGAGAAACCGCATCGCACCCGCCCGTGCTTGCGGGACCAGAACGGCCTGGTAGGTCGGAACGCCGACATTCGTCGTCAGGTCGAACAACCGCAGCCCCGGACCCGCACGCCGAACGCGATGGATCGCGTCGACAACATCCGCGTCGGCGAACTGCGCCGGATCGACCTCGCGCAGCATCCGCTCGCTCTGCGATCGCAAGGACCAGAGGCCCGTGCTGTCACGCTCGATCAGTTCGCAGATGCCCTGAACGATCGCCTCGGTGAGGCATCCACCGGCGCCAAGCCCATGGGTTCCCTGCCAGAAAAACGCGGCTGGCGCGTCGCGGAAGGCAACAGCCTCCTCCGGCACCGCCACGGACCGTTGCCGGATCAGATCGTATCCTTCGACCCAGCGGATTTGTCGGTCGGCTTCGGGCAAATTCGCGCCTTGGCGCAGAAATCGGGAGGCATCGAACGGCAATTGTCCTGCGGCTTCCAGCGCACCGCGGGCTGCCCGAAATCCGTGAACGTTCTCCCGTTCGGCGAAGAAAAGCTCGACCGACTCCATGACCGCCGAGAGATAGGCGGCATTGTCGCTCGTCCCCTTTCCCTGGCTGACCGACAGATTGGCGGCGTTGGGGCGCACCGCCATCCAGACAGGTATACCGATCCGGTCGAGGCCGGTCAGACGGCCAACGCGCGTGATCCCCAATGCGGGCATCGCCGCGCGCAGGCGTGCAATCATGTCGTCGGCGGCAACAAGGCGTTCGCCGGTCGCCGCCGACAAAGCGAATTGGGCCCGTTCAGCCTCCAGTTGCCTCGTAATCACGGTGCTGCACCGGAATGAAGGAGCCCCCGCTCAACAAGCCGTCAGGCTGTCGGTCTATCGCCGATCGGCTCACGCCAATGACGCGGGGAAACGACCGAAAGGCTCTCAGACGCGACCGCCATGTCTCCGCCGCGCACCGGCTCACCCCAGTTGTGCGACGAGGCCGCCGAAAGGCTCTCCGACGCGACCGCGATGTCTCCGCCGCGGACCGGCTCACCCCAGTTGTGCGATGAGGCCGCCGAAAGGCTCTCCGTCGCGACCGCCATGTCTCCGCCGCGCACCGGTTCACCCCAGTTGTGCGACGAGGCCGCCGAAAGGCTCTCCGACGCGGCGATGGCACCCGCAGCCCCGCCCGACTGAACACCGGCAAGCTCGCCGCTCATGGCGAGTTCTTCCCGAACCTCGGCCATCATTTCGGCATCGATGCGCTCGACAGTGCGTTGCCGCACATCGACCAACCAGGCGCCTGCATCTCCTGACTCACCAACCAGAAAAAATCTCGCAGCCATATCCTTGCCTCCATGGATGTCAGCGAAACCCCGCCGCCCTAAGCCCCTGTTCGTAGTGCCGCTTGTCTTCGGCGCTGCGAATGGAAATCAGCGAAAGCCACTTCTCGATGCGGAAATCGGGATAGACGTCCAGAACCTGCTGGGCACACGCCTCCGCCTTCGCCTTGTTGCCAAGCAACGCCCAGGACGCCGCGGCAAGCCGCAGCGCCGGCATCGGATGGTTCATCTTGTCGACTGCTTCAATGCATTCCTGGTACCGCCCCATCTGGAAATAGATGGTCGCTGCGGTCCACCAGTAGTTTTCCGGCGGCACCGGATTGAGCGCGATGGCGCGGTCCATCTTCGAAAGCGCCCGGTCCGGGTGCGACGAATGCACCAGCGTCTCGGCAAAATCAAGAATCAGATCCGCATGCTGCGGACTGAGTTGCTCGGCCAGATCGAAGCAGGCCAGGCTGTCGTCATAGCGGCTGCGGAAGAGATGGCAGAGCCCCATCTCGCGAAAGCCGCGGGCATCGAGCCGGTCGATCTGCGTGGCGTCGACGGCGCAGCCCTCGGCCTCCGCAAGCAGGTCCGCCTCGCCTCGCCCCATAAGAAGCCATTCATGCCGGAGCGCGCGCGAGCGTCCGCTGAGTGCCGGCGCAAAGTCGGGAGCAATGTCGAGGGCGCGCCGGAACGCCTTCTTGGCGCGGCGCACGCGCGGCAGGTCCATGTGGCGCAGATGTTTCTGCCCCTGCAGGAACCAGAAATAGGCCGTCGGATTGTCCTGTTCGTCATAGCGGGACAATTCGGCCCGCTCGATCGCATCCGCCAGCGCCAGGATGATGCTTCTGGTGATTTGGCGATAGCATTGCTCGCCGGAAAGCGCGGTCAGTTCGTGCTGGTCCGACAGGAGGATCGTCCGCGACGTCGCATCGAAGAGCTTCACGGTGAGCCGGTTCATCTCGCCGAACGTTAGCAGCGACGTATCGAGCACATAGTCGACCTGATAGTGCCGTGCGCTGTCCTCGCTCTCCAGAAAGGTCTCGCGCAAGCGCCAAGCCGTATGAGGGGCCACCATGCTCACGCTGCGCAGCGAGCAAAGCCCGACCGTCACATCCTCGAGCATGAGCCCGGCGAGCGCGGCCAGCGGACTTTGCGTGGCCAGCATGTCCGCCGGCGGGAGGATGACGAGCCTCGGAATGCCGGACTTGGCCTCCGGCCGGCGTTCGCTTGTGCGCACCTCGGCCGGGCCGCCTTTCGAGACGGCTTGCGATGGATACCGCAGGCGTTTGTAGAGCGCCCGCGTCTCCTCCGACGGCTCGACGTCGAGTTCCTGGCGAAGCGCATTCGTGCAGCGTTCGTAGGCCTGTTCGAGCCGGTGGACATGCCCTCCCGCCGCGTGATGCTTGAAGACGACCTGCCAGGCGACTTCCTCATAGGGACAAATCTGCAGCAGTCGCTCGGCAATCGCGAACGCCGCCTCGGGAGCCTCATTGGCTGCGGGCCGGCTCAGCAGACCGCAGATTTCGCCCACCAGGGCGCTGCGCATCTGCTCGTCCTGAAGATAGATCCACTCGGAAATCTCGGTGTCCAGCCGGCGGCAATCCACCAGCGGACCGGCACCGAAGAGATCCATGATTTCAAGGGCGCTCTGGAACGTGACGTTGACAATCTGACGATTGAATTCACAGACGTCGCAGTCGACCTCGTCGCAGAGAAGCCGGATCTTGTCCTGCGTGATCGCGAAGAGAGGCGCCCTGGCTTGCGCATCCCTGATGCGGAGCAGCATCTGGCGCAGATTGACCGTGGCAGTCGGCGAACCGGGCCACAAGAGATCCGCAGCTTTCGCCCGGTCGCATTCATGTTGGCTGTTGAGATGCAACAGGAAGAGCGCCAGCACATACGCGCGCTTGGGTAGCTGAACGGGCTCCCCATTCTCGTCGCGGAAGATTGCATCGCCAAACAACTGCAGTCGTGGCAGGGCAGTCACGTTCATCCCCAGAAGATCAGGTCTTTTCACAGCCTAGCGTATAGGAAAACCACTGTCCACAACCACATCGGTTCGCGATGCGGTTACACGGCGGCTGCAGGCATTCGACAATTGGTTGTTCACAGATTACTTGCGGTCCATGCGGTTTTATCCGGATAGCCGCACTCGTTCGCCCTGCCCCATCAGTCTTTGAACGGCGGACAGCAGATCCGTCGGCTGGAATGGCTTCAGGATCACGGCATGGCCATCCAGTTGAGCCTTGCCACCCTGTTGCAGGATCGCATGGTCGCTGTAGCCGGTCATGAACAGGATGGGGATGCTTACACCGGCTTCCCTCAGCCGCTTCGCCATGTCCGGGCCGCTCATTCGCGGCATGACGACATCCGTCAGCACAAGATCGATCTTCCCGGCATGCGTCAGCGCTGCCTCCAGTCCGTCCTCGCCCGTCACGGCGCAAATGACAGTATAGCCCTCGCTCTCCAGCACGGCGCACGCCGCCCTTGCAACCGCCGCATCGTCATCGACCAGCAGGATGGTCCCCTCGCAGGGGCAGACCGCGCCGCCCTGCTCTGTTGCCGCCGGCTCGCGCTGTGTTTCCGGATGGATCCGGGGAAACCGGATGGTGAAGGTCGTTCCCTCGCCGACGCGGCTGTCGACCGCAATCCGGCCGCCCGCCTGGGTGACGATCGCATAGCAGTTCGCAAGGCCGAGCCCCGTTCCATGCTCTCTCGACTTTGTGGTGAAGAACGGCTCGAAGATGCGCGGAAGGATATCCGGCGGTATGCCGCTGCCATTGTCGGCAACGCGCAGGACGACATCACCGCCGGTCCTGTCCTCCCCCTCGCTGCCGTTGGCTTCTTCATTGGCGATGGAGAACTCGATGCGGCCGCCGTCCGGCAAGACGTCACGCGCATTGATCGCCAGATTCATCAGGACCTGCTCGACTTGCCCACGGTCCAGAACCACCGGCCAGATATCCGGCTCGCCGTGGATCAGAACCTCGATATTGGCCGGCAGTGTCCTTCGCAGAAGCTTGGCCGTCTCCTCGACGATATCGACCAGGTTGACGACACCGGCTTCCGCGGGCTGGCGCCGGGCGAACGTCAGCAATTGCCGCGTCATGGACCGTGCTCGTTCGATCGCCTGCCCGATTTCGCTGATCTCGTTGCGCAACTCGCGTCCGGCAGCCGACCGCTTGATGATGTCGGCATAGAGCATGATGACGAGAAGCAGATTGTTGAAGTCATGCGCGATGCCGCCGGAAAGGAGTCCAAGGGCCTCCATCTTCTGCGCCTGGCGCAACTGTTCTCCCAGGCTGCGCTGCTCGGTGACATCGCGGATCATCGCAAGATGGGCGGGCCGTCGGTTCCAGCTGCATTCGACGACACGCATCTCGCAGATGCGCCGGTCGGCTCCCCGGGGCAGTTCGATTTCGCCCGTTGCTCCTTCCGGTTCGGGCAGCCCGGCCCGGTTGCCCATCAGATCCTGATAAGAAACGCCGAGGAGATCCAGCGCAGCCGGATTGGCGAACTGCACGATGCCGGCGCCGTCTGTCACAAGAACGGCATCGGGCAAACGTCCAAGAAGGCTCTCGAACTGCCGATGCAGCCGCTCCGCACTTGCACGGCGCAGCATCGAGCGCACGACATGCGCCAGCAGTCGCGGGTTGGTCTCGTTCTTCGACAGGACATCGGCCGCCCCGAGTTCCTCCAGTTCCAGCGCCAGGTCCGGATTGGCGGTCAGCCCCGAGAAGACGATGACGGGCACATCGCCCGCGGCAGGCATCAATCCGGCCAGCGTTTCCGTTCCGGTCGAATCCGGCAGATTGAGGTCGAGGAGCACGCCGTCGAACAGATCGTTCCGCAGCATCTCCTGCGCACTGCCCAGCGAGTAGACCGACGCGATCTCCAGATGGAAATCACGCAGATCGCTCAGCCATTCTGCGGTCAGTTCGGCGTCACCCGGGTTGTCTTCCACCAGCAGCAGCCGGTAGGTGGGAATGGATGGCATGCCAGGATACCTTGTTCTTGTGTTCTTGACCCCTGACCGGGACGGCCGATCGGGAGGTAACCGTCAACAATCTTGCAGACACCCAAAAACTGCACACAACACGGGCTACCTATCTCAGACCAGGGCCGGCCCAGACCCTCAAGCGCCGCAGTTCGGCGCAGGCGGCAATTTGACCACCGTGAACCAGAACCCTTCGATCGACCGGACGATGGACTGGAAAGCCGCCAGATCGACCGGCTTGGAGACATAGCAATTGGCCCCGAGCGAATAGCTCTGCACGATGTCCTTTTCCGCCTCCGACGATGTCAGCACGACGACAGGAATGGCGCAGAGCTTGGGATCCGCCCGCACTTGCGCCAGGAATTGCCGCCCGTCGAGCCTCGGCAGATTGAGATCCAGCAGAATCAGGTCGGGCGACTGCGCGTTGGCGAATTCGCCTTCACAGCGGAGGAATCTCAAACCCTCCACGCCATCGATAGCCGTCGACAGGATGACGTGAAGTTTGCTCATTTCCAGCGTTTCGCGGGTCAAATCGGCATCGGCCGGATTGTCCTCCACAAGAAGAACGTGGATAGGCACTTTCATGAACTTCCCCTCTCGACGCGGTTGAGCGTGAAGTAAAACGTCGTTCCCTCACCCTCTTTCGACTCGAACCAGATGCGTCCTCCATGACGCTCCACGATCTTCTTCGTGATCGCAAGCCCGATGCCGCTTCCCGGATACCGCCCACGCTCGTGCAGCCTTTGGAACATCTGGAAGATGCGATCCGAATATTTCGAATCCATGCCGATACCGTTGTCGGCAACAACGAAGAGCCAGCCGCCGTCCCGCCGCTCTGTGCGGATCTCAACGCGCGGCGGCTCGTCCCGGCGAAACTTGATGGCGTTGCTGATGAGATTTTGAAACAGCTGGCCAAGCTGGACCTGATCGGCTTCGACCAGCGGCAGGTCGGCATAGTGGACCGTGGCCCCGGCATCCTCGATCATGGACTGCATGCTGTGGACGACTGTTTCAACGATCCGACCGGATTCGACCGGCTCGGGCGGCTTGCCTTGCGTGCCGACGCGTGAATAGACAAGCAGATCGCTGATCAGCAGTTTCATCCGCTTGGCGCCGTCGACCGCATAGTCGATGTATTTGTCGGCTCGTTCGTCAAGCTGCCCCGAATAACGCTGGGAGAGAAGCTCGGTATAGCTTGCCACCATGCGCAGCGGCTCCTGCAGGTCGTGCGCGGCGATATAGGCGAATTGTTCCAACTCGGCGTTGGACCGCCGCAGGTCCATCGTGGTGGCCTCGATCGCCTCCTCCGCGCGCTTGCGTTCGGTGATGTCGATGATCACGGCGAGGATCATCATTCCGCCTTGCGTCTGGATGGGATTGAGCCCGACCTCGACGGGAAATTCGCTCCCGTTCTTGTGGCAGGCGTAGAGATCGCGGCCGACGCCCATGTTCCGCCGTCCCGGATGCTTGAGATAGCCGTGCCTCAAGGCTGGATGGTCACTGCGCTTTTCGGCAGGCAGCAGCGTCTCCACCCGCTGGCCGATCAGCTCCTCGCGGCTAAAGCCAAAGAGCCGCTCCGTCTCGGCATTGACGAGAACGATGAGCCCCTCGGCATCCGTCATCACCATGCCGCTCGGGCTCGCTTCGATGGCCAGGCGGAACCGCTCCTCCTCCTGCCGCCGGTAGGTCATGTCGCGCGTTAGCTTTGCCGCGCCGATCAGTTCCCCGGAGGTGAGCCGGACCGGCCAGACACTCACCTGGACGTTGATTTCGGCGCCGGACTTGGCAAGCCGGATTGTCTCCAGGTTGTCGATCGAGGCACCCTCGCGAATGGACTCCAGTTCAAGATCGCTTTCATGGACCCGGTCGGGCGGAGTGAGGAACCGCAGCGTCTGGCCGAGAACCTCGTCCGCCGAATAGCCGTAAAGCCGTTGGCAGGCCGGGTTCCAGTGGGTGATCCTGCCGTCAAGGTCGAGAAGGACAATGGCGTCTTCCGAAGACTCGACCGCCGCACTCAAGAGGCTTTCCTGCTCCGATTTCCTCCTGAGCGCACCGATCGTCGCGCGATGCTCCTCGACCTCCTTCGACAGGGCCGCCGTCTTCTGCGCCGTCTCCTGCTGCATGGCGTCGAAGGCGCGCGCCAGCACGCCAATTTCGCCGCCGGCGTCGGTCGGGACTTCCGTCAACCGGCCCTCCGCCAGCCCTTCCGCCGCATTGGTGATGCGCGACAGCGGCCGGGTCAGCGATCGGGCGAGAAAAGCCGCGGCCAGAACCGCAGGCAAGATGACGAAGAGCGCGCCCTTCAGACTCGAGACGGCGGGCGCCAGGGTGATGTCCGCGAACACCTCCTTCGGCACCGCGTCGACGACGACGATTGGATGAACCGAACCGATGATCTGAGGCACGGCGGCAACCGCATACTCCTGACCATCCGAACGGGTCACGATGGCCGCAAGAGGCTGCTGATTGTCGAGCACAGGCCCGATCGCGGCAAAATCGTCTTGAATGCGCGATTGCCGTCCGAATTCGAAGGCAAATTCTTCCCGCCCTTCCGGGGCGACCAGATAGTCGCCCTCGGCATTCGTGACGAAAAGCTCACGCTGGGGCCCGAGCGCACCACGTTGCGCATCGAAAACGCTCCGCATGTCGATATTGATGATCAGGATCCCGAATGGACGGCCGGACGCTTCCAGGATCGGCGTCGACAACCGGAGAACGGGCGTATGGGGGACCATCACCTCGCCATGCTCCCGGTTGAGTTCGATCCGCGAGACAGCGATCGCGCCGGCCTGCAGTCCGATCGTGGAGAGAAAATAGTCTCTGTCGCCCTTTGACTGGAGGTCTTCGTCGCGAATGACAATGACCGCCTTTTCTCCGGTGCCGCGTTCGACGCGGACAATCTCCCGGCCGTCGCCGGCAACTCCGATCAACCGGTATTGCAGATAATTGGGCTTGGCCGTCAGTTCTCCGGTGAGATCGTCGGCCAGCATGCGGCGCCAGGTATCCAGGCTGTGACCGGTTTCAGGATCGATACCGCCATTCGCGCTGGCCCGAACGATCCCAGCGACGGCCGGCGTGGTCGCCTTGGCGAGAATGTCGCCACGCGCCTGTTCGGCGGCCATGTCAAGATTTCCGGCGATGAAGCGGGCCTGATCGTTGAGCCGGGCCAGCGCACGCGGGTAGACCGTTGACTCAAGCGTCCGGAAGCCGATGAAGCCGATGATGCCAGCCGTGATCACGACGAGCATCGCCATCGCCGCCGTCAATCGCCACCACAGGCCCATTGCATCTCCTTTCGTGGCCGCTCATCCCGACCTGGGCGGCTGAGTCCTGCCGGACAGGTTGAAACACGATATCGCGTCCGTCCGGAGGACCTGTTCCCGTTGGAGGCCAGGGTGATGGACAAGCGCGAACGCGTTCCGAGCCCAGCCTGCAAGAGCGCTGCGGGCGACTCGATTCGCCTACGTATTTTTACGGGATTCGCACGCAGCCCGCATGCAGCAATTGCACGCTGCCAACCTCCACTCCCGGCACGCACGATGAGGCCGCCGTTCGGGGACGGCAGCGCTCCACCATCGCTCATGCCGTCTGACGATGCACTCCCTCGGGCGCAAGGCTTCCCTCTCCACGCCCGGAATCCATGCACTTGTCGATGGCGTCGATGAGTTCCGAAGCGCTGAACGGCTTGGCGAGGGCGGACGTCGCGCCAAGAGCGACGGCAAAGTTCAGATAATCCGGCCGATCGTCGCCAGCATATCCGGAAGGCAGCCCTCGCCCCGCCCCCGAGATAGCGAGAACCTTCGTGTTCGGGGTGCGCTCGCGCAAATGACGCAGCGTCTCGATGCCTTCCATTTCCGGCATGAAGATATCGAGGATGGCCAGATCGAACCGATGGTCATCGAACAGCAGCAGACCCTCAAGCCCGTTGCTTGCCGTCTTGACCTCGTGACCTTCGAGCATCAGCGTCGCTCGGATGGCGTTTCTGACGATGAGGTCGTCATCGACAACTAAAATATTCAATAAGCGACTCCCCAAATCGCAGGATGATTTCAATTTCTTTGAAATCATCAATACAACCTCCGATAATAGTTTAGGTCAGCAAGATAATTCGTCCAGCGCAGGCGTTCTGATTTTGTGAGATTGAGGATTCTTGCTGGCGAAACTGCCAACAAAATCAGATCAATCATCTGAAAATGAGACTGATTGAATTCCGCAATCACACCGAGCACGCTGCCCGGAGAACGCAGGCGACACCTCCTGACCGCATCGCGGTTCCTGCCCGGCGGCGTGATGTCGGCACTCAGGCGCCCTCCGCGACGGCAAGCATTCGCCTCGCGCGTCGGACGGCTTCCGCAGCGATCGGGGCTTGCGAAAGGTCGTGCCCGAGCGTGTGCATGAGGAAGCCGAGGCCGGAGATGGCAGTTCGGAAAACGGCGCCAATGCCTGCCGCCTCAGGCCAGACGCGGCCCAGGCGGCCAGCTCGCCGCTGAAACCGTGACGTCGATTTTTTGAATTTCTACAACCTGAACGTTTCAGAAAGAAATACACTATAACAATCCTCTCTGGAGCCTGCTGGTATGGCGTGAGAGGACAAGAGAAATGGCGGACGACGAAAACTCGATCGAGGGATGCGGCCGCCTGCAGTGGACCTGCGGCGCTGTCGATGTCGACTACAGGATCGACCTCAGCCGAAGGGCCGACGGAAAGCTCGACGCCCTCGGGTTTTTGCAGTCGGCCGAGGAGATACCCGCGCCACTTCACACACCGAATGTCTTTCTGGTGACTGCCGACGGAAGGCGTTGGCCCGTCAATCTCACAGGCTTCTTTGGCGGCAGCACCATGTTCCAGTTGCTCGAAAGCCTCTGATTCCCTCAGGACAGTCAAAAATCCCCGGTCGCGGCAGCTGAAAATGAGCTGCCGGCCCGTTTGGCCTTGAAATTGTCATGCTGCGGCGCACAATCACCCCTCGGGCTGCTCACTCCTGCCGGAAGCGACATCGCACGAAGGCAGCCTGAGGGAGCCGATGAGCCTGCTTGTGTTCAAGGCCCTTGGTAGCTGGTGCTGCCGAGCATATGGGGGAATGCGCGCAGATGACCTTCGTCGACGATCGCGACGACGCAGACGCCAAGCCGATTGATCTCGGACGGCCACCGCCCGACGAACCGCCGCCTTCAGATGGTGACGGCGACAAACAGCAAGAACCCCCAAATGCTCAATACCCGGCCTTCCTCGGTCATCGCTGGATGACGGCTTGAACCGCGCCCACCGGAGCGGATGCCCGGCCCATCCTCCAGATTGCCCATCGTCCAGAGTGCTGGAGCGGGCAGAAAAACCGCAAAAAAGTCAGGCCCTGCAAGTGGAGCGCCGCTGAGGCGCGAAGACCGGAAGCAGGCCTTGCTGCGCCCCCTGCTGAAGCTCAACCGCGTCGGCCGGCTTCAATGCAGCCGTGACAAGGAAATCGCGAACGAATTGCGGATGCGATTTTTCGCGCATCCACTGGGCAAAACGTTGATCGAGAAAGAGGTGGTGGCCGCTGCGGGACTCGAACCCGCACGGGCATAGCCCGAGGCATTTTAAGTGCCTTCCGTCTACCAATTTCGGCAAGCGGCCATTTCAGGAGCCCGACCCGAGGCATCCATGCCTGAAGCACCAACTGTCACGGGCCATCCATTGCCCGCTCTCGCACGCAATGTAAACTTGGAATTGCGCAAGATGACGCTCAAGGTTGCGGCAAGGCGGCCATCACGCGGTGCAACGGCAACCGGGCGTAGATGCAGCAGATGGAGGCCTGCGCGGCCTGAAGCCGAGGGTCAGCCGAAGGCACCCTGGTTGATCGGCGGCTGGAACGTGAGGCCCATGTCCCAGGGGAAATAGATCCACGTATCCTGGCTGACCTCGGTGACGAAGGTATCGACCAGCGGACGCCCCTTCGGCTTGGCGTAGACGGTGGCAAAATGCGCCTTCGGCAGCATTTCGCGCACGACCCTCGCCGTCGCGCCGGTGTCGACCAGATCGTCGATGATCAGGACCTGCGAACCGCCGCCTTCGCCGAGCTTGATGATTTCCGGATCGACAGGCTTCAGCACCTGCAGCGAACCTTGCTCCTTGTACTCGTGGTACGAGGCAACCCCGACGGTCTCGATGACGCGGATGCCGAGCTCGCGGGCCACGATCGCCGCCGGCACAAGGCCGCCGCGCGTGATGCAGACGATGGCGCTCCATTCGCCCTGCCCCGACAGCCGCCAGGCGAGCGCGCGCGCATCGCGGTGGAACTGGTCCCAGGAAACCGGAAAAGCCTTCGGCTGGCCCGCGTGGTCTTCGCTCATGTCTTCAAGCCCCGTCTGTCAGGTTGCGGCCGCCCCGCCGGCCTTCGATGCTCTTGCGCGCGACAAATCCTCGATCATCGCCCGGACCGCGTTCGCGGCCGCAGCAAGTGCTGCGGAATCGCGCGATCGCACCACCAGGAGAGTAAAATAACCCGTGTCGACATAGCGCGGGTAGCTGCCGATGGAAACACCGGGATGCGCCGCCTGAACGGCCGCGAGCGGGTCGCCGATCGTTCCTTCCGGAAACGGGCATTCGATCGTCTCCGAAAGCATCTTACTGCCACCGGCCAGCGTCGGCTCGATGGAAATCAGCATCGCTTCCATGATCTTCGGAACGCCGGCCATGACATGCACGTTGCCGATGCGGAAACCGGGAGCCTTCGAGATCGGATTGTCGATGAGATCGGCGCCGTCCGGAATGCGCGCCATGCGCAGCCGGGCGGGCGTCAGGTCCTCCGGCCGGGCGTAGTTGGTGGCAAGGATGGCCCGCGCCCTCGGATCGACGTCGATGCCGACCCCGAAGGCCTTGGCTATCGAATCCGCCGTGATGTCGTCGTGGGTCGGTCCGATCCCGCCGGTCGTGAACACATAGGTATAGCGGCTGCGCAAGGCGTTGACCGCCTCGACGATCGCGTCCATGTCGTCGGAGACGACCCGCATTTCCTTCAGATCGATGCCGAGTTCCGTCAGCCATGCGGCGATCGTGCCGGAATTGGTGTCGAGCGTGCGGCCGGACAGGATCTCGTCGCCGATGACCAGCACACCCGCCGTCGGCACCGTCGCCGAGGCGTCCGCAATATCCGCGCTTTGGTCGTTTTGGACGCTGGTCACCTGTTCACCCGTCTGCCACAGGCGTTTCCGCCGCCACAAGGATTACACGGCAGGCTTTGCCGCGATGGACACCGGGCAGCACATGTACTCACAACATCTGCGCCTGTCGAGATCTTCGCCATCCACTCGGGGCAAGTCCCGGCCGCCGCGTGACCGGCCACAGCATCGGACCGGGCTTTGGCCTTCCCGTCGACCGGTTCTGCTGATAAACGCCCGCAACGAACAACAAGACAGATCTGCCGAAGGATCGCTTCCGCCTTGCACGCCCCCTCCATCTCTCTTGCCGCTTCCATCGAGGAGCCCGCGACCCTGCGCCGGCACGTGTCGGAGACACTGGCCCTGGCGCTACCCATCGTGCTGTCGCGCGCCGGCTACACGCTGCTAATCACGACGGATCTGCTGGCCGTCGGACATGTGGACGCCCTGCAACTGGCGGGTCTCGGGCTCGGGCTCGCGCCGCAGATGACGGCCATGCTGCTGATGATCGGCGCCCTGCAGGCCACGGTGCTGATCGCGGCGCGGACACTTGCGGCCAACCGCCCCGATCGCCTCGGCGAGATCGTCCTGATGGCCTCCCTGCATGGCTTCGCCTACGCGGTTCTCTCGCTGCCCGTTGCCTGGTTCTCTGAAGACGTGTTCGTGCTGATGGGGCAGGATCCGGCGTTGGCGCGGACCGCGGGCGAGACCGCCATGGCCTTCTTCTGGGGTGCGCCGGCCTTCATGGCCTTTGTCGGCGTCAGCATGGTCATCGAGACGATCGGCCGTCCGGTGGTCGTCACCGCCATCATTCTTGCCGGCAACGCGATCAACATCGGTTTCGATCTTGTCTTCGTCAACGACGCTTTCGGCCTGTTCGGCGAAGGCAACGCCGCGGTCGCCGTCGGCACCTCCTCCATCGCGCGTGGATTCATGCTTGTCGCCGCGATGGCGTGGCTTGTCCGCCATGCCCGGCGCAACGGCGATCCGTTCGGCCTCTTCCCGGCCATCCGCCGCATCGGCGCCCTGCTTCGCAATCTCGGCTCGGAGGACAACCGGGCCTTTCGCCGCCTCGGGCTGCCATTGGGCCTCGTTCAGGGGATCGAGAGCGCCGCCTTCAGCGCCGTAACGATCATCGCAGGGCTCGCCGCCCCGCTCACACTTGCCGTCCATCAGGCCGCCATGACGGCGATCACCTTCTCCTTCATGACGGCGGTCGGCTATGCCGGCGCGGCCTCGATCCGGATCGCCAGGGCGCTCGGCGCCGGGCGGACCGGCGATGCCATTCGCGCGGCCGGCAGCGCCATCGCTCTCGGCGTTCTGACGGCTGCCATCAACGGCGCGATCATGGCCTTCCTGGCGCCAGCCGTCGCACCGCTGCTGACGTCGGACCCGCAAGTCATCGCCATCCTGCTGACGACCCTCGGCATTGCCGGCATTCTCGTTGTCTTCGATGCGCTGATGGGCGTCTGCCTTGGGGTCCTGCGCGGCATGGGCGACACCTGGTGGCCGCTCGTCCTCCAGGCGCTCGCCTTCTGGGTCTTCGCCGTCCCCCTCGCCTACGGCCTGACCGTCAGCCTCGACTGGGGACCGAAAGGGCTCCTTTGGGCCATCCTTGCCGGCGTCCTGAGTTCGTCCGTCCTGCTTGGCTTCCGCATCCGCCATCGCACGGGGGAAATCTCCGGCGCCTGACGAACCGGGTGCGCACGACGCGCAAATCCGATTTGCCTTTGCGCGCCTTCTGGTTCTAAACCCTAGCGCATCGGACGCGGAGAGCCACGCCGCCGACGACAAGCCCGCCCGTCCAGACTTCACTCCACCGTCCATCGGGGTCGATCACATGCGCTTTTCAAAACCGCTCGTTCGCGGCCAACTCGTCAAGCGATACAAGCGCTTCCTTGCCGATGTTATCCTGGACAGCGGCGAGGCCATCACGGCCCATTGCGCCAACCCCGGCTCCATGCTCGGGCTGAATACGCCCGGCTCGCTGGTCTATCTGTCGAAGTCGGACGATCCCAAGCGCAAGCTGCCCTATTCCTGGGAAATCATGGAGGCGGATGGTGGTCTTGTCGGCATCAACACCGCTCATCCCAACGGCCTCGTCGCCGATGCGATTCTCGACGGAACGATCGCCGAACTCGCCGGATACGAGACCCTGCGCCGCGAGGTGAAATACGGCAAGAACAGCCGCGTCGACATCCTCTTGACGTCGCCAGACAAGCCCGACACCTATGTGGAGGTGAAAAACGTCCACCTGATGCGCGACAAGGGGATCGCCGAGTTTCCGGACAGCGTCACGAGCCGCGGCGCCAAGCATCTTTATGAACTCGCCGACATGGTCGAGGCGGGCCGGCGCGCCGTGATGGTCTTTCTGGTCCAGCGGACGGACTGCACGCTCTTCAAGCTCGCCGACGACATCGACAAGGCATACGCGAAAGCCTTCGCCGAGGCGACCGAACGCGGCGTCGAGACACTGATCTACCGCTGCGACATCACGCCCGAGGAAATCAGGGCGTCCACACGCCTCGACTTCGTCGTCCCGAGCGTCTGAGAGCAACCGTCCGGGCATTGCCTGTGCTTCCCGCTTGCAGGCACGATGGCGCAAGCAACGCGGCTCTGCGCAAGTCTTCGTGGCGGATGACATACGCGTTTCTCCGCAACGGAGCGGAAAGGGCCATCATTTGCATGCAAAGCTTTCGAAATGGCTTTATAAGGCAAGGCTGGTGAAGATACGTTAGTTTGTTGCTGGGGTTTGCGGCTGGCAGCGGGGTCTCCTTTCCGGCAATCGCCGAAATGTCCGAAAGAACGCGAACTCTTGCAGAATGCCAGCCTGCTTCCCATTCAGTAGAATGCGTCCCGGATCAGGTCGATGCGACGCCGAAGTCCGTTGTCAGGACGGCCGGTGCAAGATGAATTGAGGATTGCGCGTCCGCGTTGAGGCCGGATGCGCATTTCGAAAATCGCCAAGAGGTTATTGATGGTCAGCTACGTCACCGCAGAAGCAGCTCCGCTTCGCAACACCGGCAGCATCAGGCTCTATGGGGCCGAGGGCTTCGCCGGCATGCACCGGGCTGGCCGTCTCGTCGCCGAATGCCTCGATGCGCTCGTCGATGTCGTGGAACCCGGCCTTCCGACCCAGGTCATCGACGATTTCGTGCGCGACTTCGCCCTGAAGAACAACGCCCTGCCGGCAACGCTCAACTATCGCGGCTACACCAAATACACCTGTACCTCGATCAACCACGTGGTCTGCCACGGCATTCCCAACGACAAGCCCCTGCGTGACGGCGACATCGTCAACATCGACGTCACGCTGATCGTCGACGGCTGGCATGGCGACGCCAGCCGCATGTATGCCGTCGGCGGCCTGAAGCGTGCATCCGAGCGGTTGATCGACGTCACCTATGAATCGCTCCTTCGCGGCATCAAGGCGGTCAAGCCCGGCAACACGACCGGCGACATCGGCGCCGCGATCCAGACCTATGTCGAGGGCGAGCGCTGCTCCGTGGTTCAGGATTTCTGCGGCCATGGCGTCGGCCAGCTGTTCCACGACGCGCCCAACATCCTTCACTACGGGCGCCCCGGCAGCGGCGTGGAGCTGAAGCCCGGCATGATCTTCACCATCGAACCGATGGTCAATCTCGGCCGGCCGCATGTGAAGGTGCTCTCCGACGGCTGGACCGCCGTGACGCGCGACCGCTCGCTGTCGGCCCAGTTCGAGCATTCCGTCGGCGTGACGGAAACCGGCTGCGAAATCTTCACGCTCTCGCCAAAGGGGCTCGACAAGCCGACCGCCCCGGCTGCACGGTAAGCTCTCCCGGAAGGCCGCAGAATCGGTGTCCGAGCCCGTTTGCGGGCGACGCGGTGCCAATGGCGGCCCCGTCCGATCGAAGGCAACAGCCCGGCCATGGAGAGAGGATGAGCGGCTTCGACGACAGCGGCAAGACCAACCTGCCGCACTATCACGGTCACCGTGATCGCCTGAGGGCCCGCTTTCGAGAGCACGGCGCCGACGCCATTGCCGATTACGAGCTGCTGGAACTGCTGCTCTTTCGCTCGATCCCCCGCCAGGACACAAAGCCGATCGCCAAGGCGCTCTTGCAGGCCTTCGGATCCTTCGCCCAGGTTCTCGGCGCGCCGGAACAGCGGCTGAAATCGATCCCCGGGGTCGGTGACGCGGTGGTCACCGATCTGAAGCTGATGCACGCCGCCACCCAGCGCATGATTCGAGGCGAACTCAAGGGCCGGACCGTGCTGAGTTCGTGGTCGAGCGTCATCGACTACTGCCGCACGGCAATGATCTTCGAGGAGAAGGAGCAGTTCCGCATCCTCTTTCTCGACAAGAAGAATGCCCTCATCGTCGACGAGGTGCAGCAGGTCGGAACGGTCGACCACACACCGGTCTATCCGCGCGAGGTGGTCAAACGCGCGCTGGAACTTTCCGCCACGGCGCTCATTCTTGTTCATAACCATCCTTCGGGCGACCCGACGCCGTCGCGCGCGGACATCCAGATGACCAAGCAGATCATCGATGTCGCCAAGCCGCTCGGCATTTCGGTCCACGACCACATCATCGTCGGGCGTGAGGGACACGCGAGTCTGAAGGGGCTGCAACTGATATAAACGCAGGCATTACCCGACGAAAAAACAGGCTGATCGGGAGACGAAGACGCACAAATGCAAGGCAACTTCGAAAAAAAGTCCGAAAAAACAAATATCCGAATGCCTAATCGGAGCCCTTGCGTCCGATCATGTTTTGCCGGTTAGAATAGACACTGATCACGGCCCCGTTGCCGAGCGGCAACGAGGCCGGGCGGTCACCGATCGAGAAAGTATCGCCAGCGGTTCGGCATTTGGCCGGCAGGCGGGCGACGATCGGAGACCACCGACTGGAGGCTCCTTCGCCGGAGACTTCGGCCTGGTTCCAACAACTCGTACCTTGGCGTTGCGTCAGCCGGGCTGAACCCGGGGCGGTCGCCAATCAGGAGGCAGGGGATGGCAGGATCGGTGTTCGACGAGATGTCCGGCATCGACGGGGCGTGCAGGCCCGCGTACGAGATGATCAAACCCTGGCTCGAGAATTCAGACCCAGCCTTCTTGAAGCAGCGACAACAGGAAGCCGAATTTCTCTTCCGCCGTGTCGGCATCACCTTCGCAGTCTATGGCGACGCCGCCGCGGAGGAGCGCATCATCCCCTTCGATATCGTGCCGCGTGTCCTGACCGGGTCCGAGT
The DNA here is from genome assembly GCF_900231165.1 of Hartmannibacter diazotrophicus. Lineage (GTDB taxonomy): Bacteria > Pseudomonadota > Alphaproteobacteria > Rhizobiales > Pleomorphomonadaceae > Hartmannibacter > Hartmannibacter diazotrophicus. The sequence goes on from NZ_LT960614.1 coordinate 2,729,395, forward strand.
GGCAGAAGATGTCGAAAGGCCTCGTCCAGCGCGTCAAGGCGCTGAACATGTTCCTTGCTGATGTCTACGGCAAAGGGGAAGTCATCAAGGCTGGCATCATCCCCCCGGATCTCATCTACCAGAACCCGGCCTTCCAGCCCGAGATGGTCGGCTTCAAGCTGCCGCACGATATCTTCGTCCAGATCGCCGGCATCGACATCATCCGCACCGACGACCAGGACTTCTACGTCCTGGAGGACAACGCGCGCACCCCCTCCGGCGTGTCCTACATGCTGGAAAACCGCGACGTCATGATGCGGCTGTTCCCGGACCTCTTCGCCGATCACCAGATCCGGCCGGTCGAGAACTATCCCGACGAACTGCTCGCGACCCTGCGCTCCGTCGCGCCCTATTCGGCGCCGGCCGAGCCGACGGTCGCTCTCTTGACCCCCGGCCCCTTCAACAGCGCCTATTACGAGCATTCCTTCCTCGCCGACCGTCTCGGCGTCGAACTCGTCGAGGGCCGCGACCTCTTCGTCAAGGACAACGTCGTCTACATGCGCACGACCCAGGGGCCGAAGCGCGTCGACGTCATCTATCGCCGTCTCGACGACGACTTCCTCGACCCCCTCGCCTTCCGGCCGGATTCGATGCTGGGCGTGCCCGGCCTGATCAGCGCCTATCGCGCCGGCAACGTGACGCTCGCCAACGCCGTCGGCACCGGCGTCGCCGACGACAAGGCCGTCTACACCTACATGCCGGACATCGTTCGCTTCTATCTCGGCGAGGAGCCGATCCTGAAGAACGTCCCGACCTGGCGCTGCCGCGAGCCGGATTCGCTCAAATACGTGCTCGAGCACCTCTCCGAACTCGTGGTCAAGGAAGTCCACGGCTCCGGCGGCTACGGCATGCTCGTCGGCCCGAAGTCGGATAAGGCAACGATCGAGAAATTCGCCGCCAAGCTCAAGAGCGCGCCGGACGACTTCATCGCCCAGCCGACGCTGGCGCTTTCCAGCTGCCCGACCTTCGTCGGCGAGGGCATTGCCCCGCGCCACGTCGACCTTCGCCCTTTCGTTCTCTCCGGCGCCGACCGCGTCCGCATCGTACCGGGAGGCCTCACGCGCGTGGCCCTGAAGGAAGGCTCGCTGGTCGTCAACTCCAGCCAGGGCGGAGGAACCAAGGATACCTGGGTGATCGAGGAAAACGGCAAGGCTGCGCCGCCGCAATCGCAAAGCCAGGAATAAGCAAGCCGCGAAGGTCGTGACCGGAGAAAAACAATGCTGTTGAGTCGCCACGCCGACAATCTTTTCTGGCTTGCCCGCTACATGGAGCGCGCCGAAAACGCGGCAAGAATCCTGGAAACCGCCTCCCGGCTGGCCTCGGTTCCGAACGGCAATTCCGTCGATCGGAACGAATGGCTGACCGCCGTCGAGGCAACGGGCTGCGCCGGCGCCTTCGACGGCAATCCGAGTCTGGCGACGCCCTCCGCCGTCATCGATTTCCTGGCCTTTTCACCTGAAAACCCGTCGTCGATCCGCTCCTGCTTCGAAATGGCGCGCAACAATGCCCGCTCGGTCCGCACGGCACTGACGATCGACGTCTGGGAAAGCATCAACTCCACCTGGCTGGAACTGAAGCGCTATCGCAATGGTGGCATGTCGCGCCAGGAACTCGGCACGTTCCTCAATTTCGTCAAGGAAGCCTCGCTGCGCTTCGACGGCTCCGCCTACCGGACGATGCTGCGCAACGACAGCTACTATTTCCTGCGTCTCGGCTCCTATATCGAGCGCGCCGATTTCTCCGCCCGTCTGCTGAAGAGCCGCAGCCATCTCTTCGACGAAAGCCACGAGACGGTGAGCGGCAGCCTGGAATACTACCAGCTCTCCTCCATCCTGCGCTCCGTCTCGTCGCTGACGAGCTATCACTGGGTCTACCGCGAGAGCCTGAGGCCTCACCTCGTCGCCGATCTCATGATCATGCGCGAGGAGATGCCGCGCTCGCTGGCGAGCTGCTACGAGAACATCACCCGCTTCCTCGACAACCTGGCGCGCGACTACGGGCGGCACGGCAAGAGCCAGCGAGCGGCGCGCACGATGCTCAGCCGTCTGGAAGAGGCCGACATGGCCGCCCTCACCAAGTCCGGCCTCGATGGCTTCCTGGAGGAGTTCATCGCCGAGAACAGCAAGCTCGGCATGGCAATCGGCGAGCAGTATCTGGGGTGATTTCGAATGTCGATGCGATTCAGCGTGACCCACGAGATCACGACCACCTTCACCAAGCCCGCAAGCTACGTGCTCCAGAAGCTGCGGCTGAGCCCGCGCACCCACGGCGGCCAGTATGTGCGCGACTGGCGCATCACGGTCGATCATGACTGCACGATCGAGAAGTTCACCGACAGCTTCGTCAACCACTCGCACATCTTCACGCTGGATGGCCCGGTCGAGAGCGTGACCGTGATCGCCTCCGGCGATCTCGACGTTGATGACACCAACGGCGTTGTCGAGCGCAGCCCCCGCAAGCTGCCGCTCGGCCTCTACCTGCGCACCACCCCCCTGACGGATGCGGACGAGGCGATCACGGAGCTTGCCGAGACCGCAACGAAAGAGGCCGAAACGCCGCTCGAGCGGGCTCATGCCCTGATGGGGCTGCTGGCCGGCAAACTGGAAGACGCCGACGAGATGGCCAATCCGGCCGATGTCGCGCCGGCAGCCAAGGTCCTTGCCGACGGCAAGGCCTCGTCGACCGATGCCGCCCATGTCTTCGTGACCGCCTCGCGCCTCATGGATCTGCCGTCCCGGCTCGTGTCCGGCTACATGTACGACGAGGAACACCCCGGACGCGGCAGCCGGAGCTGGGCCGAATGCTATATCGAGGATCTTGGCTGGGTCGGCTTCGATCCCCTGCTGGATCGCTGCCCGACCGACGCCTACATGCGCGTCGCCTGCGGCCTCGACTGGCTTGGAGCCTGCCCGCTGCGCGGCTCGTCCACGGGGCTCGGCGACAGTCACGCCGCCAGCCATGTGACAATCGCCCGCCTGCGCTGATTTTGCCGGGTAACGAAATCACCCTATTTAATTCGCCGGCTAATTTCTTGACGATTTCGGCCACTCTCAATCGCCCGGCGAAATTATCTGTCCTTTCCAGAGACGAATTTCATCTTCCGCTAATGCAGATGAGCGCCATAATCTGCGCGGCGAATCCGGCTCCTGTCGAGACGGAATGGGCATCGGCTGGAGAAGCGCACGCATCATGACGTATTGTGTCGGCATCCTCGTCAAGGAGGGGCTCGTGATGATCGGTGACACGCGCACCAACGCCGGGCTCGACAATGTTGCGACCTTCCGCAAGCTGCATGTCTTTGAGCGCCCCGGCGAACGCATGGTCGCCGTTGCGAGCGCCGGCAATCTGGCGGTGACCCAGGCGATCCTGTCCCTGATCCAGGAGGGCTTCAAGCCCGATCCCGATGGCCCGATCGAGACGATCTGGACCCAGCCGTCAATGTTCCGCACCGCCCAGTTCCTCGGCCAGGCCGTGCGCGAGGTCTACCGCGTCGACGGACCGTCGCTGGAACAGAACGGCTCCAGTTTCGAGGTGTCCCTGCTTCTCGGCGGCCAGACCGCCGGCGGACGCCTGCGCCTCTTCATGATCTACCGGGCAGGCAATTTCATCGAGGCAACCGAGGACACACCCTATCTCCAGATCGGTGAGCACAAATACGGCAAGCCGATCCTCGACCGCGCCATCACCTTCAACACCTGCATGGAAGATGCGCTGAAGATCGGGCTCATCTCGATGGATTCGACCATGCGCTCCAATCTCGGCGTCGGCATGCCCATCGACTTCATCACCGTACGCCGTGATGCCATCAAGCATGACATCCTCTACAGGATCGAGGCGGGCGAACCCTATTACCACGACCTCAGGGAGCGCTGGTCGGCCGCCCTGCGCAAGGCGCACCAGAATATCCCGCGTCCGCCCTATCAGGGGTGAGATTCGGCGTCACTGCTGGAGCGAGGGATTGGGATTGACCGCCTGCATGCGCCGCACATAGGCGATTATGGCATCCACCTGCCCGGGGGAAAGACCCTGAATGGGCGGCATCGGCAACCAGCCCCCCTGCGTTGCCTCAGCGCCGCGCTCCACCGCACGGCGGTAGTCGTCATCAGGCATGACGCGGTAGCGGTCGACAAGCAGCGAGGGCCCGGTTGCGCGCCCGGTCAGGGTCAGTCCATGGCAGTCGGAGCAGGCCTGCGCGAAGGCCAGCGCCCCGAGCTTCTGCTGCTCATTGAGGCGCGGGGGTACGACGACCGGTCCGCTCACCTCGATCTCGGGCGCCGAAGGTGCGGAAGGCTCCTGTCGGTGAAGAGCCCTTTGCAGGGAGACGATCGCAATCCCGGCAATCATGATGCCGATATAGAGCGGAAGAAATTTGCGCCCCGATCCTTTGCGCCCCGATCCCATGACCCTCAGCCCGACGCGATGTCGTCGAGGATCGGACAGTCGGGACGATTGTCCCCGTGGCAAGCCGAGACCAGACGCTTGAGCGTCTGGCGCATGGCCGACAGCTCCGCCATCTTGGCCTCGATATCGGTAATGCGGGCAAGGGCCAGCGACTTCACGTCGGCGCTGGCCCGCGAGCGATCCTCGTAGAGCGACAGCAGTTGCCGGCAGTCCTCGATGGAAAAGCCGAGCCCGCGCGCGCGGTGCAGGAACCGCAGCTTGTGGACGTCGTCCTCGCCATAGTCACGATAGCCGTTGTTGCGCCGCGCGGGCGATATCAGCCCGATATCTTCATAATACCGGATGGTTTTCGCCGGCAGACCGGACTGTTCGGCGGCCGCGCCGATATTCATACCGCTCTCCTGCCTGATGTTGGCCAAGCCCCTTACCAGCCGATGCGGCTGGAAGGGACCTGTCTTTGAAATAGCCATCCACAGGCAGGAATACCAGAGCAACGCGCCCTCGCCGCGGCAAGGCCGCCTCGCCACGGGCGCGGTGCATCGTTGAGCGCTACAGGGACCGGGATCAGTGCAGCATGTAGTCCGCGTCGAACGCCCGCCATTCATTGGGGCCGATCAGGCGCTTGTGGCCGACCTGCACGGAATGCAGTGGGCCTTCCAGCTTTTCCTGCCAGAAATCGAGGAAACGGCGCAGTTCGGGAAATTCCGGTGCAAGGTCGTAGTGCTGCCAGACATAGCTTTGCAGGATCGCCGGAAAATCGGGAAGGCGATAGAGAATCTTGGCAGTCGTCAAACCGTAGCCGTCAATCTGACGAAGGAAATCGCTGGAAACCATGCCCTGCTCCTTTGCCGTTGCTGTGTGCGTCGGCCGGCGCATGATCGGCGATCGGGAGGCCCCGCTTCAAAGCGATCCTGTTCCGGCGCACCCCTGGTCCGAAGAGCAGTTCCACTCCAGCGCTCCCGCACCAAGGGGGACACGAGTCATTAAAGACAATGACAGAAGCAGAGTCACAGGAATATTTTAACGGATTACGAATTTTATGATGTCGGAACAATATGTTAGCAGCGATCAGACTTGAGTGCTGCCAGACCGTCCGTCCGCCGCCGGCAATGCGGAGATCGAAAAGGAGATCGCAAAGGCGGCCAATCCCATAACCGACCCGATGCCGAAAATCCAGACAGCGGCGCCTTTCAGATCGACGGCCGCAACGCTGTCGCCAAGGCCATAGACCGCCGCCGTCAGGCCTGCCAGCGCCGCACCGAGCGCATAGCCGGCCGACTGGACGGTCGGCAGCAGGCCCGAGGCGAGATCCCGCTCGCCGGGAGCCGCCACCGTCATGACATGATGCGACAGGAAGGCCCAGTTGAGCCCGAAGCCGCCCCCGACGAACACCTGGCCGAGAAAGACCCATCCGGCAAGACCGGTCCAGATGCCGAACGATGTCGCAACAAGACCGAGCGCCATCACCAGCGGCCCGAGACGGACCATGGTGAGTGCCAGATGCTCGCGCACGACCGTCGCCACGACGATTGCCGTTCCGCTCCAGGAAAGCGCGAGGATCGCGGCGACAAATCCCGCCTCCGACGGGTCGTAACCGAAGACATGCTGCATCATCAGGGCGATATAGACCGAAACGGTCGCCTGCCCGATCGGCATCAGCAGGGCGACCCAGAAGATCGCCCCAAGCGGCGCGCCGAGAACGAACGCGCCCTTGGGAAAGAGACGGACGTCCTTGGATCGGTCGGCCGAGAATGTCGCAAAGAGGCCGAGAAACGCGAAAGCAAGCAGCGGAATGATGATCCACGTCTCGGTCGTGGTGCCGGCAAAGCTGACCGCGAGAATGGAGGCCGTGACCATCATCAGCCGCCCCAATGGCACCCGTTCGGTGACCCTTTCGGCGCCGGATTCCGGCTTCACCTTCTGAATGACGAAGACGGCAAAGATGATGATGAGCGGCACATTGACGAGAAAGGCCACGCGCCAGGAGATCACCTCCGTCAGGATGCCGCCGAGCAACGGCCCCAGGAACGCCGCCAGAGCCCAGACGACCGCCTCCGCGCCGAAAACCTTGGCGACAAGGGATGGCGGATAGAATTCCGGGATCAGCGCATAGCAGATTGCAGCGACGACGCCCTCGCCGAAACCGGTGAAGATGCGGCCGGCGAGCACCATTTCCATGCTGACGGCAACCGATGTCATCAGCGATCCGCAGGCGATGAGGCCCGCCGTCAGCAGCAGCGCCGAACGCGCCCCGAAGCGCTGCTTCATCAGGCCGCCGACCGATCCGCCAACGATGGCCGCGACCAGGAATATGGAAAAGGACAGGCTGATCAGCGCCGGCGCGCCAAGTTCAACCACGGCGGTCGGCATCGTCGTGATGACGACGAAGTCGTTGAATGCGTAGAGCGCGACGCCGAGGCACAGCATGAAGGTCGAGCCGGTGCGCCCTTCGCTGAAGAGACCGTGCCAGCCGCCGGCAAGCGATGCCGCGGCGTCACGCGACATGGGACAGCCAGGACTTGGGATCCCGGCTTTCGGCGGGGCGCTCGCCGAGGGCCTCGACCAGATCTCTGACGGCCTCCAGCGAGTGCACGGCGCGGAACTCGTCCACATAGGGCAGCATCGAGCGGATGCCGCCGGCCCGGGCTTCGAAGCCTTCGAAACGCAGGAGCGGATTGAGCCAGATGAGCCGCCGGCAGGAGCGGTGCAGGCGGTCCATCTGCAGCGACAGATCCTCGGAACTGTCCCGTTCCAGCCCATCGGTGATCAGCAGCACGGTCGCCCCTTGCGACAGCACCCGGCGCGACCAGAGCCGGTTGAAGCTCGCCAGGTTGTCGGCGATCCGCGTGCCGCCAGACCAGTCGACAACGCTCTGCGAACAGGCCTCAAGAGCCACATCCGGATCCTTGAGGGTCAGTTGCCGCGTGACGTTGGTCAGCCGCGTACCGAAAAGAAAGGTGTGCACGCGCCGGCGCCGCTCGGTCATCGCATGCAGGAAATGCAGGAACAGGCGGGAATACTGGCTCATCGAACCCGAAATATCGATGAGCGCGACGAGAGGCGGATAGACCTCGCGCGGCACGGAGAATTTCAGCGGGATGAAATCGCCGCCACTGCGCATAGCCGCTCGCAGCGTTTGGCGCGGATCGATGCGCGAGCCGCGATGGGAGAGCATGCGCCGGCGCGTCCTGACCCTGTCGGCCGGCAGCACCAGCTTGCGGATTTCGTCCTTGGCGGCGGCAATCTCTTCCGCGCTCATTTGCGCGAAGTCCTTGGTCTGGAGGATCTCGCGGGCTGACATCGTCAGCCGGGCGTCGATCTCAAGATCCGGCTCCTCGAGGGTCTGCGAGCGCTCGTTCTCACTGAAAAGCGCCTTCGCGACGCGTGCGGCACCCGCCTTGGGCTTCTCCGGCGGCCGGCGCGCGGGCGCCACGGGCGAGAGCATCGCGAGCATCTTCTCGACGAGCCCCCGCGTCCGCCAGAAGGTCTCGAACGCTTCATGAAAGACGACACGATGCTCGCGCTTCTTCACGAAGACCGCATGCAGCGTCCAGTAGAGGTCCTCGCGCTGGCGCAGCCCCGCGACCTCGACGGCCTCGACCGCGTCGATCACCATTGCCGGGCCGACCGGCAGTCCGGCATCGCGCAGGACGCGGGCAAAATAGACGATATTGTCGACGATCCGGCCCTCCGGCCGGGCGGCAGCGCCCGTCTCCATCCCGTCCTCAGACATGGTTCAGCCCACCGCCGCCTTGCGGCGCATCTCGTCGACGATCCGAGCCGCTTCGGAACCACGCACGCGCGCAATGTCGTCCTGGTATTTGAGAAGAACGCCGAGCGTGTCGGAAACCGTGTCGGGATCAAGCGCGATCTGGTCCAGTTCGGCAAGTGCCGTCGCCCAGTCGAGCGTTTCGGCGACACCCGGCGCCTTGAAGAGTTCCATCTGCCTCAGATGCTGCACGAAGCCGACCACTTCCGCCGAAAGCCGCTCCGCCGCACCCGGAACCTTGCCCCGCACGATGGCAAGCTCGCGTTCCGCGTTGGGATAGTCGACCCAGTGATAGAGGCAGCGCCGCTTCAGCGCGTCGTGGATCTCGCGCGTGCGGTTGGTGGTGACGATCACGATGGGCGGCTCCTTCGCCCGGATCGTCCCGATCTCGGGGATCGTCACCTGGAAATCGGAGAGCGCCTCCAGAAGATAGGCCTCGAAGGCCTCGTCCGCGCGGTCGAGTTCGTCGATGAGAAGCACGGGCGCCCGCCCTTCGATGGTCGGCTCCAGCGCCTGCAGGACGGCGCGCTTGATCAGGAAGCGCTCGGAGAAGACGTCCTCCGAAAGGCTATCCTTGTCCATGGCGCCGGTCGCCTCGACCAGCCTGATCTCGACCATCTGCGCGGCATAGTTCCACTCATAGACCGCGCTTGAGACGTCGAGACCCTCGTAACACTGCAGGCGGATCAGCGGTCGGCCAAGCTCCTGCGCCAGCACCTTGGCGATCTCCGTCTTGCCGACACCGGCCTCGCCCTCCAGGAACAGGGGCCGCTTCATGGCAAGGGCCAGATAGAGCACCGTCGCCAGCGAACGGTCGGCGATATAGCCGGACCGCCCGAGCAGGCTCAGGGTCTCGTCGATGCTGGTGGGAAGGTCATACTGGGAATCGGTCATAAGACAAAACTCAAAGAGGCAGAAGGAGGGCGTGCTGTTCAGCTAGATGGGACGATCCGTCCGTCCTTCCAAGTGTAAAGCGCATAGCCGGGCTGAAGGGCATCCCCCTTTTCGTCAAAGGAGACGGATCCGATCGCCGTATCGAAGCGGCTCCGGGCAATTGCGGCTGCGACTTTTTCCGCGTCCAGGCTACCGGCCTGCTCGGCAGCGGCCTCGAAGATGTCGACGGCAGCCGCGGCGCGCAGGAAATAGAGGTCCGGCCCCTCGCTGTCGCCGATGAGCCCCTCCGGCGCGGAGAAGATCGTATGCTCGGCGACAGCCTTGCCGAGCGCGGGATAGTCGTCGAGCATCAGCGTATCGCCGCCGACGATGACCGGCAGCGGTCCCACGGCGGCCAGATCGAAGCCGATCTGCGAAATATCGCCGTGGTAGCCGCCGATGAAGAGGACCTCTATTCCGTCCGCCGCCAGCTTGGCCGCCAGCCGGGCATAGCTGCGCTCGCCCGAATCATAGGTCTCGATCATCGACGGTTCGCCGCCGGCCGCTCGAAAGGCGGCGAGCGCCCTGTCGGCGAGATCCTTGCCGTAGGTCGAGCTGTCGGAAAGAAAGGCGACGTTCTGGCCCTTGTACGTCTGCGCCAGATAGGTCCCGAGGAAGGTGCCCTGAGTATCGGCGCGCGGCGCAAGGCGGAAGATGGTGTCGCCCGCCCGCTCGTCCGTGAATTTCGGCGAGATCGAGGCCGGAGAAATCTCAATGATGCCGTTCGCCGCATAAATCCTGGAGGCAGCGATCGAGGCCAGCGAGCAGACATGCCCGACCACCAGATTCACCTGCCGGCCGACGAGCTGGTTGGCGATGGCCTCTGCCTTGGCCGCATCGCACCCGTCGTTGTAGCTCTCCACGCTGATGCTTTCGCCCAGAATATCGCCGAATTTCGCGGCCTCCGACGTCACGCCCGCTTCCATGGAGCGGCCGATTTCGCCGAATGATCCGTTGAGCGGACCGACCACGGCAATCCGCACTTCGGCCAATGCCTGGGCGTGAGCCAGAAGGAGCGCCAGAAGGGCAAGGCCAATGCGTCTCACGGACTATCCTCAATTCCTGCGAAGGAGACTCACGCCGCCCTCATGAAAATGACTGGCCCGATCGAAAAGCAAAGCCCGCCCCTTTGCAAGGGGCGGGCCTCAATGTCAGCCACGAAGGTGAACGTCGATCACTGCAGCTCGGTGTAGGTGATCTTGCCTTCGTCGTTCTTCTTCCAGACGTACATGACGTAGTCCGGGCGGGTGATGTCACCCTTCTCGTTGTAGGAGAGCTTGCCGATGACGGTGTCGTAGGCATTGCCCTTCTTCAGTTCCTCGGCAACCGCCTGCGGATCGACCGAACCGGCACCCTTGGCGCCTTCGGCGATGATCTGGATGGCAGCGTAGGAGTAGAGCGTGTAGGCCTCCGGCTCGAAGCCCGCGTCGCGGAACTTCTTGACGACGTCCTGCGCGGACGGGTTCTTGCGCGGATCGGGCGCGAAGGTCATCAGCGTGCCTTCGACGGCCGGGCCGCCGATGGCGGCGAACTCGTCGGAGGTGATGCCGTCGCCCGACATCAGCACGGCCTTGAGGCCCTGGTCGGCCGCCTGGCGGACGATGAGGCCGGCTTCGGTGTGCAGGCCGCCGTAGTAGATGACGCCGACGTTGGCGGCCTTCATCTTGGAGATGAGAGCCGAGAAGTCCTTGTCGCCGATGTTGATGCCTTCATACATCACCTCGGTGATGCCGGCGGCATTCATCGCCTTCTTGGTCTCGTCTGCAAGGCCCTGGCCGTAAGGCGTCTTGTCGTGGATCACGGCAACGGGCGTGTCCTTGAAGTTCTCGGCGATATAGGCACCGGCCACCGCGCCCTGCTGATCGTCACGGCCGCAGGTACGGAAGGTGTTCCACAGGCCGCGCTCGGTGAACTGCGGGTTGGTCGAGGCCGGGGTGATCTGGAAGATGCCGTTCTCAGCATAGACTTCCGAAGCCGGGATCGAAACGCCCGAGTTGAAGTGGCCGTCAACGAAGGTCACGCCGTCGCCGACGAACTTGTTGGCCACCGAAACGCCCTGCTTGGGATCGGAGACGTCGTCGCCGAACTCGAGCTTGATCATCTCGCCGTTGATGCCGCCAGCCTCGTTGATGTCCTTGGCGGCCTGCTCGGCGCCCTTCTGAAGCTGCGCGCCGAAAGCGGCATTCGGACCCGTGAGCGGACCGGCAACACCGATGATGACATCAGCCTGCGCGGAGGCGCTGAAGGCCAGCCCGGCGGCAAGCACCAGACCGGACAACACATACTTCTTCATGTCTTTTGTCTCCCGTTGCAAGTCCGGGGATCTTCCAACTGGGAAGCCCCCTGTGACGGACACGCACGCCCCAAGTCGCTCTTGCAGGTTTCCGCGTGTTCCAAGATCGCCGCCGTCTGACGGGTGGCGAATTTCTTTCAAACTGTTCCCGTTTTTCTTGTGCCGCCCGGTCGGCTGCCCGGCGGTGGTAGCATCCTATCCCAAGTTCCCGATGCCGCAATGGGCTGAGGTGATGTGCCAGGGACAAGGGCGGATCCGTTCAGCCAGCGCCCCGTTGTCGCCAGTTCAGCGGGCCGGAACGTTCGTAAAGCCAGTAATATTGGGTGACCATCTGCCCGGCGCGCGTATAGCGATAGCCGATGAACGCGATCGCCAGCACCACGATCGTGTCGACCACATAATATTGAAGGGCCACGAAGCTGCCCCCGAACATCGAAAAATGGATGAAGCGGACCGCGACCCCGAGGATCAGGCCATAGACGAACAGCGAGGAATAGCTGCGCCATGTCTGCGCGCAGGCCTTGCCGGTCATCCAGGCAGCCCACCCGCCCATGACGACAGTGACCAGGATGAAGGTCCAACCCGAGGTCTCTTCGTAGAGAATCCCCTGCATTCGTGAAAAACTCCCAATCAGTGATGACCGCCTTCGAGGTATGCCGCCCTGACCTCGGGGTTTGCCAACAGCTCTTTACCGGCGCCCGACATGGTCACGACCCCGTTGACCATGACATAGCCCCGGTGCGCCAGCTTCAGCGCGTGGAACGCATTCTGCTCGACAAGGAACACGGTCAGACCCTCGGTCCGGTTGAGTTCCTTGATCGCGTCGAAGATCTGCTTGACGATCAGCGGCGCGAGACCCAGCGAGGGCTCGTCCAGCATCAGGAGGCGCGGACGCGCCATCAGTGCCCGGGCGATCGCCAGCATCTGCTGTTCGCCACCCGACAACGTGCCGCCGCGCTGGGCCGAGCGCTCCTTGAGCCGCGGAAAAAGCGTGAACACCTTTTCCACGTCCTCGTCGAAATGCTTCATGTTGTCGAGCGAGGCGCCCATCTGGAGATTTTCCAGAACCGTCATGCGCGAGAAGATGCGCCGGCCCTCGGGCGACTGGGCGATCCTGAGGCGCGCAATCTCGTGCGGCGGCATGCGCGTGATGTCCATGCCGTCGAAGACGATCGAGCCGGTCCGCGCCTGCGGGCTGCCGAAGATCGTCATCATCAGCGTCGACTTGCCGGCGCCGTTGGCGCCGATCAGCGTCACGATCTCGCCCGGATGGACGTCGACGTCGACGCCCTTGAGCGCGATAATGTTGCCGTAATAGGTGCGGACATCGCGCACCGACAGGAGCGGCGCGCCTGTAGCGGCCACAGGCTTGTCCTGGGTTTCCACGACCGCGGTCATTGCTGCGCCTCCTCGACGGCCTCGTCCAGCGCCTCTTCGACCTCTTCGACTTCGTCGTCGTCGACGCCGAGATAGGCCGCGATCACCTTGGGATCGTTGCGCACCTCGTCGGGCGTGCCATCGGCGATCTTGGTGCCGTATTCGAGGACGACGACGTGGTCTGAGATCTCCATGACCACCGACATGTCGTGTTCGATCAGGAGGAGCGACGTCGCCTCGTTCTTGCGGATATCGAGGAGAAGCTGGTTGAGCTCGGCCGACTCGCGCGGGTTGAGGCCCGCCGCCGGCTCGTCGAGGCAAAGGATTTCCGGCGCCGTGCACATGGCCCGTGCGATCTCGAGCCGGCGCTGGGCGCCATAGGGCAGATCGCCGGCCGGATCGTCCGCCCGGTCGTAGAGCCCGATCTTGTTGAGCCAGTAGACCGCCCGCTCGTAGGATTCGCGCTCGGCCGCCTTGTAGCTGGCAACGCCGAAGATGCCGAGGAACGTCATGCCGGAGGCAATCATCAGCGGATTATGCTGGGCGACCAGCAGGTTCTCCAGCACCGTCATGCCCGAAAACAGGCGGATATTCTGGAACGTGCGCGCAACCTTCGCCTTCGCCGCGATCTTGAAGTCGGGCATGCGCTCCAGAAGGTGATGCGCGCCGGTCGAGAGGTTGAGCTTCAGCATGCCCTGGGTCGGCTTGTAGAACCCGGTGATGCAGTTGAACACCGTGGTCTTGCCGGCGCCGTTCGGGCCGATCAGCGCCGTGATGTCGCCGCGCCCGGCCTGGAATGACAGGTCGCTGACCGCCACGAGGCCGCCGAACCGCATCTGGACGTGCTGCACCTCGAGGATCGGGTCATGTTCCCAGTTGAAATGAGGATCATGCATCAGCCATGCCCCTCCTGAACGAGGGAACCGGACACGGACTTCTTCTGGTGCAGGAAGGCGGTGGGCTCACGGCTTCCGACGAAGCCGCGCGGCTTCCAGACCATGATGGTCACCATGGCGAGGCCGAAGATCAGCATGCGGAACTGGTCCGGATTGAAATCCTGGCCGAAAACCTCCTTCAGGAAGGAAAGCTCGCGCAGAATCTCCGTACCGCCGATCATCGCCACCGCCGCGACCGCGACGCCAACCATGGAGCCCATGCCTCCAAGCACGACGATCGCAACGATCACCGCCGATTCCAGGAAGATGAAGGATTCGGGAGAGACGAAGCCCTGGCGTGCGGCGAAGAAGGAGCCGGCAAAGCCGCCGAACATCGCGCCGAGGGCAAAGGCCGTGAGCTTGGTGTTGGTCGTGTTGATGCCGAGCGAGCGGCAGGCAACCTCGTCCTCGCGCAACGCCTCCCAGGCGCGGCCGATCGGAAGACGCCTGAGCCGCAGCGTGATGAAGGCCGTCAACAGGGCAAGCATCAGGATCAGGTAGTAGAGGAAGACCTTGTAGTAGGCCGAAGACATCGGCAGGTCGAACATCCTCGCAAAGCCTTCCGGAGACGCATCGAAAGGAATGCCGAAGAGCGTCACCTTGGGGATCGAGGAGATGCCGGACGACCCGTTCGTCACCTCACGCCAGTTGATCAGCACCAGCCGGATGATCTCGCCGAAGGCCAGCGTCACGATGGCGAGATAGTCACCTCGCAGTCGCAAGACGGGAAAGCCGAGCGTCACGCCCCACATGGCTGCGAGAATCCCCGCAAGCGGCAGCAGAATCCAGAACGACAGATCGAAATGCGTGGCCAGAAGGGCATAGGAATAGGCGCCTACCGCATAGAATGCGACATACCCGAGATCCAGCAGCCCGGCGAGACCGACAACGATATTCAGCCCCCATCCGAGCATCACGTAGATGAGAATCTGGATGCCGAAATTGTCGACCCACTTGATCGACCCGCGGATGCCGAAGCCCCACATGATCAGGACCGGATAGAGGAACAGCAGCAGGATGGCGAATTTGGTCCAGTTCTGCCTGAAGAACCCCGGCTCACCGATCGTCGCGACCGGTTTCGCGTTCGCCTTGCGCGCCGCCATCGCCGGAAAGACGAAGGCCTTCAGCAGAAAGCGTCCGACGACCACGATGGCAACGATGACAGCGACCAGCCCCCAGCGGTTCTCGACGATGAGCTGGTTGTCCATGTTCTGGTCGGTCCTAAAGCCGACCAGCGGCCCGAAGACCCCAAGCGCGATGACACCTGCCAGCGCCGCGTCCTTCGCGGCGGCGGCAAGGTCAGGCCCGTTCTGACGGGCGGGAGCGGTCGACGTCATCTCAGACCTTCTCGACTTCCGGCCGGCCGAGGATGCCCTGCGGCATGAAGATCAGGACAATCGCGAGAATGGAGAACGCGGCGACGTCCTTGTAGTCGATGGAGAAATAGGCCGACCAGAACGTCTCGATCAGACCGATCAGCAGCCCGCCGATGACCGCGCCCGGCAAGGAACCAATTCCCCCGAGAACTGCGGCGGTGAAGGCCTTGACGCCCGGCACGAAGCCGTCCGCGAAGTTCACCACGCCATAGTACATGAAGTACATCGTGCCTGCGACGGCAGCCAGCATCGCGCCCATGACGAAGGTCATCGAAATCGTGCGGTCGACGTTGACGCCGAGAAGCGCCGCCATCTTCCGGTCCTGCTCGCAGGCGCGCTGCGCCCTGCCGAGCGGGGTCTTCTGCACGAGATACCAGAAACCGGCGAGAAGAACGGCCGTGACCACCATGATGATGATCTGCTTGTAGGAGAGCGTCACCGCATAGCCGTTGCGCTCCATCACCTGGATCGTATCTGTGATCATCGGCGGAACGGGCTTGTTACGCGGACCCTGGGCGACCTGGACGAAGTTCGACAGCACGATCGACATGCCGATCGCCGAGATCAGCGGCGCAAGGCGGAACGATCCCCGCAGCGGCCGGTAGGCCACCCGCTCGATCGTCCAGCTCAGCAGCCCGGTGAGCGCCATCGAGATGACCATCACGATGAAGAGCGCCAGCGCCACCGACCCGATGCCAAGCCAGGTCGTGAGAATGAGGAAGAAGATCAACGCGATGAACGCGGAGACCATGAAAACATCGCCATGGGAGAAGTTCACCATACCGATGATGCCGAAGACCATCGTGTAGCCGATCGCGATAAGGCCGTAGATCGACCCCAGAGTCACGCCATTGATCAGCTGCTGCAGGAAAATTTCCATACGTCAGCGCCCCTGCCTGTGCGGCGGCATTTTTTGCCGTCTCGCCATTTCGCACGATTGTTGTGCGTGCCGTTGTCATTAGCAAGCCGCATTCCACAAGACAACAGACATACCGTGCATCTGCATGGGATGAGCACCAGAATCGGGATTATCCGAAGAATTTTTTCGCAACTCAGAGAATTTCCCCGGATCCGATACTCGATTTGAACATTTTCACTTTTGCTCCATCAATACATCCGCACTCTACTGCACAAGTTTTCGCCATATGCACCGATTTGCGCCCGTAAATTGAACAAAGCCGTGATCGTCATCGTGAATGGCCGCCATTAGCAACGGATTGACTTGCAGCCGGATGCCTCCGCGGTCGCCGCTGAAGGGCACCCGGGAAGCGGCGCGTGCATCGAGGCGGGAAGACGACGGATCAAGACCTATTGAGCCGTTTTCGCGGCGTCGGCCTTGTGGATTTGCCGCGTGCATGAGAGGACAGGACAGCCCTTTGACGTCGAAGATCGAAGTCCGATGACGAGTATGAGCGAACCGTTGAGTGATTCCGAACAGGACAGCCCCCCGGCGATCCGGCAAGTGATGCCGGCCGGCACGCACCATTTCCGCGATGCACTGGCACGCGTTCCGGCCGCCGTCGTGGTGGTGGCGACGGACGGCCCGTTCGGGCTCGGCGGCTTCACGGCGACCGCCTTCACGTCCGTCTCCGACGACCCACCGACGATTCTCGTCTGCCTCAACCGCAAGAGCAGCCAGACCGAGATTTTCCATCAGAACGGCATCTTCAGCGTCAACATGCTGGCGGCCGGCGACGAAGCGATCGCCAATGACTTTGCCGGCTTTACGAAACTGCCCGCCCCCGAGCGCTTCAAGTCCGCGGCATGGCTGAAAGGCCCGACGGGCGCCCCGATGCTTGAGCGGGCACGCGTGAGCCTCGACTGCCGACTGGCCGACTTCAAGTCCGTCGCGACCCACAACGTGCTCTTTGGCGAGGTGCAGGCGATCCGCATCCAGGATGCAACGCCCGACCGGCCGGAGATCCTGCTCTACCATGACCGGCACTATCGCAAGATCTGAGGTCGGGCCGCGCGCGACCGGGAGAAGACGCCACCGATGAAGGCCGGTCCACGCAACCTCATCACCGATGTCCCCGGCCTGTCCGTCGGCAACGCGACCGACATTGCGGCCGGAACAGGCGTCACGGTGCTCCTGCCCGAGACGCCGGCGGTGGCCTCTGTCCACATCATGGGCGGGGCGCCGGGCACGCGCGAGACCGACCTGCTTGCGCCCGAGCACACGGTCGAGACCGTAGATGCGCTGGTGCTTTCCGGCGGCTCGGCCTTCGGCCTCGAGGCGGCCAGCGGCGTCATGGCCGGCCTTGTCGATCTCGGACGCGGCTTTGCCGTCGGCGATTTTCGCGTGCCCATCGTGCCGGCCGCGATTCTCTTCGATCTCAGGATTGGCGAGAAGCCATGGGCAAGGCCGCGATCCGGTGAGACGCCGCCCTACCGCACCCTTGGCCGCGAAGCGCTCGATGCCGCATCACCTGATTTTGCCCTCGGCAGCGTCGGCGCGGGAACGGGCGCGACAACCGCACGCGGCAAGGGCGGCCTTGGCTCGGCCTCGACGGTGCTCGACAGCGGCTTCACCGTCGGCGCGCTGGCCGCCGTCAACGCCCTCGGCTCGCCCTTCGTTGGTTCCAGCAGCCACTACTGGGCTGCGCCTTTTGAAATCGATGGCGAATTCGGCGGTCTCGGCCTTCCAGATCCACTGCCATCCGACGCGGACCGTATCGTCACCAAGCTCAATGCGACCGCGCGCGACAACACCACCATCGCCATCGTCGCGACCGACGCGGCACTGACGAAGGCGCAGGCCAAGCGGCTCGCCGTGGCCGCGCACGACGG
The DNA here is from genome assembly GCF_900231165.1 of Hartmannibacter diazotrophicus. Classification (GTDB taxonomy): domain Bacteria; phylum Pseudomonadota; class Alphaproteobacteria; order Rhizobiales; family Pleomorphomonadaceae; genus Hartmannibacter; species Hartmannibacter diazotrophicus. The sequence goes on from NZ_LT960614.1 coordinate 2,747,308, forward strand.
CTTTGCCCGCGCCCTCTGGCCGGCCCATACCCCGCTCGACGGCGATCTCGTCTTCGCGCTGTCGACCGGCGCAAGACCACTCACCGATCCTGTCGTCGACATGACCCGCCTCTGCGCCGTCGCGGCCGCGACGATGGCCCGGGCGATCGCGCGGGGAGTCCATGAGGCCTCGAAGGCTTGAGGCCGCGGTACTCGAAACGGTCCGAGCCTGATTGGCATGACATCCCCGACCAGACTGCTATGAATGACCGGAGTGCCCGATACAACTGAGGCAAACCGGGAGGCCATCATGATCGCCATCATCTTCGAAGTCTGGCCGAGCGAAGGCCGGCGCGAGCAGTATCTCGACATAGCCGCGAGGCTCCGCGACGATCTTGAGAAGGAAGACGGTTTCATCTCGGTGGAGCGATTCGAAAGCCTGACGACGCCGGGCAAGATGCTCTCGCTCTCCTTCTGGCGCGACGAGGAGGCCGTTGCCGCCTGGCGCGGCCGTGTCCGTCACCGCGCGGCGCAGAACGCCGGCAGGAACGGAGTCTTCGCCGATTACCGCCTGCGCGTTGCCTCCGTCATTCGCGACTACGGCATGAACGAGCGCGACGAGGCACCCGAGGACAGCCGCGAGGCGCACGAAACAGTCTGATTGCGCATCCCACATCCGGGTGCGCCCGCCGTTGCCGAGATAAAACCCCTCTGATAAAGGGCGTGGCAGATTTTCCCATCAGGAGCCCGCCGATGATCCCGCGCTATTCCCGCCCCGAGATGACCGAGATCTGGACGCCCGAAACGCGCTTCCGGATCTGGTTCGAGATCGAGGCCCATGCGATGGACGCGCTCGCGGAGATCGGCGTCGTGCCGAAGGAAGCGGCCAAGGTCGTCTGGGAAAAGGGCCGCCACGCCAGCTTCGATGTCGAGCGTATCGACGAGATCGAGCGCACGACCAAGCACGACGTCATCGCCTTCCTGACCCATCTGGCCGAGATCGCCGGCCCCGAGGCGCGCTTCGTCCATCAGGGCATGACGTCGTCCGACGTGCTCGACACCTGCTTCAACGTGCAGCTCACCCGCGCCGCCGACCTGCTGATTGCCGATGTCGACGCCCTGCTCGCGGCCCTGAAGCGCCGCGCCTTCGAATACAAGGACACGGTCTGCATCGGCCGCAGCCACGGCATTCATGCCGAGCCCGTCACCTTCGGCCTCAAGATGGCCGAGGCCTATGCCGAGTTTTCCCGCTGCCGCAAGCGGCTCGTCGACGCCCGCGAGGAGGTCGCCACCTGCGCGATTTCCGGCGCCGTCGGCACCTTCGCCAACATCGACCCGCGGGTGGAAGAGCACGTGGCACGGGCCATGGGGCTTCAGGCCGAACCGGTCTCCACGCAGGTCATTCCGCGCGATCGCCACGCCATGTTCTTCGCGACCCTCGGCGTTGTCGCCTCGTCGATCGAGCGCCTCGCCATCGAGGTCCGGCACCTGCAGCGCACCGAGGTTCTGGAAGCGGAGGAGTATTTCTCCCCCGGCCAGAAGGGCTCCTCGGCCATGCCGCACAAGCGCAACCCGGTGCTGACGGAAAACCTCACCGGCCTTGCCCGCATGGTCCGCTCCTACGCGATGCCGGCGATGGAAAACGTGGCGCTCTGGCATGAGCGCGACATCTCGCACTCGTCCGTGGAGCGCATGATCGGGCCGGATGCGACGGTGACGCTGGACTTCGCCCTTGCCCGCCTCACCGGCGTCATCGACAAGCTGCTCGTCTATCCGGAGCGCATGCTGCAGAACATGGACCGCCTCGGCGGCCTCGTTCACTCCCAGCGCATTCTCCTGGCGCTCACCCAGGCCGGCGTTTCCCGCGAGGATGCCTATCGCATCGTCCAGCGCAACGCGATGAAGGTCTGGCACAGCTACCAGCTTGCCGGTCGTGCCGACATCGACTTCATGACGGAACTGCTTGTGGATCCGGAAGTCACCGCCGTCCTCAGCGAAGACCAGATCCGGGAAAAATTCGACCTTGGCTATCACACCAAGCATGTCGACACGATCTTCGCCCGCGTCTTCAAGGACTGATCGCTCGGAGCAGGCTCGATGCGCGTCGCGGTCGTTGCGGATATCCACGGCAATTTCGACGCGCTCCTCGCTGTCGCCGAAGACATCAAGGACGCCTCGCCCGACCTCATCGTCAATCTCGGCGACTGCTTTTCGGGGCCTCTCGAGGCAGAACGGTCAGCGGATTTCCTGATCGCTGCCGGCTGGCCGACAGTGCGCGGCAATCATGATCGCGCCCTGATCGACCGGCCGCGCGAAAAGATGGGCGACTGGGAAGCGCCGGCTTACGACCGGATGGCGCCGGCGCATTTCGACTGGATTCGCGCACTGCCCGAAACCCTCGCGATCGAGGGCCTGTTCCTCTGCCATGGCACGCCGCGCTCGGACATGACCTACCTGATGGAAGAGGTGCTCGCCGGCCGCATGGTTCTGCGCGATTCGAAGCTCGTCGAGTCGGACCTTGCCGGTATCGATGCGAACGTCATCCTCTGTGGCCACAGCCACACGCCCCGTCACATGCGCCTCCTCGACGGACGGCTGGTCGTCAACCCGGGCAGCGTCGGATCGCAGGCCTACAGCGACCCGAGCGAGACGCCTCACCTGATGGAACAGGGCAGTCCGCACGCCCGCTATGCCCTGCTCGACCGGAGCAAGGGCCGCTGGAGCGTCACGCAACGCTTCGTCGACTACGACTGGGAACGGGCATCCAGACTCGCCAAAGAGGCGGGAGACGAGGAATGGGCGATTGCGCTCGCCACCGGGCGAATGCGATAGAACGACTGTCCTACTCCCGCTTTCCAGCTCAGAAGTCCGTCATGAAGTCGTCCGAAGTCGATATCCTCATTGTCCCCGGTTACAGCAACTCAGGCCCGGCGCATTGGCAGACGCGCTGGGAGCAGAAGCTCAAGACGGCCCGCCGCGTGGAGCAGGCCGATTTCGAGAATCCGGACAAGGACGCCTGGATCGCCAGGATCGTGGAGGAAGTCGCGCGCTCAACGCGGCCTGTCGTATTCGTCGCGCACTCGCTGGGGGTGGTGACCGTGGCCCATGCCGCTGAAAAGCTTGCCGAAGTCGCGCCGGGCAAGGTCGTTGGCGCCTTCCTTGTGGCCCCGGCCGATACGCGTCTTTCAACGACGCCAGAGGCCGTCAGGCAAACCTATGACGAGATCCCGACCGCGCCCCTGCCCTTCCCATCCATGCTGATCGCCAGCCGCAACGACGAATGGTGCAGCTATGAGGCCGCCGACGACCTGGCGGCTGCCTGGGGCTCGCTCCTGATCGACGCTGGCGAGGCGGGACACATCAACGCCGCGTCTGGTCACGGCCCATGGCCGGAGGGACTGACACGCTTTGCCATGCTGCTGTCGCGGCTCTGAGGCACGTCCCGATCGCCGGGAAATCGGGTTCACCGGGCGGGTCTGGCCTCAATGGAGGCCGAAGCGCCGCCGCCGCGACATGGGCGGCGGCAGCGGAAGACCAAGCGCCTCAGGCGCTCGCTGCGATCTCGGCCTTTGCCTTGGCGAGAAGTTCTTCCATCGTGCGGCGAATCTGGTGATCGGACTGGCCGACCTGCGCCTTGTCGAAGTCGGTGCGGATCTTCGAGAAGACGTCCTCGTCGCCGGCTTCCTGGAAATCCACCTTCACGACCTCGATGGCATAGGCTTCGGCCTCGTCGCCGGAAAGTCCCATCAGCTCGGCAGCCCAAAGCCCCAGAAGCTTGTTGCGCCGAGCAACTGCCTTGAAGCGCAGCTCTTCGTCATGGGCGAACTTGTTCTCGTAGGCTTCCTCACGGCGATCAAAGGTCGTCATGTCCGTCTCTCCCAACCGGGCCCTGTTTTGCGGCTGTATGAACACCTGCGCCATCGCCGCTCATCCTGACCTTCCTAACCGCCTTCGGCCTTCAAGATCAACGGAGAATGCGTCGAAGCGCATGCGGCGGATCGCTTACCGCATTATTGCGGACGCAGCTTCGCCATGCATTGCGCCCGATTGATGGTGCGACGGACCGCAGAAGGCGGGTTGCTCGCTCTGCAAATCGCAGTCGGCAGCCATGCCCGGCACGGGAAGGTTAGTCATTGTGCTTTTTTTTCCTTTCGCGTAAGTTCCGCGCCGTCGAACGTTGGAAGCGGGCCTGTTCATGACGGGTCCGCTTCTTACGCTTGAGCCGAGGCACGGCCGTCGACCTGAACCCGACCCGGAGCACGCGGCAAACAATGGATTCCCCTTACAGACCACGGTACATCCCTATGAACCGGCGCCGTCGCATCTATGAAGGCAAGGCAAAGATTCTCTATGAAGGTCCGGAACCGGGCACGCTGATCCAGCACTTCAAGGACGATGCCACGGCCTTCAATGCCAAGAAACACGAAGTGATCGATGGAAAGGGCGTCCTGAACAACAGGATTTCCGAGTACGTCTTCACCCAGCTCAACAACATGGGTATCCCGACGCACTTCATCCGTCGGCTGAACATGCGCGAGCAGCTCATCCGCGAAGTCGAGATCATCCCGCTGGAAGTGGTCGTGCGCAATGTCGCCGCCGGATCGCTCGCCAAGCGCCTCGGCATCGAGGAGGGCACGCAGCTCCCCCGTTCGATCATCGAGTTCTACTACAAGAACGACCAGCTCGACGATCCGATGGTCTCCGAAGAGCACATCACCGCCTTCGGCTGGGCAAGCCCGCAGGAGATCGACGACATCATGGCGCTCGCCATTCGTGTCAACGACTTCCTCGCCGGTCTCTTCCTTGGCGTCGGCATCAAGCTGATCGACTTCAAGATGGAATGCGGCCGGCTCTGGGAAGGCGACATGATGCGCATCGTCGTCGCCGACGAGATTTCGCCCGACAGCTGCCGTCTCTGGGACGTCACGACAGGCGACCGCATGGACAAGGACCGTTTCCGCCGCGACATGGGCGGGCTCGTGGAGAGCTACCAGGAGGTTGCCCGTCGTCTCGGCATCCTCAACGAGCAGGAGCCGCCGCGCGGCCCCGGCCCGACGCTGGTAAAATGAGTTGAACCGTCAGATGACGGAACGGAAGGCCGGGTTTTCCCGGCCTTCTCTGTTTCAGACCGCCTGAAAACCGTTGGGTCGGCTGAAAAGAGGCTTTTCTTGCGCCCTCGTCATGCCTATGAGAAAGCCAGACGAAGGCGGGATGCCGGACGGCATCGCCCGGACTGGGCTCTCAGGACGGAGCTCGCATGACGAAGGCTGGAGCAGAGCAGACATGAAAGCGCGCGTGACGGTCACCTTGAAGAACGGCGTTCTCGACCCGCAGGGCAAGGCCATCGAGGGCGCACTCGGAAGCCTCGGATTTGCCGGCGTCAACAGCGCCCGACAGGGCAAGATCATCGATCTCGATCTGGCCGCCACCGATCCCGAGGCGGCCAAGGCGGAAATCACCCAGATGTGCGAGAAGCTTCTCGCAAACACGGTGATCGAAAACTACTCTATCGACATCATGGGTTGACCCTGAGACCGGAACGATTGCCACGATGCTGAAGTCCGCCGTTATCCTCTTTCCCGGCTCCAATCGCGACCACGACATGGTCAAGGCCCTGACGCAGGTCAGCGGCCTGGCCCCAACCGTCGTCTGGCATCAGGAGACGGACCTTCCCGACGTCGACATCATCGCCCTGCCCGGCGGCTTCTCCTATGGCGATTACCTGCGTTCCGGCGCCATCGCTGCCCGGTCTCCGGTCATGGCTGCGGTCAAGGCAGCCGCGGACAGGGGCGTGACGGTCTTCGGCGTCTGCAACGGCTTCCAGATCCTCACCGAGGCCGGCCTTCTTCCCGGCGCGCTGATGCGCAACGCGGGCCTGAAGTTCGTCTGCCGGGAAGTGAAGCTCTCCGTTGCCAACGCCAACACCTGCTTCACCCGCGCCTACACGCCCGGACAGGTGCTGCGCTGCCCGGTCGCCCACCACGACGGCAACTATTTCGCCGACGCCGAGACGCTGGCGCGAATCGAGGGCGAGGGTCAGGTGGTGTTCCGCTATGCCGAGGGCACCAATCCCAATGGATCGGTCAACGATATTGCCGGCATCGTCAACGAGCGCGGCAACGTGCTGGGCATGATGCCCCACCCGGAAAACCTCATCGAAGCCCTGCACGGCGGGCTCGACGGTCGCGGTATTTTCGAAAGCATGGTGGGCACCGTTGCGGCCTGATAGGGCCGCGGCGCGTTACCCGATCTTCATCGACACCAGGCGCATTCACGCCCGGCCGGACAGATAGGACGGCGCACGGCGGATGGCGACAGCATCCGGCGCCAGTTTTGCGGCCCTCTTGGCGTCGGCAATCCGCTTCGACAGCGCGACAAAATCGTCGATCACCTCGGCGGCCCCCACCTCGACCAGCGCGACCGAACAGGTCATGAGCGGATAGATCTGCTCGTGACCTTCGCGATCGAGTCCCAGCAGATAGCCGCGTTCACGATCGCCCGACGCATAGAAGCTGGTGATTTCATCGCGGAAACTGTCCGTGACGCGCTTGGCGATGGCCATCGCCCGGTCCGCGTCCATGTTCCTCAGGCCGGCAAAGAAATCGTCGCCGCCGATATGGCCGAGGAAAACGTCCTCGCCGTGCAGATAGCGCCGCAGGATGTCGGCAAAGAGCATGATCGCCCGGTCGCCCTGACGGAAACCATACTGGTCGTTGAACGGCTTGAAGTGGTTGAAGTCGAAGTAGCAGAAGATGCGATTCTGCCCGTAGGGCTCCGCCGCATCCACCAGATGATTGTTGATGGACTGGTTGCCGGGCAGCCGGGTGAGCGGATTCTGGTCCTGCGCGACCGTCAGACGCTTCTCGTTGACGAGCTTCAGGATCGAGGTCGACGACAGAATGCCGAGATACTGGCCGTTCTCCGTGACGATCACCGCTTCCGGCTCGAAACTGTTGGCGTAGCTCTCCAGAATGCGCTCGACCGGCGTCGTCACCTCGATGATCGGGCAACGGGTGATGAAGGCCATCAGGCGGTTGGCGAAATTCGAGTTCTGCAGGAGATCGCGCCCCGTCGGGCTGAAGACATAGGAGCGCAGGTCGCGCTCGTGCAGCAGCCCCTCCGGCTCGCCGTCAAGGTTGAGCACCGGGAAATAGGGCCGGTCCGGCGCCTGCCTGAAGCGCTCGAAGACCTTCGCCATCGGCATGTTGGAAAGGATCGGCTCGACCGGCTTCAACTCCAGCCGCACGCTCGATTCGTCGGCATGCCGCGTGCGCCGCTCCTGGGTGCTGACCTTCAGGACGTGGCGCTGCTCGACGGACAGCAGTTCCGGCTGGATGGCGGGGCGGGCCACGAAGAACCCTTGCGCGAAGTCGCAGCCCACCTGACGGCAGGCCACCAGTTCCTCGGCCGTCTCGACACCCTCCGCGATGACCTTGGCGCCCAGGACATGGGCCAGGTTGACGATTGTCGAAACGAACAGCTTCTTGCGATGCGACCGCGCGATATCCGCCACGAAGAAGCGGTCGATCTTCACGTATTCCGGCTGGAACGTGTAGAGCAGCGTCAGTTCGGAAAAGCCCTGCCCGAAATCATCGAGGGCGATCCGCACACGGTTGGCCCTAAGGGCTGCGATGGCCATGGTCGCGCTGGAACTACGCGCCGTCTTGTGCTGCTCCGAAATTTCGATGCAGAGCGCATTCGGCTCGACACCCTTGTCATGCAACAGCTTGATCAGGGAATCGACACGGAACGAGGGGTGCTCGAGCGTCCGTCCGTCGATGTTGAAGAACAGACGATGCATTCCGCTGCCCGGCAGTCGCTCCAGCTTTTCGAGCGCGCGCCTTGCCAGTGCCAGTTCCACGTTGTCGAGAACCCCCTCCTGGTAGGACGCATCGAAAAAGGCCTGGATGGAACTGAACCCCGCGTCCTCCGTTCCGCGGAGCAGAGCCTCGTGAGCGTGAACGACGCCCGTGTGAATATCGACGATCGGCTGAAAAGCGTGTTGCAATTTCTGGTCGAGCAAATGCGGGCCCAGCAAGCCGCCTTCACTATGCTCCGTCGTCAAATGAGGCACGTTCATGTGTTTTCCTCTAAACGGCTCTTCCGGGCGGCAAACAAAGGCACCTGACCGGAAGTGCGCCGGGCATAGGGAGGGAGGGCCCCAGGACCGGCACCGTCGTTACGTCAAACGGCTCTCCCCCTGTCACGGCGAGCCGCCAAATCTCGATGGGCAAGTCTGCCTTTCGGCAGCAAGAACGGCGCGAATGCACACTGGATGGAGCAGAAGGGACACAGAAGCCCTGAAGCCGGACCACCGAGGACAACCGCTTGCGCGGCCAGCCTTCTCGACAGCCTGTTACGACGAATCTATCCGCCGCCTTGCTCTACGCCCGCCAACCCCATGCATCGAAAAACCGAAACACCCGCACCGAACCGGAGGTCGGCGCACCATCGCCGACACTCAATTCTCAAATCCGTTTGCACCGAGGTCTTTCACCCCAGGGAACAGCCCGATCGCCAGGAAAGGGCGGAAACCGGATGAAAAAGACCATCGCAGATGGCTGTTATCACAACCTCTACAGCGCCAATGAATGACCGATCTTGTGTCATCCACGCGCTCTCTGCGATCACTATTGACGATTACAATGAACTAGGGGTTAAAGCTGATGAGTCGCGTTGAAAAGTTCCGGTTGCAACACCTATAGGATGCAGTCAAGACTGAGGAAAGACTGGCAATCGGCCGAAATCGGCCGGAATTTGCCGCCTGTCACGTTTGACATTGGGCACCAATACGGCTATGTCACCGCGATCGCGCGGGTCCCAGTGGCCCGCGTGTTTGTTCACGCACCCGTGGACCGGCTGGGGATTGTTTCGCAGCAGGGCCTGTCGGCTTCGGAAAACCTTGGAATACCAAGGAGTTCCAAGCAGAGGAGGGCGTGTGTCCTTCAACGTCTCATATTGAGGATACGCGATGTCTAAGCGCCACAGCGCCAAGTATAAACTCGACCGTCGCATGGGCGAAAACATCTGGGGTCGCCCGAAGAGCCCGGTCAACAAGCGCGAATATGGTCCCGGCCAGCACGGCCAGCGCCGCAAGGGCAAGATGTCTGACTTCGGTCAGCAGCTTCGCGCCAAGCAGAAGCTCAAGGGCCACTACGGCGATATCTCCGAGAAGCAGTTCTACAAGATCTATGAGGAAGCCTCGCGCATGCGCGGCGACACCTCCGAGCAGCTCATCGGACTTCTGGAAAGCCGCCTCGACGCGGTTGTCTACCGCGCCAAGTTCGTTCCGACGATCTTCGCCGCTCGCCAGTTCATCAACCACGGCCACATCAACGTCAACGGCCGCCGCGTCAACGTCGGCAGCTACCGTTGCAAGATCGGTGACGTGATCGAGGTGCGCGAGAAGTCCAAGCAACTCGCGATCGTCCTGGAAGCGACCGGCCTCGCCGAGCGTGACGTGCCGGACTACATCGATGCCGACCATTCCAAGATGGTCGCCAAGTATGTCCGCGTTCCGGCCCTCAGCGACGTGCCTTTCGCCGTGCAGATGGAGCCGAACCTCGTTATCGAGTTCTACTCGCGCTAACTTTGTGCCCCTCGGGGCATCAAGATCGAAGCCATCGGAGAGCCCACTCTTCGATGGCTTTTTTTTATTGGCGTCTTCCGACACGAAACGGGGCTCAAGCCCCCTTCCCTGCCGGACGGAATTGACCGGACCGGACAATCCCGGCCCCGCCGGACGCAAACGTGGTGGGGACACGCCGCCCGTCATCGTGACAACCGGACGCCGGTCACATTGCTCACGAACTGTTCCGGATGCCTACAACTTGACCCGTCGATGCTCGAAATTTCACCAGCTAAACGAGCCTAAAGGATATCATTTATAACAATGCCTTAATCTCTGCCATCAATAGTTGAATGCGGACCACTGGAACCTTTTTATGAGTTTCGACACGACTGAAGATACCGCGAAAAAGGCGGACCTCATGACATCGCTCATTCGGCGCTGGCGCCGGGTTTCGGGCTGCATTCGCGCCTGCCTCACCCCTGCCGCCCTGCGAAAGGAACTTCGTCTGGCGGAGGAAGCGGCCAAGAAGGCGCGTGACCAGTTGCACGACGCCATTTCGGTCCTGCCGGAAGGCATCGTCTTCCTGGACGACGAGGGCCGCTACATCCTCTGGAACGCGCGATACGAGGAAATCTACAGCAGGTCGGCGGATCTTTTTGAAGTCGGTGCGAGACTTGAAGACACACTGCGCGTTGGAATAGCCCGCGGAGATTACCCGCTGGCCGTCGGCCGCGAGGAAGAGTGGCTGAGCGAACGTCTCGCGCTTATGGCAAATCCGGGTAAGTCGCACGAGCAGCTTCTCGCCGACGGCCGCTGGATCATGATCCAGGAGCGGCGGACCTCCGGAGGCGGAACGATCGGCCTGCGCGTCGATATCACCGCCATGAAGCGCCGCGAGGCCTCGTTCCGGCTGCTCTTTGAGGGCAACCCCGTTCCGATGATGCTGGTCGATCCGGAGACGCTGCGGATCTGCGAAGTGAACGAGGCCGCCTGCCGGCACTATGGTCATCGGCAGGACAGTTTCGCGGGACGCTCGCTCACCGACCTGCACCATCCCGACCACCACGGCGATCTGAAGCTCGACAACTACACCGAAACGCTCAACGCCTTCGATCGCACCTGGCGCCAGTTCAAGGCCGACGGATCGCAGATCGATGTGACCGCCTTCGCAAGCCATCTCGACTTCGAGGACAACGAGCGCATCCTCCTGGCCTTCATCGATGTCACCGAACGGCGTCGCTCCGAGGAACGTCTTGCCCACATGGCCCGTCACGATCTCCTGACCGGCCTGCCGAACCGCCTCGCCTTCAACGAGCAGATCGCAACCGGCATGGCCGAGGCACGCAAGCGCGGTCACGGCGCCGCCGCCCTGCTGATCGACCTCGACAGTTTCAAGGCCGTCAACGACACCTTCGGCCATTCGGTCGGCGATGCGCTGCTGAAGGAAGCGGCACGGCGGATTCGCGAGGCGCTCGACGACACCTGCGTTCCGGCCCGGCTCGGCGGCGACGAATTCGCGGTCTTCGTCCCCCTTGGCGCAGACGACCAACGTGACGAGCCAATCGCTCGCGCCATCATCCGCTCGTTGTGCGAGCCCTTCCAGATCAACATGCAGCACGTCGCCGTGGGGGCGAGCATCGGCATTGCCCGGATGACCGACGACAGTTCCGACCCCGAACAGTTGCTGCGCCACGCCGACATCGCCCTCTACAAGGCCAAGGCGGACGGCCGTGGCTCCTTCCGCCATTTCGAGCCCGGCATGGACGCGCAGATGCTCGAGCGCCAGCGCCTCGAGCTCGACCTGCGCATGGCCGTCGAGAAGGGCGAGTTCTCGGTTCACTACCAGCCGCTCGTCAATCTGGAAGATCAGAAGGTTTCCGGCTTCGAGGCCCTGCTGCGCTGGTCCCATCCCGTGCGCGGCAATATTCCTCCGGCCGATTTCATTCCGCTGGCGGAAGAGACCGGGCTCATCGACGCCATCGGCCGCTTCGTCCTGGAGCAGGCCTGCCGGGATGCGGTCACATGGCCGGATCACATGAAGGTGGCCGTCAACCTGTCCCCGGCGCAGTTCCGCACGACCGAGGTTCTTGCCACCGTCGTGAGGGCTCTGGACCTCTCCGGTCTGCGCCCTGCCCGGTTGGATCTGGAGATCACCGAATCGCTGCTGATGGACAGAAGCGACGGTGCGCTGCAGACGCTCAAGGCCCTGCGCGAACTCGGCGTCGGAATCTCGATGGACGATTTCGGAACCGGCTACTCGTCGCTGAGCTACCTGCGCAGCTTCCCCTTCACCAAGATCAAGATCGACAAGTCCTTCGTGAAGGACCTCCATGCGAGCGCCGACTCCCAGGCGATCGTGCGTGCCATCGTCGGCCTCGGCCGCTCCATGGGCATGAAGGTCATCGCCGAAGGGATCGAGAACGCGGACGACCTGGATTTTCTGATGCAGGAAGGCTGCGCCGAAGGCCAGGGCTATCTCTTCAGCAAGCCTCGCCCCGTCAGCGAGATGGCCGAGCTTCTGGAGAGCTCGCCCGCCCAGACCTCTGTTCAGTCCTGAAGTCGCTCATCCGGCAGAAACAAAAAAAGGCGCCGCGAAGGGCGCCTTTTTCAATCCGGAACGACCGACAGAGCCTCAGGCCCGCTCGCTCACGGAGATCCCGTTTTCCTTCATGTGCGTCTGCAGTTCACCCGCCTGGAACATTTCGCGGATGATGTCGCAACCGCCAACGAACTCGCCCTTCACATAGAGCTGCGGGATCGTCGGCCAGTTGGAATAATCCTTGATACCCTGGCGGATATCGTCGTCCTCAAGGACGTTGACGCCCTTGTAGGGGACGCCGATGTAGTCGAGAATCTGGACGACCTGACCGGAAAACCCGCACATCGGGAACTGCGGCGTGCCTTTCATGAACAGCACGACGTCATTGGATTTCACTTCGCTGTCGATAAAAGCCTTCGCGTCGGACATGGCAGAATCCTTCTTTGCCGAAAATGGCAACTCGTCATCACATAGGCCCGAAAGCCCGCGATCTCAACCCCGGCCGTCGGCCAAACAGCATTGCGTCTTGCGACCAGCAGTCCGGGACAGGCCTTCGCCCGTCCCGGACCGTCAGTTTGGACCGTGGATCAGTGCGCCAGGATCGCCAGCAACAGCAGGGCCACGATGTTGGTGATCTTGATCGCCGGGTTCACCGCCGGACCCGCCGTGTCCTTGTAGGGATCGCCGACGGTGTCCCCGGTGACCGAGGCCTTGTGCGCCTCCGAGCCCTTCATATGCTTGACGCCGTCCTTGTCGATGAAGCCGTCCTCGAAGGACTTCTTGGCGTTGTCCCAGGCGCCGCCGCCCGACGTCATCGAGATCGCAACGAAGAGTCCGTTGACAATGACGCCGAGCAGAGAAGCGCCGAGGGCGGCAAAGGCCGAGGCCTTCGATCCCGAGATCAGCAGCACGCCGAAATAGACGACCAAGGGCGCCAGCACCGGCAGCAGCGAGGGAATGATCATCTCCTTGATCGCCGCCTTCGTCAGCATATCCACCGCACGGGCGTAGTCGGGTCGCACGGTGCCTTCCATGATGCCCGGGTTCTCGCGGAACTGCCGCCGCACTTCCTCAACCACCGCACCCGCAGCACGCCCCACCGCCGTCATGGCGATACCACCGAAGAGGTAGGGGATGAGGCCGCCGAAGATCAGCCCGGCCACGACATAGGGGTTGGAGAGGTCGAAGGACACTTTGCCGATGTCGGCGAAGTAAGGGAATTTGTCCCCGTTCGCCGAGAAGTAGGCAAGGTCGTTGGAATAGGCCGCGAAGAGCACCAGCGCGCCAAGGCCCGCCGAACCGATGGCATAGCCCTTCGTCACGGCCTTGGTCGTGTTGCCCACCGCATCAAGCGCGTCGGTCGTCTGGCGCACTTCCTTCGGCAGGCCCGCCATTTCGGCGATGCCGCCCGCATTGTCCGTCACCGGCCCGAAGGCGTCGAGCGCGACGATCATGCCCGCAAGCCCCAGCATCGTCGTCACCGCGATGGCGGTACCAAAGAGACCGGCAAGCTGGAAGGTCGCGATGATGCCGCCGACGATGACGAGCGCCGGCAGCGCCGTTGCCTCAAGCGAGACGGCAAGGCCCTGGATGACGTTGGTGCCGTGACCCGTCACCGACGCCTGGGCGATCGAGACCACCGGTCGCTTGCCCGTGCCGGTGTAGTATTCCGTGATCCAGACGATCAGGCCCGTCACCAGGAGGCCGACGAGGCCGCAGATGAAGAGGCCACTACCCGTGATCGGCACACCGTTTTCCGTGCCGATTTCGCCCCAACCAACAGTCGCATGCGTCGCGAGGGCAAGGCCGATGACGGAGAGCGCACCGGTGACGATCAGTCCCTTGTAGAGAGCGCCCATGATGGAGTTGTTGGCGCCGAGCTTGACGAAGAAGGTGCCGACGATCGAGGTGATGATGCAAGTGCCGCAGATCGCCAGCGGATAGACCATGGCGGATTCGAGCACTGTCTGTCCGGAAAAGAAGATCGCGGCGAGCACCATCGTGGCGACGACGGTCACAGCATAGGTCTCGAAGAGGTCGGCCGCCATGCCGGCGCAGTCGCCGACATTGTCGCCGACGTTGTCGGCAATGGTCGCCGGATTGCGCGGGTCGTCTTCCGGAATCCCGGCCTCCACCTTGCCGACCAGGTCGCCGCCGACATCCGCCCCCTTGGTGAAGATACCGCCGCCGAGACGGGCAAAGATGGAAATCAGCGACGCACCGAAGCCGAGCGCCACCAGCGCGTCGACCACGAGGCGGTCATTCGGCGCGTAGCCGAGGTAGCTCGTCAGCACGAGGTAGTAGATCGAGACGCCGAGCAGCGCCAGACCTGCGACCAACATGCCCGTGATCGCCCCGGCCTTGAAGGCGACGCCGAGCCCGCTCTCGAGACTGACGCTGGAAGCCTGCGCCGTGCGGACGTTGGCGCGGACCGAGACATTCATGCCGATGAAGCCGGCAACGCCTGAAAGGACCGCGCCGATGACAAATCCGATCGCGACGAGCAGCCCCAGAAGCCAGGCAACAAGCGCGAAAATGACGACGCCAACGATGGCGATGGTTGTGTATTGACGGGAGAGGTAGGCATGCGCGCCTTCCTGGATGGCGCCGGCGATTTCCTGCATGCGTTTGCTGCCGGCATCTGCGGCGAGCACCGATTGGGTCGCCCATATGCCGTAGGCGATCGAGGCGAGACCCGCCACGATGATCAGGTACAGTGGATTCATGTTCCTTCCCTCTCCCTGGGTCCGCTTGTCGGGACCTCATGCGAAGTTTGCTTCCGTTTATAGCTTTTATGGCGCCGCAGCACGGCACAGGCTGGAAGTCACTAGCACGGTATCGGAGGGCGGCATTCCGTCAAGGGCCGAATAGTCCAAGTGCCGCCGGGAACGGCGGAAAATGCACAAAAAGTCAGACGTTTCGGGTACGCAGCAGCGCATTGAGGGCAAGGAGCCCCAGCGAAAGCCCAACCACGGGGAAAACAAGGATGTTGATCATGCTCCATCCCGACAGCACCAGCAGCTTACCCGACGAGAAGGATGCAAGGGCCACGATCGAAAACAGCATGAACTCGTTGACCGCCTGCACGCGGGCCGCTTCTTCCGGCGCGTAGGTGTCGGCGATCATCGCGGTGCCGCCGATGAAGCCGAAATTCCAGCCTATGCCGAGCAGGATGAGCGACAGCCAGAAATGCATGACGGTGACACCGAGCAGCGCGATCACGGCGCCGAAGGCGATCAGCACGAGCCCATAGGCGACGACCGCTTCCTTGCCGTAGCGCGCGATCAGCGATCCGGTGAAGAAGCTCGGCGCGAACATCGCGATGACATGCCACTGGATGCCGAGCGCGGCATCGCCATGGCTGTGGTGGTGATGCAGCATGGCCAGCGGCGTCGCGGTCATCACCAGGCTCATCAGCGCATAGGACGAGACCGTGCAGATGAAGGCGACGATGAAGCGGGGGCTGCCGATGATCTTCAGCAGCGGGCGCCCCTTCGCGTCACCATGCTGCCGTCTTGCCGGTTTCGGAATGCTGAGGGTCGCAAGAATGCTGGCCGCGATCAGCACGAGCACGATCTGGATCGCATAGGTGCCGGCGAAATCGAACGGCAGCAGGTTTTCACCGAAGATGATCGCCTGCGGCCCGATCACGCCGGTGACGACGCCCCCGGCCAGAACCCAGGAAATGGCCCTTGCCTTGAAGATGTCCGGCGAGGCATCCGCCGCCGCGAAGCGGTACTGCTGGACGAAGGCGCTGCTCATGCCGGCGAGCGTCTGAGCGCCGCAGAAGGCCAGAAACGAGCCGATCGAAATCGCAAGAATGGCCAGCAATCCGCCGGCAACGGCAACGCTGATCCCGAGCAGAAAGCCGGCCCTCCGGCCCACCCGGGCCATCAGCAGAGCCGCCGGCGCCGAGGAGAGCGCATTGCCGAGGATGAACATCGTCACCGGCAGGGTCGCAAGCGACTGATCCTCACCGAGAAGGCTGCTGCCGACCAGACCCCCAAGCCCCACCGCGATCGGCGACACCGCTCCGGCCGTCGCCATCGAGGCCGCAAGCGTGAGAGCGGTCGAGCGGGCCCGCCTTTCATGCGCGAAATCATCGGCAACGGACGTCGTCATGAAAACCGGCTTTCTCAAAAGTGGCTGAACGAACCTCTATCGGCCCAGTCTGCAAGGTCGCCGCGGGCGCCCGCAAGGCCGAGGCCGCTTCCTTCGCTCGCCGAACCGATCACCGACACGGCAACACCGGCCTTCTTTCCGGCCTCGACGAACGAGGACAGGGAAGCGGGCGCGCAGGCAATCGCCAGCTCGTAGTCGTCGCCGCCGGTCAGCGCCGTGCGCAGTAGATCGGGCCGGGCCGCGCAGGCGGCCTTGGCCGCGTCCGACAGCGGAACCTTGTCTATGTCGATATCGATACGGACATGCGAGACCGCCGCCATTTTCGCCAGATCGCCGACAAGTCCGTCCGAAATGTCCATGCCCGCGCTGGCGTGCTGGCCGAGCACCGACGCAAGACGGCACCGCGGCTGCGGCAGCAGATAGCGATTTTTGAGGAAAGCGGCCTGATCGCCGGTCAGCCGAACGGCGGTCGTCAGACCCGCATCGAGCCTCAGTTGAAGCCCGAGGGCCGCATCGCCGATGGTCCCGGTGACGCAGATGAGATCACCCGCCCTCGCGCCGCCCCGCCTGACCATGCGCCCCTCCGGCACGGTCCCGAAGGCCGTGATGGACAGGGTCAAGCGCTCCGGCGAAGAGACGGTATCGCCGCCGAGGAGCGTGATCCCGTAGGTTTCCTGGTCCTGCGCCAACCCGTTGGAAAACGCTTGCAGCCAGGCCTCCGTCCAGTCGCCGGTGAGGCCAAGGCCGATCAGATAGCCGAGCGGGCGCGCGCCTTTGGCGGCAAGATCGGAGAGATTGACCCGGAGCGCCTTTTTCGCGATGGCGCCGGGCGGATCGTCGGGAAAGAAATGAACGCCCGCGACCAGCATGTCCTTGGTGACGACCAGGTCGCAGCCCGCCCGCGGCCTCAGATAGGCCGCGTCGTCGCCAAGCTGGAAGGTCGAAGGCTCGGTTGCAAGCGGCGCGAAGTAGCGGGCGATGAGTTCGGTCTCGCTGGCGCGCGCGCCTGTCGCCCCCTGCTCGCTCACCACCGCCTCACCGCGCCGGACCGCTGACTTCGTCAGGACGCAGTTCACGCGCAATCCGGTCGAGAACGCCGTTGACGAGCTTCGGCTCATCGTCCTCGTAGAAGGCGCGCGCAACGTCCAGATATTCCGAAATGATCACCTTGGCCGGCACGTCCTTGCGCCGCAGCAGTTCGTAGGTGCCGCAGCGAAGGATCGAACGCAGGGTCGCATCGACGCGCTTGAGCGGCCAGTCCTCGACGAGAGCCGTGTGCACCATCGGGTCGATGGTGCGCTGGTCTTCGATGACGCCGGCGGTGATCGCCCGGAAGAAGGCGGGATCGGCCTGCCGGTACTGCTCGCCGTCGAGTTCCTTGCCGAGCCGGAACTGCTCGTATTCGGCGACGACCGAAAGGAGGTCCTCGCCGCCGATCTCGAGCTGGTAGAGCGCCTGCACGGCAAAGAGCCTCGCCGCGCCGCGCTGGTTGGCCGGACGCAGGCCCTTTTCCGGGTTCTTCTGGTCTGACTTGACGTCGTTCATTTCAATCAGGATCCGAAACGCTCGCGCAGAGCGACCATGGCGAGGGCGGCCTTGGCCGCACCCGCACCCTTGTTTTTCTCCGTGCGGCGCGCCCGTGCCCAGGCCTGCGCACCGGTCTCGACGGTCAGGATGCCGTTGCCGAGCGCAAGGCTCTCGCTGACCGACAGATCCATCACGGCGCGCGCCGACTCGACGGCGACAATATCATAATGACTGGTCTCGCCGCGGATCACCACGCCGAGCAGCACATACCCGTCGTAGCTGGCAATGCCCGCATCGACGGCGTCGAGCGCCATGGCGAGGGCCGCGGGAATTTCGAGGACGCCGGGAACGGAGACACGGTCGAAGGTCGCACCTGCGGCCTCGATGGCTTCGCTCGCGCCGGCGAACAGTTCGTCCGCCAGATCGTCATAGAAACGGGCCTCGATAACGAGGAGATGCGGCGCGCTGCCGGCCATGATGGAACGTCCTTCTGTGGATGTGGAGCGGAAAGACCATGGCACGCGGCAATTGTCCAGTCCCATCGCGCCGCTCTGGCGGAAAGGCAGATCTGCGGCCGGCGATCAGGCCGCCCGCGCGCCGGGAAAGGCGCCGGATTCCACCATGCGCGCCAGATAACGCGCCATGATGTCGATTTCGAGATTGACCTTGTCACCGGCCTTCGCCGTACCCCAGGTGGTGACCTCCAGCGTGTGCGGGATCAGCATCACGGTGAAGATGTCGCCATCGACGGAATTGACCGTCAGCGAGGTGCCATTGAGCGTCACCGATCCCTTGGCCGCGATGAAGTGAGAGAGCGCCGAAGGAGCCCGAAACGTGAGCTTGGCCATGTCGGCCACATCCTCACGCTCGACGAGTTCCCCGACGCCGTCCACGTGTCCGGTCACCATGTGGCCGCCGAGTTCGTCGCCTAGCTTCAGCGCCCGCTCCAGATTGATCTTCGTGCCGGCCTGCCACGCACTCATCGTCGTCTTGTCCAGCGTTTCCACCGAGGCCTCGACATCGAACCAGCGCCGGTTGCCCGTCGTCCCGCGCTCGATCACGGTCAGGCACGCGCCGGCACAGGCGATGGAGGCACCGATATCGATGCCGCCTGGATCATAGTCGGTCGCGATCTTCAGCTTCACGCCGGTCTCGCGCTCCGTCAGCTCAAGAATTTCGCCGACGTCGCTGATAATCCCGGTGAACATGCTCTGGCACTCCGTTCAAGATATGGGTCAAGTGACGGTCCGATCGGCCCGGCGATAGTGGATCAGGCGATCCCGGCCAAGCCATCGTTGTTCGCTGATGTGCAGTTTCGTCGTCGCTTCTGCAAGAGTGAGGCCGCCAAAGGCGGGAACGCCGCCCGGGCCGATCATGACCGGCGAACGAACGAGATGCAGTTCGTCGACAAGGTCGGCCTCGATCAGCGATCGCGCCAGGCGAGCGCCTCCCTCCACCATCAGCCGCCCGACCCCGAGATTTGAGAGCTGGAAGAGAACATCGACCAGATCGAGCCCGCCATCCGGCGCAAGCGCGGCCGCCCGCACATCGACACCGGCTGCGGTCAGGGCTTCACGCTGGCTGTCACCGTCCCACGATCCCGTCTGGCTGAACACCGTTACCGATGTCTGGCGGGCTGTGCGCACGAGGGTCGACTGAACGGCAAGACGCAAGGAGGGATCGAGGACGACCCGCAGCGGCGAGCGCAGTTCCATGCCGGGAAGCCGACAGGTGAGTGACGGATTGTCGGCAAGCGCTGTCCCGATCCCGACGACGATGGCATCGGCTTCCGCGCGCAGGGCATGGGCGTAAGCCCTCGACTCGTCACCCGAAATGGCGATCTGCCCGTCGCCATTGCGGCCGATGAAGCCGTCTGCGGAAACGGCAAGCTTCAGGAAGACGTGAGGCCGCTGCCGCAGGATGCGTGAAATGTGCCCGGCATGAAGCCTGCGTGCCTCCGCCTCCAGCACGCCTGTCGTCAACGCGATCCCGGACTGCCTCAGGAACGCGTGCCCCTGTCCGGCAACCCGCGGGTCCGGGTCTTCCATGGCCGAGACGACCCGTCCGACACCGGCAGCCGCCAAGGCTTCGCAGCAGGGCCCGGCACGGCCGCAATGTGAGCAGGGTTCGAGCGTCACGTAAGCCGTGGCGCCCCGCGCCGCCTCGCCGGCCATGGCAAGGGCCATCGCCTCGCCATGCGGACGCCCGCCGATGCCGGTCACCCCGCGCGCGATCACGACAGGCTCGCTGCCCGGCCGCACGAGAATGGCGCCGACGGAGGGATTGGGGCGCGCAAGCCCCTGATGCCACCAGCCGAGCGAAAGGACGGCGGCCATGAAACGGCGATCGGTCTCGGGATCGACCCGCCCGTCCGTCTTCATCACGGATCAGACATCCGGGTCCAGCTTCCGCGCCTCATCCGGATCGATCGACAATTCGCCGACCAGTTCGCTGAAGTCGCGGGCCTCGCGGAAATTCTTGTAGACGGAAGCAAATCGCACATAGGCGACGTCATCGATGCCCTTGAGGGCCTCCATGACGAGCTGGCCGATCTGTTCGGCCGTCACCTCGGTCTCGCCAAGGCTTTCGAGCTGGCGAACGATGCCGCTCACCATGCGCTCGATCTTTTCCGGTTCGACAGGCCGCTTGCGCAGGGCGATCTGCACCGATCGCATCAGCTTGTCCCGGTCGAACGGAATGCGCCGGCCAGACCGCTTGATCACGATCAGTTCTCGCAACTGAACGCGCTCGAAGGTCGTGAACCGGCCGCCGCAACTTGCACAGATCCGCCGCCGACGGATGGCGGTATTGTCCTCCGTCGGCCGCGAATCCTTCACCTGGGTCTCGTCACCGCCACAATACGGGCATCGCATATGGCGGTCTCCGAAAGTTTCCGATCAGCTGTAGATCGGGAAACGGTCGGTAAGAACCTTCACGCGATCCTTCACCGCCGCTTCAACAGCGCCGTTCCCTTCCTCGCCATTTGCAACGAGTCCGTCAAGCACCGTGATGATCATATCGCCGATCTCCTGGAACTCGGCGACGCCGAAGCCACGAGACGTACCGGCCGGCGTGCCGAGACGGATACCGGAGGTGATCGTCGGCTTCTCCGGGTCGAAGGGGATGCCGTTCTTGTTGCAGGTGATGTTGGCGCGCCCGAGAGCGGCCTCCGCGGCCTTGCCGGTGACGGACTTGGGACGCAGGTCGACCAGCATGAGGTGGTTGTCGGTGCCGCCGGAGACGATCTCCAGACCGCCCTTGCGCAGCGTCTCGGCCAGCGCCTTGGCGTTGTCGATCACGCTCTTGATGTAGCCCTTGAAGTCCGGGGTGAGCGCCTCGCCGAAGGCAACGGCCTTGCCGGCGATGACGTGCATGAGCGGCCCACCCTGGAGACCCGGGAAGATCGCCGAGTTGAGCTTCTTGGCGAGCGCCTCGTCATTGGTGAGGATGAGGCCGCCACGCGGACCGCGCAGGGTCTTGTGGGTCGTCGATGTCGCGACATGGGCATGCGGGAACGGCGAGGGATGCAGGCCGGCCGCGACGAGACCCGCGAAGTGGGCCATGTCGACCATCAGGTAGGCGCCGACTTCGTCCGCGATGCGGCGGAAGCCCTCGAAGTCCCACACGCGCGAATAGCCCGAGCCACCCGCGATGATGATCTTCGGCTTGTGCTCCTTGGCGAGCGCCTCGACCTGGTCCATGTCGATGCGCTGGTCCTGCTGGCGCACGCCGTAGGCAACGGCGTTGAACCACTTGCCCGACATGTTCGGCTTGGCGCCGTGGGTCAGGTGACCGCCCGAGGCAAGGTCGAGGCCGAGAATGGTGTCGCCCGGCTGGGCAAGGGCGAGGAAGACGCCCTGGTTGGCCTGGCTGCCGGAGTTCGGCTGGACGTTGGCGAAAGCACATCCGAAGAGCTTGGTGACGCGCTCGATCGCCAGATTCTCGGCGATATCGACGAACTGGCAGCCGCCGTAGTAGCGACGGCCCGGATAACCCTCGGCATACTTGTTGGTGAGTACGGAGCCCTGCGCTTCGAGAACGGCCTTGGAAACGATGTTCTCCGAGGCGATCAGTTCGATCTCGTGCTGCTGGCGGCCCAGTTCCTTGGCAATCGCGGAGGCGACCTCAGGGTCGGTCTCAGCGAGCGAACCAGTGAAGAACGCCGGGAAAATGGTGCCGGAGGCGCTATCGGTCATGGACATGTGGACGTTCCCGTCTGTTGTGGGGTGAACCCCTCGCCTGCCCTCTGCAGGCGCCGCGCGGCCTGCGCGGTCCCCCTCTTGGATTCCTGGCAATCGGCCGTATGCGAAATCGTCGGTTGTCGGGCGGGATGAGACGCCCTGCCCGGCACACGGATCGCACACTGCCAACTGGCCTTCCAAGCATCCGATTACCATAGAGCCCGGCGTCGTCACAACGTCACCGCCGTCGCACTCTTTTGCCGAAATGGAAGCAATCAGCCTCCATTCGGCTAATTTTTATGCCGTCAGGGAAGTATTGGGCCGCCTTCAGCCGTTGCCGGCCATTTCCAGGCTACGCCGCAGTTTGCGTGCCGCAAGCTGCTCCAGGTCGCGTCGCGGGGCGCCAATCGGCGCAATAACAACGGCTTCGGCGCCGCTCTGTCCGTCGATCGCGGTCACCCGCATCTGCCGGCCGATCGGCCGGAACTCGAAATAGATCAGTTTGGAAAGATCTTCGTTCATGTTCACCCCCGACCAAACGGGAAACGATGGCATGCGTCCAAATGCATCACCGGCAAAGCACCCTGTCCTGAATCGCGCTCGCGCAGACACTGTAGCAGGCGCGCGATCCAATGGCTGCGTTATCCTTCATGGCCAACTGCGGCCGGATTCCGCCAACGCAGCAATGAACACGGGATACGCCCATGCATCGATCATGCCGCATGGAGCCTTAAACAACCGTCTACCGGCGGAAAATTCTTCCGCGTCTCGGCATCGGCTACGGCACGGGCTCTGGTCTCCAGCGCAGGGACAAACAAAAAAAATCCCGGAAGGCATTTCGGCCTTCCGGGATTGTCTTGACCCACTCTCGGTCTGCCTGACGCTCAGCGCAGCGCGACGTCGAGATCGTCCTTTTTGTAGATGTCCTCGCGGAACTGGACGACACCGTCGGAATTGGCCCAGGCGGTGAAATAGTTGAAATAGAGGTTGACCTTGTCGGCCACCTGCGCGTCGATCTGCTCGCTCTGGCGCAGGGCCGCATCGACAGCCGCGGGATCCTCCCAGCCCGGCGTGTATTTCAGAATCCAGGTCACATACTCGCGCACATTCTGGACCCGCACACAGCCCGAGGAATCGAACCGGTAGTCGTTGCCGAACAGCGTCTTGGACGGCGTGTCGTGCATGTAGACGCCTTCCGGGCTCGGGAAGTTGATCTTCACCGCGCCCAGCGAATTGATCTCGCTCGGATCCTGCCGCAGCATGTACTGGCTCGCCTGATCGGTGTTCCAGTCGATGGAGAGCGGATCGATCTCCTCGTGCGTCTTCCAGTCGAAGATGCGGATCTTGAACTTGGAGAGATACTGCGGGTCCTTCTGGACCATCGGGATCACATCCTTCTTGATGATGCTGATCGGCACCGTCCAGTAGGGATGGAACTTGATATTCGTGATGTGCGTCGAAAGCAGCGGCGTCGGGCGGTCGATCTTGCCGACAACCGCCTTGTGGTGCGAATGAACGAGGCCGTTCTCGATCGTCTCGATATCGGCCGCCGGCACGTTGACCATAACGTAGCGGTCGCCGAGGAAGCCGGACATCGAGCGCACGCGCACCAGGTTGGTCTCAAGCTGGCGCAGCCGCACCTCGGCGGGGATGTTCATCGCCTGGATGGTCTCGCCGCTTGCACCGAGAACGCCGTCCGGACGAACGCCATGGCGCA
Source organism: Hartmannibacter diazotrophicus (assembly GCF_900231165.1). Lineage (GTDB taxonomy): Bacteria > Pseudomonadota > Alphaproteobacteria > Rhizobiales > Pleomorphomonadaceae > Hartmannibacter > Hartmannibacter diazotrophicus. The sequence continues at coordinate 2,770,944 of NZ_LT960614.1, forward strand.
TCTGGAAGCGGCGCAGGCCCTGGTCAACAAAGCTGTCGAAGGCCGTCGGATTGCCGCCGACCGGCTCCAGGTCGCCGGAAACCTCCAGCCGCTGACGCAACACGGCAACGTCCGGACTGCTGACGCCGACCTTCAGCGCCTGAGAGACGTTGACATAGGGCCAGCCACCGCGCGCCACGATATCGGCATAGCGCTGAATGGCAGCTTCCACATAGCTGGGCGTCTCAGGTCCGATGGTCGGCTTGTCGGTCCGCACCTGGGCCTGTTGCGGGATGCTTGTGTCGAAGCCGTCGGACCATTCCGGCTGGCTCAGGGCAAACTGCTGCGCGAAGGCCGGAGTGGCGGCATAGCCCACCGCTCCGCCAATGCCGGCAAGCAGGCTCCGGCGCGAAATGCCTCTCGACGCCCAATCCGAAGCTGTCCGACCAAGCAAATCCTTCATCACCAGAAGTCTCCAAATTGTCTGTCAAACCACGACACTGTCATATGAATTCTACCAGCCCGACCGACCGTCAACAACCAGGCCGCGATCACAACAGCGTGGGGCTGCCACGTTGACATCGCCGCGGCGCGACTGCCTGCCGATAACGCCCGCGGTTCAAAAATGTTCCCGCAAGGCCCATGTTGCCGACCGAAGCGGCCACGAAGCCCGCGCCTGGAGCGGCATCCGAAGAACGCCTGAAAGCCCCGCCACACTGCCTGATCTGCAGAGGTCTTTGCGTGAGCAATGTGGTCGATTGATGTCATCGCAAGGTTAAAATCGAGGCGACAAAAGACTGTTGCATCAATGCTTCAGCCCTTGCCGACCGCAGGCAAGTCGATGAGCCGGCTCATGCCTGACACCGTGCGCAAGACGCTCGCGGCCGTCCTCTCAATACAAAAAGACCCCGGCCTTGTGGCCGGGGTCAGTCTTGGAGGTCACACGGTCGGGGATGAACCGTGCATTTCTCTGGCTGCTGTCATTCAACGAGCAAGGCGCTTCTTGTTTTAGAGACGATAGAGGATCTGGTCGGTCCAGAAACGCTCCAGCCGCTGCAGCGACGTGTTGAGCTGTTCGAAATCGTTGCGCGCGACACCGCCGACCTTCTCGATCGACTGCATGTGGCGGTCGTAGAGCTTCTGGATGATGTCGGCGATCTCCTGCCCCTTTTCGGTGAGGCTGACGCGGACGGAACGACGGTCCATGCGCGAGCGCTGGTGATGGATATAGCCCATCTCCACCAGCTTCTTGAGGTTGTAGGAGACGTTGGAGCCGAGGTAGTAGCCGCGAGTCCGCAGTTCGCCCGCAGTGAGTTCGCTGTCGCCGATATTGAACAGCAGCAGCGCCTGGACGGCATTGACGTCGGTCCTGCCTTCGCGGTCGAATTCATCCTTGATCACATCAAGCAGGCGGCGGTGCAGACGCTCGACCAGCCTCAGCGCTTCCATGTAAAGCGGCTTGATCTCGGATTCATCTTGACCAGCGGAAGCAGTCGCCTTGGCCCGGTTCGCGTTGATCATAGGTATTGCCTCTCTGTCGATCTCTTCGTGGCTTTTATCCACGTTGCATTGAAACCTAGTCGAGAGACTTGAAAATTCGCTTAAAACGCAGACTAAAAATACCCTTAAGGCAAGCATTCATCTTTGCACAATGAGTCGATGCAAAGATTAACCCTGACGTCCATTAACCAGGATTCTACTGATGATTCAGGTATTCGCCCTCACGACTCGGACGAGCGCTCGACCAAGTAGGTGAACGTTGTGTAAATCACGATGGAAACTGCATGAAAAGCGACAGTCACCGGCGCCGGACCGAAGATCGAGGCAAAGAAAGTATGCAGCGCGATCTCGGTCAGCGCGGCGATCAACCAGACGACAGCGCCCCAGGACGACAGCAGCCAAAGTCCGACAGCGGCCACGAGGTCGAACACCGAAAAGAAAATCGCGGCCACGCGAAATTCCACCGGGATGTCATTCAGTCCGGGACCGCTGCCAAGCGGGCCGAGGATGATCGTCCACTGATAAAGACCGCCGATGAGGAAGACGACCGCCAGAAGACGCACGAAAACCACCAGAACGGGACGTGGATTGAAGCCGCCCTGCCCTTCCGCATCGATGGTCATGGCCGCCGGCAGGGTGTCGTCGTCTCGCATGAATGACCTCTAAACTCTCTCGCCGCCGGTACGCTGTGGTCGGCGGTTCGCCTTGCAACGCCTTCAGATTCGCCGGGCCGCGGTCAGGCTCACAGGAAGGAAGACCCGTCGGATATACAGGAGCCCGCCGCTTCATGAAACCGGCTCGCGGCCATTCGCCCTTGAACCTCACGTCCTGTTTGACGAGGTCTTGTTTGAAGCCCGGGCCGCACACTGATAAAGAAACACCGAAGCCTGCGGCCGCCGCACAGATCGGTCGCCACCGTCAAAGCCCGGACATTCTCTCATGACCTACCAGCACGGCTCCCAGACGCCTCCCCGCATCGACATGACATCCCTGCTCCAGGGCAGGCGGATGCGCCGCAACCGGCGCACGGACTGGTCGCGCCGCCTCGTCAGGGAGAATACGCTGACGGTCGACGACCTGATCTGGCCGATCTTCGTCGTCGAGGGCGAGAACCAGCGTGTGCCGGTGCCCTCCATGCCCGGCGTGTTCCGCCTCTCGGTCGACCAGTTGGTTCGCGCTGCGGAAGATGCCGCCAAGCTCGGCATTCCGCTGCTGTCGCTCTTTCCCTATACGGATCCGTCCCTGCGCGACGAAACGGGCAGCGAGGCGCTTAACGATCAGAATCTCGTCTGCCGCGCCACCCGGGCCATCAAGGCTGCGGTGCCCAACGTCGGCGTCATGCTCGACGTCGCGCTAGACCCCTATACGAGCCACGGTCACGATGGCCTTCTCTCGGGCGAGGAAATCGTCAACGACCCGACGGTCGAGCAGCTTTGCCGTCAGGCTCTGGTGCAGGCCGAGGCCGGCGTCGACATCATCGGCCCGTCGGACATGATGGACGGCCGCATCGGCGCGATTCGGCAGACGCTCGACGCCAACGGCTTCGAACGCGTCCAGATCATGAGCTATGCGGCGAAATATGCCTCGGCCTTCTACGGACCGTTCCGTGATGCCATCGGCACGTCGAAGACCCTGGTCGGCGACAAGCGGACCTATCAGATGGACCCGGCCAATTCGGACGAGGCGTTGCACGAGGCCGAACTCGACCTTGCCGAGGGCGCCGACATGATCATGGTCAAGCCGGGCATGCCCTATCTCGACATCCTCTATCGCCTCAAGGACACCTTCAAGGTGCCGACCTACGCCTACCAGGTCTCCGGCGAATACGCGATGATCGAGGCTGCGGCCGCCAACGGCTGGCTCGACGGCGAGCGGGCCATGGTCGAAAGCCTCATGGCCTTCAAGCGCGCTGGCGCCGACGGCGTCCTGACCTACTACGCCCCGCGCGTCGCCGAGCGCCTGAAGGCAGGCCTCTGAGCCGTATGCCGCCTGTTCCGGACCGCCCCGGCGATCGTTTTCGTGGCCCGGGCGGATCGGATGGGAACCATTTCTTGTGGCGCATCGGCAGGCTCGTCCTCGCTCTCGCCGCCTGCGCCTTCCTTGTATCCTGCGGCGGCCCCGACATCGAGCAGGTCCGGACCTGCCGGCTGGTCGTCGCCTCGCTCGAACCGACCGGCCGCATCGCCATCACCGAAGAGGCTGCCGATCCGGTCGCGGCCAATGGCGTCATCCTGCGCTACAGGGTCGATGGCAAAGAGGGCGCGCAATACGTGCGCTGTGCCTTCGCCGGCGACAGGTTCTCGTCCGGCCGCAGCAAGCTTACGGCGGTCGAAACGCCCAATGGCGAACTGACGGCATCGCGTCTCTATATTCTGGAGCGGTTCTGGCTTGACGATCCGCAAACCCCGATGCGGGTCGCGCCCCGTTTCGCGGGCACGGCATCGCCCGGCAGCAAGGCCGCCCAGCAGACGTTCGAGCATTCCCTCTCCTATGCCCTGCAGCAGGGGCTGAACGCCCTCCCGGTCGGCTTCATCTATGCCTTGCTCGCGGTCGCCTTCGCCCTCGTCCTGGGCCTCGTCGACCGCATCAATTTCGCCTTTGGCGATATCGCGGCCATCGGCGGCGTCGCCGCCTTCTCCGGCATCGGCGTCTCGGCCTTCGCCGCCAGTCCCGCCCTCACCATTGTCCTCGGCCTCGCCTTTGCCATCGTCTGCGGCGCGGCGCTCGGAGCCGCCGTCGGGCGAACCGTTCTGGTGCCGCTGCGCGCCGCCTCGCCGCTGAGCTTCATGATCGCTTCCATCGGGCTTGCGATCTTCCTGTCGGAGAGCGTCCGCCTCCTCCTCGGCAACCGCGACCGCTGGATCGCGCCGCTTCTCAATGATCCGATGCATCTGTGGCAGATCGGCATCGGCATCACCATGACCCCGATGCAGGCCGCCGAAGTCGGGGCCGGTCTTGCCGCAACCCTGCTTGTCGGCGCGCTGATCGCAATGACGCGCTTTGGCCGGGCCTGGCGCGCCATCGCCGACGACCCCAAAATGGCCGCGATGATTGGCATCGACCGCAACGGCATCATCCTCGGGTCTTTGGTGATTTCGAGTGCTCTTGCCGCCCTCGCCGGCTGCCTCGTGACCTTCCACTACGGATTCGTCAGTCACTCGAGCGGACTTGTCGTCACGCTGAAGGCCCTCGCTGCGGCCATCCTCGGCGGCGTCGGGTCCATCGGAGGAGCCGCCGGCGCCGGCATTCTCATCGCCGTCGCCGAAACGCTCTGGGCCGCCTATTTCCCCGTCGCGGACCGGGACATCGCCATCCTGGCGCTGCTGACCGCACTCCTCGTCCTGCGCCCGAACGGTCTCTTCGGCCGTCCACTCGATGCGAGCTCCGGACGAATGGGGTCCGAAAGACAGGGCTGAGGCCCGTTACCCGGCACAATATTTGCTTTTCGTTCACCACAACGAAAACGCGAGCGACAAGCGGGGTGAGCGATGGCGAACAACTCAGACGGCGGCCTTGGTCTGATCTACGGCCTTGATGACAAACCGAATGTACCGACGAGCTTCCTCGCCGCTTCCCAGCATATCCTCGCCTCGATCGTCGGCATCGTCACGCCGACGCTGATCATTGGCGGCGTTCTCGGGCTCGGCGAGCATATTCCCTACCTCATCTCGATGTCGCTCTTCGTCTCGGGCGTTGCGACCTTCATCCAGACCCACCGGGTCGGACCCGTCGGCTCCGGCCTCCTGAGCCTTCAGGGCACCAGCTTCGCCTTCCTCGGCACCATCCTTGCGGCCGGGTTCGCCGTGAAGAACAACGGCGGGACGCCGGAAGACATCCTTGCCATGATTTTCGGCATCTGCCTCGCCGGCTGCCTTGTGGAAGTCGTCCTCAGCCAGTTCATCGGCAAGCTGGAAAGGATCATCACCCCGACGGTGACGGGCATCGTCATCACCGTCATCGGCCTGTCGCTGGTGAAGGTCGGATTCACCGACCTCGCCGGCGGCGCGACGGCCAAGGCGCCCGAGTTCGGAAGCCTGGAAAACCTCCTGCTTGGGGCGGTCGTCGTCGCCGTCATTCTGGCCTTCAGTTTCAACAAGAACCCGACGCTGCGCATATCGGCCGTGCTCATCGGTCTCGTCGTCGGCTTCGTCATCGCGGCGATCCTGGGCAAGGTGAATTTTGCCAATTTCGGCAACGCCCCGCTCTTCGCCGTGCCGATCCCGCTGAAATACGGCCTCAACTTCGACCTCGGCCTCTTCCTGCCGATGGCCTTCCTCTATCTCATCACCGCCATCGAGACGACCGGCGACCTGACCGCCAATTCGGTGATCTCCAACCAGCCCGTCTCCGGCCCGGTCTACATGAAGCGCATCAAGGGCGGCGTCCTCGGCGACGGCATCAACTCCGGCCTCGCCGCCCTCTTCAACACCTTCCCCAACACCACCTTCAGCCAGAACAACGGCGTCATCCAGATTACGGGCGTTGCCAGCCGTCACGTCGGGCTGTTCGTGGCCGGCATTCTGGTCTTCCTCGGTCTCTTTCCGATCATCGGATCGGTCTTCACGCTGATCCCGAAGCCGGTGCTCGGCGGCGCGACGCTGGTGCTCTTCGGCTCCATCGCGGTCGCCGGCATTCGCATCCTGTCCAGCACCTCGATCACCCGCAAGAACATCTACGTCATGGCCGTCGCCTTCGGGCTCGGTCTTGGCGTCTCGCTGGTCCCCAATGCCTTCGACCAGTTGCCGGCCCTCGCCAAGAGCGTGCTCAACGCACCGATCACGATCAGCGGCCTTGCCGCCATCCTGCTGACGGCGGTTCTTCCCGAAGCCGAACCGGTCGCGGAACCGGCTGAATAGAAACCGAAAACGGGCACAAAGAATTGATCCCGCTTTTGCCTCGGCGGAAGCGGGATTATCGCGCCAGCATCATCCCGGCCGCGATATTTATCCGCGCCTTTTCTCTCCCCCCATTCAATAGTCATTCAGTATTTCGACGGTTTCCGCCGCCGCCAGCGAACCTGCGTTTGACCCGCCCGACTAAATTGCTAGTCTTTGAGCGGGGCAAAAACGATCGAGGCCGGAGACCATGGCATTTGATCTTCACGCCAGCGGAACCGGCGGGTTTCGCTACAGCCGTCGCGGGCTCGATCTCGGCGACGTCTACGAAATCGCCAACTGGTACGATCGCCTCAACACCCTCACCGAAGGCCCCCGAGCGCTGGTCGAGAGCGAGATCACAGGCGCGATCTCACCCGACTCGCCGCTTCAACAGGCGCTGAATGCCGAAGGCATGATCATCGGGATGCGGCTTCTGCGCGATTCCGTCGACATGATGCTCGCCGGCAAGAACCCCGTCCTGGTCACCGTCTGCCCGCGCCAGTCGCACACGCTCTGGCCGGATTCGGGCACCAATTTCAGCGGCTGGCTCAATACGCTGGACGGCTCTCCCGGCTACTATTTCCTCGTGGACGTCACCCCGGCCCTGGAATCGGCCGGCATGAAGAATTTTGGGGTGCTGGCAGCATTGGCGGCAACCTTCGCCGAATATTCCCTGCGCGGCCGCGCGTCGTCCGGCGGCGAGCATCAGATCCTGATCCAGTTGTCGCAGTGAGGACCGCCGCCGTTCGCCCCTCAAGCACTGGATCCCTGCCGTTCTTCCGGGCGCCCACCTCATGCTCACCACCCGTTGCCGAGAGCATGATCAGGCGTTTTTCAAGCGCGCATGCTGGATTGAAAAAAATCTGTCACGGAGTGCTTGACTAGGACCCGCCCTTGTCATACTCAAGCGCCACGCCAGCGGCGAGAGCGGCTCGGCGGACCAAAGCGGGGGTGTAGCTCAGTCGGTTAGAGTGCCGGCCTGTCACGCCGGAGGTCGCGGGTTCGAGCCCCGTCACTCCCGCCATTTTTCTCTTAAGATCAAAACGTCATGACGAGACGCTCACAAATTGGGTGAGCGTTGCGACTAGGTATGACTGGCCCCGTTTGGCCGGGCGAATCGCACCGTCTCGCGTGTCCCGACGGCAAGCCAAGACAAGCGCCCACCCAGGGTTCCAGCAGTCCGATCGGCCATCCGCAACAAGGCGCCGTCGCCTGCCGCGGCAAGCGTTGCAGCATCGTGCAATCCGAACAGGCCTCCGATTGGCGCTTTCGCCCATAAGGCCGCGCGTCCCAACTGCCTGTTAACGTCGTTTTCCAAAAGATCGCCCGATTCCGGCAACCGGCGAAGGATCCGGTAAACGGATCTGCTAAAATTCTCGCGATCGGCCAGGCCAGACGGCACCGGCCAGCAACAGCATTATCGATCGCGGCGTTTTCAATCCATGGCCCTGTCTCGTGTCCTCAGCAAACCGGTTGGCGGACTTGCCTTTTTCGGCGTTCTCGTGCTTGCGGCTGCGACAGGCCTGCCGGGGAGCGCGCTCGCCGCCACCGACTGTGCCGCGCTGAAGCGGGCGCTCTCCCGGCCGGTGACGTCCGTCGCAAACTCGACTTATGGCCGCTACGCGGAACTTGCCGATCGCCAGGCAGCGGAGTTGCAGTTCGCCGAGCGCCAGTCGCAACAGGGCCGCTGCGAGACCGGCAATCCCGATCCCCGCTGCGGCGCGCTGATGCCAACCCTGCGCAAGATGCGCAAGAACCTCGCCTATCTGGAGGAGCGGCGCGACAGGGCGGCGACCGGCAACGCGCGCCTGACCCGCGCCGATCTAGAGGCCGCCTATTTCAGGGCCGGATGCGACCGTCAGGACCGGGGGATCGAAACCGCCGAGACGCTGACGACGCCGGCGCCGGGCCTGCGCAGCACGGCCAAGATCATCAATGTCGCGACAACGCCGCCCGACCAGATGGATGCGTCCGAAGTTCAGGGCACGCGCGTTGACCTCAGCTATTTCGGCGGCGGAGCCTATCGCACGATCTGCGTGCGCATGTGCGATGGCTATTTCTTTCCGCTGAGCTTTTCGACGACCAGATCGGGCTTTGCCGGCGATGCCAATCTCTGCCACCAGAAGGGCAGTCAGTACCACCTCTTTGCCTATCGCAATCCGGGCGAGGATCCGGCCGACGCGATATCGGTCGCGAACGGCGAGACATACCGCAGTCTGCCGCACGCCTTTGCCTACCAGTCGGAACGGGCCCCCGCCTGCGAGACCGGCGAAACGGCAACGGACGCAAAGCCTTTCCAGGATAACAGCCGCTCGTCGGTCGCGCCGGAACTGACGCCGGGCTTTGAAGAGCCGCCGAAGCTTCGCAGCACGTCCTGAGTGGCGGGGCGGATCATACGGGCTTCAGCCGCGCGTGGGCCTGCTCGCGCCCGATGAGAGGCAGGAGACCGGCAAGCTCCGGTCCATGCTCGCGGCCGGTCAGGGCCAGGCGGAGAGGCAGGAAAAGCGCCCGCCCCTTGCGCCCGCTCTCCTTGGCAAGAGCGCCCGTCCAACTCTTCCACGTTCCGGCGTCATAGGGCTCGTCGGGCAGCAGTTCGGCAGCCATCGCAAGAAACGGCTCGTCATCGACGGCCGCAAGGCGTTCCACCGGTCCGGTCACCACCTTCCACCAGTCGGCAACGTCGGCGAAGGTGTCGAGATTGCCGGAAAGCGCCGCCCAAATTTCGGGCTTCGCCGGCACGCCCAGCGTCTCCATCCTGTCCTTGACCGCCTCGAACGGCAGGTCTCGCACGATCCGGGCGTTGACGGCCGCAAGATCGGCCTCGTCGAAGCGGGCTGCCGAACGAGAGGTCGCCGAAAGGTCGAACCCTTCGGCAAGATCGTCGAGCGCGCGGATCGGCTCGATCGCCTCCGAGGTCCCGATCCGCACCGCGACCACATCCACGGCCTGCGGCTCCAGCCCCTTCGCCCTCAGCGCCTCGACGGAAAGCGCGCCCTTGCGCTTGGAAAGCCCTTCGCCATGGACGTCGGTCAGGAGGTTGTGATGGCCGAAGGCAGGCACGGTGCCGCCGAGTGCGCGGAAGATCGCAACCTGCACGCCGGTGTTGGTGACATGATCCTCGCCGCGGATGACATGCGTCACGCCCATGTCCATGTCGTCGATGATCGAGGGCAGTGTATAGAGAAAGCTGCCATCCTCGCGCACCAGAACAGGGTCCGAGAGCGAGGCGAGATCCACCGAAAGCGGTCCCTTGCAGAGATCTTCCCAGGTCACGTGCCGCTCGGACGCGCCGCTGTTCTCGCCGTGCCCCGGCAGAAGAAAGCGCCAGTGCGGGCGCCGGCCTTCGGCTTCAAGCCGCTCCCGGTCTTCCTGCGTCAGTTCCAGCGCAGCGCGGTCGTAGATCGGCGGCTGGTTGCGCATGCGCTGACGCCGCCGCTTCAACTCCAGTTCGTCCGGAGATTCGTAGCAGGGATAAAGCAGGCCCCGCGCAATCAGGTCCGCCTTGACCTCGTCGTAGCGTGCCATCCGCTCCGACTGGCGATAAACCGCATCCGGATCAATGCCGAGCCAGTCGAGATCGACCGCGATGCCGTCGGCAAACTCCTTTTTCGAGCGCTCCCGGTCCGTGTCATCGAAACGCAGGATGAAACGCCCGCCGTTCTTGCGGGCAAAGAGCCAGTTGAACAGCGCCGTGCGGGCGTTGCCAATATGGATATGGCCGGTGGGGGAAGGCGCGAAGCGGACGGTCACAGTCATGTCGCCGGTCTATCCTGCAATGATGCGCCTTTCAACGGATTCGCCAGTCTGGCACGCCGCATGGCCGCGTCAGACGTCAGCCCCTGTCGCGGAAGCGGTTGGTAATCGGATAACGCCGGTCGCGACCGAAGTTCTTCTCGGTGATCTTGACGCCGGGCGCCGCCTGCCGGCGCTTGTACTCGGCGATGTAGAGAAGATTTTCGATCCGCCGCACGATGGCTTCGTCGAAGCCGCGCGCGACGATCTCGGCGACAGACGCTTCCTCCTCGACCAGCCCTTCCAGGATCGCGTCCAGCATGTCGTAGGGCGGCAGCGAATCCTGGTCGGTCTGGTTTTCGCGCAACTCGGCCGTCGGCGCCTTGTCGATGATCCGCACCGGGATGACCTCGCCGCCCGGCCCGTCGATCCCCTCCGGCACCCGGGCATTGCGCCAGCGCGCGAGGCGATAGACCTCGGTCTTGTAGAGATCCTTGATCGGATTGTAGCCGCCGTTCATGTCGCCATAGAGCGTCGCGTAGCCGACCGAGACCTCCGACTTGTTGCCCGTCGTCACCACCATTGAGCCGAACTTGTTGGAGATCGCCATCAGGATCGTGCCGCGTGTGCGCGACTGGAGATTTTCCTCCGTCGTGTCCGGCTGGGTCTCGGCGAAGAGACCCGAGAGAGAGGAAAGGAAGCCTTCCACCGGCTCCGCGATCGGGATCGTGTCATAGCGGACACCGAGCGCTGCCGCGCAGGCCTGAGCGTCCTCAAGGCTGTCGGACGAGGTGTAGCGATAGGGCAGCATCACGCAATGCACCCGCTCCGGCCCCAGCGCGTCGACGGCGATCGCCGCGCAGACGGCACTGTCGATGCCGCCGGAAAGACCGAGCACGACACCCGGAAAACGGTTCTTGTTGACGTAGTCGCGAAGGCCCACGACGCAGGCGAGCCAGTCGGTCTCGTCCGAGCACAGCGGCTCGGCGCAGGCATTGCCCTTGCCCGACCAGACCCCGTCCGCATCCCGGCGGTAGGTGACCGTCGTGACCGTCTCGGCAAAAGCCTGAAGCTGGAACGCAAGCGAGCGGTCCGCGTCGAGGCCGAAGGAGCCACCGTCGAAGACAAGCTCATCCTGTCCGCCGAGCTGGTTGACGTAGAGGATCGGCAGGTCCGATTCGACGACGCGGGCAACCGCGATCTGCAGGCGGATTTCGTGCTTTTCGCGCGAATAGGGTGACCCGTTCGGCACGATCAGCATCTCGGCGCCGGTCTCGGCCAGGCACTCCACGATTTCCTCGCCCCAGATATCCTCGCAGATCGGAACGCCGATCCGGATGCCCCGGAAAGAGATCGGTCCCGGCATCGGGCCCACATCGAACACGCGCTTTTCGTCGAAGACGCCGTAGTTCGGCAGGTCCACCTTGAAGCGCACGGCGCTGACCTCGCCCCCGTCGAGCAGCGCCACGGCGTTGTAGAGGCCCTCGTTCTCGCTCCATGGCGAACCGATGAGAACACCCGGCCCGCCGTCGGCCGTATCGGCGGCAAACGCCTGCACCGCCCGCTGGCAGGCGGCCACGAAGGACGGCTTCAGAACGAGATCCTCGGGCGAATAGCCCGAGATGAAGAGTTCCGTGAGCACGAGAAGATCGGCGCCGTCGGCCGCCGCCTTTTCCCGCGCCTTGCGCGCAAGCGCCAGATTGCCTTCGATGTCGCCGAGAACGGGGTTGAGCTGGGCGATGGCGATGCGCAACTCGTTTGCGGCGCCGGTCATGCTGTCGGGCATGGAAACTCCTGGCAAGGACGGCCGGACCTGCTGTCGTGGAGGACTTCGCAAGCGCCGGCCGGAACATCGTACAAGATGCGACGATCAATAGCTCTTGTCCGAGCCCGGGCGCAATCGCAAGACCATCGCGATGGCATCGGTCAATCGAAACGGTTTGAAAGGTGAAATCAGACCAGTCGGCGAATGAGGGCCGCAAGCAGCGGCTCATCGATCAGGAGCGCTGCATCCTCGGGCGAGAACCAGCGCGCCTGTCGCTGCTCCTGCTCCGGCCATTCCAGGCAGTGCTCTGCCACCTCAAGGGCGTAGACATCGACATCGACCAGCGCGAACTGGTCCGAAAGCCGCTTCCAGTAACGGTATGTGCCGACGGGCTTCTTGGAAATCCGGCCTTTGACGCCGGCCTCCTCGAAAGCCTCGATCTCCGCGGCCAGATGGTCGGGCTTGCCCTTCATCTGCCAGCCCTTGGGAATGACCGGTCGCTGGGTTTCTCGCGAGGAAATGAGCAGAACCCGCGGATTGCCCGATTCGTCATGGCAGATCGGCAGCGCGGCGACCTGCCGCCGCATCGTTTTTGGCGCGAGTTTCTTCTTTGCCTTCTTCTTCACGAAATCTGTCCGGCTACGGGCATGTCTTTTCCAAACCCGACACGTTCGACAAGCCGCCTCCCTTGCAATGGCCGCCTCGGCGGAGAAGACGCATGAAACCAGTGCCACCGAGGTGACAGAGTGAAGAAAATGAAGCGCGTTCTCTGCCGTTCAAGAGAGGCAGCCAGCACAGCCCGTTCAAATATGTAGTATCCCGTATCATGTCATACGAGAATCTGCGAGAGATGAACAACGTTATCAACCGTTTGAGGACGGCATTGTTCCGTGTCAGCAGCAGGTCCCTTGTTCGCTCGTCGCCGGACACATAACGTTACGCGCGACAATATTCTCGAACGACAAGAACGAGCCGGCGAAAGCGCCATGAAAACACCTGCGGAAGCCGCCGAATTCATCACGGCCTTCATTGCCGAGGCCTTTGCCGAAAGCGGAATCAGCGCGTCCATCGCGCCGGACATGGCGCTCATCGGTGACGACAGCAATCTCGATTCGCAAAAGCTTGTCGAACTCTGCCTTGCGCTGGAAGACTGGGCCGCGACAAGCGGATTCGAGTTCGACTGGACATCGGAAGCCGCCATGTCCCGCTCGCAGAGCATGTTCCGCTCCGTCGCCAGCCTGGCCAAAGAGGTTTCGGAGCAGTCGAAGGCGGCGGCATGATCATCGTCACGGGTGCCAGCAGGGGCCTCGGCCTTGCGATTGCCGAGCGTCTGGCAGGCCACGGCCACGAGATTCTCGGGATCGCGCGCCAGCCGGGCGACCTGCCCTTCGAGGCCATGGCCTGCGATGTCTCGGTCCATGACGACGTCAAGGCCGTCGCACGGCTTCTGAAGGAGCGGCAGGCGACCGTCGACGCCGTGATCAACGCCGCCGGCATCGCGTCGATGAATCTCGCCGTCTTCATGCCCGAGACGATCACCCGCCGGATCGTGGAGACCAATCTGCTCGGCACGATCTACTGCTGCCAGCTTCTGGCGCCTTTGATGATGCGAAAGAAGCGCGGCACCATCGTCAATTTCTCCACCATCGCGGTCGCCCTCGGCCTCAAGGGCGAGGCGGTCTATGCCGCTTCGAAGGCGGGCGTCGAAACCTTCTCCAAGGCTTTCGCCCGGGAAATGGCCGACTTCGGCATCCGCGTGAACTGCATCGCCCCCGGCCCCATCGCAACCGACCTCATCAAGGGCGTCGGCAAGACGCAGATCGACCGGATCGTCGGCGAGCAGGTGATCCCGAGACAGTTCGAGCCCTCCGACGTCTGCGATCTCGTCGAACTGCTCCTCGATGACCGCGCCGCTTCGATCAGTGGCGAAGTGCTCCATGTCGGCGGCATCTGATGGGGCTCGTCGACAGTCTTGCCGCGCGCTGGGCCGACAATGAGGCGCCCTTCCTCATCCACCCGTCTGGCAGCCTCGCCTTCGCGGACCTGATCGCAGCGCCCGCCGACGGCCTCGAAGCCATAAAACCCGGCGAGGTCGTTGCGCTCGTCGGCGATTTCGACCCGCGATCCATCGCGGCGCTGCTGCGGCTCTTCGATCGCGGCGCGGTCGTGGTGCCGCTGACCAAGGAAACGCGGGCTAGCCACGACTATTTCTTCCAGGCCGCCCATGTCGATGCCGTCATCGAGGATGGCAAGATTACCCGGCTCAAGACACCGGAGCCCCATCCGCTGATCGAGCAGCTGAGAGCGGAGGGCCACGCCGGCCTCGTGCTCTTTTCCACCGGAACGACGGGGTTGCCCAAGGCGATCCTGCATGACATGGCGCTGTTCCTGCGCCGCTTCGAAACGCCGCGTCCGACCCTGCGCACCCTGAGTTTCCTGCTCTTCGACCATATCGGCGGCCTCAATACGCTGCTTCACACGCTGTTCAACCGGGGCGTCGTCGTCGCGCCGCCCGCCCGCACCGTCGAGGCCATCCTTTCAGCCTGCGCCGAGCACCGGGTCGAACTGCTGCCGACGAGCCCGACCTTCCTGCGCATGATGCTGATGAGCGGCGCCCTGCCCGGCCGCGTTCCGGCCTCGCTGAAGGTCATCACCTACGGCACCGAGCGCATGGATCAGCCGACGCTGGACGCGCTGTGTGCCGCCCTGCCCGACATCGACTTCCGCCAGACCTACGGCATGTCCGAACTCGGGATCCTGCGCGTCAAGTCGGAGGCGCGCGACAGCCTCTACATGTCCATCGGCGGCGAAGGGGTCGAAACCCGCGTCGAGGGCGGGTGCCTGCAGATCCGCTCCGCGTCCCGCATGCTCGGCTATCTCAACGCCCCCTCGCCCTTCGACGCGGACGGCTGGTACGACACCGGCGATATCGTGGAGGAGCGCAGCGGACTTTACCGGATCACCGGACGCCGCGGCGATGTCATCAACGTCGGCGGGCTGAAGTTCATGGCCGCAGATGTGGAACGCGCCGCCATCGACTTTCCGGGCGTTTCCTTCGCCCGCGCCCGGGCCCGCGACAACCCGATCACCGGTCAGCATGTGGAGCTGGACGTGCAGCCCCGAACGCCGGAAAGCTTCGATCTGAACGCATTCCGCATGCATATGCGCGAGCGTCTGGCGCCGCACATGCAGCCCAAGCGAATCCGCGTGGCCGACATCCCGGTCGGCCACCGGTTCAAGCGGACCTGAGACATGGATCATCTCAAGGCCCTGAAATCATTGAAATGCACCACGCTCGAAGAAGCGGAACGGTGCGGCCTGATCATCCGCGAAGACGGCGGCGATGAGATCGGCCGGCTGGTGCCGATCGGCCCATGGATCCTGTCCCGACCGGACCTCATCGACCTGATGACGGACTGGCGCCGCAACGCGATGCGCTTCTTCATGTCCCGCTTCGAGGCCTCAAGCGAGAGCATGGCCTGGTATCTTCGCACCCTGTCGGTTGGCCAGGACAACCGTCTGCTGTTCCTCATCGAGGACCCCGCCGGACGCTTCGTCGGCCATATCGGCCTGTCGGGCTGTGATGGCCAGAGGGCCGAGATCGACAACCTCATGAGAGGCCTCAGCGGCGGGCACCCGCAACTCGTTCCCTGCGCCGAGCGAACGCTTCTCGATTGGTGTTTCGGCGTGTTGAACCTTGAAAGCCTCAACCTCAAGGTCCTCTCCTACAACTTCGTCACCATGAACCTTCACGCCCGCTTCGGCTTCCGGGAGACGCGGCGTCTGCCCTTGCGGCGCTACGAGAAGGACGGCAAGACCGAGCATGACGAGGTCGATGAGGCGGAGGCGAACGTCGATTACCGATGCGTCGTCATGGAACTTGGCCGCGGCGACTTCACGAGGCGGATGACAGAACCTGCTCCTCAAGCCCGGCCATGATGGCCTTGTAGAAAAGGTCGCTGTCGTAGAGTTCCCTGGCCTTTTCCGCGATCGGCCCAGCGAAGCTCTGGCGATAGGCCTCCTCCTCGTAGTAGCGCTCGATCCCGGCAAACATCGCATCGAGATCGTCGAAGGCGAAGGCATCGCCGAGCGCGTCATAGACATCGCCGAATTTCAGCGTGAACGTCGGCTTGCCCGCGCGGGTGGCCTCGGCCGCCGCCGTTCCGCCGCCGCCGCGCGGCGGATTGAGGTTGAGCGCGGAAAAATGATAGAGCGCGCCGAGGTCCCTGATCGTGTCGAGCCCGAAAATCCCGACATTCGCATCCATCAGCTGGTTGGCGCGATCGCCGGCAAGGACAAAGCGCGCGCCGGTCTTCTTGTGGAAGGCGACCATCCGCTCCTTCAGCTCCGGCGTGACCTCCTGGTGCAAGCGGTTGCCGACAATCGCCACATAGGGCTTCTGTTCGGCGACGCGCTTCAAGGCCTCGTTGAGCTTCGGATTGGCGATGTAGAATGGCACCGGATAGGGCAGCCGCGCAATCAGCGGAGCCATCGGCTTGATCGGCTTCCGGTCCTCCGTCGACAGGGCCGTGTTCCACATGCTCTGCGTCACCGCAGGGCGAAGATGGGGCGAATAGAAGGTTGCCGAGAGTTGCGGCAGCCAGACGCCTCCGATCACGGAGGCATAGCGTTCCGCCAGCGGATCGTGGCCGCCGATGCTCATGATGAAATCCGGCGCGAACTCGGCGATTTCCTCGTCGAGCATCCGGACATCGTCGCGGTTGAAGGGATTGTTGACGAGGCGCAGCAGCGCAAGGCCGTCCTCGAAGCGGAACTGCTCCCTGACGCCCTGGACGATGTTGAACGTCTCGTCGTGGTAGTTGTAGATCGAGGCAAGGCCGGTCCCGATGACCGGCGGAAACTGGAACTTGAAGGGCTTGGGATAGGTCAGCGACAGGGACCGGCACATCATGCCGGTGTAGAGCACGAAGACCTCATGGCCGTTGCGGCGGAACATGTTGCCCATCTCGACCAGGAACCGCGTCGGCGCGTGCTTGGTGTTCTTGATCGCATTGCCCGAAAGCAGGACCCGCTTCTTGCGCCCGTCCTTCTTCCGCCGCTGCTCCGTCAGCCTGGCGCTGAAGTCGCCAACGCCGAATTCCCCGATATACTGGCTGCAGATCGCATCGTAGAGGACGTTTTGCGCACCGATCAGCTCCTTGTTCTGGTTCAGGAACCAATAGCGATGGAGCTGCCAGAAGATTTCGTTTTTCGTCTCCGCTTCGCTGAAGGCAAGGGCGAGTTCGACGACCCTTTTTCCCTCCATCCGCCCGCCGGACGCCTCGAGCTGCTTCATGGCCTCGTAGAGCTGCTGTCTCATTGATACCTGTATCCTTGGCGGCTCACGAGCCCCGATTCCTGTCGGGCATGCCGATGGGACCGAAAAAAGTCGTCAATCAGGGAAACGAGAAACTGGCGGCCGGGAACGGCACCATCCGAAAGACGTGCGATCGGCACAGTCTAACGATTCGGTCGCGACGACGCATCCCGCGCCATCTCTCTTCGAAAGCCCTGGACCGGCGAACTTTGAGGGATGGACTACCCCCGGATCGGCCGTGTCCGCTGCCCCGGACAGGACGTTGACTTTGCCCAAGCTCCAACGTCAGGCCGATCAAGACTTATCGCGTCCGAACGAAGCCTCTCGACTGTCACGATCTTGAATATAGCGGTGGAAAAATGAAACTGGCTCCCCTTCATTTTTCGTTATCGAACCAAGTGCCTCGCGCCGGAGCCTGACTTCCCACGCGTCCTTGAAGATGTTTGGGGGCTTCGTCTCGCGGCCTGATAAGAATCTTATCTTGGCAGGCGCCAATCTTTTCGGTTTTCCATCGCATCGTTGCCGAGCCCCAGACCTTTGCCCGCGTGCGTCTCACCGGTCGATCCGCCAAGATCGAAGCCGGGCCGGTCAAAGTCTTCAGAAGTCGGCGTCGGCGCTGACTTTTTTGTCTTGGGCGATGGCTCCTTCAGCGTTTCGGCAACTGGCTCGATACCGCCTTTGACGCCAGAATCGCCAGCTGGTCTACGATTGGCCGGGTTGTCCTTGTATTCATCAACCTGGACACCTTTACCGTCCAGGCTTTGCCCAGGCAGTCTTTGCGCCTTGTCGCGATTGCTGAGAATGTCGTTCTTCCTCACCTTTTCATCGTCGAATTCAGTTGTCGCGCCGGTACCACTGCTTTGTCCTGCTGACATCTTACCTACTCCGAATAGCTCCGCATGGATTGCGGTGCTTAACAGAGGTAAACGCTCAACTTCGACGAAGGTTCCGATATCGCGCGCACTGCAAACGGCCGGTCATCGCGATATCGCGATGGCTATTACCCCCCGATTGCGCCGAGTGGAGTTGGAGCTTCGCAGGGTACGGGTCCCAATTATCGGCATGAAAAGCACACCCTTTCACAAACGGGAGAGTGTCCATCAAACTGCGGGAAATCCGGATGACGAGGCGCTGGAATGGGTGCGCAACGCACGTTCCGCCAGACGTTTGACATGCTTGCGGAAACGATCACTGGTTCCAGCGAAGAACTTTTCGCCTGGAATGATTCTGCGCTCACTTTGAAAAACTGGCTCCCCGGGCAGGATTCGAACCTGCGACAACTCGATTAACAGTCGAGGGCTCTACCGCTGAGCTACCGAGGAATGCCGTGGGCGAGCGTATAGCAACGGGACGAACGCTTGCCAAGCCCCTTTGAAGTAGAATTTCAGGCCACCGGAACCCTGGCCGTGAAACGGCCTTATGATCATGGCGTTTAGGGCCTGAGACCACTGTCGGCCCTGACCCGGCGAAGTGAAAGAACCAACGTGAGAAAGACCATCCGCATAGCCGGACGACGCATCGCCCTGCCCCATTCCCCCTTGCTGCGGCGGGGCCTCGGTGCTGCGATGATTGCCGGCGGGGCGCTCGGCTTCCTGCCCGTCCTGGGCTTCTGGATGATTCCCGTCGGGCTGGCGATCCTCTCGATCGATTCACCGAGGGCGCGACGGATGCGGCGCCGGCTGGAGGTTGGCGTGGTCCGGCGCTACCGCCGTTTCCAGGCCGGACGCGAACGCGATCGCAAGCAGTGACCGGGTGCGACCTGCCCGCCCGGCCTCGAACACGGCCCGATTGCAGCGCCGGCAACCCATCGCTGCACGAAAGTCGCCTGGCACGAACGAAGTTCAGGAAATCTAAAACAGTTTGGGGCAACATCACGGTCGCCTGATCTTGGGTGTTGAGCGAGGGAATGCACTCTGCTATTGGATGCGCGCCGCTCGCAGCAACGTCTTCGGCGGACATGAATGGGGCCACGTGGCGGAGTGGTTACGCAGCGGATTGCAAATCCGTCTACGGGGGTTCGATTCCCTCCGTGGCCTCCATTTCCTTCTTCAAAATATCCCTGTCCCCCGGTGGCAATGTGCCGTGGCCGGCGCGGGAACTTTCCTCGAAAATCCGCGTTCTCAATTCAAGGTCATCGTGGCGGCGTCGCGACCATGTCGCAGCCTGGGCAGTTGGGCAGTTCCCCAATTCCAGGCGAAAGCGCCGGATGCGTTGAATCAATGACACCCGTGAGCATTCGCGGTGAAGATGCGCGCCACCGACATCAAATGGTCTGGTGACGCCAACCGGCATCATTTCAATGACGGAAAAGGAGAACGGGATGGCCACGACCACACAGCAGACCGGAAAGAACGGAACCGCGGCTGCCAGCGCCGAGGATATCGAGGCGCAGATCACCCAGCTTCGCGAGGATATTGCCGCACTGACCCGTTCGGTCGGGAATTTCGGTGCCGCCAAGGCCGATGGATACAAGGCGAAGGTCAACTCGGCCGCAAGCGACGCCATGGCCGCCTCGCAGACGGCGGTCAATGCCCTTCGTGCGGAACTCGAAGGCGCGGAGAAAACCGTGATCGACCAGGTGCGCGCCAAGCCGCTCCAGGCCATCGGCATAGCGGCCGCCGCCGGTTTCCTGCTCGCCGTCCTGTCGCGGCGGTGAACCGGTGATATCGCGATTGGTACCGCTTGTTGCCGCGCTTCTGACAACGGACGTGGGCGCGGTCAAACGCCGGGTCGAGCGCAAGACGGTGGTCTATGCGCTCGTCGCGGTGCTGCTGCTCACCGCCTATGCTGCCGCGGTGACGGGCGGCGCTATCCTGCTGGCCGCGGACTATGGCGCAGTGGCCGCCGCCTTTCTGGTGGCGATCGCCGCGCTGGTCCTAGCCATGCTGCTGATCGCGGTCAACATGATGATCGATCGCCGCGACCGCAGGCTAATGCTTCAGAGGCAGGCCCAGGCGCAGCCGATTCTCGCCAGCGCGATGGCTTCACTCCTGCCGTCCGTGATGAAGTCGCCGCTTCTCAGCATCGTCGTCTTCGTCGGCGCGGCGGCCTTCTTCATGGCCAACAGCAGCTCCGGCAAGGACGGCGACAGCGGCGACGGCCAGGCCTGAGGACATAGACGCCGGGGCTTCCTGCTACAGCGGGAATTCCACGACGACATGAGTTCCGACATCCACCGGCTCGCGGCCGACGGTGGCTTGCATGTTCACCGCCATCGCATCGACGATCTTGCTGCCGATGCCGGTGCCCCGCACGACGGTCTGCTCCGTATACCCGATACCGTCGTCTTCGACAGAGACCCTTGCCCTCTGGTCGTCGACGGCCGATAGCCGGACACGGATATCGCCGTCCTCGCCCTCGCGATAGGCATACTTGAACGCATTCGTCACCAGTTCGGAGACGATCACGCCGAGCGAGACGGCCTTGTCGGTCGAAATGGAAAGGCCGCCGGGCAGATAGACGATCGGATGGGACTTGTGCTGGCCTTCCAGTGAGGCCTGCAACTCGCCGAGAAGATTCTTCAGATAGTCGTCAAGCTCGACGGAGCCCACGTTGCCCGAGGTATAGAGCCGGCGATGCACGCCGCCGACGGCCGAAATGCGCGCCTGGGTCTCGCGCAGCGCCTCGACCGCGCCGGGGTCCTTCAGTGTCGCGGCCTGCATGCGCACCATCGCCGCCACCAGCCCCAGGCTGTTGGCTACCCGGTGATTGACCTCGCGCAGCAGGATTTCCGCCCGGTCGCGGGCCTCGCGGATCGCCCGCTCGTTTTCCCGCTGCATACGCCTCAGCCGGGCCCGCTCGACCGATTGGGAGATCGCCGCGTCGAGAAGATCATAAAAATCCTCCGAAAGATCCTTGATCACATAGTCGTCCGCGCCAGACTTGAGGGCGAGGACCGCGACCCGCACATCCGAATGACCCGTGACATAAATGACCGGCGGGCGTTCCGACCTCGGGCCGAGACGCTGAAGAATATCGAAGCCGGTCTCGCCGGGCATCTCGTGATCGAGCGCGATCACATCGAAGATCGCATCGCCGAGAAGGGCCAGACCTTCGTCGCCGCTGACCGCATGCACGACCGACCGCCCCCGGCGTTGCAAGGTCTTTTCGACCAGCCGTCCGAAGGCACTGTCATCGTCGATATAGAGAACACGGACCGTCTCCGGGGCGTCATCCCCGCCGTTCTGCTCCACGGTTACTCCACCTCCGGCAACTTGATCACGGAGAGGAACAGGCCGAGTTGCCGAATGGCGTTGGCGAAACTCTCGTAGTTGAGCGGCTTTGTGATGTAGACGTTGGCGCCGAGATCGTAGCAGCGTTCGATTTCGCGCTGGTCATCGGTCGTGGTCAGCACGATGACCGGCGAGCGGCGGGTGTGCTCGTTGCTTTTCAGGCGTTCCAGGATCACGATCCCGGTCATATCCGGCAGGTTGAGGTCGAGCAGCACCAGACAGGACGTGCCGACGATGGTGCGTCCGCTGCCATCCGGGCCGAAGAGGTAGCTCATTGCATCCGTGCCGTTCTTGAACGCAACGATTTCGTTGTTGACGCCGGCTCGCCGGATGTTCTTCTCGATTAGCCGGGCATGCCCTTCATCGTCTTCCACCATGACGATGGTGACCGGCGTTGGAATCCTGTTCAACCGTTCTGCTCCTGTGTCTCCGGACGGAGGCGGCGTGCAATCTCTATTTTGAACTTAGTACCGCTACGCCCGTCGGAATCCAGAGAAATATCACCACCGAGACGACGGACGAGCGAGCGCACGTGCGCAAGGCCGATCCCTTCGCCCGGTTTGTTCTGAACGCCCGAGCGGCGGAAAAGTTCGAAGACCCGCTCCCGGTCGTCGGGCGAGATGCCGCGCCCATTGTCCTCGACTTCGAAAAACGCTCGCGTCCCCCTGGCAAAGCCACGGACGACGATCTGGCCCGGCCGAGAATCGTCGAGGTATTTGAGCGCATTGTCGAGAAGATTGGCAAAAATCTGCTGCAAGGCCAACCGGTCGGAAATGACGTCCGGCAGCTTGCCCTCGACCCTGATTTCCGCCCCGATTTCGCTGAGCTGGTGACTGATCGTCAGGATGCATTCCCCCACCAGATCGCCCATGGCGATCGCCTCCGGCTTGAGCTGCCGCCGGCCGAGGCGCGACAGTTTCAGGATCTCGTTGATCAGGCTGTCCATGCGCGTCATCGACGCCCGGATGAACCCGATCGCTTCCGGCAGGTCCTCATCGATGGCAAGCTGGAGATCGGGGCCGACCGGATCGCTCGTGTCGACCGGATGGCGCTCGATATACTCGCGGATGACGCCGGACGCCGTCTCGATCTCGCCGGTAAAGCCCATGATGTTGACCAGCGGCGCCCTCAGATCGTGGCTGACGATATAGGCATAGCGCTGGACCTCGTCATTGGCCCGCCGCAGATCCTTCGTTTTCTCGTCGACCCGGAGCTCCAGCTCGGTGTTGAAGGTTTCAAGCGCGGTATTGGCATCCGCGACGGCTCGTCGTGCCCCTTCCAGCTCGCGCGTGTGTCGCAGGACAAGCATCAGCGAGCCGCTGAGAAGGATCAGCAACATGATCGCGCCCGAAATCGTCAGGAGAATGAGCACCTCGATGCTCCGCCCCATGGCATAGGCTCTGGCGGTATGGAAGGTGGCGACGCGCACGCGGAACTGTTCCACCCAGTCGCGCGACCGCTCCATCAGCTTCTGCCCGACGTCGGTATTGAGAACGGACATTGCCTCGTCGAAGCGTCCCGATTGAGCAAGATCGAGCGTCCTGTCGAGTTCGCCGAATTTCTTTTCCGCGATGATGTTGAGCTCGCCGACATTGGGAATGCCGGAATCGTCGGGCAGGAGGCCCACTTCGGCGGAAAGTGCCTTGTAGACCGACTGATAGCGCGCCTTGGCGTCCTTGTAGGGTTCCAGATAGGAGGCTTCGCGCGTCAGGAGGTAGCCCCGCTGGCCCGTCTCGGCATCCACCAGAATTGTCAGCAGCACCTGAACCTGGCGGCTGATCTCGTCAGCCAGAAAGGCGTCCTTGGCCAGTTTCTGGGTCCGGTCGGTATAGTAGAACGTGGCAATGACAATGGCCGTCAGAACCGCGCCGGCAACCAGCATTGCCGACGACACCACACGCAGGAAACGCTTGTCGATCGTTTTCAAATTCTCGGTTCCACTCTCATCCGGCTCGCCGAGGTCCGGATCGCCAGCCTCCGTCATGTCTTGTCGCTGCCGGCAAGGCGAACAATTGCAGGCACTTCGCGCCAACTCAAGGGCTTGCGGGGCATCATGGCAGACCCGTTGGAGCGATCTGGAGCTGCTGTCCGGTTGCAGAGGCCTGCGATGGCCGCCCTTCCCCGTTTCGCGGCAGCGAGTGCTGCAGGATGACATGCAGGATCAGCAGCGAGGGAATCGCCACGAAACCGCCAAGCGGCCCCCAGAGCCAGAGCCAGAACACGATCGACAGGAAGATCATGAACGGATTGATCGTCATGGTCAGGCCGAGGACATGGGGCGTGACGAACTGCGTCTCGATAAAGTGCAGACCGAGATAGACGGCCGCCGGCAGCAGCGGCGCCGCGGCAAGCTCGGGCGAGACAAGGCCGACCCCGATCAGCACGACCGCCATGACGGCCGGGCCGAGGTAGAAGATGTAGTTCAGGATACCGGCCAGAAGCCCCCAGAGCAGCGGCGCCGGCACGCCCAGGAGCCACATCGCAGCCGCCGTCGCGGCGCCGAGGCCGATGTTGATCACCGTGATCGAGAGCAGGTAGCGCGAGACGAGAAACTCGACATCGCGGAAGATGCGCGCCACCCGCCAGCGCACCCGGCGGGAGAAACAGAGCGACAGGACAGCCGTGCGGAACCGCGAGCGCGTCGCGAGATAGAAATAGAGGCCGGCGACGAAGATCAGCGCTTGCGACAGGATCGCCGGCGCGGCCGTGGCAACCGTCGTCACCGCCGTGGAGTCCTCGACCTTGACGGCGAGCACCTTCGAGCTTCCGACGATTTCCTGAATCTGCTGCTGCAGCCCCGACAAGGAGCTGAAAAGGCTCTTCCACGAGGCGAGATACACCTGCAGGCGCGTCCAGGCATCGGGCAACCGGTCGACCCATTCCGACAACGGAACGGCAAAGCCGGTGGCGACGACCGTGACGAGGCCAATCAGGAGCAGAACGACGACAAGGGCGGACAACCACGTCGGAACGCCAAACCGTTCCAGCCGGTCGGCGATCGGACCGAGCATCAGCCCGAAGACGATGGCGAGAAAGATCGGCGCCAGGATCATCTTTGCCAGGCTGAGGGCAATGACCACGACCACCAGCCCGACGACCGCATTGGAAAACCGCGAGGCATAGACCGAGGCTGCGTCGAGGTTGGATCGCGGCGCCAGCCGAAGCGCGGGCATCCGAAGCGCGCGCGACGACCAGTCGGCCTTTGCCGTCACGGGTCGGTTCATCAGTTCTGCTCGATGGAAACGCCGTCGCGCCCGACGGAAATCGAGACGCCATCGGGCTGCTTGTTATCGCGGTAGACCTGATATCCGAGGGCACCGATGCCAAGAGCCAAGCAGACGATAACACCCAACAGGATCTGGCGGTTCATGCTTTGCTCCCCCTCTTTCATCGCGGTCTATGACCGCCGTTCAGAATATGGGACATCAACGCCGGCCCGGCCGACCGGTTCCACGATCGGATGAACAATCATCCGATCCGGCGAGCGCATGTGAGCGCCAGTGGGTCGTATTCTGGATTGCCGATGGCTGTCACGCGCGGAGCGGGCCGAGGAATGGGCTGTCAGACAGGGATGTCCAGAAAGTAGCGGACGCCCAGCGCATTCACTTCGTAACGGGCTGTTCCGTTGACCGACGCCGGCACGACTTTGCTGAGAACGACGCTGCCAAAGCGAGACGCCTCCATCGCGGACGCGGGAGGGTTGTCGGCGATGTCCTCGACCGGCATTTCAATCCACTCGATCTGCAAATGGGACTGGCCGTTCGTCTTGACCAACTGCGAGGAAAGACTGATCCGGCGCATGCCCTCACGGACGTTGCCATGATCGATGGCATTCATCGTAAGTTCGTGCAGCGCCAGGCCGACGTGGAGAGCCGCGACGGGGTTCAGCAGGACATCGTCGCCACTCAGCGATGCCACCTCCAGGCTGGTGGGCAGATACTGCATCACCTGCGTGTTGACGAGATCGGAGAACATCGCCCCCTGCCAACTGCGCTCGGTGACGAGATCCTGGGAATGGGACAGCGAATAGAGACGCCCGCGGAACTTGCGCAGGAAGTTATCGACCCCGACCTCGTTCCGCGCTGTTTGCGCCGCGATGCTGTGCACGACCGCCAGAAGATTCTTGGACCGATGACTGACTTCGAGCAGGAGATCGGCCAGCGCCCGCTCCTTGCGCCGATCCTCGGTGAGTTCGCGAATGGTCGTCACGGTCTGCGTGCCTGCGGTCGGCGTGCTCAGGGCCTGCACACGGAACTCGAAAATGCGCCCGCCCCGCGTTTCGGCTTCCATCGACGCGGTCTGCTCCTGCCCGTCCCTGACCGTCAGCTTGAGCGCCTTGAGACGCGACGCAATGTCTTCGCCGAAGATGGACGGATCGCTTGGCTGGTCTCCCGCGGCGATCGTCCAGGCGTCAGGCAGGTTCGAGATGAAAATAAAATCAAGGGATTCGTCCTGCAGCATCACACTCGCGCCAGACGCGATCAGCGCCAGCATGAAGTAATCCTGCAGCTTGTCCTTGCTGAGATTGTCGCGATGCCACGTCAGCCGGTGCACGTCGCCGTACTCCAGTATCTACTTGCGCATTCAGCCGGCGGCTCGATCACCAGAAGTTCAGCCCAAGTCTGCCCAGCCTCAAGAGAATGCCCTGTTCCGGGAATTGATCAGGCCGCCGCGGCGGCCTGATCGTTGAAGAAGAGAGCCTGACTGATCAGAGCCTTCACCATGTCGGGGTTGAAGGGCTTGGTCACCAGGAAGGTCGGTTCCGGCCGCTCGCCGGTGAGCAGCCGCTCGGGAAACGCCGTGATGAAGATCACCGGCAGGCTTTCGACCGCCAGGATTTCGTTCATCGCGTCGATGCCGGAACTGCCGTCCGCCAACTGAATGTCGGCCAGGATCATGCCGGGGCGCGTGCGCTTGAAGAGCTCCGTCGCCTCGGCATGGGTCCGGGCAATGCCGGTCACCCGATGACCGAGATCGAGCACCATCTGCTCGATGTCCATGGCGATAAGCGGTTCGTCCTCGACGATCATGATGTCTGTGGAGACCTGCCGGGAGATTTCATGCGCGGCTGCGTCGAGCAGCTGCCCGAACTCCGCTTCCGTCGCTTCCAGGATCTCCGCGGCTTCCAGCGGAGAGAACCCCTCGACGGCAATCAGCAGGAAGGCCTGGCGGCTGCGGCTGGAAAGCTGGGCCAGGTTGGCGACCGCCCTGCGCTCCCAGGCATAGGGCGAGGCGCTCGGATCGACCTCGATCGCGGCGGAGCCGAAGATCTTGCAGAAGAGCTTGTAGACGGCGATCCGGTCGTTGGACGATGCCGGAAAGATCGACACGTCCGCGATGAGTGCCTCCAGCATTGCCGCCACATGGGCGTCGCCCGACGTCTGGGACCCGGTTACCGCGCGAGCAAAGCGCCGCAGCAACGGCAGATGCGTTACAATTCTGGCGGACAACGACATTCGATACCCTCACCTTTCGGAAAGGCGCACGGAAGATGCGCCGGAAACAGAAATCCGAGGGGAAAATGCGCCAGCGCAAAAAAAGTTGCACCCCCTCCGAACTTTTTTTGCGCTGGCGCATTTCAGGCCGGAGACTTTGATTTCATGGCAAGCAGGTTTGGATCAATGACAGACACTTCGCAGGCAGCCGGGCAAGTCGCCGGCTCGGAAGCAAGGCCAAAGGATGCCCCCGGTTCGGCCGAGACCAACGGGGCAATTTCGCGCAAGCTGCGCGAACTTTACCAGACCGTTCAGGACGAGGGCGTACCCGACCGCTTTCTCGATCTCCTCGACAAACTCGACGCGGCCGAACGTCTCGCAGACAGGGAGCGGCAGAAATGAGTGAAACTGTCAGCGATCCCCACGCCTTCAAGCGCGAACTGCTTGCGGCCATCCCCGGCATCCGCGCCTTCGCCGTCTCTCTGGCCGGCAGCTATGACCGGGCCGACGACCTCGTTCAGGACACGATCCTGAAAGCCTGGGACAAGCAGGCGAGCTTCACGCTCGGCACCAACATGAAGGCGTGGCTCATCACCATCCTGCGCAACGACTTCTACAGCAAGATGCGCAAGCGCGGACGCGAGGTGCAGGACAGCGACGGAGTCTTCACGGAGCGCCTGGCCGTTCACCCCGCCCAGCACGGCTCGCTCGACCTCGACGACTTCCGCACGGCTCTTGCCGAGCTTCCTGAGGATCAGCGCGAGGCCCTGCTCCTCGTCGGCGCCTCCGGCTTTTCCTATGAAGAAACAGCTGAAATCTGCGGCTGCGCTGTCGGCACGATCAAGAGCCGCATCAACCGGGCCCGCACCCGTCTGCAGGAACGCCTCGGCATCGAGGCGGAAAGCGACTACGGGCCGGATGCCTATACGGCTGCCATCACCCTGACAGGAGCGATAGGCTGACCGCCCTCAGCCCGGTTTCAGGCGTCGCCTCACCGCGTCCTCGATCGCCCCCCGCATTTCTTCCATTTCGTAAGGTCGCCCGATCACCGGCACGTCGCCGATGATCGCGGTGCCGCTCGGCCACTCTCCGAAGGTCGTGGCGATGATGACGGTGTGATTGTCGGCAATCAGTTGCTCGATCGCCTCCAGAACTGTCCCTGCCGTCAGCCCCAATCCCACGAGAATGAGATCGAACGAGCGGACGCAGGCCGACAGAAGTGTATCGAGCGGACGGATCTCGACCGAGCACGTCAGAAGCTGATCGAGAATATACTGCGCCTCGAGGGCGACCAGATAATCGTCGTCCGCGACGAGACACCGGAACGGGCTGCTTCGCATGAGGGGACCTTCCACCGAAACAGCATAAACACGCCTTCTCGACCGGCATTGTCATTTAACAATGACATGCCTGTCGTTCTTTATGGGCATGGGGAATGGAAAATGACCGTCGTGAATGGAAATCACTGCACGATCCGCACATCCTGCACCGATTGCCCCCTGCACGCCCTGGAAGGGTTTCGCCCGTTCACGCCCGACCAGCTGTCCTTCATCTCGCACTTCAAGGTCGGCGAATTCACCGCCAATGCCGGAGCGACGATCCTGGTCGAGGGCGCGCACAGCGCCCATCTCTTCACCGTGCTTGAAGGTTGGGGCTTTCGGCACAAGGTTCTGGACGACGGCCGGCGCCAGATTCTCAACTACGTGCTTCCGGGCAGTCTCGTCGGCCTGCAGGGCAGCCTTCTTGGCGAAATGCAGCATTCCGTCGAGGCACTGACGCCGATGACGCTCTGCGTTTTCGAGCGCGACCGGATCGACGAGCTCTTCCGCAATCATCCGGCACTCGCCTATGACGTCACATGGATCGCGGCGCGCGAGGAACGAATTCTCGACGAGCATCTCCTCAGCATCGGCCGGCGCTCCGCCCTGGAGCGCTCCGCCTATCTGCTTGCCGCCCTTGCCGAACGCTCTCGCGTGACCGGCCAGTCGAAGACCAAGAACGGCGACCCGGTGCATCTTCCCATCACCCAGGTCCACGTCGCCGACACGCTCGGCCTGTCGGTCGTCCACACCAACAAGACCTTGCGCAAGCTGGCCGATCGCAACCTCATCCGCTGGCTCGACCGGGGCTGCGAGGTGCGCAATGTCACAACCCTCGCCGAGGTTGCCGGTTGGGAACTGCCGGAGGAATTCGGCCGCCCATTCCTCTAGGCTCTGTCGAAAATCCGATCGATCTCTCGCGTCCAGTCGCGGCGGCGTCCAACGCCGATCAGCGTTCATTTATGCATTTCACGCAATTCTGAAATCTGAGTCATGTCGATAACGCATGGGGATGTGGATTTCGGGGCACATTTTTTCATCGTGCCCGTCTTGAGGCATTTGCGCAAAACGAACACGCTGGACTTGGGCTCCGATGCAGCGCTAGCTAGGCGTCTGTGACAACGTCAAGAGCACCGACTCTGCATCCTTCGTACCGGGGACATGCGGCGGGCCGATCGGGGGACATTGATGGATACCAACGCAATGAAGAACTGGGACGACCGTGGAACGACGGCCGAGGCCATCCGCGCGGGCATGATCGACAAGCTGGTCTATTCGGTCGGCAAGGACCCCGAACACGCCACTCTGCAGGATTGGTCCACCGCCCTCGGCCTCGTTGTCCGCGACCATGTCGTCGATCATTGGTTCCGCGCCTCGCACCGCTCGCACGAGGAAAAGAAGAAGCGCGTCTACTATCTCTCGATGGAGTTTCTGATCGGCCGGCTCTTCAACGACGCGATCGCCAATCTCCAGATCGAACCGGCCGTGCAGGAAGCGCTCAGCACCTATGGCCTTGAGCTGCGCGATCTGCTGGATCAGGAAAGCGACGCGGCGCTCGGCAACGGCGGCCTCGGACGCCTCGCCGCCTGTTTCCTCGATTCCATGTCACGGCTCGAAATCCCCGCCTTCGGCTACGGCATCCGCTACGAGCACGGCCTTTTCCGCCAGCGCTTCCACGACGGCTGGCAGATCGAGGAAGCCGAGGACTGGCTGGTCTCGGGCCACGTCTGGGAATTCGAGCGCCTGGAAGCCCGCTACACCATCAAGTTCGGCGGACACATTTCCTTCGACGGCCAGGGCAACACGAAATGGCATGCCGAAGAGACGGTCTTTGCCATGGCCTACGATACGCCGATCACCGGCTGGCAGGGCAAGCACGTCAACACGCTGCGTCTGTGGTCCTCGCGTCCGACGGAAATCCTCGACCTGCGGCGTTTCAACAGCGGCGACTACCTCAACGCCGCCGAGAAGATGATCCGCGCCGAGACCATTTCGCGCGTGCTCTACCCGGACGACACCACGCCGGAAGGCAAGGAACTGCGGCTGAAGCAGGAGTATTTCTTCACCTCGGCCTCGCTGCAGGATCTCATCCGCCGCTATCTCACCGAACATGACGATATCCGCCACCTGCCGGATTTCGTCTCGATCCAGATGAACGACACCCACCCGGCGATCGCGGTGGCCGAACTGATGCGCCTTCTGACCGACGAGCATCGCCTGTCCTTCGTCGATGCCTTCGACATCGTCCAGAAGACCCTCTCCTACACCAACCACACCCTGCTGCCGGAAGCCCTCGAGCGCTGGCACGTCGGCCTCTTCCGCAAGGTGCTGCCGCGCCACATGCAGATCATTGAGTGGATCGACTTCCATCACCTCGCCGAGGTCCAGTCCCGCAATCTCGCCGTTTCGCTGGAGGATGTGCGCATCATCGGCCACGGCTCCGAGGTCCGGATGGGCAACCTCGCCTTCATCGGGTCGAAGAAGGTGAACGGCGTCTCCGCCCTTCACACCGAACTCATGAAGCAGACCGTCTTCGCCGAGTTCCACCGCCTCTATCCGGATCGCATCGTCAACGAGACCAACGGCATCACCCCGCGCCGCTGGCTCTATGAATGCAATCCGCCGCTGCGCAAGCTCCTGATGGAGACGATCGGCACCGACTGGATCGCCAACCTCGAAAAGATCGACGCGGCCGCCGCCTTTGCGACCGATGCCTCCTTCAAGGAGAAGTTCGCCGCCGCCAAGCATGCCAACAAGATCCGCCTCGCCGGCGTGATCGAGAAGAAGCTCGGCCTGAGGGTCGATCCGACCGCGCTCTTCGACGTGCAAATCAAGCGCATTCACGAATACAAGCGCCAGTTCCTCAACATCCTGGAGACGATCGCGCTCTATCAGGCGATCCGCCGTTCGCCCGCCAACGACTGGACGCCACGCGTCAAGATCTTCGGCGGCAAGGCCGCGCCCGGCTATCATGTGGCCAAGCAGATCATCAAGCTCGCCAACGACGTCGCCAAGATCGTCAACTCCGATCCCGTCGTCGGCGACCGGCTGAAGGTCGCTTTCCTGCCGAACTACAACGTCTCCCTGGCCGAGGTGATCATCCCGGCCGCCGATCTGTCCGAGCAGATTTCGACGGCCGGCATGGAGGCATCGGGCACCGGCAACATGAAGCTGGCGCTCAACGGCGCGCTCACGATCGGCACGCTCGACGGCGCCAATGTCGAAATCGGCGAGCGCGTCGGCCCGGAAAACATCTACATCTTTGGCCTGACATCGGAAGACGTCGCGGAAATCCGGGTCAAGGGCTACGACTCGCGCGCGACGATCGAGGGCGATCCGGTTCTCTCCGACGTGCTGCGCGCCATCGCCGAGGGCGATTTCTCGCCGGACGATCCGTCCCGCTACCACGACCTGACCGACATCCTCTACAACAGCGACTATTTCCTGGTGACGGCGGACTTCCAGTCCTATTTCCAGCGCCAGCGCGATGTCGACCACGGCTTCCGCGACACGTCCCGCTGGACGGAACGGGCGATCCTCAACACCGCCAATGTCGGCTGGTTCTCGTCCGACCGCACGATTCGCGGCTATGCGGCCGACATCTGGAACGTGCCATCCGTCTGAGAGCCCACCCGGCTTTGCGACAGGCGAATCGGACTTCTAACGAATGGCTGCGCCGGCGGTGGGAATCACCGCCGGCGCAGCTTTTTTTCAACAACGGCAAGGGCGTCGCGGGAATCGCGCTCGCCGCGCGGCGGAGGATCGGCAAAAACTCCTGCTGGAGTTTTTGCCGTCAGTCCTTTCGCAGATAACTAAAAGCCGGGTTTGAGACGCCCTTCATGGACAATCAGCCGTCGAACAGCCAATAGCTCATATAAAGACGCGAAATTTGTCTTTGATGCATACTAATAGTTGTATTATTCTCTTGACGCTTTAATGATGAATTAACGGCCCTATTGCCGGTTAATCTCTTGTTTGCTAATTTCCCAATAGTTCGCGTAATGCATTTTTAGGAGGTTTTTTTATGCGAAAGATCCTTATGGCCGCAGCAGCAGCGGCAATTTTGGGGCTTACGACTGCACCGAGCTATGCGATTGAAGTCAACATCGACAAGCTCGTGAACGGGGTGTTCAACTGCTTCTTCGACGATCCGCGAGGACCGGCCTGCTTCTTCTACTCCCCGATCGGTGAAACCGGCCCGAACGGCGCCCCGCTTCCGGTGGCCGCTCTCGGCCTGCCGATCGCCGGCGGCCTGATGGCCTACGCGCTTCGCAAGAACCGCCGCTGAGGACGCAATCCGTCCAGGACGGATAGTCCAATGATCTTCGTCGAGGCCGCTTCCGCAAGGATGCGGCCTTGATTGATTCTTGGCCCTGCTTTTCCTTCTTGCCCCGTTCATGCGTTCGGGGCTCTATCCTGTTCGTATGCGTCCGACGATTCTCGATCCGCTCTTCAGGCCGCTGGAAACGCTCGCCGGCATTGGACCGCGCGCGGCGCCGCGTCTGGCCAAGCTCGTCGGGCCCACCGGAGAAACCGCCCGCGAGGCGGTCGTCGCCGACCTCCTCTTCCATCTGCCGACAAGCATCATCGATCGCCGTCGCCGCGGCCAGATCGCGACCACACCGGATGGCGTAATGACGACCCTCACGGTGCGCGTCGACCGCATCAAGCCCGGCAATTCCTATGGCAAGCGCACGCCGACGCGCGTCTACGTCCACGACGAGTCGGGCGAGATGGCTCTCGTCTATTTCCATGCACAGGCAAACTGGCTTGAGAAGCTGTTCCCCATCGGCGAGATCCGATGGATCAGCGGCACGATGGAGTGGTTCAACGGCGCGCCGCAGATGGTGCATCCCGATCATGTGGTCGCCGAGGACGATCTCGCCAGCCTGCCGCTGCTGGAGCCTGTCTATCCGCTGACAGAGGGCATCGGCCTGAAGCAGTTGAGGAAGGCGATCGAGTCGGCGCTTGGCCAGGTGCCGGACCTGCCGGAATGGCTCGATGCCGGTATCCGGGATCGCCAGCACTGGCCGTCCTTTGCCGAGGCGCTGCACAGCTTGCACGATCCGGACGATGCGCCCGATGTCGCTCCGGAAGGCCCCGCCTGGTCGCGCCTTGCCTATGACGAACTGCTGGCAGGACAGTTAGCACTCGCTCTCGTGC
Organism: Hartmannibacter diazotrophicus; assembly: GCF_900231165.1. Taxonomy (GTDB): domain Bacteria; phylum Pseudomonadota; class Alphaproteobacteria; order Rhizobiales; family Pleomorphomonadaceae; genus Hartmannibacter; species Hartmannibacter diazotrophicus. The sequence goes on from NZ_LT960614.1 coordinate 2,804,263, forward strand.
GCGCGTCGCTGCGCAAGTCGACCGGCCGCCCGCGTGTCGCCAGTGGCCTCCTCGCCGGGAAGATAAGGGCCGCCCTGCCCTTCGCCCTCACCGGTGCCCAGAACCGTTCCATCGACGAAATCAACGCCGATCTCGCCCAGCCGGAACGCATGATCCGCCTCGTCCAGGGCGACGTCGGCTCGGGCAAGACGCTGGTTGGCCTCTTTGCCGCCGCCACCGTGATCGAGACCGGCGGTCAGGCCGCCTTCATGGCGCCGACGGAACTGCTGGCCCGCCAGCATGCCCGCTCCATGGCCCCGCTTTGCGAGGCGGCAGGCATCCGCCTTGCGGTGCTGACCGGACGCGACAAGGGCCGTGAGCGCGACCGCATCCTTCAGGACCTTGCAAGCGGCGACATCGACCTCATCGTCGGCACCCATGCGGTTTTCCAGAGCGACGTCGCGTTTCACGATCTCGGCCTTGCCATCATCGACGAACAGCACCGCTTCGGCGTTCACCAGCGCCTCGCCCTCTCGGCCAAGGGCGCGGGCACGGACCTGCTCGTGATGACCGCGACCCCGATCCCGCGCACCCTGTTGCTGAGCTATTTCGGCGACATGGACGTCTCGCGGCTCGACGAAAAGCCGGCGGGCCGCCAGCCGATCGCCACCCGCTCCGTCAGCCTCGATCGCATCGGCGAGGTCGTGGACCGCATTGGCGCGGCGGTCAGAAGCGAAGACGCCAAGGTCTACTGGGTCTGCCCATTGGTGGAGGAAAGCGAGGTCTCCGATCTTGCCGCCGCCACGGAGCGCTTTGAGGATCTCGCGCACCTCTACGGCTCCGCCGTCGAACTCGTCCATGGCCGCATGAAGGCGGCGGAGAAGGACGAGGCCATGCGGCGCTTCCAGTCGGGCGATGCGCGCATTCTCGTCTCCACCACGGTGATCGAGGTCGGCGTCGACGTGCCGGACGCAACGATCATCGTCATCGAGCATGCCGAACGCTTCGGCCTCGCCCAGCTTCACCAGCTTCGCGGCCGCGTCGGGCGCGGCGACAAGCCCTCGACCTGCCTGTTGCTCTTCAAGGGACCGCTCGGCGAGACAGCCAAGGCTCGCCTCAATGTCATGCGCGAGACCGAGGACGGTTTCCGCATCGCCGAGGAAGATCTGAAGCTACGTGGTGGCGGTGAGTTGCTCGGCACGCGTCAGAGCGGCATGCCGGGCTTCAGCATCGCCCGGCCGGAAGTCCATAACGAACTCGTCGAACTGGCGCGCGACGACGCCGCACTCTTCCTCAGGAACGACCCGGACCTAAAGTCGGACCGGGGTCAGGCGCTGCGCGTGCTGCTCTATCTCTTCGGACGCGACGAAGCGGTGAGATTGCTGAGGGCCGGATAACCAAGTCGATACGGACTGCGACTGGGTGCCTGTTATGCACCCAATGATTGTGGCATACTGAAAAAGTCGCGTCTTTCAGCCACGATACGCAAGTGAGAGCCGATATGCCGACATGGGAAGCAGTTCTGATTGGTGTCATCCTTGGAGTCGTCTTGATTGGGGGAGGTCTTTACATTTTGATTCTCCCGGAACTACTCGGAAGAAAATCACGACTTCCCAAGCCCACCGACAGCGTCGATGCGATCCATCGAGACACCAACATTACTTACATGGGCTAGCAGCTTTCGGTTGATGGATACTCCTCAACGCAACATTTGCCACCTGCTGCGCAGCCGCTCTCAAGTCGCTATTTATCCAATCTCCAATTCGGCCTACGGCAGTTCGAACACCGTCAGCACGCCGCCGGTCGCGGTGTATTTCGCAAGGCTCTCATAGGCCCCGACAGCACCGGAGCCATCCGCCGGGTCGGTGAGACCCGCCGCAAGGCCGATACCGGCCCAGCCGCCGATGCCGGAGAGCACGGCGACATACTGCTTGCCACCGTGCATGTATGTCGTCACGTTGCCGACGATACCCGAGGCCGTCTTGAACGTGAAAAGCTCCTTGCCGGTCGTCGCGTCGACCGCTTTCAGGTAGCCCTCCAGCGTGCCGTAGAAAACGACATCGCCCGCCGTTGCCAGAACGCCCGACCAGACGGAGAAGCGCTCGGGAAGCGCCCAGACGATCTTGCCGCTCGCTCCATCCCAGGCGGTGAGGGAACCCATGATGTTCTCTTCGTCGAAGCCCTCTCCCACCGGCGCCGGATAAAGCCTCAGCGTCGCGCCGACATAGGCCTGACCGACGGCGTATTTCACCCGGAAGGGTTCATAGTCCATGCAGACATGGTTGGTCGGCACATAGAAGAGATTGGTCTTCGGCGAATAGGCAGAGGGCTGCTCGTTCTTGGAACCGAGAGCGCCGGGGCAGATGCCGCTTGTCTCCATGTCCTCGCCCGTCCCGTCCTGGTCGGTCGAATAATCGGGATCGCGGATCGGCCGACCGTAACTCTCGCTCGCCGGATCCATGTCGATGCCCTTGGCCCAGTTGACGGCTGGATCGAACTTTTCGGCGACCAGCAGTTCGCCGGTCTCGCGATCTAGCGTGTAACCGAAGCCGTTGCGGTCGAAATGGGTCAGCACCTTGCGCGGCTTGCCGTCGATGACCTGGGTCGTCAGCACCATCTCGTTGACCCCGTCGTAGTCCCACTCGTCATGCGGCGTCATCTGGTAGACCCAGCGCGCAACGCCGGTGTCGAGATCGCGGGCGATGATGCTGTCGGACCATCGGTTGTCGCCGGGCCGCTGCACGGGGTTCCAGGTCGAGGGGTTGCCGCTGCCGTAGTAGACGAGGTTGAGGTCCGGATCGTAGGAGAACCAGCCCCAGGCGCAGGCCCCGCCGATCTGCCACTGGTCGCCTTCCCATGTCGAAAGGCTGGAGTCCTTGCCGACCGGCCTGCCGAGTTCGGTCGTCTTCTCCGGATCGATCAGCATGTCCTCGTCGGGCCCGGTGGCATAGGCGCGCCAGAGCAGCTTGCCCGTCTTCTCGTCATAGGCAGTGAGATGGCAGCGCGCGCCGAATTCGCCGCCCGCATGGCCGACGATGAGCTTGCCCTTGGCCGGCAAAACGGTCGCCGTGTTGGTCTCGCCCTTGGACGGATCGCCATTCTTGACCGACCACTTCACCGCGCCGGTCTTCGCGTCGAGCGCCACGACGGTCGTGTCCGCCTGATGCAGGAAGACCATGCCGTCGTCATAGGCAAGGCCGCGGTAGACCGTGTCGCAGCACATCACCTCGATCGCCTGGGTGTCCTGTTTCGGTTCGTATTTCCAGAGGATCGCGCCGTCGTCGTTGAGGTCGAGCGCATAGACGATGTTGGGAAAGGGCGTGTGGACATACATGACGTCGCCGACGATCAGCGGTCCGCCCTCATGCCCGCGCAGCACCCCCGTCGAGAAGGTCCATGCCACCTTCAGCCGGCCGACGTTGCCCGCGTTGATCTGGTCGAGTTCCGAATAACGCGTGTTGGCGTAGTCGCCCGTCTGGATCGGCCACTGGCCGAGATCGTCGATCAGCGTCTGGAGGCTCGGCTCCGCCGCATGGGTGACGGCAGGCAGGGACAGAACGAAAAGGACGAGGGCGATGAGGCGCTGGAGCATGGGCGTCGATCCGGCAATGGGCAAGATCAGGCCGGTCTAGCAAACCTTGCCCAGGAAGGCGACCCGACAGTCTGTCCGCCTTCCGATCAATATCGCCACCCGCCGTCAGCCGGCCCGCTTGCCGCCTTCATGCCAGCGAATGTCCCACATCAGCCCGGCGGAAATCGTGTCGAACACCGGCCAGACTGCCATGCCGGCCGCATTCAGCAGCCGCCCGGTGAAGTGGTTGCAGGTGTCGAGAAGGCTGTAGGTCCCCATCGCCCTGTAGAAGGCGCTGTCGCCATAAAGCCCCTTGCCGAGATCGACCGGTGCTCCGGATGTATTCCTCGCGAAAGCCTCGTTGAGCCGCGCCGCGAGCACGCGAAAACCCGGCTCCGAAAGTGCGATCTCCTCGACGTCGGCGCGCGCAAAGGCCCGGCGCGGCTCGTTGTCGAGACCGACAAGATGGAAGACGGTCGAGCGCTCGCCGCCGATCAGGGCGCCGACCGCAGTCGGGATTGCTGAAAGGGAGAGGACCGGCGTGTTGCGGTAGAAATCCTCGTCGCCCCAGCCGATCTCGAGATAGCGATGCGGCAAAAAACGCTCCGAGATGTCGATGAGGGCCGAAAGATTATCCTGATAGGCGACCTGCCGCAGCCGGTCCGTCGGCACGATCAACCCCGCGTGCCAGCCATGATTGGCGATGGCCACCTCGATCGTCGCCGCCCCCGCACGTGGCGGGTAGAGCAACGGACTGCCAGGCCGCGCCGTCCACCAGATCGCCCCGGCGAAGACAGCGACAAAAGCCGCGAGAACAATGGCGACACGCTTCAGCCCGGTGAAAGGCCGCGCCTTCGTCCTTTTCTTCCGCGTGCCGGGTTTCCGCTTCGTCGCCGCTTTCGCCACTGTCGTTGCCTCACCGAATGCGCCCGATGCCGATCAGACAGCGATTCGGTGAAGAAAGTGGGACGATGGTCCGCGCCGTCTCCGGTCATGGAATCCTGCCTTGCAACCGCGCGTCGAAAGGTCAAGTCTCCCGCCAGCCGGCGAGCCCGGCGACCACCCCCACTCAGCAGACCATAGGGAGACAACAATGCGCTGGCGCGGTGTCCACCACGTCGAATTTTCAGTCCTCGACTATGAGGCGTCGGTCGCCTTCTACGACAGGATGTTCGGCTGGCTCGGCTACAAGAGTTTCTGGACGCTCGATATCGGCTACCATTCGACCTACTACATGGCCCGTTTTCCGGTCCCGCACAGCTATATCGGCATCCAGCCGGCGAAAAGTGGCGAAAAACTGCGGCACGAGGATCGCTCGGTCGGCATCCACCATATCGCGCTCTGGGCCAGAAGCCGGCGCGAGGTCGACGACTTTTATTCGGATTTTCTGCTGAAGAACGGCCTCGACGTCACCGATCCGCCTCGGGAATATGCGGTCTACGCACCCGGCTATTACGCGGTCTTTTTCGATGATCCGATCAACGGCATCCACTGGGAACTGGCGCATACGCCGCGCCTGCCCTCGCCTTTCGCGCTTCGTCGCTGGATGAAGGCAATGAAGGAGGCAACGGCCGGCCATCCCGAATGGAACGGCTCCCCGGCCGCCGCAGCCATGCGGCAGCTGCCAAAGCGCTGATCCAGGCAGCAGGCGCCCAAAGACGGCGGATTACTCCGCCGCCAGCCGGGCCAGAGCCTCGGCGACCTTCACCCGCCGCTCGGCATAGCCGTCGCGCTTATCGCGTTCCGCCTCGACCACGTCTTCCGGCGCCCGCGCGACGAAAGCCTCGTTCGAGAGCTTCTTGTCGATGCGGCCGATCTCGTCGTCGAGCTTGTTCAATTCCTTGGAAAGGCGCGCATTCTCGGCCGCAAGGTCGACGACGCCGGCAAGCGGCAGGCAGGCCGTCGCCTCGCCGATGACGATCTGGGCCGACTGTCCCGGCGCAGCCTCGGAGGTCGAGACGTCGGAGACGCGCGCCAGCCGCTTGATCGCCGCCTCGTGCGTCGCAAGCCATGCCTTCGTCGTCTCGCTGGCTCCCACCATCACCAGCGGCACGAGGGTTGCCGGCGTAACGTTCATCTCCGCGCGGACCGAACGGATCTCGGTGATGAGGTTGATCAGCCAGTTGATCTCGTCGGCGGCCTGGGAGGTCGTCACCGCGTGCTCGGGCCAGCGGGCAAGCGCCAGCATGCCCTCGCGCGCCGGTCCCGCCTTGCCGGTCTCGGCCCAGAGTTCTTCCGTGATGAACGGCATGAAGGGGTGAAGGACTTTCAGAATCTTGTCGATGACCCAGGCGGTCGTCGCCTGCGTCTCCACCTTGGCGGCTTCGTCGTCGCCCGAAAGGATCGGCTTGGCAAGTTCCAGATACCAGTCGCAGAAGCCGTTCCAGACGAAGGTATAGGCCGCCATGGCCGCATCGTTGAAGCGGTAGCTGTCGAGCGCCTCGCTGACGGCGGACGTCGCCCGTGCCAGGTCCGCGATGATCCAGCGGTTGATCGTCTCGCTGACGAGGGATGGCTCGAAAGCCGCCACGCGCTCGCAGCCGTTCATCTGCGAAAAGCGCACGGCGTTCCAGAGCTTGGTGCCGAAGTTGCGATAGCCGGCAACGCGCGAGGTCGCGAGCTTGATGTCGCGTCCCTGCGCCGCCATCGCCGCCAGCGTGAAGCGCAGCGCGTCGGCGCCGTATTCCTCGATGAGGTTGAGCGGATCGATGACGTTGCCCTTCGACTTCGACATCTTCGCGCCCTTCTCGTCGCGGACGAGGGCGTGGATGTAGACGGTATGGAAGGGCTCGATCGACGACCCGTGCTCGTCCTTCATGAAATGAAGGCCCATCATCATCATCCGGGCGACCCAGAAGAAGATGATGTCGAAGCCGGTGATCAGCACGTCGGTCTGGTAATAGTGCTTCAGTTCCGCCGTCTCGTCCGGCCAGCCGAGCGTCGAAAAGGGCCAGAGCGCGGAGGAGAACCAGGTGTCGAGAACATCCTCGTCCCGCGTGATGAAGCCGGCCCGTTTGTCGGCGTCCGAGGCCATCGCCGCCGCTTCTTCCTCGGCGATCGTGCCGTTAAGGACATAGTGGGCGAGCGCATCGCCGACCGCTTCCTCTTCCGATTCCGCAACGAAGACGCTGCCATCCGGTCCGTACCACGCCGGGATCTGGTGTCCCCACCAGAGTTGGCGCGAGATGCACCACGGCTGGATGTTCTCCATCCAGTCGAAATAGGTCTTTTCCCAGTTCTTCGGCACGAAGCTCGTGCGCCCCTCGCGCACGGCGGCAATCGCCGGGCGGGCCAGAGCCTCGGCGTTCACATACCACTGGTCGGTCAGGAAGGGCTCGATCGGCACGCCGCCGCGGTCGCCATGCGGAACCATGTGCGGATGCGGCTCGATGGTGTCGAGCAGGCCGCTTTCCTCGAAGATCCTGACGATCAGCTTGCGCGCCTCGAACCGGTCGAGCCCTTCAAGCTGGTCCCAGAGGCCCCTCTGCGCATCGGTCGGCTCCAGGCCATCGAGAAAATCCTCGTTGTCCTTGAGCGTGATCCGCGCCTCCACATCCATGATGCTGATCTTCGGCAGATTGTGCCGGTTGCCGACCTCGAAGTCGTTGAAGTCATGCGCGGGCGTGATCTTCACCGCGCCCGTGCCCTTGGTGGGGTCGGAGTAGGTGTCCGCGACAATCGGAATGCGGCGCCCAACGATCGGCAGCACGACCTTGGCACCGGCGGCGACCAGTTCCTTGTAACGCTCGTCGTCCGGATGAACCGCAACGGCGGTGTCGCCCAGCATCGTCTCCGGGCGAGTCGTGGCGACGACGATATAGTCGCGCGTCTCGTATTCGGTCGGATGACCCTCGTCGTCCCAGGCAATCGGCGCCGAATAGGTCGCGCCATCGGCCAGCGGATAGCGGAAGTGCCAGAGGTTGCCCTTGACCTCGGTCTGCACGACCTCCAGGTCCGAGATCGCCGTCAGCAACTTCGGGTCCCAGTTGACGAGGCGCTTGTCCTTGTAGATCAGGCCGTCGCGGTAAAGCTGCACGAAGACCTTGAGCACGGCCTTCGACAGGCCTTCGTCCATGGTGAAGCGCTCGCGCGACCAGTCGCAGGAGGCGCCGAGGCGCTTCAACTGGTTGACGATGGTGCCGCCGGATTCGGCCTTCCAGGTCCAGACCGTCTCGATGAAGGCCGAACGGCCGATGTCGCGCCGGCCGGGAAGCTGGCGCTCCATGAGCTGCCGCTCGACGACCATCTGCGTCGCGATGCCGGCATGGTCGAGGCCCGGCTGCCAGAGCACGTCGCGCCCGCGCATCCGCATCAGGCGGATCAGGATGTCCTGCAGCGTGTTGTTGAGCGCGTGGCCCATGTGCAGCGAGCCGGTGACATTCGGCGGCGGGATCACGATCGTGAAGGGCTTGGCGCCCTCCACGGCCCCGGCGCCGGCCTTGAAGGCCCCCGCGCTTTCCCAGGTCTCGTAGATTCGGGGCTCGACCGTTGCGGCGTCGAATGTCTTTTCCAGCATCGAAGGTTCTGTCTTGGCTGCTGGCCGCCCGAAAATACAGCGCGGCCAAAGAGATAGAGCATCATGGCGCGACTTGGCGGCCGTGACCGCCAAAGACGCGATGCTTTACAAAGCCGAGCAGGCCCGCGAAGTCAACCGCAAGAGCGGCGCGCAGTCACATGGAGCCATAAAGGCACCGTGTACGCCGCCCGAACCCGTTGAGCTTGGTGGGGCCTGTCAGCCGTCATTCAGGGGGATTGGTTAGCGCTTGCGGGAAATCCGCTCGATTTCCGCCCGCACCAGACGCTCGACCATGGTCGGGAGATTTTCGTCGAGCCAACTCTTGAGCATCGGCCGCAGGAGATCCGACACAAGATCTTCCAGAGTGCGGGCATTGTTCGTCAGCACCGTGTGCGCAAGCGACCCGAAGGCCGCATTCACCGAGGCATTCGCTTCCGCCGAGATCAGCGTGCTCGCATCGAAGGAACTGCCGAACTCGTAGCCGCCGGTCGCAAATCCCGCCGATGGCCGCTCCATGGCAGCCTCGGCCCTCGACATCTGGGCCTTGTCGAGATCGTCCATGACGGAGGCCGCGACGTCTTCCACCTCGAACCCGGGCTCCAGTTCGGAACCGCCTGCCGACTCGCTGCCGTCTACGAAGGCGAGATCGTCCTCTTCCGGCGAAAGCCCCTGCACCAGTTCGAAGGGGTCGACGCCCGCCGAAGTCTCCGGACCTTCCTCAAGGCCCATCTCGTTCGTCAGATCAAGGACATCGTCCTCCCCGGCGGCCTCTTCTTCGGCAACCTCGTCGAGGTCGAGGATATCCTCGACCTCGGTCTCCGGTTCGGCATCGACGTCAGCCGTGTCGGCTTCGGCGGCAAAGAGCTTGTCGAGGTCGTCCTCGGAAATCGTCTCGGAGGGGTCTTCGAACGAAGGTTCGGGCTCCGGCTCGGGCTCGGCCTTCTGCGGAGGCGCAGACGTCGTCTCGTCGGAAATGATCCGCCGGATCGACGCGAGGATTTCCTCCATTGATGGTTCCTGGGAGGTACTCGCTTTCGCCATCTACCAAACGCCCCCGGCAAGTCCTGATCGTTCCGCCGCTCCCAGTGACGGGCGGCCATTTTGCCTCGGTGAAATTGATTCGCCGAGGTATTTAGACGTCAGTATAGGACCGCAGCGGCCCGCCGCGAACGGGCACCATTCCCGAAATCCGGCTTTTCCCCGAATGATATGATCAGCGACCGCTTCCAGGTCGCCCCGGAGGCCGCCGCAGCCCGTCTTCCGGTTGACGCCCGGTCTCGCTCAGGCCACCGGCCCAAACGATTTGCGCCCGCCGAGGCATCTTTTCGATGCTCCAGCGGGCGCAGACCGGCACCCAGCAAAGTCTTTGGGACGGCTCAGCGGCCGTCGGGGGTCCGCAGCCCGCCCCACTTGTCGCGCACCTTCGTGTAGTGCACTTCCGGCTTGTAGGACGTCACCTTCAGCGAAAGGTCTTCGGAAGACAGCTTGCCGATCGAGGACAGGACCGCGTAGCTGGCGACCACCGCGTCACGCTCGGCCTGCACGCGGCTCACCTGAGCGTCAACCAGATCGGTCTGCGCGTTCAGGACGTCCAGCGTGGTGCGCTGTCCGACGCGATGCTCTTCGATGACACCGTCAAGAGCGAGCCTTGCGGCATCGACCTGCGAGCGGGCCGCAGTGATCTGCGCTTCAGCGGCTTCCAGCGTTCCCCAAGCGGCGATGAGCTGCGCCTGCACCTGATCGCGGGTCGAATCGACCTGCAGCTGGGCCTGACCGTACTGCTCCTTGGCCTGGCGGACGCGCGCATAGACCGCGCCGCCCTGATAGAGCGGAATGTTGATGTCGCCGGTCACGGAGAAGGCCGTCCCGGTGTTCGTGCTCGTCTGGCCGCTGGCCCAGGTCCGCCCAACGGACGTGCTCAGGGACACCGTCGGAAGCAGCTCGCCTTCGATGATCTTGACATTCAGCGCGGCAACATCCGAATTGAAGACCGCGGCGCTGATCGCCGGATGGTTCTGACGCGCCTGACTGAGAGCGGAGTCGTAGGACTTCGGCAGCAGCTGGAGCACCGCACGCGCGCTCGACAGACCCTTCGGATCGTGGCCGACCACCTGGCGATAGGTGCCCTCGTCCGCCTTGACCGTGGCTTCGGCAAGGCTGAGAGCCGAAGACGCCGAAGCAAACGCGGCCTTGGCCTGGGCGACGTCGGTCCGCGTGCCTTCACCGACCGAGAAACGATCGTTGGCCGCGCGAACCTGCTCGCTGAGGAAGGTCATGTTGCTCTTGCGCAGATCGACGATGGCCCGGTCCTGCACAAGGTTCATGTAGGCGGTGACGGCATCGAGCAGGACGGTCTGCTCGGTGTTGCGCAGCGCCGCGCGGCTCGCCTTCACCGCCGCCTCGGCCGACTTCACGGAGTTTTCGGTCCGAAAGCCCCGGAAGATTGGCTGGGTCAGGGTGAGCGCGATCTGTCCGATCCGCGATTCCAGCGTTCGGCTGCTTTGAAAGGTCGCGGTCGCACCGGCGCTGACCGTTGGGCGGTAGCCGGCAATCGCGGCGGGCACGCCCTCGTCCGTCGCCCGGGTACCAGCCCGGGCGGCGTTCAACGTTGGATTGTTGGCATAGGCCGCAGCAAGAGCTTCGGTCAGGGTCTCTGCGTGTGCCAGGCCGGATCCAAGTCCCAGCACCAGAATGGCCGCTGCGCTCGTTCCAGAAATGAACCGTCTCAGTTGCACGTCAAACCTCGCCGTAATCTGCCGCATCGATGGTTTCCAAGTCCGACAACAGAAGCCGATTATGGTTTCCATCCAATTAATAAGTCGTATGACCCGATTCTCCCGATAGGGCGACACCGAGCAGTCGTCGCACTGTAAACGGTTCGGGGACTCTGCAAAGGACCAACCGGGCGTTTATGGCCAAAAAGCTGTCATGTGCGGCAGGAAGGTCACAGATTGGCCGCAAGCTCGGCAAAACCTGCCGGGCCGCCCAGGTCAGAATATCAAAGCACGACGAAAGGCAGGCAAAATAGTCCTGGCACGGATGCCGGACCTTACGCCGTCAGTCCATCACTAGCGCAGGCTGATCTGCGAAGTAGGCAAGTTAAAGAATCGAATCGGCAACGTCAGAAGACGAATTCTTCCTCTTTGGCAAAGCCGGGAAGAAGAGGAGCCGCAGCATTCATCACGATTCGTCCGCTGACATCATCGCCGCTGCGAACATAAAGCATGGCCCGGGCCGAAAGCCCTCGCCCTTCGATCACGAGAAGGCGTCCGCCATCCTTTAACTGATCGGTAATAGTGTCGGGCAGGATTTCGACCGCGCCCTCGACGATGATGACGTCATAAGGCCCTTCGGCCTCGTATCCGGCTGCAAGAGGCCCTTCGACGACGGCCGCGTTGTCGATGCCGAGGTCCTGCAGGGCGGAGGTTGCGAATGCCGCCAGCGCGGCGTCCTCCTCAAGCGCCACGACGGAACTCGCCAGACGTGCAATGACGGCGGTCGAGTAGCCCGTTCCGCAGCCAAGATCGAGGACGACATCGCCCGGCAGGATGTCCGCCGCCTGGATCATCATCGCAAGCACGCGCGGCATCAGCATGGCACGCCCGCTGGCGCCAAGGCTGATCGGCAGATCGGAATAGGCCAGCGCGCGCTGAGCCGAGGGGACGAATTCTTCCCGGGGAATGTCCAGCATGGCGTCGATGATGCGATAGTCGGTCACGTCGCTCGGACGGACCTGTCCATCGACCATTTTCGTGCGGGCAAGATCGCTGTCGGCCATCCTCTGGAATCCCTTGCTGAAATCGCGAGGCCCGCGCTCAGGGGGCGCCGGCTGTCCAGACCTTCCAATATCCGCGATGTCCGGCACTGACAAGCCCGCTGCGGGCGACAGCCGGCATGATCCGGTAACGGACCGTCGGGAGCGAGGACATGAAACCGCGCCAACCGCCCGCAACGGGTCCGATATGGCCACGGGCGGATCAGAAGATGGGCAAAAACGGAAAAGAAGGAATGTTGGACGCGGCGGCCGGCGCAACATGAAGGCCGTTTCGCCCCTCGCCCGACCGAAGGCCTGGACGGTGGCTGGCGTTGCCTCTCTGCGGAAAATTCCGCTCATCTTTCAAAGCGATGAAGATCGCTCGAAGATGGTCGGAGCGGCCGGATTCGAACCGACGACCCCTTGACCCCCAGTCAAGTGCGCTACCAGACTGCGCTACGCTCCGACGCCGCAAAGCCCTATATTTTCCGGCCATCCGATGCAAGCAGGAATTTCGGCCACCGACCGACAAAGTGGAAAGCCCGGCATCCGCGCCATTTTTCGGCGCGGAAGTTCACACGGATGGCCCCTGCCCGTGCACGTCCTTTAGGACGAAAATCAGCGCGTCTGATCCAGCAGGCGCTTGCATTCCAGCAATTCGAACAGCGTCGACTGCAGGCGCCTGATGTCATCGCGGGAAAGCGATCCGCCCGGGCCCTGCGCCGCCTCCCCGGCATGCGCCCCGCCCCTGAGCCTGTCCATGAAGCGGAAGCCGCTTCTTGGCTGCGCCTCCTCCGGCAAGATGCCGGCGGGAAGCGGTTCGTCCGGCAGCACCTCGGCGATAGCCCCGCCAGCGGGACGCGGCGAGTAGGCCTCCGGCGCCGGCGCCGCATGGCCGGACTCGCGGGAGCCGGCGTCGATCTGCGGATAGTCGTCGCGAGAAGACGGTTCGTAGGACGCAACGTCCGCCGGGCGGGCCGCATGCGGGCCGGAAAGGTCGACCGGCCTCACGGCTTCCCGTCCACGCTCGGGTGGCGCCTCATAGTCCTCGTCACCATCGCCGTCGTCATGTGGATACGGGCTCATTGGACCCTGTCCCTGCAACGGAGCGGCACTGGTGGCCTGCAGGACCACCTCGGGAGGAGATCGCCAGATCTCCATGACATAGTGCACGCCCTGTTCCTTCAGGATGCGCTGAACGCCCTTGATCGTAAAGCCCTGCCCGTAAAGGAGATGACGAATGCCCCGCAGCAGGTCGAGGTCGTCCGGGCGGTAATAGCGTCGCCCGCCGCCGCGCTTCAGCGGCTTGATCTGCGAAAAGCGTGTTTCCCAGAACCGCAGCACATGCTGAGGAAGATCGAGTTCCTCGGCAACTTCGCTGATGGTCCGAAAGGCATCGGGTCGCTTCTCCAGGGTCATCTCACGCATCCGTCAACATCGGCGACGCCTGCAGGGGCCAGACAGCAATACCCGTCCCGCCAGAAGGCCATGAGCCGGCACGAATCATCTCACGCTCCACCATCTTGTTAAACGTGGATTATCTATTGAGCGCAATGGGTTAAACAGGAGTTCTACGCCAAACGGCGTCATAGACAATGCCCGCAACGCGGCCATTCATCAAGCGTCTGGCGAGCAAAACTGCAAATTCCCCGGCTTGACATGGAGAATGGCGCCTGGAGATGCAGGCGCGGGACGGCTATCGCCGTCCCGGACGTCGTCAGGATCAGCCTGCGAGCCGTCTGTCATAGGAATCGATCGTCAGTCCTCGGCAGCACCATTGGTGGGCACACCGTTGACGTGGTCCTTCAGGACGTTGCTCGGCTTGAACACAAGCACCCGCCGGGGAAGGATCGGAACCTCCTCGCCGGTTTTTGGATTCCTACCGATCCGCTCCGTCTTCGAGCGCACGTTGAATGTGCCGAACGACGACAGCTTGACCGACTCACCCGTGACGAGACAGTCCGAAATCTCCCTGAGCACCGCTTCCACCAATTCGGCGGACTCGGTACGCGACAATCCGACGTTCTGATAAACAGCCTCGCAAAGATCGGCTCGTGTGACGGTCTTGCCCCCCATTGGCATCACTCTCTTCTTGTTTAAGACACCGTCCGAAGTCAGGATTTAGACTGGGAACGGTATGCCGACATGCCTTTGCGGTCAATATCGTCAAGGAGATAAGTGCCGAAAACCGACTAACTTTCCGCGCTATCCACCGCTCCCGGCCATCAGCCGGACGCAGCGGTGGACGCCGGTCGGTTTTACATGCGCACGATCACCGCGCCCCAGGTGAAGCCACCACCCATGGCTTCAAGGAGAACGACGTCGCCTTTCTTGATCCGTCCGTCACGCACAGCCGTGTCGAGAGCGAGCGGAATGGAGGCGGCGGACGTGTTGCCGTGGCTGTCGACCGTCAGGATCGTCTTGTCTTCGGCAATGCCGAGTTTCTTCGCCGAGGCCTCGATAATGCGGCGGTTTGCCTGGTGGGGAACGAACCAGTCGATGCTCTCGGCGGTTTCCCCGCTCGCCTCGAAGGCATGCTCGATGACATCCGTCACCGCGGCTACCGCGAACTTGTAGACCTCCCGGCCCTCCATCCTGAGATGGCCGACCGTGCCGGTGGATGACGGACCGCCGTCCACATAGAGCTTGTCGCCGTGGCGCCCGTCGGCCCGCAGCTGACAGGTGACGACACCCCGCGTGCCGGCATCGTCCTGCGCCTCCATGACGACCGCACCCGCGCCGTCGCCGAAGAGCACGCACGTTGTGCGGTCGTTCCAGTCGAGGATGCGCGAAAATGTCTCGGCACCGATGACGAGCGCGCGCTTGGCAATGCCGGTCCGCAGCATCGAATCCGCGGTCGTCACGGCATAGACGAAGCCGGAGCAGACGGCCTGCAGATCGAAGGCCGCTCCCTTGGCGATCCCGAGGCGGGCCTGAACCTTGGTTGCCGTCGCCGGAAAGGTGTTGTCCGGCGTCGACGTGGCAAGGATCACCAGATCGATGTCCTCGGCGGCGACACCGGCGGCCTCAAGGGCTTTCAGCGCGGCCTCGACGGCAAGATCGGCGGTCGTCTGTCCGTCCGCAGCCATATGCCGTTCACGAATGCCCGTCCTTTGGACGATCCATTCGTCTGACGTATCGACCATTTTGGACAGGTCGTCGTTGGTGAGCACCCGCTCGGGCAGATAGCTGCCCGTGCCCAGGATCACGGATCTGACCACGCTCAAGACATCCTTTCCTGTTCGGGCTCAAGGCCGCCGAACCTGCCGCGGTGATATTCCTCGAGGCCCTCGCGGATCTTTGCCTGCAGGTCGTTGCGGACCATGTCGTAGGCAAGGTCCAGCGCGCTGGCAAAACCTTCCGCATCGGTACCGCCATGGCTCTTGATGACGATGCCGTTGAGACCGAGGAACACCCCGCCGTTGAGTTTGCGTGGATCGAGCTTCTCGCGCAGCCTGTTGAAGGCACTGCGCGCGAAGAGATAACCGATCCGCGCCATGATGGTCCGGCTCATGGCCGCCCTGAGATAGGAGCCCACCTGCTTGGCGGTGCCCTCGGCCGTCTTGAGCGCGATATTGCCGGCGAAGCCTTCCGTGACCACCACATCGACCTTGCCCTGGCCGATGTCGTCGCCTTCGACGAAGCCGCCATAGGCGATCATCGGCAGGTTGGCCTCGCGCAACATGGCGCCGGCGGTGCGAACCTCGTCGAGGCCCTTCACCTCCTCGACGCCGATGTTGAGCAGACCCACGGTCGGCTTGTCGAGATGGAACAGCGCCCGTGCCATCGCCCCGCCCATGACGGCGAAATCGACCAGTTGCTGCGCGTCGGCGCCGATCGTCGCCCCGACGTCGAGAACGACCGACTCGCCCTTCATGGTCGGCCAGAGCGCCGCGATCGCCGGACGTTCGATGGCGGCCAGCGTACGCAGGCAGAACTTCGACATCGCCATCAGCGCGCCGGTGTTGCCGGCCGAAACGGCGACGGAAGCCTCGCCCGTCTTCACCGCCTCGACACTGCGCCACATGCTGGACTTGCCACGCCCCGAGCGCAGCGCCTGGCTCGGCTTGTCGTCCATGGCGATCGCCACGGCGCAGTGAATGACCGTCGACGACTTGGAAAGCCGGGGCAGGTTCTTCAGCACCTCGGCGATCTTTGCCTCGTCACCGTAGAGCAGGAAGTGAATGTCCGGCCGTCGTGCCAGGATCAGTTCGCAGCCGCCCAGAATGACCGACGGCCCATGGTCGCCGCCCATCGCATCGACGGAAATCTTCATCGGTTGCGCCATGCCGTGCCGTTACCCAGATCCTCAATACGCCTGAACCGACGAGCCCGGCAGAGTCCGCTCCGTCCGTCCTGCTCCGTTCCGCGGGCCGAAACGGCGGGACGTCGCGTCCGCCGCCCGGGCTCGGAGAGCCAAGCCTCGCGAGGCGCCGCGAACATACCCGCTTCCATCCAGGAAACAATAGGCTTGCTGCGGTTCAACTCTTTCGGCTGGCCGGAAAGTGAGCAAAACCGGCAAACCATCGCCGGAGCACGCCCTGCCGCTCAATTCGCCGCGCACACCGGCCTCCCGGCCGGCAGCGGCCGGCGCCTTCATTCGCCCTGCCCCTCGCCCTTCAGGGCCCGGAGCTTGGCAAAGGGCGACTCAGGCTCCTCGTCGCCGGCGTCCTCGATCCGCGGATCGAAGGTTGCCCCCGGCGCCCGCGGATAGGGATCGAGCCCGAGAGCCAGGTGCTCGGCCACGATCTGCCCGACATCGAGATCGCCGGTCTCCAGCGGCTCCGGCGGATCTTCCGTTTCGGGGTCGACCTCGATTTCCTCGCTGACCGTCTCGATCTCGTCAGCGGGCAGAAACCGGATGTCGATCGCCTCGTCCACGGTCTCCTCGACCGGTTCGAGCGTGACGACGCAGGACTGCGTCACCTTGGCGCGAACGCGGCCGGCCACACGCACACCGGTCTTGCAAAACGGTGAGAGAAGCAGTTCGGCCGACAGCGAGTGCACCGCCGGCAGATCGAGATCGCGTGCCAGTGCGGCGCATTCCTCGTCGTTGGCCACAATGTTGACCGCCGTTCCGCGCGCGGGCAGTGCCTGCACATCCACCCTTCGGGAAAACGGAAACCTCTCGCTGCTTGTCATGGCTACCTGCATTCGTTTCCTTGATTGGCGATCAGACCGAGACCTTGACCGGCAGGCTGCCTGAGAGCGCCGAAAGGTCCGGTATCGTCATGTCGTCCAGCGCCTTGGCCTGCTTGAGGACATGACCCGCAAGCCGCTGCGCCGCTTCGGCGCGCTCGTCGAGCGCATCGTAGATATTGCGTTGAAGCGCCTCTGCCAGACCCTCACGATCCTTTGCATTGATGGCCTGATCGTAGACGGTATACCGGCCGAAGAAGGCCTGGGAGATCTTCTTCATGCGCTTTGGGACCGACAGATCGCCGATTCCCATTTCACGGATCGTGCGATCCATGTCGGCGAAAAAGGCTTCCGTCAGGGTCTGCGCCATTGCCTTGTCGCCATCCCCTTCGCGCTGGAGACGGCGAACCACCAGAACGACATGCAGCATCAGCAGGTCAAATCGTCCTTCCACCGTATCGGCCACGGCGAAGTCGGTGTAATAGGCGGGATCGCGGCTTGTGGCCATCACCGCGCCATAGAGACGGTCAACCGTCCCGGACGTGCGTCGGCGGCGCAGCAGTTGAAGAATCATGACCCCTGTCCGATCGATCGAGAGCGGCTTGGAATGGTTGACGATTGCTTTGTGACGTAGCGCAGGCTAGGCAAGTTGCCAAGCAGCGATCCAACAACGGCGCGGTGGAATGAATATCGCGCCCGATCGACGGGCAGGAGACAGATGAAGATGACGTGTGCCTTGCGCTCGACCAGCATCAAGACATCGATCCGGACGGGCGCATTAGTCCTGGGACTGACACTGGCGCTTGGCGCCTGCGGCGCTCCGCCGCTTCAGCATGGTTTCGTCATGCCGGAGAACGGTCTGGAGCAGGTGCCGGTTGGCTCCAGTGAGGAGCAGGTCCTTCTCGTGTTCGGCACGCCCACCACGCAGTCGAGCCTCAACGGCAAGACCTACTACTACATCACCCAGGTGATCGACGAGAATCCGCTGATGGGCCGCTCGATCACGGACCAGCGGGTGCTTGCCATTTATTTCAACGACGACAACACCGTCAGCAGGATCGGGGAATACGGGCTGAAGGACGGCCGCGTGTTCGACTTCATCACCCGCAAGACGCCGACGACCGGCACGGACCTGAACCTCATCAGCCAGATCCTGAACTCCAAGCCCGCGATGCCCTTCTGATCGCGGCGGGTCTTCAAACAAAAACGGCGGCCGGTTTGCCCGGCCGCCTTTTTTTGTTGAGAAAGTGTCTTTCCCTCAATCGGGCGCGCTGGTCTGCAGCGCGAGCGCGTGCAGCACGCCGCCCATGTTGCCCTTGAGGGCATTGTAGACGAGCTGGTGCTGCTGAACGCGGGTCTTGCCGCGGAAACTCTCCGAGACCACGATCGCTGAGTAGTGGTCGCCATCACCGGCCAGATCGCGGATTTCGATCTTGGCGTCCGGAAGAGCAGCCTTGATCAGCTCTTCGATCTCGCGTGCCTGCATCGCCATATCGTCATCCTCCCGACCACTCGATCACTGGCACCGACGGTACCAACTCCTCACAGAGATTAACCCGCCATGAAGCGGGGAAACCAGTCCTCATGCGCTTCGATCATCGATTTCACTGATATGGCGATGTTCTCGCCAACCAACAAGGAATCGCCGCCGGTGGTGCCGATGGCCTCGGCCGCAACGCCGGCCGCTTCTGCCCGTGCCAGCACCGCTTCGGCCTTGTCGGACGGCACCGACAGCAGATAGCGGCCCTGATCCTCGGCAAAGAGCGTCACATGCGGCGCACCCTCCGGCAATGCGACCTTCGCACCGACACCGCGCGCCATCGCCATTTCGGCAAGCGCAATGCCGAGACCGCCGTCGGACAGGTCGTGGCAGGCGCTCACGGTGCCGTCCTGAATGAGGCCGCGCACCAGATCGCCGTTGCGGCGCTCGACGGCCAGATCGACATGCGGCGCCGTTCCGTCCTCACGGCCGAGCACGTCGCGCAGATAGGCGCTCTGGCCCATGTGCCGGCCGTGGCCGCCGATCAGAATCACCGTCTCGCCGGCATTGTGGAAGGCGATGCCGACCCGCTTGGTGACATCCTTCAGGAGGCCGATGCCGGCAATCGCCGGCGTCGGCAGGATCGCCTGGCCGAGGGTCTCGTTGTAGAGCGAGACGTTGCCCGAGACGACCGGGAAGTCGAGCGCCTTGCAGGCCTCGCCGATGCCTTTGATGGCCATCACGAACTGGCCCATGATCTCCGGCTTTTCCGGGTTGCCGAAGTTGAGGTTGTCGGTGATCGCAAGCGGCGTCGCGCCGACGGCGGTGATGTTGCGCCAGCATTCGGCCACGGCCTGCTTGCCGCCCTCGAACGGGTCGGCCTCGCAATAGCGCGGCGAGACGTCCGCCGAGAGCGCAAGACCCTTGTTGCTGTCGTCGACCCGGATCACGCCGGCGTCGCCGCCGGGGATCGTCGCCGAGTTGCCCTGAACGAGCGTATCGTATTGCTCGTAGACCCAGCGGCGCGACGACATGTCCGGGCTGCCGAGGATCGTCAGGAAGGCTCCGGCAAGATCGTTCGGAGCCGGAACATCCTCGGGCGCGACTACCGCAGGTATCTTCGGCTCCACCCACGGACGGTCGTACTCGGGAGCCTGATCGCCGAGATCCTTGATCGGCAGGTCCGCGACGACATCGCCCTGATGCTTGATCCGGAAGCGCAGGTCGTCCGTCGTCACGCCGACGATGGCAAAATCGAGCTCCCACTTGCGGAAGATCGCCTCGGCCTCTTCCTCCTTTTCTGGGCTGAGCACCATGAGCATCCGCTCCTGGCTCTCCGACAGCATCATCTCGTAGGCGCTCATCCGCTCCTCGCGGCAGGGCACCTTGTCGAGATCGAGCTCGATGCCAAGGTCGCCCTTGGCGCCCATCTCCACCGCCGAACAGGTCAGGCCCGCGGCGCCCATGTCCTGGATGGCAATGACCGCGCCGGTCGTCATCAGTTCAAGGCAGGCTTCCAGGAGGCGCTTCTCGGTGAAGGGATCGCCGACCTGCACGGTCGGGCGCTTTTCCTCGATCGTCTCGTCGAATTCGGCCGAGGCCATGGTCGCGCCGCCGACGCCGTCGCGGCCCGTCTTCGCCCCGAGATAGACCACCGGCAGGCCGACACCCTTTGCCTGCGACAGGAAGATGCCGTCCGCCTTGGCGAGGCCTAGCGCGAAGGCGTTGACGAGGCAGTTGCCATTATAGCGCGGGTGGAAATTGACCTCGCCGCCAACCGTCGGCACGCCGAAGGAATTGCCGTAGCCGCCGACACCGGCGACAACGCCGGAGACCACATGGCGGGTCTTCGGATGGTCAGGCTCGCCGAAGCGCAGCGCGTTCATCGCCGCGACCGGCCGGGCACCCATCGTGAAGACGTCGCGCAGGATGCCGCCGACGCCCGTCGCCGCGCCCTGGTAGGGCTCGATATAGGACGGGTGGTTGTGGCTCTCCATCTTGAAGACCGCAACATCGCCGTCGCCGATGTCGACGACGCCCGCGTTCTCGCCCGGTCCGTGCACCACCTGCGGGCCCGTCGTCGGCAGCGTCTTCAACCACTTCTTGGACGACTTGTAGGAGCAGTGCTCGTTCCACATGGCCGAAAAGATGCCGAGTTCGGTCAGCGTCGGTTCGCGTCCGATGAGGTCGAGAATGCGCTCATATTCGTCGGGCTTCAGGCCATGGCTCTTGACGAGGTCGGGCGTGATCGGCGTGTCGTTGGGGATCATGATCGGGTCCGGGCTGGCGCGGGCTTCAAATGTCGGCACTCAGATAAGGGGGATTGACGCGAAATGCGACAGTTTATTGCCGCCACCCAAAGAAGATTCAGATGACGAAAGGCTCCTGGCCGGCAAATCCAAACCGCTGCACAAGCCCGTCCGGCGGCAGACGGCCCGTCGCATGGAAGATGTCCTCGCCCTGCCCGCCCCCTTCGACGGCAACCGTCTCGGTAACCCGCATGATCTGCCGCGCGATCGCCGGCGCCGGATCGATCCATTCGACCGGCCACGGGGCGAGCGCCTTGAGACGGTCGAGCACCAGAGGATAATGGGTGCAGGCCAGCACCACGGTGTCGGTGCGCCGGTCGCCGTCGTCGACGAAGCAGGACATGACCTCGCTGCCGAAGTCGTCATCGGAGATCGTCTCGCCGGCAAATTCCGCCTCCACCAGCGAGGCGAGCCTCTGCGAGCCGACAAGCGTGAAACGGCAGTCCTGTCCGTGGGTTTCGATCAGCTGGCGCGTATAATCCCGCTTCACCGTGCCGGGCGTTGCCAGCACCGAGGCCATCCGGCTGCGGCTTCTCTCCGCCGCCGGTTTCACCGCCGGGACCGTGCCGACAATCGGGATCGTGAAACGGGCCCGAAGGTCGGGCAGCACCAGCGTCGAGGCCGTATTGCAGGCAATGACGATCGCCTGGGGCGCGAACCGCGGCACCGCGACCGTCATCAGTTCGGCGACACGGGCGACGATATCCGCTTCCGGCAGATGGCCGTAGGGAAAGACGGCCGTGTCCGCGAGATAGGTGAGCGCGGCATCCGGCATCGCCTTGCGGATCTCGGCAACGACGGAAAGCCCGCCGAAACCCGAATCGAACACAAGAACCCGGCTGCGCTCCGCCATTGACTCAGTCCTGCTTTTCGCTGTCACCCTTGGGTGCGGACGCGGGCTTGTTGCCCTTCTCGTCGCGCGGTCGAAGATGCCTGCGCTCCAGCGCCGAGATGACACCGCGCAGCGTGCGCACCTCCTGCGCGTTGAGCTCCGCCTTCTGCAGGATCGCGCGCAGGTTCCGCACCATGGTCGGCCGCTTTTCCGGCGGCCGGAAGAAGGTCACGTCGTCAAGCGCACCTTCCAGATGCTCGAAGAGCCCCACCAGTTCGTCCTTGGTGGCCGGCAGGGAACGCTCCGGCGTCTGGAAGGGAATTCCGCCGTCGGCCTCCGAAAAACCGGCCTTGCGCCACTCGTAGGAAATCACCAGCACCGCTTGCGCGATGTTGAGCGAGGCGAACTCCGGATCGACAGGCAGCGTCAGGATCTCGTCGGCCAGCGAGATTTCCTCGTTGTTGAGACCCCAGCGCTCGCGTCCGAACAGAATGCCGACGCGCCCGCCCTGCCCCTCGAACTGGCGCATGGTGGCCGCCGCCTGAACCGGACCGCAGACGCGCTTGGAAAGATCCCGGTCGCGTGCCGTTGTCGCATAGATGAAGGACAGGTCCTTCACGGCCGAGGCGAGGTCGTCATAGACCCGCACCGCGTCGATGACATGATCGGCCCTGCTCGCCGCCGCGCGGGCCTTCTCGTTCGGCCATCCGTCGCGCGGCGTCACGAGGCGCAGGTCGCACAGCCCGAAATTGGCCATCGCCCGGGCAGCCGTGCCGATATTCTCGCCAAGTTGCGGCTCCACGAGAATGATGGCTGGCCGCAGGTCCGCCGCTGCGTCTCCGGCGGTATGCTTTTCTGTTGCTTCGAAATCCTCTGGCACGTGTCCTGCTTTCCTCTGGGCACTGTCCGGCCGCTGCCGGCGCGAACGATCCGCCGGCTACACGTTGCCTCCGCTATATATCGAAGTTGCCGGCGCGGAAATCGGCCCGGCAAGCGAAAAGGAGGATTTCCGTCACGCATCGCGGGTGATATGAAGCGGCATGACCAAGCTTGGCGAGTTTCCGCTTACGTAAACGGAAATATCGATCGATCAATCATGATCGCCGGTGGCTTCATACCATGAGGCGCTTGAGAACGGATCAGTCGTCGGGCCTGGGCTTTCGTGCACGACCTTTAACGGGGACCAATTTATGACCAAGATCAAGGTGGCAAACCCGGTCGTCGAACTCGACGGCGACGAGATGACCCGGATCATCTGGCAGTTCATCAAGGACAAGCTGATCCATCCCTATCTCGACATCGACCTGGAGTATTACGACCTGAGCGTCGAGAACCGCGACGCCACCGACGACCAGGTCACGATCGACGCCGCCAACGCCATCAAGCGCGTCGGTGTCGGCGTCAAGTGCGCCACGATCACGCCCGACGAGGCGCGCGTCGAGGAATTCAATCTGAAGAAGATGTGGCGTTCGCCGAACGGCACCATCCGCAACATCCTCGGCGGCGTCATCTTCCGTGAGCCGATCATTGCCAAGAACGTGCCGCGCCTCGTGCCGGGCTGGACGCAGCCGATCATCGTCGGCCGTCATGCCTTCGGCGACCAGTATCGCGCGACCGATTTCAAGGTGCCCGGCAAGGGCAAGCTGACGATCAAGTTCGTCGGCGAGGACGGCACGACCATCGAGCACGAGGTCTATGACTTCCCCGGCGCCGGCGTCGCCATGGCGATGTACAACCTTGACGATTCGATCCGCGAATTCGCCCGCGCCTCGCTGAACTACGGCCTGATGCGCAACTATCCGGTCTATCTGTCGACCAAGAACACGATCCTCAAGGCCTATGACGGCCGCTTCAAGGATCTCTTCCAGGAAGTCTACGACACCGAGTTCAAGGCAGAGTTCGAGAAGCGCAAGCTGACCTACGAGCACCGCCTGATCGACGACATGGTCGCCTCGGCGCTGAAGTGGTCCGGCGGCTATGTCTGGGCCTGCAAGAACTACGACGGCGACGTGCAGTCGGACATCGTCGCCCAGGGCTTCGGCTCGCTCGGCCTGATGACCTCGGTGCTGATGACGCCGGACGGCAAGACGGTGGAGGCGGAAGCCGCCCACGGCACCGTCACCCGCCACTACCGCATGCACCAGCAGGGCAAGGAGACCTCGACCAACTCCATCGCCTCGATCTTCGCCTGGACGCGCGGTCTTGCCCATCGCGCCAAGCTCGACGACAACGCCGAACTCGCGCGTTTCGCCGACACGCTGGAGAAGGTCTGCGTCGACACGGTCGAGGCCGGCTTCATGACCAAGGATCTGGCGCTCCTCGTCGGCGCTGATCAGGGCTGGCTGTCGACCGCGGGCTTCCTGGAGAAGATCGCCTCCAACCTCGAAACCGCCATGGGCGAGTGGAAGTAAGGCAATCGGTGCTCCCTCATTGAGGGCAGCCAGAGCATCGCAAAGCGGCGGAAGCAATTCCGCCGCTTTTTTTGTTTGGACGAGCGAGAGGACAAGCGACCAGCGGGCCTAAGAACGCCGCTCCGGGTCATTCTCCAGAACGATCGGCCGGCCGTGCGGCGTCGCTTCGGCGGCGCGCTGCCAACTTTTCTGCAGGTCCAGGATGCCGGCCTCGGCGGCGATGTCCTTGGCGCCCAGCAAATCACACAGTGCCTGGACCCAGGCATCAAAATAGTCAGACCCGTCCTCCGCCCGGCCCTCCTCATGCAGCCGCGCCGAAAGCGCCGCCGCCCATTCGCCCCAGGAAAAGAGCCCCGTTTCGTGAAGTTGCACGGCGAGCGCGAAGGCATGCGCCTGCCATGGCTCGGCAAAAGCCGGATCGCCTTCGGCCGACTTCGGCAGGCCGGGAGACGCGGCAAGCGGCGCACGCGCCTCACACCGGCTCAAGATAGCTCTCCCAGGCATCGATGGAGATCATGAGCGAGGGATCGGCCCCCTCGCCCCAGATTTCCGCCCCCGTGAAGGTGACAAGATAGACCCATTGCGGGTCCTCGCCGCGTCCGTGGGCATTGTCGTCGGGGAAAACGAAGGAGCCCTGCACGGCTTCGACCACACCAACGCGGCCGCGGGCATAGCGCGGCAGCCGGGTATGGCCGGTGGGGTGAAAATTGCGCGCGCGAACCCGGTCGCCGACAGAAAACCTGGGCATCGTTTCTGCGGGCCGGTCGCATGGTCCGCCCTTCGCGAGAACGGTCGCGACCTGATCGGCTGTCAGCACGCGCGCCGGGCGAGCGCCTGCCTGCCGGCTATGTCCGTCGGCCAGTTCTTCGGCCGTGACAAAGCCGTGCCGCTCGAGCAGCACCTCAAGGGCACGGATCCAGATCTCATAATAGCTTGCGGACAGATAGGCCACTGGCGGAATGCACTCACGCGCATGCCGGCTCTCGTCGATGGTCCATGCGCCCATGGCCCCGCCGGAAAGCGTCAGCCCCAGCGCCCGTTTTTCCCAGTCGGCATGGAAAGAGGGCTCGTCCGGTTCCGGTGCGACCGGGCCAAACCCCATCTGGCCACCGAGGTCATGGGGGCCATTCACGACCGATCCTCCGGGGCCAGAGCAAGGCCCGTCCCGATCATCGAGTCGCGCGTGACGAGATCGGCAAGGGCGTCCTCGTCAAAGCCAGCCGTACCTACCGGACGCTCCGGCACGACGAGATAGCGCAGTTCCGCCGTTGAATCGAGCACGCGGATCGTCTTGTCAGCGGGCAGCTCCACGCCAAATTCCACCAGCACGCCGCGCGGATCGATCACGGCGCGCGAGCGATAGGCCGGCGCCTTGTACCAGACCGGAGGCAAGCCAAGCACGGCCCAAGGATAGCAGGAGCACAGCGTGCAGACGACGAGATGGTGGGTGTCGGGCGTGTTGAACACCGCCCGCATATGCTCGCCCTGCCGGCCGGTATAGCCGAGACTTGCGATCGCGGCAGTCGCGTCCTGCTTGAGCCATTCGGCAAATTCGGGATCGGCCCACGCCTTGGCAACGACCCGCGCGCCGTTTCGCGGGCCGACCCGGGTCTCATACGTCTCGACGATCGCATCGAGGGCCGCCGGATCGACCAGGTCTTTTTCCGTCAGCAGAGTTTCAAGGGCGCGAACACGCGCTTCCATGTCGGAATAGCGGTTGTCGTGATGATGCCCATGATCGTGCATGTGCTCATGCTCGCGATGATCGTCCGGCATCACGCCCTCTTTGCAGGTATGTCGTTCCGGCGCCGCCATCACGCCGGAACCGGAAACCGGCAGCAGCAACGCACCGGGATGGCAGACGAGCCTAGGAGTTCGAGAGCCGCGGCATCCGGAGGCTGAACCGCGTCATGCCTCCGAAACCGCGACCACAAACCGTGATCGAGCCGCCATTGCTCGCCCGGTGGAACGCCCCGTCAGACAGCAGCCGGAGCCAGCAACCCCTTCTCGATCGTCTCGATGGCGGCCTGCGCCTTGGAACCGTCCGGCCCGCCGGCCTGCGCCATGTCCGGCCGGCCACCGCCGCCCTTGCCGCCAAGCGCTTCGGCGGCGGCGCGCACGAGATCGACCGCACTGATCCGATCCTTCAGATCGTCCGTCACGCCGACGACGACACCCGCCTTGCCATCCTCGGCAACGCCGATCATCGCAACGACACCCGAGCCGATCTGCTTCTTGCCCTCGTCGACGAGCCCTTTCAGGTCCTTGGGCGAAATCCCCTCGGCCACCTTGCCGAGGAACTTCACGCCTCCGACGTCCTTGATCTCGTCGCCGCCGGCACTGCCGCCCATGGCGAGCTTCTTGCGCGTCTCGGCAAGATCGCGCTCCAGTTTGCGCCGCTCCTCGATGAGCGCCTGGACCCGGTCGAGCGCATCGGACACCGGCACCTTCAATGCGGACGCAATGTCCTTCAGCCGCTTTTCCTGATCCGTCAGGTAGCGCCGCGCGGTTGCGCCGGTCAGCGCTTCGATACGGCGGACACCCGCCGCCACCGCGCCTTCCTGAACGACCCGAACCAGACCGATCTCGCCCGTCCGCCCAACGTGAATGCCGCCGCAGAGCTCCACCGAATAGGGCTTGCCGGCCTTCTCGCCTTCGATGGCCGTGCCCATCGAAACGACTCGGACCTCGTCGCCATATTTTTCACCGAAGAGCGCCATGGCGCCCTCGGAAATGGCATCGTCCACCGCCATCAGGCGCGTCGACACCGGCGCATCCTGCAAGATGATCCCGTTGGCGAGCGCCTCGATGGTCTCGATCTGCTCTGGCGTCACGGGCATGGTGTGTGAAAAGTCGAAGCGAAGTCGCTCCGGCGTCACCAGTGAACCCTTCTGCGCCACATGGGTGCCGAGCACTTCCCGCAGAGCTTCATGCAGCAGATGCGTCGCCGAATGGTTGCTGCTGATCGCACCGCGTCGACCCGCGTCAACCACCATCTCGACCTCGGCGCCGACCTCCAGCGTCCCGTCCTCGACAACGCCATAGTGAACGAAGAGGCCGCCGGCCTTCTTCTGCGTATCGCTCACCTTGAAGCGACCGCCGGACCAGCGGATCTCGCCCGTGTCTCCGACCTGACCGCCACTCTCTCCGTAGAACGGCGTCTGGTTGACGATGACACAGCCTTCCGCGCCAGCCTTGAGAGCCGCAGCCTCGACGCCATCGGCCACGAGAGCCACAACGCTGGCAACCGTTCTGGCCGCAGAATACCCCAGAAATTCGGTAGCTCCAACCTTCTCGCGAAGGCCGAACCAGACAGCTTCCGTCGCCGCCTCGCCGGAACCTGCCCAATTCGCCCGCGCTTCGGCGCGCTGGCGCTCCATCGCCGTCTCGAACCCGGATCGGTCGACGCCGATACCGCGCGCCTTCAGCGCGTCCTCGGTGAGGTCATAGGGGAAGCCATAGGTGTCGTAGAGCTTGAACGCCGTCTCGCCATCGAGATTGTCGCCCTTCTCCAGCGACGTCGTTGCCTCGTCGAGCAGCGACAGACCGCGCGCCAGAGTCTTGCGGAACCGCGCCTCCTCCAGCCGCAGCGTCTCGGTGATCAGCGACTGCGCCCGGATCAGTTCCGGATAGGCCTGCCCCATCTCGTGAGCGAGCGTGCCAACGAGGCGGTACAGCAAAGGCTCTTCGGAGCCCAGCAGATGCGCATGGCGCATGGCGCGCCGCATGATCCGGCGAAGGACATAGCCGCGACCCTCGTTCGACGGCAGCACGCCATCGGCGATCAGGAAGCTGGAAGCACGCAGGTGATCGGCGATGATCCGGTGGCTCGCCACCGTCTCCGGCGTGGACCCAACACCCGTCGCCTCCTCCGAGGCATGGATCAGCGCCTTGAAGAGATCGATGTCGTAGTTGTTGTGGACGCCCTGCAGGACGGCGGCGATCCGCTCCAGCCCCATGCCGGTGTCGATCGACGGGCGCGGCAGGTCGAGGCGCGGGCCGCCGGCAATCTGCTCATACTGCATGAAGACGAGATTCCAGATCTCGATGAAGCGATCGCCATCCTCATCGGGCGAACCGGGCGGGCCGCCGGGAATGCCCTCGCCATGATCGTAGAAGATTTCCGAGCAGGGGCCGCAAGGCCCGCTGTCGCCCATGGCCCAGAAATTGTCGGAGGTTCCGATCCGGATGATCCGCTGGTCCGGCAGGCCCGCGATCTTCTTCCAGAAGGTCGCAGCCTCCTCGTCTTCCGAATAGACCGTGACCAGCAGCTTTTCTTCCGGCAGCCCGAATTCCTTGGTCACAAGCTTCCAGGCAAGCTCGATCGCATTCTCCTTGAAATAGTCGCCGAAGGAGAAATTTCCCAGCATTTCAAAGAAGGTGTGATGGCGAGCGGTATAGCCGACGTTGTCGAGGTCGTTGTGCTTGCCGCCGGCGCGCACGCACTTCTGCGACGTGGTCGCCGTGGAATACGGCAGCTTTTCAAGACCGGTGAAGACGTTCTTGAACTGCACCATGCCCGCGTTGGTGAACATCAGGGTCGGGTCGTTACGCGGCACGAGCGGACCTGACGCAACGACCTCATGGCCGTTGCGCGCGAAATACTCAAGGAATGTGGACCGGATCTCGTTGACGCCACTCATGGCAGACTTCACCCATAACCAGAAAAAAGGTCGGGCGCAGGGACTGTGCCACGACGAAGAGTTCATGGGTTTTAAACGGGCAACCGCTCACCTGTCCACAAGAGCAGTCACGGAAACGCAACGATCCGCAAAAGACGCTGAACGCCGATGGCGGCGACGGGCAAATTCAAGAGACCAAGCCCGCCGCAGCCGCCGCACGATCGACCGGAGGCTCAGGCCTCCATGTCGTCGCCGTCATCCTCGGGCTCGCCCTTGAGAATCTCGTCCGCGATCACCCCGGCATTCTGGCGGATCGCAAGTTCGATCTCGTCGGCGACTTCCGGGTTCTCCTTGAGGAACAGCTTGGCATTCTCGCGGCCCTGGCCGAGACGCTGGCTGTTATAGGAGAACCAGGCGCCGGACTTTTCAACGATGCCAGCCTTGACGCCAAGGTCGACGAGTTCGCCCGTCTTGGAAACACCCTCGCCATACATGATGTCGAACTCGACTTCCCTGAAGGGCGGCGCGAGCTTGTTCTTGACCACCTTCACGCGGGTCTGGTTGCCGACCATCTCATCGCGCGCCTTGATGGCGCCGATGCGACGGATGTCGAGACGCACGGAGGCATAGAACTTCAACGCATTGCCGCCCGTCGTCGTTTCCGGGCTGCCGAACATCACACCGATCTTCATGCGGATCTGGTTGATGAAGATTACCATCGTCTTCGACTTGGAGATCGAAGCGGTGAGCTTGCGCAGCGCCTGGCTCATCAGCCGCGCCTGCATGCCTGGCAGCGAGTCGCCCATTTCGCCCTCGAGTTCGGCCCGCGGCGTCAGCGCCGCAACCGAATCGATGACCAGAACGTCGATCGCACCGGAACGCACCAGCGTGTCGCAGATCTCAAGCGCCTGTTCGCCGGCGTCGGGCTGCGAGATCAGCAGGTCGTCGAGATTGACGCCGAGCTTGCGCGCATAGACCGGATCGAGCGCATGTTCCGCGTCGATGAAGGCGCAAACGCCGCCCTTCTTCTGAGCCTCGGCGACGGTATGCAGGGCCAGCGTCGTCTTGCCTGACGATTCCGGTCCATAGATTTCCACGATACGCCCGCGCGGCAGGCCGCCGATGCCGAGAGCGATGTCGAGCCCGAGGGAACCGGTCGGAACGGCCTCGACTTCGACGACCTGGCCCTGGCCGAGCCGCATGATGGAGCCCTTGCCGAACGCGCGCTCGATCTGGGAGAGCGCCGCGTCAAGCGCCTTGGTCTTGTCCATTGAACTTCCCTCGACGAGGCGGAGTGAGTTCTGCGCCATTGAATGGGCTCCTTATTTCACGGGCGATCATGCGTTGCAATTGCCGTTAATGTACATGTTTTGTTCCATATAACAAGAGCCCAACCAACAAAATGGAATCATTAAGGGAATTTTGCTGTGTTCCATATTTGTTTCGGGCGACCTACACCGGATGTATCCCGTTGAGACATGTAAGGGCGTGAATTTTGCGAATCAAATAGGAAAATCAATGGCTTCCAATCTTGAGTACCGCAAAGCATTGGCCGGAATACGCTGGAGTGCGCATTCCGGCCTGAGTGGATTCAGGAATATGGATCCACAGTTAGCTGGTGACGGCGCCCGGATCGCTCTGGAAGCCATCCTTCGGGTACTGGATAAGGTCGACCGAGGCGAGGACCTCGGTGGCGTCAGTAAGCCCGCTCAGGTCGAACCCCCAGTTCGGGAAGAACCCGTCGTTCTCCTCTTTGACGGCGTGCATGGTCGCGACGTTGATGTTCTGGGGCATGAAGCTGGCAACACCCAAGACATCGGAGAAGATGACGACAGCGTTGAGGATCGTCCCGCTTGCTGACGTAAAGAGAGCGTAAGGCTCAAGAACGGTATCACTCCCGTTGATCTTCGCGGACAGGCGGTGCCTGCTGGCGATGGCGGACGTGATGATGTTGATGTTGTGCTGGAGGTTATTCGCGGTAGGTGCGCGACGCTGGGTGTTGAATCCGAGCTTGCCGAACTCAAGGCGTCCAAAGCTTCCCAATCCTGGCATGCGGTATCGTCCTTCAGGCCGAGCCGCAAAGCCAATGAAGTTCATATCGTCGGCGACGGCTCACCCTGACAGGTCGCTGACGCAGCGACGGCGGTTGTCAACGAATCGCCGTCGCAACCATTATACGCCTCCATGGTCGCTGAGTCGACCCACGGCACAACATGTCGTATTGTTCCTAATTTGTCCTAGGTATTCCTCAATATATTGTGTGTTCCTGAAACCGCATGATTGATTGATAATGCCTTGAATTTCTTCCCTACGGTTTGGAATCGTGCTTCGATGCACGTCAAACTGGTCTGGGAGGGGATGGTGGAGAAAAAAACGTCTTTTCGGTTTTTCAACGTTGACCGACTAGCGGCCAATCATCCGACGTTCGTTGAATCGATCAGAAGAATTTCAGATATTGAGCCAGCGTCACGCAGAGAGAGAAAACTCGCGCAAGACTACGATGTGCGGCTGGAAGTTATGGAAGATGACGGTCAGCATTGCATATGCGGAGAATTAACTAGAATACAGCGCATAAACATGCCGTCAGAAGTAATTGAAAACGGTATATCTGCATTAACAACGATAAATCCACTCGGACATTCGATCGTATTTCGATACAATTCCGAGAGAGGAATTTTGGGAATACAGAATAACAGCAGGATAATTAGCCCTTCAAGATTTGGTCAGTACATCAGCGAGCATAATGGGGCAGAATTTTATAAATTCGTCCCAATTCTCACAAGAGATGCTTGGGAACGATTTTTGAACGGCGGTGTAAGAAGGTTGTGCGTCTCTGTTGCTGGTGCAGAAAATCTAGCGAACCTTCCACAAGAGGAAGCCGCATCGATTGCTATATCAAGGTTGAGCGAGGCGTATGACGCTCCGAGGATCACCATTGAAATGTCTATGGGACATGGCAAGGGCGGCTTGGCCGATGATATTAAGGGGTTCGTTCGAAGTATGATGAACAAGATTGAAGAAGATGATCTTCATGTTGAATCAATGCAGGCCATATCTGACGATAAATCTATAAATGAAGGGAAAATTGATTTTCTTGATGACGTTCTATCCCAAACAAGAATAATTGATTACCACGAACGGGACCCAGAGATAAATTACAACATAAGAAAAATTGTTCTCCGAGAACTCATGAGAGATATGAATGCCTAACAAATTGACATTGAAGGTTGAGCAGTATGGACCTGTTTTCTCAGGTAGTGCGACCTTTATTGTCTTGTGCGTGTTCAAGGATGCTACTCTGTCGCATTTTGTTGAACACGATCTGTCGATTGAAGCGTTATATAGCGCAGTATTCGATTGGGCTTCTATTCAGACGGGCTTTTTGTTTGGAATATTTGGGTTTATAGCAAGTAAAGGAGATGGTTTTATAGGCGAGATAAGAAACAGTATGCCTATGAAACATTTCATAAAATACACGAAGTGGGCGATTTATATAGGGTTCATTCTGACGATCACATCAATGCCGCTTATAGTGCTGGATAAAAAGGCAGCGGATATTGATGATACATGGTTCTATATAATCGCGCTTTGGTTCTCTATGTTTGTATGGGCGTTCTTGGCCTTTGCTAGAACAGCATATATTTTCGGCGTTCTCGTCGCCGTCGAAGATAGGCATCGGATAAAGGGCTAGAAATGGTAGTGTCGCCTGAAGTGAAGAAAAACGCTGATGCTGGGAAACGATTTGACCAGCTTCTCAACGCGATGGTCACTTTGCCTCCGGCCTCGGGAACGCCTGCAAAAGAAGCTCTAGCATCAGGTGCGGGTTCTTCCGAAGGTTCTGCC
Organism: Hartmannibacter diazotrophicus; assembly: GCF_900231165.1. Lineage (GTDB taxonomy): Bacteria > Pseudomonadota > Alphaproteobacteria > Rhizobiales > Pleomorphomonadaceae > Hartmannibacter > Hartmannibacter diazotrophicus. Next base: position 2,836,719 of record NZ_LT960614.1, read on the forward strand.
GGAACTCAAACTCGTGCAGGTAAGTCTGGAGCCACTTCTGAGAAACGGTGATGTAGGTTCCCGCGATTGAGCGTTTGACGTTACCCCAGAACGCCTCAATCGAGTTGGTATGAACCTCTCCGTTCACGTACTGCCCGTCACGGTGGCTGACCCTGCCGTGCTTGTATCCCTCGTCAGAGAGACCAATGAACGCCTTGGCTTCGTCAGTAGCGATACGGGAGCCGGGGCGAACCCATTTCATGATGTGCGGCAGGACATGCTTTGCCGCCTTTGACTCGATAACCCGCGTGATCGTCTCGCCACCGCGTTCGGTGATCCCGAGCACGACGGTCTTGTCGTCTTGTCCGAGCTTGTCCTTGCCGCCGATGAAAGCCTTGTCCACTTCGACAATGCCGGAACCGGAGCCGCCGACCATACCGTCGCCGTCGACATAACCCATGTACTGACGGATCAGGTTGCACATGCGCCAAGCGGTCTTGTACGTCACGCCGATGGTGCGCTGGACTTCCTTGGCGGACACGCCGTTACGGGAAGCGCAGAACATGAACATGACGGTGAACCAATCGCGCAGGGACGTACGCGTGTTCTCAAACGGCGTGCCAGCGGTCGGATAGACCTGATGGCCGCAATATTCGCATTCGTAGGAACGACGAGACTTGACGCGATAGTAGCGGGCATCCCTGCCACACTTCGCGCAGGCATGACGTTCGCCGTAGCGGGTCCGCATCAGATGATCCAAGCAGGTGTCATCGTCAGGGAAACGCTCAAGGAAGTCACGAATCGTCGGGAGTGGGGGTGTCTTGCTCATGTCCGATTTTATAGCACATCTGCCTACATGTCGCAACGGGATACATCCGACCTACACCGGGTGTATCCCGTTGAGACATGGCCGAAAAAGGAATCGCCACGGACCAGGGTGATCGGCAGTCCGGACAGTCGCCGCCCGCTCATCCGATCCTGCTACCACGCGACGTCGATCCGCTCGGCGCCATGAAAATGATAGGCGTCGCGATATCGCGGACGCTCGCGGAGCCTGAGGCGCGGCAGGCGGCGGAAGAGCACCTCCAGCGCGACCTGTAATTCAAGCCGCGCCAGCGGCGCGCCAACACAGAAGTGAATGCCGGCGCCAAAGGCGACATGCCCGGCGTCGGAGCGCGCCGGATCGATCCGGTCCGGATCGGGGAAGCGTCCGGGGTCGCGGTTCGCCGCGCCAAGCAGCAGGCCCACCTTGTCGCCCTTCCTGAAGGAGACGCCCTTGTAGTCAAGGTCCTCCAGCGCATAGCGCGTGAACATGTGCAGCGGTGGGTCGAACCGCAGCAGTTCCTCGGCAAGGGCGCCAAATCCTCCGGGCCGCGCCGTTGTACCGGCGACATCGACGTCATGGAGCAGGATGGCCGAGACAGCGTTGCCGATGGCATGCACCGTCGCCTCATGCCCGGCGTTGAGCAGGAGAATACAGGTGGTCACGAGTTCGTCGGTGGAAAGCGTCTCGCCCGCCTCTTCCGCCGCGATCAGGCGGCTGATGAGATCGTCCCCGGGGGCCGACCGTCGCTCGTCGACATAGGCCCGGATGAAGGCCGCAAACGCCTGGCTCGCCTGAACCGCGGCGTCCTCGTCGGCCCGCGTGCGGCCGAACTGGTACATCGCCACCATCCTGTGCGACCAGTCGAGCAGCCGATCCGCCTCGCGCGCGGGCACGCCGAGCAGTTCGCAGATGACGACGACCGGAATGGGCGTCGCATAGGCGGTGATCAACTCCGCCTCTCCTTTCGCCTCGAAGCCGTCGATGAGATCGTTGGCGAGCGCCTCGATGCGCGGACGCAACCGCTCCACCTGACGCGAGACGAAGGCCCGGTTGACGAGGCCGCGCAGGCGCATATGCACCGGCGGTTCGCGCTCCAGCAGCGAGTGTGCCTCGATGTCGTAGAAGGGCTGGAGCCGGTCCGGGATCGGTTCCCAGCCAAGCTCCTCGCGGCTGGCGACATGGGTCACCTCCCGCCCGAAACGCCGGTCCCTCAGAAGGGCCGAGACGTCGTCGAAGCCGGCGCAGCACCAGTGGCCATAGTCCTCCCAGAAGAAGATCGGAGAAACGGAGCGAACCGCGGCATAGATCGGATAGGGATTCTGGACGAAAACCTGATCGGTCGGGGACTGGCGCAAAATGCGGGTGTGACGGTCGAAGTCGATCAAGGCAGAAACTTTTCAATCGACCATCTAATGCTCAAATGAGCCAATTGGCCTGTTACCTGTTTCGAATAGACATTCATGCTGCGATGGAAACTGCTCGCAATTGACATCGAAGTCCCCACGATGCCCGTCGCCAAGATAACTTCTGATCACACGACTATGTACTTCGCCCGGTGAATCGTCTCTTCCATCTGGTGTGAGGCTCAATCCCAGGCTGCCCGTCGCGGCTAGCCCAAAACGCTCCCAACACTGGATCATGCCAAACGAAATCGCCATGTTTACGTAGACTGTCGATGCAATTCCGAGCGATTTTCGTTTCGCAGTCAAGCCAACCTGCAAGCTGCTCTGCCGACATTGGGTTCTCAGCCAACAACAATTGGTATGCGCGTTGCTCTAAAGCCATGGCATCACCTCCTTCTCAGAAAGAGAATTGTTCTTTGGCAGTATTTACGCGTCAAGTGAGCAATATCCTCATGCAGTTCGCCAAACTCAAAATAACTCAGGCGGATCATTGTCTTTGGCAACTGACAAGGCTTTTAAGCCTTGGCTACTCGCTCAGCGTTTCCTTCACCGTCGTCGCAAGCTGCTTGAGGCTGAAGGGCTTCGGCAGGAAATTGAATTTCTCGTTTTCCGGCAGGTTCTTCTTGAAGGCATCCTCGGCATAGCCGGAGACGAAGATAATTTTCAGATCCGGCCGGGTCTTGCGCAACTCGCGCAGCAGGGACGGTCCGTCCATTTCCGGCATCACCACGTCGGAAACGACGAGGTCGATCGAACCGCCGGTCTCCTCCATCACCTCCAGCGCCTCGGCGCCAGTGCTGGCCTCGTGCACGGTATAGCCGCGCGAGGCGAGCGCGCGGGCGGCGAAGGCACGCACCGCCTCTTCGTCCTCCACCAGCAGGATCGTCGCCGTTCCGGTCAGGTCGCTGAGCGCCGTCTGCTCGACGGGCTTCTTCGGCGCGTCCTCGACGGCCGGAATATGCCGGGGCAGGAAGATGCGGAAGATCGTGCCCTTGCCGAGCTCGCTTTCCGGGTAGATGTAGCCGCCGGTCTGCTTGACGATGCCGTAGACGGTGGAAAGGCCGAGACCCGTTCCCTTGCCGACTTCCTTGGTCGAGAAGAAGGGCTCGAAGATCTTCTCCATCACCTCTTCCGGCATGCCGGTGCCGGTGTCGGAGACCTCGATCAGCACATAGTCCGCAGGCACGAAGCCCTGATAGTCGTATTGTCCGACGTCGTTCACCCCCACGTTGCGGGTGACGATGGAGAGCGTCCCGCCGCGCGGCATGGCATCGCGGGCATTGACCGCAAGGTTGATGACGACCTGCTCGAACTGGTTGAGATCGGCCATCACCGGCCACAGATCGCGCCCATGGGTGACCTTGAGCTCGACTTTCTCGCCAAGCAGCCGGTCGAGCAGGATCGTCAGATCCGCGATCACGTCGGCGAGCAGAAGCACCTGCGGGCGCAGCGTCTGGCGGCGCGAGAAAGCCAGAAGCTGGCGCACGAGCCCGGCGGCGCGATTGGCGTTCTGCTTGATATTCATGATGTCCTGGAAGGACGGGTCGGTCGGCCGGTGATTGGCCAGCAGAAGGTCGGAAAAGCCGATGATGGCGGTCAGCACATTGTTGAAGTCGTGCGCCACGCCGCCCGCAAGCTGGCCGACGGCCTGCATCTTCTGGCCTTGGCTGAACTGCGCCTCCAGCGCCCGCTGCTCCGTCGTTTCCAGCGCATAGACGACGGCAACCTCGCCATCACCCGCCCCTTCCTCGACGGAGGAAATGAAGAAGCGGGCGCTCCGGTTCCTGTCGCCCGGCAGCGCGGCGTCGATCGGCGGGATCTGCCCCTGCCCGGTCGCGGCCACGGCGAGAGCATCGGCCAGTGCCTGACGGTCCCGCTCCGCGACCACGTCGACGAGACGGCCCATCCCGGAGCGGGGATCGGACTTCACGAAATCAGCGAAAAGCCGCATGAAGGGCGCGTTGGTGCGCCCGATCCGGCCTTCCTTGTCGACACCGGCGATCGCGATCGGCGTGTTGTTGAAGAAGCGGGCAAAGCGCACTTCCGCCGCGCGCAGGGATTCGGACACGTCCTCGCCCGGCGAGCGGTTGATCACCAGCGTCCGGCTGTCGCCAATGCCGCCGTCGGCGCCCACAGGCACCCGGTGGATGAGGCGCACGGGCAGGCTCTGGCCGTTGTGCTTGATGAGGTCGATGTCGATGATGCCGGTCTTCACCTCGCCCGGCGCGCCATGCACGCCTTCAAGCAGCGCCGCGCCATCTCCCTGCACGATGTCGGACAGGCGCACCGCACCGTCCTCGACATCGGCGAGATCGAAGCCGAGCCAGTCGGCCAGCGTCGCGTTCATGTAGACGATCTGGCCGAGTGGTCCGGCGGAGAAGAAACCCGCCGGAGCGTGATCGAGGAAGGTCACCGCCCGCTGCAGCGCCTGGAAGTTGTTCTCCTGCGCATCACGGTCCTTGGTGATGTCGGCGACCTGCCAGACGGTCATCGTCCGTTCGCGCCCGACGCCCGACAGCGGACGCACCCGGATGCGGTACCAGCGCACCGGCCCGTCGCTGCGTCCAAGCGGATGGGCACGGCGCAGTTCCTCCTCCGCCTTCATGCCGGACCGCGCGGCCTGGGCAAGACGGAAGATGACATCGGCCGCGTCGGGGTCTGACGAAAACACCCGCTCGACCGTCCGGACCTCGCTCGAGGTCTCCGCCCGGATCAGCTTGGCATAGGCGCCGTTGGCATAGACGATGCGCCCGTCGAGGTCGGTGACGCACAGACCGTCGGACATCGTATCGAGAAAGCGCCGCGCGAAGCCCTGCCCCTCGGCCGCCTGACCGAAGCGGATCAGCCCGATAGCGCCGGCAAAGAGCGAGAAGACGCCGACAACCGCCAGAAGCCCGAGAAGGCCCATGACATAGGGCTCGGCCGACGACCGGTCGAGAACGGCAAAGATGCCGGCGGCGGTGACGAGCGCGACGGCAAGCAGCACCAGAAGGCCGACGTTGCCGGACTTGCCGGCCCGGTCGACCATCGCCGGCTCGACGGCCGGACTGTTCTCGCTCTCGCTTGTTTCCGCCATCGGACCCAGTCTTCCCCACATTCCGCGCAAGCCCATGCCGCCGGGACCGCCCCCCGGACAGCCGGACGATCAGCCCCGGACAAATCTCGATCAGGCAGCCACCTTATGGACGCACCGCAAGGCCGCGTCGAGAGCCGCAACCAGCCCGTTCGCCATCAAATGCGCCAGCGACACCCACTAACTCTCCGCGTCCCCGGAAAGGGAACCGGAGCGCCCATGCCCCTCTCCACGTCCGAATCAGTCTCGCGCCCGTTTGCACGAATACTAGCGCAGCGGCGGTCAATTCGCCCGCCGAACTCGCCCGGGGCCGAATGATCAACCGGATTTTTTCACGAAAAAGACGCGCCGGGCTCAGGTGTCCGCATTGCGGTTCTTGAGCCGCATCACGAAGCCGATGACCTCGGCGACCGCCTTGTAGTGCTCCTCCGGGATCATCTGGTCTAGATCGACGGAGGCATAGAGCGCACGGGCGAGCGGCGGATTCTCCACGATCGGCACTTCCTTGGAGGTGGCGAGTTCGCGGATCCGCAACGCCACCTGGTCGACGCCCTTGGCAACGCAGACCGGGGCCGGCATGCCGGTCTCGTATTTGAGCGCCACGGCATAGTGCGTCGGGTTGGTGATGACGACCGAGGCCGAGGGCACCGCCGCCATCATGCGCTTGCGCGACCGTTCCAGGCGGATCTGGCGGATCTTGGCCTTGATCGTGGGATCGCCTTCCGCCTGCTTGTGCTCTTCCTTGACCTCCTGGACCGACATCCGCTGCTTCTGGGTCCAGCGATGCCGCTGCCACATAAGGTCGCCGATCGCGATCAGGGCGAGGATCGCGAGCACCGCCTTCAGCATCTGCATCGACAGGTCTTGGGTGAACGCAAGCAGTTCGGCAAGGTCCATCGAGACCATCGGCGCCATGTATCGCCGTTGCGGCCACATGATCAGGAACAGAACCGCCCCGACCAGGCTCATCTTCAGGAGCCCCTTGGCGAAGTTGACCAGCGCCTCCGCCGAGAACAGGCGCTTGAGGCCTGCAAGCGGCGAGACCTTGGAAAACTTCGGCTTGAGCCCCTCGCCCGACAGGACCGGGCGATGCTGGATCATATGTCCGCCGACGCCGGCAATCATCACGAAGAGAAACGGAATGAGCAGCGCCGTGAAGATGTAGTCGCCGACGTTGTACCAGAGGTGCAGGAGCCCTCCCCCGTCGAGACGAAGATCTCCGGAATGTTCCAGCATGGCGGTCAGAGGCCCGGACAGACTGTGCGTGACGCTGCTCGCGCCGAAGGCGACGATCAATGTCACCGCGCCCATCGTGAAGAACGTCACCACTTCCTGACTTTTCGGAACGTCGCCCTGTTCGTGCGCCTTTTCCAGTTTTCGGTGGGTTGGTTCTTCTGTCTTTTCGCTGTCGTCGCCTTCGGCCATCGTCCGGCACCGCCCGACATCCCGTCGCGGCGGCGTCCCTTCTCAATAGAACCGCGTGCAGTCATGGGCCTTCACATGAGTGCCCGCCACGCAGCCCTACATCATTGAATCTAGCGCATAATGATCTCGTTCATGCGCCTTCGCCCGAACGCATCGTGCTCTGGTTTCGCAGCGGCCGTCCTATGCTGCCCGTCACTGCGGCACCAGCCGCATCAGCCCCGATTCGATATGGCCAACATAGGCCATCACCATCGGCACCATCAACAAGGCGAAGAGCATCAGCCCGACGAAGATCGTGACCGGCATCGCCAGGAAATAGACCTGCAGCTGCGGCATCAGCTTGGCGAGAATGCCAAGGGCAAAGGAGAAGACGAGCCCGAAGACGATGAACGGCGCCGATATCTGGCAGGCGACCTCGAAAACGCCGGCGATCGTGTCTGTCGCGACCTCAGCCATGTCGCCGACGGGAAAATCCCCGCCGGGCGGAAAAATCTTGTAGCTGCCGGCAAGGCCGGCGATCGCGACATGATGGAGGTCCGTGACGAAGATCATCGTCACACCGACCATGCCGAGAAAGCTGCCGAGGATCGCACCCTGCTGCCCCATGGTCGGATCGACGGTCTGGGCAAAGCTCAGCCCCATGTTCTGGGCGATGATGGCGCCGGCAGTCTGGGACAGCGAGACGAGGATGCGCATCAGGAGCCCGAGCGCCAGGCCGATCAGCGCCTCGCGCACCAGCGCCGTGATCATTTGCGGCGCATTGTTTTCCAGTCCGGTCGGCAGGCTTGTCACGGTGATCGGATAGAGCACCAGCGTCAGGACCAACGCCATGGCAAGGCGAATGTTGACGGGAATGGTCTGCTCGCCGAGGGCCGGCATCAGCATCACGAGCGAGCCGATGCGTGCGAAAAGCAGAAAGAAGAGAACCGTCACGCCGGGAAGAATTTGAATGGTCACGGCTTGTCCGTCCCGACCATTGGCCGCCTTTCACGCCGCCGCAGCGCCACAAGGCCGGGCTCAGCCGGCAATGATCCGCTCGCTGACGATCACCATGAAGCTACTGAGCGCGTCGCTCATGAACGGCAGCGCGATCAGCAAAGTGATGAAGATCGCCAGGATCTTCGGCACGAACACCAGTGTCATTTCCTGAACCTGCGTCAGCGCCTGGACCAGCGCGATGACAACGCCGACCACAAGGCCGACGATCATTACCGGTGCGGCCACTTCCACGGTGACCCAGATCGACTCTCTCGCCAGATCAAGCGCTTCGGCACCCGTCATCGTCCCGGCTTTCACTTCTCGTCAGGTCCGGCCGCCAATCCCCATCGGCGCCGACCATCCACTTCTCATGGCCTCAAGAACGGCCGAACGCGAATTCACATCATCTAAAACGACCGCACCTTTCCGGAACGGCCCTGCCGCAGCTCCCCGCAAATGTCGTCAGATCGGCATCCGCATGATTTCCTCGTAGGCCGAGATCACCTTGTCGCGGACGGACACCATCGTCCCGAGCGCGACTTCCGTTTCGGCAACCGCCGTCACCACGTCGACGACGTCCGCCTTGCCCTGAACGAGCGCCACTTCCTTGGCCTCGCTCGCCTTGCCGCCGTCGATGACGCCCTGGACCTGATTCTTCAGGAGATCGGCAAACCCGCCGCCCTGATCGGCCTTGATGGGCGAAGTCTGCGCCTCGCCGCCGCGATTCGCCAGTCGCGAAACCGCCTGATAGGCATTGGCCGCGCCGATGGGAGTGGTGAGCGCCATCTTGAACTGTCCTCTCTCGGTGCCTTAGCTTGTTCCTCCATGTCCTTGCGGCACATGGATTTTATGTGGCGAAAGGGCCCTCACCCCTTCAGGATGTCGATCGTCCGCTGCAGCATCTGCCGTGCACTGGTGATCGCATTGAGGTTGGCCTCGTAGGTCCGCTGCGCCGTCTGCATGTCGACGACCTCGATCAGCGGCTGAACATTCGGATACTTGACGTAGCCGTCCTTGTCGGCGGCCGGACTGCCGGGTTCGTAGCGCTTGAGGAAATCGCTGCGGTCCTTGGAGACGCGGCCGAGCCTGACGAGTTCCACCCCGAGTTCATGGTCGAACTGGGTGTCCACGGTCGGTATCTTGCGCCGGTACGGGTCCTTGTCGGGCGAACGGGCCGCCGAATCAGCGTTCGCAAGGTTTTCCGCGATGATCCGCATCCGGCCCGACTGCACCTTGAGGCCGGCGGCGGAGATCATCAGCGATTTCTGGAAGTCCATCGATCAACCCCTTCAGTCTGTGTCAGCCGCGGCCGATTGCGGTTTTCAGGATACCGAGGCTGCGCTGGTAAAGAGACGCGGCCATCTGGTAGTCCATCTGGTTGTTGGTGACCTTCATCATCTGCTCTTCGAGCACGACGCCGTTGCCGTCGGGCGTCACCTCGTAGCCCTCGACGGTCTTCTTGCGGAACTCGCCGTCGCCGCCGATTGACGCCGACGAGATGTGCCGTTCGGATGTCACGGTCGGCCGGAGGCTGCCTTCCGACATGTTCGCGGAGGACGCGACCATCCTGAAAAAGTCCGGCTGATCAATATCTTCCGCCTGATAGCCGGGCGTTGCAGCATTGGCGATATTCTCCGAGAGCACCTGCTGGCGCGCCTCGTGGAACATCATTTTCTCTCGCATCGCGCGGAAAAGGGGCAGGTCATTAAACGCCATTTGCAACACTCCTCATACGAACGACCGCACGAACCGCACAGTCGCGTCCGCACCTCTGCATGCCCCCATTCGGCCGACTCGGTGATGTGGGAAAAACTTGCCCACAACGCCGTTCAGCCGGCATTCAGTAGGCAATAACTGCCGCCCGCTTGGTTAACGTCAGGTTAACGATTGGAACTCGTTGGCGGCCGGACTATGCTGCATCGCGAGGGATCAACTGGCTTTTCAACAGGAAAGCCATACTATGCGCTTGTCAGACTGCACGATGACCCGGCAGACTTTGCCGCGTGGCAGAGAATGCGTCACGAATGACATCCAGGCCATTTGCCGGCCAAACGGCAGAATCACCGTTCTCGCCGGCCGCCTGGAAACAGTAACGGAATAAACGCGTGAATCTGTTCAGTTTGGAAGGCGCAAACGCCACGAACTTCATCATTGCGCTCGTCGTCGTCTCGATTCTGATCATCCTCGGATCGTGGCTTCTGCATCGCTATGCCGGCGGCAACATCCTCACGGGGGTGCGCGGCAAGCAGAAGCGAATCTTCGTCGTCGAAGCCGCGATGGTCGACGCCCGGCGCAAGCTCGTTCTCGTCAAGCGCGACAGCGTCGAGCATCTTGTGCTGATCGGCGGGCCGAACGACATCGTCATCGAGCCCAACATCGGCAAGATCCAGGTGCGCCGCGGCTCCCTGCCCACCGGCGACGGCGAACCGACGCCGCCCGCCCCGCAGCGGCGCCAACCGCCGGCGCCCCGCGTCGACAGCGACCAGCGCACCACGCCTTACGCGTCCGCTCAGGATGCCATGGTCGCGGCCTCCGAAGCCGCTTTGGCCGTTTCGGTCGCCGTGCGGGCGGATACGGATCTGGAACCCGTGCCATCCGTTTCCGCCGTCGAGCCGCTGCGGCCGATGTCGCGCGCAACGCCTGTGGCCCCGCAGCAGCCGGCCGACATCGCCATGCCTCCCGAGGTCGCGAGACCGGTGGACTTTTCCGCCCGCGACATTCGCATGGGCGACGAGACAGCCGCCGAGTACGCCTATGTGCCGCCGGCGGCCGTCGTACCCGATCGGGCGCCCGAACCCGTCAGCACCGCGCCGATCTACCCGGCCGAGCCGCTGGAGCAGGCAGAGGAGTTTCAGCCTGCCCCTGCACCGGCGACACGCAGCCAGGCCTCGGTCGACGATCTGGCGCTCCGGCTCGACGAGGCCTTGCAGATCGATCTGCAGGAGCCGGAAGCAGAGCCGGCCCCTGCCCCCCAGCCCGCGGCCCAACGCGGCTCCCCGCAACGCGGTCCGCTGTCGTGGATCAGGCCGTCGCGAGGCCCCGCCGCCCAGGCGGTCCCGCCAGCCGCCGATGATATCGTTGAGCCAGCCGCAACGCCCGCGCCGGAGCCGGAATCAGAACCTGAACCGTCTTCGGCCTCGACCCGGAGCCACGACGAAATCAGCAAGGCCGCCGACGATCTCTGGGCAAGCTTTGCCGCCAAGACGCCTGAACGGCCCGCTCAGAGGTCCATGCGCGAGCAGGCCCCGGAGCCATTTGCCGAACCGGAACCCGTAGCGTCTGCCGCTCCGGCCGAGCCTGAGCCCGCCTCCGCCGAACAGCAGGCCGACCTGTCCGACCTGTTCGAGGAGTCTGACGGAGCCGCCTTCGCCAGGCCGGCAGAGGTCGACGTTGAAGAACACCCGACCGAGCCGGAGGCTGAGACATCGGAGATTCCGCCCGCCGCCGAGGAACTGCCGGACCGGACCATTGTCGCCCCGGAACCGGTCAGCGCGCCGGCCGCCGAACAGCCGACCGCCGAGGCGGCGCCTTCGCGCACCCGCAATCCCTATCTCGCCGATATCGAGAAGTATCTGCGCCGCTCCCCTCCGCCCGCCGCCGCGGAAGCAAAGCCGGCGGAACCTCCCGCTGCAGCGCCGGAGCCAGAGCCGGAGCCGGCCATCGCGCAAACGGCCCCTCTTGAGGAAATGCCTCCGCCAGCGCCCCCAGCCGAGAGTGAGGAACCTGTCGAGTTCACACCCGAGCTGCCGGCGGCTGAGCCGGCATCGGCAGATGTTCCGGCCGCAAAGCCCGTGACCGAACCGGGCAAGTCGCCTCCGACCGAAAGCGAATCGCTGGAAGATGAAATGAACCGGCTGCTGGAAGAACTGACCGGCGGTTCGAAGCCCACACGGCCATGACCACCGAACTCGCACGACGGCGCCCCTCCCGGCGTCCGTCGTCGTGCCTTGCACGCTCGACGGTGCGTGCAACGGCCGTTCTTCTTGTTGCGCTCGCCACGTTGTTCGCGACCTCCGCCAGTGCCCAGGACGTCTCCATCTCCCTTGGCGAGGGGACGACGCTGACGGAACGCGCCGTCCAGCTCATCGGCCTCATCACCGTCCTGAGCCTCGCGCCGTCGATCCTGGTGATGGTGACGTCCTTCACGCGGATCGTCGTCGTCTTGTCACTGCTGCGAACGGCCATCGGCCTGCAGACGGCGCCGCCCAACGCCGTCATGGTGTCTCTGGCGCTGTTCCTGACGTCGTTCATCATGTTGCCGACCTTTCAGCAGGCCTATGACGAAGGCGTCGTGCCGGTGATCAACGGCGACATGGAACTGATGGAGGGCTTCACGGTCGCATCGGAACCCTTTCGCCAGTTCATGCTCAAACAGGTCCGCGAAGAGGATCTGCAGCTCTTCGTCGACCTGTCCAATGCACCTGCGCCGGACACGCCGGAAGACCTCAGCCTCAGGATCCTCATTCCCGCGTTCATGATCTCCGAGCTTCGGCGGGCCTTCGAGATCGGATTCCTGATCTACCTGCCCTTCGTCATCATCGACATGGTGGTCGCCTCGATCCTGATGGCGATGGGCATGATGATGCTGCCGCCGGTCATCATCTCCCTGCCCTTCAAGCTCATTTTCTTCGTGCTGGTCGATGGTTGGCAGCTCATCGCGGGCAGTCTCGTACGAAGTTTCAACGGATAGCCCGATCTGCCCCCGGCAGAACGCCAATTGTAATCGTTCTGTCACACGGCTTTCACGGAACTGGCGCAAGCAGAGCCCTCGTTATCGATCTACGATCACGGGGGAGTTCTTATGAGGAAACCAGCCATTTCGCTGCCGCTCGCGGCGACCCTGCTCTGCGCCAGCGCTCTTGCGAGCCACGCCGATCCGGTCTTCAACCGCATCGCGACCTTCCCGGTCACAAGCAACCTGCCTGCGGACAAGCAGGAGAACGAGGCGGTCTCGGAAATCATTTCCGCCAGCGAAGACGGCATGCTGCTCGCCTACACCGACAGCCCCGGCGAGGGCCTCGGTCTCATCGACATCACCGACCCGAAGGCGCCGAAGCCCGCGGGCTATATCGACCTCGGCGGCGAGCCCACCTCCGTGAAGATCATCGGCGACAAGGCTTTCGTCGGCATCGTCACGTCGAAGAGCTACACCGAGCCGTCGGGTCATATCGCGGTCGTCGATCTTGCCGAGAAGAAGATCGTCGCGACCTGCGACCTCGGCGGCCAGCCCGATTCGGTCGGCGCCACCAAGGACGGTGCGTTCCTGGCGGTCGCCATCGAGAACGAGCGCGACGAGGAAGCCGGTGACGGTGGCCTGCCGCAGATGCCGGCCGGCTATGTCACCATCCTGCCCGTGAAGGACGGCATGGCCGACTGCGCCGGCATGAAGAAGGTCGACGTGACGGGGCTTGCCGAAGTTGCCCCCGAAGACCCCGAGCCCGAGTTCGTGTCGATCAACGCCGACGGCAAGATCGTTCTCACCATGCAGGAGAACAACCACCTCGTCATCATCGATGCGGCGACCGGCAAGGTCGAGAACCATTTCTCGGCCGGCAGCGTCGATCTCGACGGCATCGACACCAAGAAGGACGGCAAGATCGAGCTGACCGGCTCGCTCAAGGGCGTTGTCCGCGAGCCCGATGGCGTCGCCTGGATCGACAACGACCGCTTCGTGACCGCCAACGAGGGCGACTGGAAGGGCGGCAGCCGTTCCTTCACCATCTTCAACAAGGATGGGTCGGTCGCCTATGAATCCGGTCCCTCCTTCGAGCGCGAAATCGTCTCGCTTGGCCACTACCCCGACAAGCGCAACAAGAAGGGCGCCGAACTCGAAGGCGTCGATGCCGCCAAATTCGGCGACGACACGCTGATCTTCGTCGGTTCCGAGCGTGCCTCCGTCGTCGGGATTTACAAGGACACCGGCGCCGAGCCCGAATACCTGCAGACCGTCCCCTCGGGCATCGGCCCGGAAGGCATCCTCGCGATCCCCTCGCGCAACCTGCTCGTCACCGCCAACGAAACCGACCTTGTCGAGGATGGCGGCGTGCGCGCCCACGTCATGATCTTCGAGCGCGCCGAGGGAACGCCGGCCTACCCGACGATCCGCTCTGCCAACAACGGCACGGACGCTCCGATCGCCTGGGGCGCCCTTTCCGGTCTTGCCGCCGACAAGGCCGAGGCCGGCAAGCTCTACGCAGTCACCGACAGCTTCTACTCCGCCGCCCCGCGCGTCCTGACCATCGACGCGAACACGTCGCCGGCCATGATCACCGCGGCCACGCTGGTGACCCGTGACGGCAAGGCCGCCGAGAACCTTGACCTCGAAGGCATCGCCATGGCGGAAGACGGCGGCTTCTGGCTCGCGTCGGAAGGCCGCACCGACAAGGACGTCCCGCACGCCCTTCTGCGCACCGATGCCAATGGCGCGATCGTGGAGGAAATCTCCTTCCCCGAGGCCCTGCTCCAGAACGAAATCCGCTACGGCATGGAAGGCGTGACGGTTGTCGGGTCCGGCGATGACGCCACCGTCTGGGTCGCGATCCAGCGCGAGTGGAAGGACGATCCGAAGGGCATGGTCAAGCTCCTCGGCTACAAGCCGTCGACCAAGGCCTGGAGCGCGGCCCACTACCCGCTCGAAAAGTCCGAGAAGGGCTGGGTCGGCCTTTCCGAGATCACCTCGGTCGGCAACGGCAAGGTCATCGTGATCGAACGCGACAACCTGATCGGCTCGGCTGCGAAGATCAAGAAGCTCTACAGCGTCGACCTTGCCTCGGTCACGCCGGCGGAAATCGGCGGCGAACTGCCGGTCGTGCAGAAGACCGAGGTCCGCGACCTGATCCCCGATCTGAAGGCAACCAACGGCTTTGTGGTCGACAAGGTGGAAGGCTTCACCGTGGATGCGGCCGGCAACGGCTACTTCGTCACCGACAACGACGGTGTCGACGACTCCTCCGGCGAGACGATCTTCGGCTCGATCGGACCGATGACCGTCAGCGACTGATCCCTTTCAGATCAGACGTAGCAGACCGAAACGAGCACCGCCGGCAACTCTGCCGGCGGTGTTTGTTTTTGCGATGTAGCCTGCCTTTGGGAGAAGCCTCAGCCCGCCTTTTGGCCCGCGCTGGCGCCGGGCACATCGGCGGCGGCGGACGGTCCGGCTGCACCATCGGTCACCGCCGGGTCGGCCCCGTTCGTATTGGCCGCCGACGGCGTGTCGTTGCCAGGTGCGTTCCGGCTTTCCGGTGAGATGACCGGCACCGCATTGTCGCTGCCGCTGTCGACATACTGGCTGCGATAGTCGGCCAGGAACGTCTTCATGGTGTCGATGCCGGCAATGTTGCTGGCGATCACACCGAACTCATGCCCGCTGGTATCGATTGGGCCGGTCACGAGGTCGAAAATCCCGGCCTTCGGCGAGCCGGCCATCTTCGTCCCGTACTTGTCCCGAAGACGGCCAAGACCGATCTTGTCCTGCGACAGGGCATAGGAGATCGCCGCCTTCAGCACCTCGACCTGTTCGATGTCGGTGAGCGGCACCGTATCGCTCCAGCGCGCACCGAGAACCCGTTCATAGGCTTCGCCCGCCTCCTGATGGCGTTCGGTCTGCCAAAGGGTTTCAGCGGTCAGCCGGTCGGCATCGATGCCCGACAGCGACGAGAGCATTTCGAGGGCAAGGTCGGTCTTGCCCGACATCGCCAGCGCCTTTGCCTCGACGATCCGCCGCTGCCGCTCCACCGTTGCCGGCAGACGCGCCTGGCGGGTGCGCGAGAGCGTCAGCATCGCCCGGTCCGCGCGATGGTCGAGCAACTGCACCATCGCGAGATCGGCCGCGACCTGGGCCCGCGCCACGCCCTTCAGGCGATTTTCCACCTGGTGGTTGAGCAGTTCGGCCGCCTGCTTCAACAGGTCGACGTCGACCAACCGGTTGGCGAGCTTGCGCACCATTTCGTCGCCCCGCCGCCCGATCGGGGTCAGTTCCTTGAAGTCGTAGTAGAGCGCCAGCGCCTTCAGCGGCTCCATCTTGTCGGCTTCGCCATCGAGATAGAGCGAGGCGAAGGCCGCGCTCATCGCAGCATTCATCTGCCGCGTGGTATCGGAGTCGGGATCGACCAGATTGGCTGTCCGCAAGGCTTCGAAGCCGCGCCGGTAGTTGCCGTCCTCGACCGAGTACTGGGCCAGGAGGGCCAGCGTATCCAGTTCGATCTCGTCGCCGCGCCAGGCGTTGGCAAGGCCCTCCAGCCGCTCGATCGCCTGCTTCAGAGTGACCAGCCCCTCGCGGCGCTGGATCTGGACGAGGCGCAATGCGGCTTCCGTCGCCGTCTTGCTGGTGCCGCGCAGGACCACCCTGTTGAGCAGCTTAACCGCATCGCCCGAGCGCGCATTCGCGTCCGCGATGCGGGCATTCACCAGATCGATCCGATCACGGGCGTCGGCGCTGGCGGTGCTCCGGTCGATCTGCCGGATGGCGGAGATCGCCTGGCCGAAGTCATTGGTCTCGACCGCTGCCCGCGCAACCGACAGCAGGAAACGGTTTTGAAGATCGACAGGAAAATTCCCGATGACCGTGCTTCCACGCGGCTCGTTGGCCCTGACCTCGGGATATCGGCGCAGCTCCCCGAGCGCGAGAATGCGCCAGAAGGCCGCCTCCGGGCTCGCCTGCAACTCTTCCGTCCGCAACAGCTTTTCCGCGTCGTCCGGATGGTGCATCAGCACGTCCACGGCGGCCACCATCAACTGATGGTCCGGCTGGTCCTTGTCGTCCGGGCGGATGGACTCGATCATCTTCACCGCCGCCTGGGCCTCGGAGCCGAGTTCGTTGGCAATGTAGAATTTGGCGAGTGTGTTCCACGCCGTGAGCCGGGCGTTGTCGCCCTCGGCCGACGACAGCGCCAGTTCGTATTTCTGCCTCGCCTTCCAGAAGTGCTCGTCGTCCACGGCGTAGTCGGACAGGAGCATGTTCGAGCCGACGGGAATCTCCACGTTGGCCGACTGCAGTTCGCCCATCGCTCCGGCCTGCAGGTTCGGGAAGGACAGCGAGATATTCAGCCCGCCCTTGCGCTCGATCGACACGCTCGAGTTCGGATGGACAACGACATCGAGGTCGTCCACATGCGGCACGAAGGCGAGGCCGTAGGCGGAATTAAGCGCCAGGAATTCCGCGAAGGTCTGGTCCTTGATCAGGCCGCGCGCAGCACCGCCGCCGGTGACGACCTCGAGCCGGTCGCCGATATCCGGATCGAGGATCTGGATCAGCCGCCCCGCCCCCGGATAGGGAATGTCGAGCGCCGAGTCGCCATTGTTGCGAACCGACCGCATGATGGACAGAGGCTGCGTCGGCTGCGTGATCAGGTCGCCGATGGTGACGACCCAATAATTTCCCTCGCTCGAAAGCGTCGCCAGCAACGGATCGACCATTTCGATCCTGAGGGCGCGCGCCCCTTGCGGATTGATCGTCTCGATCCGCTTGGCGATGCCCGCAAGGCCGGCCTGCAACGGCCCGAGTTCGATCGGCATCGGATCGTCGAACACAAGCCAGATCGCGCCGTCCCGGCGGAACAGGGCGGCGTTGACCGGCTTCTGGTAGGCAAACGTCAGGCGATTGAGCGTACCGACGCGCTGGACATTGACCTTCACGGTCGAGTCCTGGAAGCCGGCGTCGGGCTGCTCGGTCCCGGGGTAGTCGATCGCGGGCGTCGGCGGTGCGATCGCCGGCGCCAGTGCCGGATCGAAAAGGTTCGCCGGCGAGGACGCTTCCATACTGGCCGGCGCGGGCGCGGGTTCAGGCGCAGGCGCTGCGGCGGCCTCGCTCACAGGCGCATCCGGCGCCGCGGCGGCCGACTTCGGCGGCATGGTCATCACTTCGGGCGCGGCCGGCGGCGGCATTGTCGCCGGCTCGGCATTTGCCTCGATACCCGTCTGCGCCGGCGCGACGATCATCTGCGTCACGTTCGTCGGCGTATCGCTCTTCAGCGCGTCGTGCAGGGGCTGCAGGGGGCCGTCGGCCTTCGCGCTATCCGGCGGCCCGCTGACATCGACCACATAGGTGTCATCCTCGCGAAATCCGCGAACATCGGCAACGGGCGGCACCGCGATCAGGATCTTCAGCCTGTCGTCGTCCGTCTTCAGCGCCATGATGTCATCGACGAAAGGCGGCAAGGTCGCCTGAAGCGCCGAAAGATCCACGTCCGCATAGCGGTTGAAGGTCAGCGACACCGCCTCCTTCTCGCGCACGAACACCGTGTCGAAGGGCAAATTCCAGCGGAAGACGAAGCGGCTGAAGGTCGGACTGCGGCCAACCTCGATGGACAGTTCCGGTTCCTCGCCCGCGGTCTTGTGACGGCTGGCGTCGCGGAAGGCGCGCAGGGCCGCCTCGGCCCGCTGGGCGAGCTGCGCGATGATTTCCGGCGGCAGGGACGGCGGCAGGCCGCTCCAGTTGGCCGGCAGCAGATCGATGAAAAGCTGCGCGCCCGCCTCCATCGAATGGACCTTGATGCCCTGCATCAGCGCGAAGCGCATGCCGTGTCCGTCAGGATCGGTTCTGGCGACGGGGATATAGGTGCTGAGATGGATCGGAACGTCCCGGACGTCGCCGGCCACCGCATCCTGGAACTCGATGACGAGCACGCCGTTCGACGACGAGACCGAATAGGCCGGCAGTAGTTCCATGTCGTTGAAGGTGAGGACGATCCGTCCGAAACCATCCATCTGCGTCGCTTCGACATCGACCTTGGGCGGAGCGGCCAGGGCAGCGCCGACGGAGAGAAGATGGAGCATGCAAAGGGCCGCGAAAGCGGCCAGCATCCGGTTGAAACCGAAGCAGCGAGCGGCAGGTGCAGGCAAAAGCCCAGCGCTCGCGGCCAGACAACGGCCGCGCCTCCCCCAACCTCTCGGCCAGATATGTCGACGCGCGATGGTGACGAGGCAAGCCGTTACGTCGCCGGGCCTTCTGCCACAACCGCGCCAAATCCACTCGCCGCCCATACACTCTTTCCGACGTCAGATCGATACGCAGATCCAAGTCGGGACACTAGCAACGCTGGCTTAACAGGTTGTTTCGGCCAGCCTCCAAAAAGTGAAGATAAGCGCCTGATCGGAGGGATTTCTTGCCAGGAACGCCGATTACTGTGCGGCCGGACCGATCTTCGGAAGCTCATCGACAGGCGTCGCCGGCTGATCGGGGATCGAATTGGTCGGACCGACGTCCTGGTCGGTGCCGCGAAGAGCGATGGCCGTCGTCATGCGAGCGGCGATCTCAGGCTTCATCTGCGCCAGGATCGCCGACATCTTGCGCGGGTTCATCTGGTCGACGAGCGGCAGCAGAACCTCGAATGAAAGCCCGTCGAAGACCCGCGCTGCATCCTTCGGCTTCATCGCCTCATACATGGTGACGAGGCCCTTCAGCTTGGCGGCATCCTCGGCCTTCTTCATCTCGGCCGAGACGTTGATCTTCGTCTCCAGTTCCTTGAGCTTCTCGACGCGATCGTTGAGGCGCGTTTCCGCAGCCTCCAGCAGCTTGGAGCGCATCTTCATCTGCTCCTCCTGCTGGGAAAGCTCGTCACGCCGCTCGGAGAGATGCTCCAGCAGCTTGGTTTCCGACGTCGATTCCTCGAACTGGACTTCCTCCGGGCGCGTCGTCGAGACGTTGGGCGGCAAGGGCGCCGCACCGCCGGTTCCGTCCGCCGCCTGCTCCATTCCCGCGTCCGGCGGCGCAGCAGCGGCGGGGGCCGAACCGTCCGCCGGTGCATCCATCGCGGGCTCGTCGCCGGCCGCAGGCGTTCCCTCGGCGGCATAGGCGACGGAGGTGTGGGCAATGTTGGTCAGCATCGTCTCGCCCATGGCAAGACCCAGCACCTTCAGCGAAAGCAGCGCCGAAGCCGAGATCATGACGATGGGCAGGAGGCGGATTTCCATCACGCGGCAACCCCGTTGGCGGACTTGCGATAGGTCGCTATCCGCTCCGCGGCGGCCGAGGCCGCCTGCTGCAGGGAGCGCGCGGCCTCGAGACGGTCGGGAACGGCCGGTGCCGGCTTCGGCTCGTACACAGGCGTCCTGATCGCCTCGACCGGCGCCGGCTGAGGCTGGCTACGTTCGTCCCGCATCGCAATCGACGTCGTGTCCACGCCGATCTGCTGGAGACGCGACCCCGGTGTGTTGGAGAGCGAGGCGATGGCTTCGAGCTTCCGCACGACATCGGCGGCAGCCCCCAGACGATGCTCCAGATCACCGTTGAGCGAACCGGACGACTTCAACAGCCGGTCGAGTTCCGAAGCCGCGGTCTCCGCCGCATTCAGCCGGCGCTCGAGTGAGGATGACGTGGTTTCGGCGGCCAGCAGCCTGCGGCCGAGGCTCTGCTCGCAGTCGGAGGCGGTCGCCTTCAACCCCCGGATGGCCCGCTCGGCGATTTCCGTCGCCGTGATCAGCTCCGAGATCGTCGCCCGGAGAACGTTCTCGTCGGCTCTGAGACGCGTCAGCCGCTTGTTGAGGATGTAGCAGTAGACGATGGTCGTCACCAGAAGGCAGGCGACCACGATCTCGATCATCAGTCCGAGGGTGAACTCACTCATGTCTTTTCCAGATCCTGCTGGGCGGCTTTTTCGAAGGCGGCGAGCGTCATTTTCGGCCGGCGCAGCGGTCGGCTGACCTTCACCGACACATGTTCGCCAAAGCGGCCGATGTTTCCGGAGGTGAGATGAATGTCGCCGCATTTGATGGCGATCGGATCATCCGGCTCCACGTCGAAGATCAGCGTCTGGCCGACCTCCAGGTCGAGCACCATCGAGAGCGGCAGTTCCTCCTCGACCATGACGGCGTCGACGTCGAGGTCGGCGTGGAAGATTTCCGTTGCAAGGTGCCCTTCCCAGACCGGATCGCGGCCGAACTTTTCACCCATGAACATCTGCAGCAGCAGGTCACGGATCGGCTCGATCGTGGCGTAGGGCAGCAGCATTTCCACCTTGCCGCCGCGATCTTCCATGTCGACGCGGAACTCCACCAGGATGGCGGCGTTGGCCGGGCGGGAAATCGCCGCAAAGCGCGGGTTCGTTTCCAGACGCTCCAGAGTGAAGTCGATCGGCGTCAGCGGCGCGAAGGCCTTGCTGGCATCGGCCAGGATGATCTCGATCATCCGGCGCACGAGGTTGGTCTCGATCGTCGTATAGGGTCGGCCCTCGACGCGGATCGCCGCCGTGCCGCGCCCGCCGCCGAGCAGGACGTCGATGATCGAATAGATGAGGCTGGAATCGACGGTGATGAGACCGAAGTTGTCCCATTGCTCCGCCTTGAAGACGGCAAGGATCGCCGGCAGCGGGATCGAGTTGATGTAGTCGCCGAACCGGACCGACGAAATGGAATCGAGTGAGACTTCGACGTTGTCGGAGGTGAAGTTGCGCAAGGACGTCGTGGTCTCGCGCACGAGGCGGTCGAACACGATTTCGAGCATCGGCAGGCGTTCGTAGGACACCAGCGCCGAGTTGATCAGCGCGCGGATACCGTTCTGCTCGTTGGAGATATGGTCGTCGAGATTGAAGCCGAGGAGGTTGTCGATTTCCTCCTGGTTCAGGATACGGTCGGCGCCGCGCGTTTCTTCCTCGGCCTCGTCGTCGCCGTCGTCGATCATGGCGGCCCATTGCGCCGCCATTTCCTCGCCGCCTTCGACGCCCTGCTCTTCCAGGGCCGCGCCCCAGTCCGCGGCGAGATCGTCGTCGTCGTCGTCGCCCGCACCTTGCTCGGCGAGTGCCGCGCCCCAGTCGGCGTTGAGATCGTCTTCGTCGGCCATCCTGCCCCGCCCGCCGTTACTGAATGAGAATGTTCTTGAAGAGGACGTCGTCGATGCGGGCCGGATAGACCGCCCGATTGATGCGCCGCTGCAGTTCCTCCTTCATGCGGAACATGCCCGCCGAGCCCTGAAGGTCGGTCACCCGAAGTTCGCGCAGATAAACCTGAAAAGCATCGAGCACACGCGGCAGGTTGGGCTCGATCTTGGCGATCATCGCCTGCTCGGGCACCTCCAGCGACACCTGGATCTTGATGAAGGAGGACCGCTGCGAATTACCGTTGGTCAGATTCACCGTCATTTCCGGCAGGTCGTAATAGAAGACGGGCTTGACCTGCTCGACATCCGCGGCCTGCTCTTCCGGCATGGGCTCCGAACCGCCCGACAGCATGAAGTAGGCGCCCGCGCCGCCGCCGATGAGCAGGACGGCTGCCGCCCCGCCGATCATGATCAGTTTCTTCTTCTTGCCCGCGCCGCCGTTTTCCTCAGCCGCGCCATCGGCCGCTGCCGCATCAGTCATAGGGTACCCAATTCCATCTGCCGGGCTGAAAGGACGCCCGATTCCGCTCAAGGTCGATTTCAGGCCTTAATGGTTAACGTTTGGTTTACCTTTGCCGCCAGACGGCAATTTTTGCCGGCCAGAATTGCCGAAACGTCAATTTCTGCCGCCTGCCCCGATCGACATAAACCATACAAGTCATTGTTATTTATCGATTTCCATTGTTGGCACGCAAGCTGCTCATTAACCATCGACTGCCGCGCTGGGGAGCGCCGGCAATCAGCACATGGGGAAAGCCACGATGGAATCCGCAACGCTTGTGGCGTTGTCGCGGCAGATGTCTTTGCAGCGCAAGCTTGACGTCATCGCCGACAATATCGCCAACATCACCACGGACGGCTTCAAGCGCCAGTCGCTGAGCTTCGAAGAGCACGTGATGCCGAAGGCGCGGGCCTCGTCCTTCGAGGCCGGCGACCAGATGAACTCCTTCGTGTCGGACTGGACGACGACGACCGACTTCTCGTCCGGCGACATCGAGCAGACCGGCAATGAGCTGGATGTGGCCATCGAGGGCAATGCCTTCTTCGCCGTCCAGACACCGAATGGCGAACGCTACACGCGTGCCGGCAATTTCCGCATCGACAACACCGGCACGCTGATCAACGCATCCGGCTTTCCGGTTCTCGGCGACGGCGGCCCGATCCGCTTCGAGAACAACGAGGTCGGTGTCGAGATCGGAACGGACGGCGCCATCGCGTCGAGCACGGGCCCGAAGGGCAAGCTGCGCATCGTCAGCTTCGACGACGACCGCCTTCTGCAGAAGGAAGGCGAAAACCTCTACACCTCGACGACGGCGACCATCCAGCCGACGACGACCGCCCGGGTCATGCAGGGCGCCATCGAGCGCTCCAACGTCTCCGGCGTCACCGAAATCAGCCGCATGATTGAAGTCAGTCGCTCTTACCAGCAGGTGAGCAGCATCATGCGGGCGCAGAACGAGCTTCAGTCGCGTGCGATTGACACGCTCGGCAGCCTGCGGGCCTGAACGGCAAGGAACACCACGTCATGAAGGCACTCAACGTCGCCGCCACGGGCATGATGGCCCAGGAAACCAACGTCAACGTGATCGCGAACAACA
The DNA here is from genome assembly GCF_900231165.1 of Hartmannibacter diazotrophicus. Taxonomy (GTDB): domain Bacteria; phylum Pseudomonadota; class Alphaproteobacteria; order Rhizobiales; family Pleomorphomonadaceae; genus Hartmannibacter; species Hartmannibacter diazotrophicus. Next base: position 2,859,811 of record NZ_LT960614.1, read on the forward strand.
TCGCGAACATGCGCACGACCGGCTACAAGCGCCAGCGCGCCGATTTCCAGGACCTTTTCTACCAGAACCTCCGCCGCCAGGGCTCCCAGACGTCAGATGCCGGAACAGTCGTCCCGGCCGGCGTGCAGGTCGGCTCGGGCGTTCGTGTCGTGGCAACGCCCCGCATCATGAGCCAGGGCGACATCGAGCAGACGGACAAGGAAACGGATCTCGCCATTCGCGGCGAGGGCTTCTTCATCGTCGACATGCCCGACGGCCGCACGGGCTACACCCGCGACGGCAGCTTCGAACTCGACGCCACCGGCACGATCGTGACCGAGGACGGCTACACGATCTCGCCCGGCATCGTGGTCCCGACCAACGCCACGGGCCTGACCATCAGCCAGGTCGGCGTCGTCCAGGCCACCATCGGCAACGACACGTCGCCCACCGTCCTCGGACAGCTCCAGCTTGCCCGGTTCATCAACAAGGCCGGCCTCGAGGCCATCGGCGACAACCTCTATCTGCAGACCGACGCCAGCGGCGAAGCGCAGGTTGCCAACCCCGGCGACGAAGGCTACGCCACGCTGCTCCAGAACCACCTGGAGACCGCGAACGTCGTTCCCGTCACGGAACTCTCCACCCTCATCTCGGCCCAGCGCGCCTATGAGATGAACTCTCGCGTCATCAAGGCCGCCGACGAGATGCTCTCGTCGACGTCGAACATGGGCTGAGGAGACAGACGATGACCAGATCCGTTCTCTTCCGCCTTGCCTGCGCGAGCGTGCTCGGCGGTGCTCTGGCGGCCTTCATCGCCCACCCGGCCGATGCCTCCGCCCGCCTGAAGGAGACCGTCCTCGTCAGCGGCAGAGTCGTCACTCTCGGGGACCTCTTCGACGATGCCGGCGACCTTGCCGCCAAGCCGGTCTTCCGCGCCCCCGATCCGGGCGTTGCCGGCGCCCTCTCGGCCAGGGACGCCCTTGCCGCCGCGGCCGCCGCCGGTCTCGCCGACACCGACGCGGACGGATTGACCACGATCACGGTCGAGCGTCGCAGCCAGACGGTCGATGCGTCGATGCTGGCCGATGTCGTGACCGAGGCGCTGGCGCTTCGGCTTGGCGCCCGTCAGTCCGACCTCGACGTCGCCTTCGATGTCACGCCCCAGACGATGGCGGTCGCCGCCGACGGCTACGAGGCGCCCCGCCTTCAGGGGCTCAGCTACCAGCCATCCTCCGGCCGCTTCTCCGGCGAAATCCTCATCAATGCCGGCGCGCACGAGCGCACCCTGCCGGTGACCGGCGTCGTCGCCGAGATGGTCGAGGTTGCCGTCCTCGGCCACTCGGTCAATCGCGGCGACATCGTCAATCGCTCCGATCTTGAAACCACCCGGATGGATCGCCGCCGTGTCGCGCGCGACGCCATCTCCTCGACGGACCGGATCATCGGCCTTGCGGCCCGCCGCACCCTGCGGGCCGGCGATGCCCTGACGTCCTCGGACTTCGAGGAGCCGAAGCTCGTCGCTCGCAACAGCCTCGTGACCGTCAACTACAACAAACCGGGGCTGACCCTGTCGGCCCGCGGCCGGGCCCTTGCCGACGGCGCGCGCGGTGACCTTGTCAGTGTCCTCAACGAACAGTCCCGCCGCGTGATCCACGGCATCGTGACCGGCCCCGGCGAAATCGAGATCGCCGCCGAGCCGATCACCACCGCCGCCAACGAGACCGCCATCGCTGCGAAGGATGCCGTCCAATGACCACGATCATCATGCAACGCCTCGCCCTCGGCGCGATGCTCCTGGGCCTTGGCGCCTGCGGCAATGCCATCGACCGCCTCAAGTCGGTCGGCGAGGCCCCGGCCCTGTCGGCGATCGAGGACCCGACCACCCAGGCCGGCTACCGTCCGGTCCAGATGCCGATGCCGCAGGTCGAGCCGGTGCAATACAGCCCGAACTCGCTCTGGCAGTCCGGTTCGCGCACCTTCTTCAAGGATCAGCGCGCCCGCAGCGTCGGCGACATCCTCACCGTCAAGGTGCGCATCGCCGACAACGCCAAGCTCGCCAACAAGACCGACCGCAGCCGCTCCGGCAGCGATGACCTGGCTCTCAATGGCGCCATTGGCAACTCGATCATCAACGCCCTGCCCGGCGACGCGTCCGCCGATGCCATCATCGGCAACGAGAGCACCTCGTCGTCGAGCGGATCGGGCACCATCAACCGCTCCGAGGCCGTCACCACCGACGTCGCCGCGGTCGTGACCCAGGCCCTTCCCAACGGCAATCTGGTGATCGAGGGGCGTCAGGAAGTGCGCGTGAACTTCGAGATGCGCCAGCTGATCATCGCCGGCGTGGTCCGCCCGGAAGACATCGGCGCCGACAACACGATCGACAGTTCCAAGATCGCCGAAGCCCGCTTCGCTTATGGCGGCAAGGGCCAGATCACCGACCTGCAGCAGCCGCGCTACGGCCAGCAGGTGATGGACATCCTCCTGCCCTTCTAAGGCAGGACAGGAAAAACGAGAGCCGGGCATCCCTGCCCGGCTCGGCAAGAGCTTCCCGAAGACAAATCAGGACAGTTCCCCACGGAAGGCCCGCCGCAGCTCCCCAATCGCGACACCTTCCGTAATGCCGCCGCCCGACGGGGCGCCCCCATCGCTCCCAAGGACGGCGTCAGACGGACGCGGTGCCCCCTGCGCCCCCATCGCAGGAAAGCACCGCGTCCGTTGCTTTTTGGCAGGATCGTATCGGGGAAGGCGGCTCTCAGGCCAGGGCCCGGTCCTTCGACAGAAGCCGGAGGGAAGCGTCGTGATAGCGGCGGATCATGTCCTCGGTGCAATAGCCGCTATCGAGGAAACGTTGCCGCCCCTTTTCGGCGACCGCGCGCCGCTTCTCCGCCGTACAGGCGACGACCACATTGCGCAGGTCGTCCGGATCGCCCGGCCGGCAGTAGAGGACCTCGCCCTCGTCGAAATAGGTCGGCACACCGCCCGTCCGGCTCGAAACGACGCAGCCTCCCATGGCTGCCGCCTCAAGCGCGACCGTGATGCCGGAATACTTGTTCTCGCGCATCGGAACGACCGTGAAATCGGCCCATTCGTAAAGGTCCTTGAACTCGGCCATGGTCGGATTGCGGGGCAGCCGGACATTGTCGAAGGCGGCAACATCGGCATCCCTGACCTTGTTGCTCACGATGACGAGCTCGAAACGCGGATCGCCGGCGAAGGCCGCCAGCACCGTCGGCCAGTCCCGCGTCGGATCGTTGCCGGCCGCAACGATGCGGATCGCAGAATGCTCGGTCTCGTCCCGTGGCCGCGTCGGAACGAAGGTCGCGCAGGAAATGCCGAAATACATGAGCTCGGTGCGGGCATCCGGCACGAATTCGGCGGCGATCGGCAGATAGTTCCGGCTGTGGACGGTGAGCAGGTCGACACGCCGGATCAGCCGGCGGTAGAGCCAGCGGCGCAGCGGCCCGAAATGCTCCAGATGCTCGAAGAGCCAGACATTGTTGCCAATGATCGCCGGGCGGCGCTTGCGGCCTGTCAGGATGCACAGCGCCGCGACGGCAAGATAGTCGCTGTCGATCATCGTCCAGACAACGTCGGCCTCCAGAATGGCCTTGCGGTTGTGCCAGGCGTGGAGGAAATCGAGGCCGGCAGCCCTGCGGATCGCACGCCGGATGACACTTCCGAGGCGCCCCTCGTCCCGGTCGCGGGAGAAGGTCACCTCCTTCTCGAACTGTCTTGCGTGGTGGAAACCGTAGGGAGCAACGTCCGCAACGAGCCCGGCTGCATGGCGAGCCGCATATTTCTCCGCATCGAGGCCGTAGTTGAGCTGGACGTGAATGCGCAAAGATGTCGTCTCCCCCGATCCCGTGCGCAGACGAGCGCATGCGGATGACGTCGTGTCCGGAAACCCCATTGATCGAGGCGATTGTGGTGATCAGGTGATCCCGGCGCGATTTAGCAGCGGATGAGCGCGGAATTTATGCGCAACACCCGTGACCATCGTACGGATCATAGTAGGAAATGAAATCCGTGCAGCCCAACCGGCACGAAATATAGGATTTTGCTGGGAAATGACGTTGCGCTTGCCGGTCAGAGTCTCGTCGATGCCGTCCGGGGGCAATGCTGCAATGGAGCGCCTCCCGGCCGGTCACTCCAACTGGCGAACGACCGGACCGCTAGGCAGTGCAATCAAGGCGACCTGCCCCACGGAGGGGCGTGACATCGACCGAAGCCATAAGCCTCGACGGACGGCCCGTCAGAATCATCCGTTCAGGGCCATCCGTGACGAAGGCGTGGAACCAGTGAAAACCTAGTCGTCCCGATAGACACGCTCGCGGCGCTCGTGACGCTCCTGGGCTTCGATCGACAGGGTCGCGATCGGACGGGCATCGAGACGCTTCAGCGAAATCGGCTCGCCGGTATCCTCGCAATAACCATAGCTGCCGTCCTCGATGCGCTTCAGCGCCGCGTCGATCTTGGAGATCAGCTTGCGCTGGCGATCCCGCGCCCGCAATTCGATCGCACGATCGGTTTCGGACGATGCACGATCGGCCATATCGGGCAGATTGCTGTTTTCGTCCTGGAGATGCTGCAGCGTCTCCTTGCTTTCCTTCAGGATGTCATCCTTCCAGTCGAGCAGCTTGCGGCGAAAATACTCTCTCTGCCGTTCGTTCATGAACGGCTCATCTTCGGACGGGCGATAGTCGCGGGAAAGCTCAATCAACATCAGACAGTCTCTCCAAGGGCTCCGCAGGAGGCGGGACTATAAATGTGGGTGCCACGCTCCACAACGTTAAATCAACATCCGTGCCAAGTTAAACCAGGCCGTTTTTATCCCTGTTTTCCCATGTCAGAAAGCATCATTTTCTCAAGGATTTGTGACAATGGTCGCTGGGACGCGGCAAACAGGCGGTAATTCGCCTAATCCACAAAGCGTCCCATTTTGGCAAGCTCCACCTTGGCTCTCAACTCGATATCGTCCAGCAGCGCCTCCAGATCGGGGGCCTCCTCGTCGCGCTCACCCCGCTGGCCGAGAAGCTCGGTCAGCGTCGCCAGGCTGTCCTCGGGCACAGAGCCTTCCAGAAGTCCGATACGCAGGCTTTCCAGCTTGTCCAGCAGCGCATGGCCGCGCTTGAGCGCCTTGCGGCGGTCCGGCTTTTCGGACGGCAGGGCCTGCAGCGCGATCAGGGCGTCGAGACCCGCGAGAGGCTGGGAAGGCATGCCGCCGCCGGCAGCGCGCGGAGCTGATTCGCCGGTCGTCGGCGTGAAGGTGGCATTGCCGGAACCGGCCGACTTCGCGCCGGACGTGGACGAGGTCACGGAGGGCCTGGAAGGGCCGGTGATTCTCATGGCTGATCCATCTGCTTCCATACCGGCTCTGAACCCGGCAGGTCCGTAGGGTCGTCTCGATACCGCCAGCACAAGGCTGTCGCATTGCGGTGGCCAGCCGCCCCGACTCACGAGCGGCGGACCCTACTCTACTTGCCGAATGGACTGCGCCCAAAGAGTTAATGACTTGCTAACAGCCCGGCAAAGTCTGCCGACCGGCAGGGAGTCGTTGCCGGGTCAGGCGGACCGGCATGCCGGCCACGCAGCGCCGCCATATGGCTAAGATACTGCAACGACTGCAATATTCATCCATCGACCAAACTGGCCCACCCCTTGCGACACCGCTGCGGGGACCTCTTGCATGTTGGGGAATATGCAGATGCATCGCTTAATGGGGATCGCGATCGCAGTGGCCGTTCTTGCCGTTCATACGGCAGAGGCTGCGTCGCGCATCAAGGACATCGTCGATATCGAGGGTGTCCGTGAAAATCAGTTGATCGGCTACGGTCTCGTCGTCGGCCTTCAGGGCACGGGCGACGGGCTCAACAATGCGCCGTTCACCAGACAGAGCATCCAGGCGATGCTGGAACGTCTCGGCGTCAACGTTCGCGACGCCAACATGCGTACGGCCAACACGGCTGCGGTCATGGTCACGGCCAAATTGCCGGCCTTTGCGACGCAGGGAACGCATATCGACGTCTCCGTCAGCGCGCTCGGCGATGCCAAGAGCCTGCAGGGCGGAACCTTGCTCGTCACGCCCCTGCTCGGCGCCGACGGCGAGGTCTACGCGATCGCCCAGGGCTCGCTGGCAATCGGTGGCTTCACAGTCCAGGGGGATGCGGCCTCCATCACGCGCGGCGTTCCGACATCGGGGCGCATCTCCAATGGCGCCGTGATCGAACGGGAGATCGAGTTCAAGCTGGCGGCGATGCATTCGGTGCGCCTGTCGCTGCGCAACCCCGACTTCACGACCGCCCGCCGCATTGCCCTTGCTGTCAACGACCTGATCGGTTCGACGGTTGCCGAACCCACCGATCCGGCGACCGTCAAGCTGACGCTGCCGAAGAATTTCGACGGCAACATCGTCGACCTTTTGACGGACGTGGAGCAGCTCTTCGTCGAGCCGGACCTGCCGGCCAAGGTCGTGATCGACGAATCGACCGGCATCATCGTCATGGGCCAAGACGTGCGCGTCTCCACCGTCGCCGTCGCGCAAGGCAATCTGACGGTGCTCGTCACCGAAGACCCGACGGTGTCGCAGCCGGCCCCGTTCAGCGACGGGCAAACCGTGGTCGTGCCGCGCAGCCAGGTGCAGGTCCAGCAGGACGGCCAGGAGAAGAAGCTCGCCGTCGTCAAGACCGGCATCACCTTGCGCGAACTCGTCGACGGGCTGAACGCCCTCGGACTCGGGCCGCGCGACCTCATCTCGATCCTGCAGTCGATCAAGACCGCGGGCGCCCTTCAGGCCGACATCGAGGTGATGTGATGACGGACATGTCGAGCGCCCTCGCCTATCGCGCCGCCGCGAACATCGCGGCGGCCGACAAGGCAAAGCTGAGCGAGCCCGCCACGGTCGAGGCCAAGGCGATGCATCAGGCCCAGCAGTTTGAATCGATGTTCCTCTCGACCTATCTGAAAACGATGTTCCAGGAAGTCGGCAACGACCCGACGCTGATCGGCGGCACGGGGTCCGAGAGCTGGAAGGAACTGTTGATCGACGAATACGGAAAGAGTTTCGCGGCGCGCGGCGGCATCGGCCTCGCCGAGCCGATCGCCAACCAGTTGATCAAGATGCAGGAGGCATCACAGCCATGACCATGAGCGGACAGGACCGGAACGGCCAGTCGCCGCGCTATCAGCCCATCACCTCGTCGAGCGACGCGCAGAACCTGATCGCGGCCTTTTCCAATTCCATGACCCAGCTTTCCGACCTTCTGGAGCGAGAGGCCGACCTGGTGCGCTCGGGCAAGTTGAAGGCCGCCGGCGAACTGGCGAGCGTGAAGCAGGAAATGGCAGGGACCTACGTCAACCTGATGCTTGAGACCAAGGCTCAGGTCGAAAAGCTCGGTCAGTACGCCCCCGTTCAGGTGCAGAAGCTGCGCAAGCAGCACCACCTCTTCAAGGCCAACCTCCAGGTCAACATGGCCGTCATCGCGACGGCCCACGAGATCGCCGAGGATCTGATGCGCCAGACGGCCCGCGCCGTGGAGAAGACCAATCGCCCGCAGCTCTATGGCGCCCCCATGATGCCCCAGAGCGCGCGCGCCGCAGACGGCGCCTGCGGCATCGCCTTCGACCAGAGCCTCTGACCGCCACGCGGCCCCCGGCTGCCGGGACCGAAACAGGTTGCCCGAAAAACGACCTGTTTCGGATCGCGGCAGGGGCTCGTTAATCTTTGGCTGCCATCTTGCCGGCGGCCGCAAGGCAACGAATCGAAGCATGCATGCAAGCTGCAGCATGCCCATCGGTCACCGGCTCTCATCCGCACAATTGAAAACGACCGAATCGATAAAATTGTATCGATTTTCGGAACGAGACCTTTATTTGCCTCCGCTAAGCTTCCCGTCGGCAAGGAATATTTGCCAAGGACTTTGAGGAAGACAGAGGCAGACCGCAACACGGCCCCGATGCGGGCCAATTCGTGCAAGCCACCGCTTTTCTCCAAGGTCCATCCCATGCTCTAGAAGAGAGGATGCAGAGATGGAACTCGGCAGCGTCAGACCGGTGATCGCCGGCGTGACCGTGCCGACCCCCCGGGACATTCAGCCCGACCGCAACGCCGTCGCGACAGAACTTTCCGCCCGGGAGGTTGTTACACAGGTCGAAGACACAGATCCCTCGAACGCTTATGACGAACGTCAGCAGGTCGGTGCGCCGACCGTCGCTTCGGCGTCGACGTCGCAAGGCAGCTCCGGGAACTCGAGAGGGTCCAACTACGCCGAACGTCCAGTCGAGCGTACGGTCGTCGAGGACGATCGCACCAACGAACTCGTCTACAAGAAGATTGACTTGCAGTCCGGTAACGTCATTCAGCAGGTTCCCGAGGAATCGGTCCTGAGGATGCGCGCGATCATGCAGGCCTGGGGGGAGGCTCCCCCGTCCGCCAGTACCGCTGCCTTCGACCTGACTGCCTGAACCGGACCAAATCCGGGACAGGCGGCCTCGCGAAGGCAGAGGTGGGACCGGGTTCCCCCGGATTTCGCCCACGGCCGAAGGCCTTGCGCATTTTCGCGGCCCGAGAGGGACGAAAATGCAATGGACCGCCGCAGAAATGCAGGACGGCAGGGTGCCGTTCGCCCACACAGCCAATGCCGGCAGGCCTCCCCTGCCCGATCGTCCCTGGCTCGCTATGGCGCGCCGGGCCGTTGCCGCTGGCCGCACCAATTGCGGCATGACGCCTGCGGCAATATTTCCGCACCCAAAATTGGATATAACCAAACATTAATTGCGATGCGTTTTGCAAATTTCATGGTTAACGCAGCGTGAATAAAATAATTATTTACCACGTACAAGCTTAATTGCCATTTACTTATTCAATTTACGTCTTGTAATTCTTTCCCGCCCTAAGTTGCGACACCGACCAGAAGGTTGGAGCACTCAAGAATGAGTGCAGTGTGCGTAACCAGAAAGGCATTACGACGATGGGTGAAATCACTCTTTCGGCAGGCGTCCGCCAGAACCTGAACACTCTGCAGCAGACGGCTGATCTTCTGTCGAAGACCCAGAACAAGCTGGCCACCGGCAACAAGGTCACTTCCGCCCTCGACAACCCCAGCTCCTACTTCACCGCTTCCGGCCTGAATGCCCGTGCTGACGACCTCTCCGGTCTGCAGGACGACATCGGCCAGTCGGTTCAGGTGCTGAAGGCTGCCGACCAGGGCATCACCTCCATCACCAAGCTCGTCCAGTCGGCCAAGGCGAAAGCCAGCCAGGCAGCCTCGACTTCCAGCCAGTACGAGCGCAAGCAGTATGCCGCGCAGTACAACGACATCCTGACGCAGATCGGCGATCTGGCGAAGGACTCCGGCTACAACGGCAAGAACCTCCTCGCCGGCTCCGGCAACGACCTCTCCATCAAGTTCAACGAAGACGGCAGCTCCAAGCTTTCCGTTTCCGCCGTGGACTACACGGACGTCGAAGGCGGTCTCGGCCTCACGGCCATTGCTGCCGGTTCGTCGGGCACGACCTCCTTCACGCTGCAGGGCGCGACGGCCACGATCACGGCCGAGTTCTCTGGCCTCAGCGCGAACGACCTGCTGTCGGATTCGACCGCCTTCGCCGCCGGCGACGTGCTGTCCTTCACCGACGGTGCCGCCACGCCGAGCTTCTCGCAGACCCTCACCGTCACCTCCACGACGACGGTTCAGGATCTGGTCGACTTCGTCGACAACCTGGATGGCGTGAACGCGACCTTCAATGAGGACAGCGATTCGCTCTCGATCGTCTCCAACGACAGCTTCGCCCTCGCCAACGACGGCGCTGGCGGTGGTGCGACGGGCGGTCTTGCAACGGCAACCGCTGCGGCGTTCACCAGCACCTCCACGCTGGTTTCGGCCGGTGGCTTCCAGAGCGGCGATACCCTCACCTTCACGGACGGCAACGGCTACGAAGTGGGTTCGCTGGAAATCGACAGCACCACGACCGCGGACGACCTGGTCGACAAGCTCAACGAGATCGACGGCGTCTCCGCCACGCTCTCTTCGGGCAAAATCAGTATCTCGTCGGCTGTGGACCTGAACATCAAGTCCGACAACAGCGACTTCAACGTCTCCAGCTTCAGCTCTGCTGACGCCAGCGTTGGCGTTGCTCTCGACACGGAAGACTCGGGCTTTGCGACCGACAGCAACATCGACAGCGTTACCAACAAGGTGACGTCGGCGTTGTCCACGCTGCGGTCGCAGGCATCGGCCTTCGGTTCGAGCTTGTCGACGGTGGAAATCCGTCAGGACTTCAACAAGAACCTGATCACGACGCTGCAGGAAGGTGCCGGCAAGTTGACCCTTGCTGACACCAACGAGGAAGGCGCGAATCTTCTGGCACTTCAGACCCGCCAGTCGCTCGCCTCGACCTCGCTGTCGATCGCCTCGCAGGCTGATCAGCAGGTCCTGCGTCTGCTCTGATCGGGCAGAACGAAAGCCTGGAAAAATGAAAGGGCGGAGCCTCGGCTCCGCCCTTTTTCATTGCGCACTCGATGGATGCCGATGATGCCTTTCCCGCGGTCCGGCGGGCATCCACCGCGCCCCGTCGCCCAAGCCGGCCTTTTGCAGGCTCGGCATCCCGGCAAATCCGGCATCTTTAAAATCGGGCAGCCTGTCCGCCTGGCAAACTGCAAGTCTGAACGCGCATCCTGCTACGATTAACGGCTTTTTAAGGTTAATTTTGCACTGTCGACCCACGCCGCTCAGGAAGAGCGGTTCAGTTCCCAGGATAGGGGTTAGACATGGGCGACATTACGCTTTCCGCGGCCGTGCGGCAGAATTTGCTGTCGTTGCAAGGTACGGCCGACTTGCTCTCCAAGACTCAGAACCGCCTTTCGACCGGCAATAAGGTCAATTCGGCACTCGACAATCCGAATTCCTTCTTCACGGCGTCCGGTCTCAACTCCCGCGCCGGCGACCTCAGCAACCTTCTGGACGATATCGGCCAGGGCATCGAAACCGTGAAGGCTGCCGATCAGGGCATCACCTCCATCACCAAGCTCGTTCAGTCGGCCAAGGCCAAGGCAACCCAGGCTGCCTCGACCTCCAGCCAGTACGAACGCAAGCAGTATGCCGAGCAGTACAACGAGTTGCTGAACCAGATCAGCGATTTGGCGAAGGATGCGGGCTACAAAGGCAAGAACCTTCTTGCCGGTGATGGCAACGATCTGAAGGTCAGCTTCAACGAGGACAACACCTCCAACCTGACCATCAGCGCCGTCGACTACACGGACGTCGAAGGCACGCTGGGCCTCACGGCACTTGCCACGGGCGCTTCCGGCACGACGTCCTTCACGCTGCAGGGCGCTTCGGCCACGATCACGGCGGAACTCGCCGGTCTCGTCGCCAGCGATCTTCTGACCTCGTCCACGGCATTTGCTGCTGGCGACGTGCTGTCCTTCACGGACGGTGCCGCAACGCCGGCCTTCTCGACGACGCTGACGATCACCTCCACCACGACGGTTCAGGACCTGGTCAACTTCGTCGACGGCCTCGATGGCGTCAACGCGACCTTCAACGAAGATTCGGACTCGCTTTCGATCGTCTCCAACGACACCTTCAACCTCGTCAACGACGGCGCGGGTGGCGGTGCCACGGGTACGCTGGCGACCGCGACGGTGGCCACGTTTGCCGCAACATCCGCGACCCTTGTCGGCGCGGGCGGCTTCCAGGCGGGTGATACCCTGTCCTTCACCGACGGTAACGGCTACGAACTCGGCTCGATCGAGATCGACAGCGACACGACGGTCAAGGAACTGGTCAGCAAGCTGAACGATCTGGACGGCGTCTCGGCGCAGTTCAGCACCACGACCGGCAAGATCACGATCACATCCGCGGTGGACCTCAACATCACCTCGGACAACGACGACTTCAACGTCAGCGGCTTTGCCTCCGGTCAGGCGGGCGATGGCGTCGCGCTCAACGCCGACGACAGCGGCTTTGCCCAGGACACAGATATCGACTCCGTCCTGACAAAGCTGAATTCGGCTCTGGCGACGCTCAGGTCGCAGGCATCGAGCTTCGGTACCAACCTTTCGACGGTGCAGATCCGGCAGGACTTCACCAAGAACCTGATCAACACGCTCCAGGAAGGTGCTGGCCTGCTGACACTCGCCGACACCAACGAGGAAGGTGCGAACATTCTGGCGCTTCAGACCCGCCAGCAGCTCGGCACCACGTCCCTCTCCTTCGCCTCTCAGGCGGACCAGGCCGTGCTGCGTCTCTTCTGATCGAGACGCGGACATCGAAGGACGAAAGCGATCGGCGGGGCCTGGCTCCGCCGATTTGTTTATGTCTGCGTCACGCATTGAATCGAGGGCGCTCCGCCTTCGCGTGACAACAAATTGATACGCAACCCGGCAGAAATTGCCGAGGGGATTGTCGACTCGCCGCAATTGGCGTTAACGTAAAGTTGACGAGACTCCGAAGGATCGGAGTTGACGACCAATTTGCAGAATGCGGCAGACACCATGAGCGACATCGTCCTTTCGAACGCGGCCCGTGCAAGCCTTCTTTCCCTGACCCAGACGACAGAGCTGATGGGCAAGACGCAGGGAAAGCTGGCCACCGGAAAGAAGGTCAACTCCGCCCTCGACAATCCCAATTCCTTCTTCACGGCGCAGGGACTGAACAACCGGGCGACGGACCTGACCAACCTGCTCGACGACATGGGTCAGAGCATCCAGACGCTCAAGGCGGCCGACCAGGGAATCTCGGCGATCACCAAGCTGATCGCCGCGGCCAAGGCCAAGGCCAACCAGGCCCTGCAGACATCCGATGCCTTCGATCGCTCGCAATATGCCCGGGAATACAACGATCTTCTGGACCAGATCGAGGGAATCGCCGGCGATTCCGGCTACAAGGGCAAGAATCTTCTCGGCGGCGGCGACAATGACCTCGTCGTCTATTTCAACGAGGACAACTCGAACAAGCTGAAGATCGGTGCGATCGACTATACCGACATCGCCACGACACTTGGTCTGGAGCCGGTCGAGGTCGGCAGCGCCGGCCTGCTGACAACGCCATTGTCGGCCAATTCCGCCGCCCTTCTGACGACGAGCCTCTTGACGGCCGACAGCGCGGACTTCGCAGCTGGCGACATCATCAGCTTCAAGGATGGCAACGGCGACGAGATCTGGTCCTTCGAGGTGACGTCGGCAACGACGGTTTCCGACTTCGTCACCGAGGTGAACAGCAACCTCGACAGCGTCCAGGCCAGTTTCAAAGCCGGCGCGCTGACCTTCTCGGTCGCCGAGGACATCACCATTTCCGGCGGCCAGACCGCCGGCGCCTTCGCAAGCGCCACCGTCACGGCAGAGGAAAGCGACTGGCTGACCGAAGCTGGCATCAACGACACGCTCAGTCATATCCAGAGCGCCATCGAATCGGTGCGGTTGCAGGCGTCTACCTTCGGCACCAATCTGACGATGCTGGAAAACCGCCAGGACTTCACCAAGAGCTTTGCCGCCACGCTGGAGGCGGGCGCGGACAAACTGGTGGTTGCGGACATGAACGAGGAAGGCGCCAACCTGCTGGCGCTGCAGACACGGCAGTCCCTCTCCACCACCGCCCTCTCCTTCGCCACTCAGGCGGAACAGGGCGTGCTTCGGCTCTTCGGCTAAGGCGCTCCGGGAAGGGGCAACCCGTCATCGGCACTGGCGCGGCGAGCGAAAGCACGCCCGCGTCTTGGCGATTCGGAACCTGCGGCACACCGATTCATATCGAGCCAAAGGCAACTTCCACCGACTCAGGCAACGATCGGCCGCCGGAAGGCTCGGCGAATCGGAATTGCCGTTCGGAGAACCGGGGAATCGAAAATGCAGCCGCTCGGCGCCGGACCGAAGCACAAAGACCGGCGGCTGAAATGGGCCCTCCTCCATAGAAGACTCTCTTGCCGATCAGCAATGCCCGCCCGAAGTCCGGCATTTTCGCGCCGCACCTTGGTATTGTCGGCAAAAATGACGTGGAAGGCGGCGCTTTTTCCTGGCCGCCCATCGTGGTAAGTCTTGGGTTCTTGTAACTTGGCGCGCTGGCGGATCATCTCCATGAGGGAGACGTGGGTCGGCGATACACTAATGACGTGGCCCCAGTAAGGGAAAGCGGCGCATGGCCCTGAAAGTCGAACTCAAACCTGGCGAGCGCATCATTATCGGCGAGTCGCTGATCACCAACGACAGCCAGCGCACGCGACTGTATATCGAAGGCGATGCGCCAATCCTTCGCGAGAAAGACATCCTTACCCCAGAGACTGCCAATACACCTGCAAAGAGAATTTACTTGGCCGTCCAAGTCATGTACCTGGCAAAGGAAATACAACAATTCCAGGAAGACTATTTCACGCTCGTAAAAGACATTGTAGACGCTGCGCCGAGCACAATTCCATTTGTGACACGGATAAGTAATCATATATTAAATAATTCTCTGTACAAAGCTCTGAAAGAGGCACGGAGCCTCATCGACTACGAGAAGAAGCTGATTGGCCATGTACTCACAGGTAGCGCAAGCGTACCAGCGGACGAGCCAGGCGACGGCAAATCCGCGTGAATTGGAATCCTCGCTCCTGATCAAGGCGGCGGCAAAGCTCCAGACAATCAAGGATACCTGGGAGAGCGTCGAGGAGCGTCAGCGCTCCGCGGAGCTGGACGAGGCTCTGACCTACAATCGGCGTCTGTGGACCATTCTCGTCACCTCGGCAACGAGCGAGGACAGCGCGCTTCCTCACGAGGTGAAGCAGAACATGGCCAATCTCGGCCTTTTCGTCTTCAATCACACGATGCGCACGATGATCCGTCCCGAAGCCGAAAGGCTCGACAGCCTCATCAACATCAACCGGCAGATCGCCGCGGGCCTGCGTGCAGCGCCGGCCGCCGCCGCGAGCGCCGGCCCGGCAACGTGATCGGGCCGCTGGCCAAGGCAATCCCCCCCTGCTTCGGCATCCTGTCCACAGTGATGATGGAATCTGAAAAGGCCTGAACCGGCGATCCGGGTCAGGCCTTTTTCATTCGCGATGGAGGCGGCCGCAGAGGGCCTGACGCACGTCGCGCTGAACGCCGATCTCCCGGCATGTGCGCCCATTCCGAAGTGACAAAATCGCTCACAGTTCGGCGCCGGTCGCACCTGCGGACGGTGGACTGAGGTCTGCTTCGGTAGGACTAGGTTCGACGCATCGCCGCCGCGTTCATGCGGTCTCGCTTGAACGCATGATGCTCTAGAGGTAGTTCACCAGCGAGAGTTGGCTCATCAGCGCGGTCGTCTGGTAGGACGCCTGAAGCTGGGTCTGCAATTGCAGGATCTGCGCGCTGACCTCGTAGACGTCGACGCCTTCCACATTGTCCACGAGATCCTGAAGCGCCGCCTTGGTCGTCACATGGCGCTGGTCGGCGGCCTGCACGGCGGCATAGGCGACCGCGATCTCGGCATGCAGGTCTTCCGGGCTCTGCGCCCCGTCTGGAAAGCCGAGCGTTGAATCGACCTTCTCGGCGAGAGTGGAATATCGCCGTTCGTCGGTCGCAACATTCTCGTCGAAGGTTTCCACCGTGAAGGCCGCCAGTGTCTTCACAATCGCGGTCAGGCTCTGCTCGTTCGCCCGGACACCGTAGTTGATCGTGATGGCGGAATCGATCTTGGCGGTCGCGCCCTGCCGGGCCGAACTGGCATCGTTCTGTCCCGTGTACCAGATCACCGACGTATTGGGATCGGCGTCGACCAGATCGGTCGCGGTATAGGCCGGGCCGCCGGACGTATCGACGCGCTGCGGCAGGGCTCCGCCCTCGGTGTCGAAGAAATTGTCCGCAGCCGTCAGCACCGATGCCGCGGCAAGGTCGGTCGATGCGGCATCCTTGACGCCGTTGGTGAGCGACGTGACGAAATTGTTCGCCGTGTCGGCCGGGGTCGCACCGATCAGGAACTGCCCATCCTCCACGTCGGGACCCGCCGTCGCCGTCAGGGTGACGACAGAGGTGCTGCCGTCGGGGTTGGTCAGCGTGACGTCGATGGACTCGCCCTCCGTCGGCTGCCCTGCAAAATCGACCGTCAGGGCCGCCGGACTGCCGGAAACGGCCGCCGTCACGTTGGAAAGATCGCTGTCGACGCCGGTGATCACAAAGCCGAAGGTCGTCGTGACCGGGGTCGCCTTTTCCAGGGTCACGGTCGTGCCGGCGGCGCTCGCCGCAAGGCGGCCAAGCCCATCGGCGCCGAGGTCGGCCTGTTTGCGCTCTTCCACGTAGGTCGAGAATCCGGCCTTGGTGTTCGTGCCGTTGATCAGTTCGTCGTATCCGGCAACCGGTTCGGAATCCGTCTCGTTGCCGGCAAAAAGATAGCGCCCGGCGGCATCCTGGTTGAGCAGGCCAATCGTCTCCTTCAGCGCGATCTCGGCCGACTTCTGGGCCGCCGTCTTGCCGTCTGCAAGCACTTCGAAGGCATTGGGATCGATGGCCGACTTCACTTCGCTCGGAATTTTCTCAAGCCGCGTCAGGGACGTATCGATCAGCTTCAGACGCGTCGAAACCAGGTCGATCGTCGAATCGTAGGCGCCCAGATTGGACATCTGCTGACGATAGTTGACCGAGGCTCCGCGCTGGACGCCAAGGCCGGAGTAGGTCGTCGACTTCTTTTGCGTCGTGAGTTGAACCTGCAACGCCTCCATCTGTGCGCGCTGGGAAACAATCTGGGAAACCAGATTGCTGGAGGACAGCGTTGTGATGGCCATGTCCGTGATCCTCGAAACATCGGACTTGGATCGGCAACTCCAAGCCGTTGGCGTGAAGATGACCGTCACGCCCCGCGGGTTAACAAAAACCTAAGGTGCAACTCGTCCCGCATCCGGGAAAGCCGTCACCCTGTTGCCACTTGCCGCCGGAGGGCGGCTTGCCTCACTCGCCCCTCGCCGGCGTCAGATGCCGAAGAGGGCGTCGATCATGTCCTGCGCCGCCTTCATGACGCGCGCATTCGCCTGATAGGCCGTCTGGAGCTCGACCAGCCGTGCAAGCTCGGTATCGACGTTGACCTCCGAAGAACTGGAGTAACGCTCCTCCAGATTGGCCGTGACGATATCCTGCCCCGCCGCGACGCTTTCGGCCTGGGAGGCCTGGGCGCCCTGTGTCGAGATGACCTGTGCCAGGAAGTCGTCAATCGTCCCGCCAAAGGGCGTTTTTCTCGAACCGATACCGGTGTCGGCGGAAAACTGGAATTCCGTGTTGAGCAGGGCATTGACGATGGCCGTCGGCCGGGCGGCATCCGCCTCCGCCGTCGTGGGAGAATAGGCGACCAGCAACGACGGATCGCTGATGACGTCCTTGTTCACCTGAATGCGGCCGGCAAGCCCCGTCTTCTGATCCGCACCGGCGATCAGCCCCGTGTAGAGGCCACTGTCCGCGCCGCTGTCGGTGAAGAGCGCGAGCGCCGTGTTGCCCGACTGCGGATCGGTCTCGGTCACCGAGGCATTGAGGGAATTGATCGAGACGGTGCTCGTTCCATCGTCCAGAACCCGAAGCGTGTCACCGGACGGGTTGGAGACGACGAAGTTGGCCCCGAGTGCGGTGCCGATCTGCGTCGCGATCGACGCGGCGCCGCCGCTGATATCGATACCGAAGACCGTGTCGTTCGGATTGGCCGTATAGGTATTGTCGACGGTTGCGGTGCCGTCGGTCGCAACGAAGGTGACGGTCTTGGTCTCTCCACCCTCGTCATAGGAGAGCGTGATCGTATTGCCTTCGAGCAGGCTTGACGTATCGAGATCGAAACCCGCCGACGATCCGCTCGTCACGGCCGTGCCGGTTTCCGTGCGGTTCGAGACCGCAAGCGCCATCTGGCTCGCCAGTTCGTCGAGCTGCGCCTGCGCTTCCGGCAGGACATCGTCGCGCAAGGACTTGTAGGCCGCGATCGTTCCCGACCGGAAGGCGCCCTCGGCGAAGAGATCGATCGTCGAACCGCCGACCGTCATCGTGACGGAGCCGAGAGTGCTCTGGTCCGACTTGGAGCTCCACGCCTTGTCCGCCGTGACCACGCCCTGCTGATTGAAATCGAGCTTCGCCGCCTCGACATCGAACAGCGAAGCGCCGCTGGAGGTGTAGATGGACACATGGCCCCTCTCGTCCTCCTGGACCTTGACGTCCATCAGCTCGGAAAGCTGGTCGATCGCATAGTCGCGCTGGTCGAGAAGGCCGACCGGGGCAAAGGAACCGCTGTTGGAGGCGACGATCTGCTTGTCCAGCTTCTCGATCTGCGCCAGCAGGCTGTTGGCCTGGTCGACGGCCTCCGAAATGCCGGTCTCCGCCTCGTTTCGAAGGCTCTGGACGTTGTTCGAAAGGCTGTTGAGGGCACTCGTCAGATTGTTGGCCGACGCCACGGCCGTCGTCCGTGCCGTCGTATCCTCCGGAGAGGTCGCAAGAGCCTCCATCGACGAAGTGAACGCGGAAAAGACACTTGCGATCGAGCTGTCGCTGCCCGGCTGACCGAAGAGCGCATCGAGGCGCAGCATCATGTCGGAACGGGTCGAGGCATAGGCGTTGGCGGCCGAGGCCGAGCGCCACTGGGTCTGCACCTGGGTATTCAGCTCGCGATTGAGCGAGGTGACGGAGACACCATAGGTGGTGTTGCCGGCCACGTTGGCACTCGTGGTCAGCGTCTTGCGCGTATAGCCGGCGCTGCTCGCGTTGGCGATATTGTTCGCGACAAGCTCCAGCTCGCGCTGGGTCGCGTTGAGACCGGTCAACGACGTTCTGAGAGCAGTGGTTATGCTCATGGTTCCCCCGGGCACCGCACGGTGCCGATCCTCGGCAGCGGGTCAGACAAGCTCCTGACCGCGGCTGCTGCCGCGATCAGGATCCGCCAAATTCTTTAACGGATGATGTTGAGAACCTCGGACAGCATGTCGTTGGCCGTCGTGATCGCCCGCGAATTCGCCGAGAAGGCCTGCTGCGTCACGATGAGCTTGGTGAACTCGTCGCCAAGGTCGACGTTGGACGATTCCAGCGACGAGCCGACGATCGAGCCGGAGGCTCCATAGACGGCAGGACCGGATTCGGAGGTCGGCGAGTAAGCCTCGCCATCCAGGCGGCGAAGGGCCGAGTCGCCGGCGAAGGCCACCAGCGGGATTTCGAAGATCGGAACCGAACGGCCGTTGGAATAGTTGGCGATCACCTTGCCCTCGTCGGAAATCTCGACATCGACGAAGTCACCGGCCGGCACGCCATCCTGATCCTTTTCGCTGATGCTGACCGTCCCGTTGCTGTCGGCCTGTTGCGTCAGGCCGCCGGTGCCATGTCTGACCGTCACATCGCCGATCGTTGCCCCGTCGATCGTCAAACCCGTTAGGTCGACCGATGTCGCCGTCGTATCGCCGTCGATGGCGTTTAACTGACCATCCGCCGTAAATTCATAGGTCGCCATCTGCGTCCACTTGTCGGCCGTGCCGGTCGCCTCCGAATCCGACTTGTAGTAGCAGACCCACGTGTCCGTCGAGTTGACGTCCGTCGCAAGGGAGTTGTCCACCTTGGCCCAGCGGAACTGCAGATTGACCGGCGTTCCGTTGGCGTCATAGCAGGTGATCGCGCTGCCCGTGATCGAGTTTTCCTCGAACTGGTCGGAGTCGTCCGCGGTCACGGTGGCGGGAATGGCCGTCGCGCCGTTCAGATCCCATTTCTCGGAGTCGGGCGTATCCGGAAAGTTGGTGGCATTCTGCGTCAGCGGCACTTCCGGCAGGTTGAGTTCGTAGGAGATCTTGGTCGTGACCTCGGCGCCGATACCCTTGGTGTCGATCTTGATCAGGTCGACGGCATCGCCGACGGGATTGCCGCTGTCCGGATCGAGCTTGAGACCGGACAGATAGTAGTCCGATCCATTGACCAGATAGCCCTCCCGGTCGACGGAGAAGTCGCCGCGCCGCGTGTAGAGGTCTTCGGAGCTGAAAATGGAGTTGCCGTCGGACTCGCCGGCCTTCTGGCGAACGACGAAGTAGCCGTCGCCCTGGATCGCCATCGATGTCGGGCTGTCGTCCGAGTCGATCGATCCGGCGATGTCGTTGGTCGCCCGGCTCGACGCGGTGACACCGCCCGACGTGGTGGCGCTCACACGCCCGCCGTTGCTGGCCAGCAGAGACTGGAAGCTCGTCTCGGTCCGCTTGTAGCCAGTGGTCTGGGTGTTGGCGATGTTGCCCGAGATATTCTCGAGCGCAAAGGACTGGGCGTTCAGGCCGCCCACGGATTTCGTCATCGCTGAAAGAATGCCCACAGCCGATCCCTCTATTTCGATACCGGCGAAGACAGTTCTGTCGCTCGCCCTCGGATTAGATGTGGCAAGGGGCGTGCCACCGAATAGACAAAAAATTAGCATTCTGAATCAGATAGATGCCAAATTGCCCTTGAAAGGCCACCGTTGTTCCGTCGGCAAAATTCGCCATCGACCGGCAATTATTGCCGTAAGAGCCGATTGCGCACGATGAGACGAAGGGGCCATTGTGGCGGCGTGATCGGCACATCCCTCGCCCTCGAGCATCCCGCTGCGAACCCGGAGCTTTTGCCCATGCGCTTTACCGGAACGGACACCTACGTGGCCACCGACGACCTCGTGGTCGCCGTCAACGCGGCCATGACCCTGGAGCGTCCGCTTCTGGTGAAAGGCGAGCCCGGCACGGGCAAGACCGTGCTGGCGCAGGAGGTCGCGCGCGCCCTCAAGGCCCCGCTGATCGAATGGCACGTCAAATCGACGACAAAGGCCCAGCAGGGCCTTTACGAATACGACGCGGTCTCGCGTCTGCGCGACGGCCAGCTTGGCGATCCGCGCGTGGCGGACGTTGCCAACTACATCCGCAAAGGAAAGCTCTGGGACGCCTTCGTCGCGCCCGTCCGGCCCGTGCTCCTCATCGACGAGATCGACAAGGCCGACATCGAGTTTCCCAACGACCTGCTGCTCGAACTCGACCGCATGGAGTTCTTCGTCTACGAGACGGGCGAAACCGTGAAGGCGGTCCAGCGTCCGGTCGTCATCATCACGTCGAACAACGAGAAGGAACTGCCCGACGCCTTCCTGCGCCGCTGCTTCTTCCACTACATCCGCTTTCCCGATGCGGAGACGCTCGCGGGCATCGTCGAGGTTCACTATCCGGGGCTGAAGAAACGGCTTCTGTCGGAGGCGCTGGCCGCCTTCTTCCAGGTGCGTGACGTGCCCGGCCTCAAGAAACGTCCGTCGACGTCCGAACTGCTCGACTGGATCAAGCTGCTGGTCAACGAGGACATCGACCCCGAGACGCTACGGACGAAGGACAACAAGTCCATCATCCCGCCGTTGCACGGTGCCCTCCTCAAGAACGAGCAGGACGTTCACCTGTTCGAGCGCCTCGCCTTCATGGCAAGGCGCGAGGGGCGCTAGAGCCGGTCCATTGCGCCGAAATTGGCGCGAACCGCAGCCCACCAGACGTTTGCGGATCGTCAGGATGGGCGCGGGGCACCGAACCGCACGTCGATGTCGGTCCCCTGCCCCAGCGCCGTCTGCACATGCATGGTGCCGCCGTGCAGTTCGGCAATACGCTCGGCAAGACGGCGGCCGATCCCCAGCCCGCCGGACTTCTGCGCAAAACCGCCTTCGATCGCCTCCCCGTGCGCCGCATGATCGAGGCCGACGCCGTCGTCGATCACCCGCAGCGCGGCTCCCGGTCCGACCTGCACGCTAATCGTCGTTCCGGGCGGATTGTAGCGGATGGCGTTGTCGACGAGGTTGCGCAGCAGGGTTTCGATCAGAGCCGGATTGCCGTTGATCGGGTCGGAACCATTGTCGATCAGTTCGATGGTCTTCCCCGAACTGTAGGCGCCCGGCGCAAGGCGCGCGACGACATCGCTGGCTATCATCAGAAGATCGACGGAGCGGAAGGAGGCATGGTCCACCGCATCGAGTCTTGCCAGTTCGGAAAGCTGCTCGAGCATGTGGGTCATGCGGCCAATGTCGTTGAGCGCCTTCCTGGCGCGCGGATGGTCGATCCGCTCCAGCTCCATGCCGACGATCGCCGCCGGGGTTCTGATCTCGTGGGCGATCGACGAGGCAAAGAGCCGCTGTCCGCGAATAAGATCCTGAATGCGGTCGAAGGCCCGGTTCACCGCCTTGATCAGTTGGGATATTTCCAGCGGCAGCCCCTCGGATGGAAGCCGGGCCGAGCTGTCCCGCGGGTCCATCGCCTCGGCCCGCTCCACCGCTCTGGAAATCGGAGAGAGCGCACGCCGGATGGACTGGATCGTCGAGCCGAAGACAAGCACGAACATCAGGGTCATCGGCACGATGAGATGGTCGAACATCTCGTGCATCAGCACCGAACCGAAGAGCCCCTCCGGATCGCCGACGACGGCAACCTCGATTTCGGCGCCCTTGCCGTCGACCTGGAATGTACGCCCCCCGGCAAACGTCAGGGGCTTGCCCGGCACGATCGTCCTCAGCCAGAAATTCGGCGGATTGACCGTGAGCGGCAGGAAATGCTCCGTACACTCCTCCTTGCAGTCGGTATAGAGAACCGAACCCGCAGAGGTTCTGACGCGGACATAGTAGCCATACGGAATCATCTCCGACGGCGACGCGTCGCTGTCGCTGGAATCGGCATCGCTCGGCGCGGGATCCGACGTCTGCCCATCTTCGCCATACCGCCCCGCCAGAGCGTCCGGCACCGCGAAGGACAGCTTGCCGTTGACATCGGACAGCCCCCTGGAGAGCGCCAGCGTCTCCTTCTCAAGCAGCGAGCGGCTCAGGAAGGCGCTGTCGAACCAGTATTGGGAAAAGACGATGCCGATCTGAAGGACGACGGCGATCAGCCCGAACGTGATGATGCGCCGGGCAACCAGACGCAGCAGGGAATCGGGCTGCCGCGTCATGAAGCCGTCGCGCGCAGCAGGTAGCCGACCCCCCGCACGGTTTCGAGGGCAACACCGGTCTCAAGTCCGTCGAGGCGCCGCCTCAACCGCGAGACGGCCAGTTCCAGCGCATTGGTAGACAGCTCCTCGCCATATTCCGACAGCGCCGTCTCCAGCTTGCGCTTCGGCACCACGCGCTCCGCGTCCCGCATGAGAATCTCGATCACGGCCCTCTCGCGCGGCGCCAGGGCCACCTCGGCCCCCGAGGCCGTCACCCGTGCGAGCGCCGGGTCATAGATCAGCTGACCGACTTCGAGCTTTGGCTGAAGCGCCTGGGGCACACGCCGCAGCATGGCCCGGCAGCGGGCGAGGAATTCATCGTGGTGGAACGGCTTCACCAGATAGTCGTCGGCTCCGGCATCGAGACCCGCGATGCGCTCCTCGATCGATCCGCGGGCAGTCACGATGATGATGGGGACCGTTCGTCCCGACCGGCGGAGGGTCTTGATCAGATCAAGTCCGTCGCCGTCCGGTAGCCCGAGGTCGACGAGGATCAAGTCGTGCAGGTCGCTGAGCGCCGCCTCCTGCGCCTCGGCGAGAGTGCTGACCGTGTCGAGCCGCCAGCCGGCATCGTGGATTCGTTCGGTGAGAAGTTCGTTGAGACGCGGACTGTCCTCGACAAGCAGCATGCGCATGGTCTTAGGTCTTCCCCGAGATGTCGGCGCCCGGAAGAGCCAGGCGGATCAAGTGTTGTCTTCCGTCGGCCCGAAGCGGCCGTCCCTAGATTGCGGCAATGTTCGACCAAAACAAGGCTCCGGGCCCGCGGACGGACATTTCGCCCATCCCTTCAGGCAGATGGCGTCGCTGGACAAGGCCCGAGACGCTGCCCGGGCAGCGGCACGCCCGCACGTTCGGCACGAGGTGTGGGCGCGTGTCCGGCATGAAAGGCGTGAACCCGGTTGCGCCCCGCATTCTTTGCCCCGTAGAGAGCATGATCGGCCTGCGAAAGCGTCTCGTTGACGGACCGCTGATCCGGCAGAAGGACGCTATGGCCACAGGATATCGTGACCGACAGCGGCGCCCCGTTGTGTGACCGGAACGCGTGGTCCTCGACACGGCGCCGCAACCGGTCGAGCACCGCCTGCGCGTCCTGCTCGTCGCAATCCGGCAGGCAAAGACCGAATTCCTCGCCGCCGAGGCGCCCGAAGATCGCATCGGCGGGCAGGTGCTCCCGCACCAGTTGGCAGAAGCCTCGCAGGACTTCATCGCCGCCCTGGTGGCCATGGCTGTCGTTGATCGTCTTGAAGTGATCGAGGTCGATGACCGCAAGGGTCCCGTCCCTGCCCGCCGCCGCCTCCACCCGGCTGTAGAACGCGCGGCGGTTCAGCACCCCGGTCAGCGCGTCCTTCTCGGCCAGCAGGCGCTGACCTTCCGTCGCCCGCTCCAGCTTTAGGACGACCGCCATGAGATAGGTCGCCATCTGCAGCAGAACCAGCGGAATGGAGGAGGTCTTCAGCCATTCGCTGACCGGTATGCCGTCGACGAACCGGATCGGATCGAAGAAGGCGATGGGCGCAATGAAGAGGTCGCTGACCGCATAGATCAGCAGGATTACCGCCGCGACATGACGCGACGGCAGGTTCTCGCCATCACCCCCGCGCCAGACGGCGCGCGCCATCAGCAGCAGGTTCAGCCCCGGTCCGACATAAAGCAGCGACACGCTTTTCGTCGTCCCGGCGGTGAACTGATCCATGACGACGATACCGAGGCCGACCAGAATGGCGACGGTGAAGGCTTCGCTCAGGCGATAGGGCTGATGGAAGAATTCCTTGAAGCCGAGCAGCAGGAATCCCGTCGACGAGATGTAGATCATGCCGCCGACATAACCGCAGATGACATAGGGCAGGTATTTGTCCATCGACATCATCAGGCTGCCGCCGACCATCAGCCAGCTGGCGAGGCACCAGTACCAGAAATCGAGTTTGTTCTCGCTTCGCAGCCAGGCGACCGTCGCAACCGCGACGATGAACAGATTGATCGCCGCGGAAAAGATGAAAACGGTCTTGAGATCCAACATGCCATGCCCGGTCGCAACTGACTGTTCCGACGTTGATATTCAACACATCAAGACGGAATCAATCATCGATATCGGTACACATCATTCGACATCTGGTCGCATGGTCAACAGACCCTTTCAAACCGGCGCCGGCCGTCCGGCGCCGCCGAAGGGCGGCACCGGTCTACTCCGCGCGCTTTCGTCCCGTCACCATCGACCAGACGAGATTCTCCCGGTGGCGCCAGGACTCGAAAATGGCTGCAGCCGCGTGGAAAAGCGCCAGCACCATCAGGCTGTTGGCAAGACCCTCATGCAGCTCCTCGACCCAGCCAATGCCCCAATAGGCGTCGGTCCCCATCATGTAGCCGGTGAGGCCGAGCCCCGCGATCAGTCCCATCAGGGCCACCATCATGACGGCGCCTGCGGGATTGTGACCGAGGTACCGCGGCTCCCGCCCCCGCGTCAGCGCCGTGAGATAGGCGCGCAGGCGAGCCGGACCGGGAACGAAGTTCACGAACCGGGCATGATGGGTGCCGACGAAACCCCAGACGACGCGCACGGCCAGCGCGCCGGCGACCGTGTAGCCGATCCAGCGATGCAGATCGTGGGCATGCTCGAAGATGGTGAGGTTGAGAATGCAGCCGGTTGCGACCGTCCAGTGAAAGACCCGCACCAGCGGGTCCCAGACCCGGACCATCGCCGGCTCGGCATCGATCGTTGTTGCGCTCATGGCGGTACTCCATCCGAGAGGAAGAGCGCCCGATCCGCCCGCCGGCAGGAGGCACGGGCGGCGGATCGGACAGCTGAACTGCCCTCGCAAGGAGCCGGACGCGGAGGCATCGCCGCGCGGTCCCACTCGGCAGTTCGCAAGAATTGGGATGATCAGTCCTCGTCGCCGCCGACGATGGCACCCGTCACCGGGTTGACGTTGATCTCGGCCCGCTCGCCCTTGGCGTCGAAGCCATAGATCTCGTAGCAGCTGCCCTCCACCTTGACCTGGCGGATGTTCTTGTAGCCGGCAGCTTCGGCCTTGGCCTTGATAGCGTCCGCGCTCATCCACTTGTCGCGGCCTTCGTCCGTGCAGGAACGTTCGGCGGCAAGGGCGCCCGTCGGCAGAAGGACAGTCGCGGCAAGAACGGCGGCAAGTATCTTGGTCATGGTCTTCTCCTTGAAGTCCTCGTCAACCGGACCGGATTTGGCCCGGCCGACGCGAACATGGCGAAGACGGTCTGTCGCCAGCCTGTCAGCCGGCGGGAATTCCGCTCACCCGGATCCGGGCATCTTGTCCTCGCCCTCGGGGAAGAGACTGCGCATGATGTCCTGCGCTCCGGGACGCCGGGCCTCGATGAACGGCATCGGCCGGCAGACGTCGATGGCGGCAAGGCCGACGCGGGTCGAGAGCAGGCCGTTGATGACGCCCTCCCCGAGCCGCGACGACAATCGCGCGGCCAGGCCATGGCCGAGCACCTGCTGAACGAGGCTGTCGCCGGCCGCCATGCCGCCCGTGACGGCCAGATGCGCGATCACATGCCGCGCCAGCGACAGGAAGCCGAAGAAGCCGGGCCGGCCGCCATAAAGATCGGCGAGCTGACGGATGAGGCCCATGACGGCGACGAGCACGAAGAGAAGATCGACAATCGCCCGCGGCGAAACAGCGGTCACCACCGATACCCGCTTGGCCGTATCCGAAACGAGCCTGCGCGCCGTGCGGTCGAGCGGCACCATCAGGTCGTTCTCGACCAGCACCATCAGGTCGCGCCCGTCGATGATCTCGCCAAGATGCAGCCCGACCTCGGAGCGCCCCCGCGCCGTCTCGGGGCGATCCGCGTAAAGCTGGACAAGCGATTTGGCGACAGCCTTGGCTGCCTTGGCATCGTCGGCGAGAACGGCGGCGGCCGCTTCCAGGCGCAGGTCCTCGATCCGGGCAAGCCGCATCAGCCCCACCACCTCGCGCACGACGATCCCGAGCGCTGCGAACACCGTCAGGCCGACGAGACCCAAGCCTGCCCAGCCCAGCCAGTCGTTGCGGGCAAAGAGATCGCGGATGAGTTGGTCGACCGCCAGCCCGATCCCGAGCGTGACCAGAGAGCCGAGCCCGGCCCAGAACAGCTTGCCGAGCGGCAGGCCCCGGCGTTTCGGCACTGGTGGAGGCGGGACGGCTTCGGCGGATCCGTCTTGAGGCTCCGGTGTCATGACAACGCGCGCGCGTCCCCGGCCGCCGCCCTCGCCGTCGCCCCTTGCGCCGGAGACCGCCTCGCCGGCCTCGTCGACGATCACCGCATCCTCGCCGAGCCGGAAGGCGGTCGGCCGCCTTGGCGTTTCGCGCTTGCCGTTCATGCGAGCTTGTCTCCGATGAGGAAATCGATGGCCCGGTCGAGGCGGATATGCGGCAGCGACAGCGTCATGCCCTCCGCCGTCGTCTCCAGCCGTGGCGGGCGAAAGCGCAGGAAGCGCAGGTCAGGAACCAGCGCGGTATCCATGGCAATGTCGGGCCTGGCCGCCCGGCCGGACCACGGCCCCCTCGGTGCGTCGCCGGAACGCTGGCCATGCCGATGGGCTTCTTGAATCAAAGTCTCAACTTGCTGAATCAAAATCTCAGGATTTTCCGGCAAGTCACCGGGAAAAAGGGCAATTTCCTCATTCCCGTTGAAGCCGCGATCGTCGATTGTCTCGCCCGCCTGCGGCACGCCAACGATGCACGGAAGCCTCTCGCCACCCTTGCGCACCTCGGCCTCGCGGGTCGCCCGGACAGCGGCAATCGCCTTGACGTCGACCTTGGCCCCCGCCTTTTCGGCGCGCGCGATCGGATCGGCGAGGATACGCTCCAAGAGCAGTTCCAACCGGTCATGGCTGACGTGGTGCAGGTGATCCGCCTTCGTCGCGGCAATCAGGATGCGGTCGATCCGGCGCGTCAGGACGGAGGTCAACCAGCTCGACCGCCCCGGCCGGAAGCAGCCGAGGATTTCCTCCAGCGCCAGCGCCAGATCGGCGAGCGCCGCCGGGCCGGCGTTGAGCGCCGGCAGCGGGTCGACCAGCACCACCTGCCGGTCCAGCCTCGCGAAATGCGTCCGGAAGAAGGGCTTCACCACCACCTGGCGATAAGCGTCGTAACGCTTTTCCATCATCGCCAGCAGGCTGCCCTTGGGCGCATCGGCCTTCGGTACGACATCGAGCGGCGCGAAGGTCAGTGCCGGTGACCCGTCGAGATCGCCGGGCATCAGGAAGCGACCGGGGGGCACCAGCGAGAAGGCATGTTCATCTGCCCGGCAGGCGGCAAGATAGGCCTTGAAGCGACGCGCCGCCTCCTCCACCGCCTCCTCGTCGACCGGTTCGGACGGATCCAGCGTCGAAAGATGCTCGAGCCACGGGCCGGCGATGGCGGCGCGATCCGGCTGGCGCGCACGGTCGATGGTTTCCTGGCTCCAGACGGCAAAGTCCTTGCCGAGCAGCGGCAGGTCCAGCAGCCATTCGCCCGGATAGTCGACGATGTCGAGATGCAGCTTGCCCGAGCCGAGCTTGCGGCTGAGGTAGGAGGCGGATTCGAAGGCGATCGTCAACCGCATCTCCGAAATCTGCCGCGTCGACTGCGGCCAGGACCGCTTGTCGACGAGTTCGCGCACATGGGCGCGATAATCGAAGGTCGGCACGTCGTCGTGCAGCTGCGGCTCCAGTTCCGCGCCGATGAGGCGGCGGCTGCGCCACGGTTCGAACATCGGCAGCCGGCCATCGTGAACGAGGTTATGAACGAGCGAGGTGATGAAGACCGTTTTCCCGGCCCGTGCCAGACCGGCAACCCCGAGACGGACCTGCGATCCGCGCAGCGACGACGGAAGATCGGAAAGATTATCGAGCGCGATCAGCGCCTCATCGGCAAGGTCGGTCAGCTTCAACGCGCTCAGGTCCCTTCACGTCACAGCCCGCGGTCGATGCCTGCGGCTTTGCAGGCTCATGTAGGAAGAGCCGTGCCGCTTGGAAAGCACAGCGGCGGAGAGGCCGGACTTGTACGGACCATCGGGCCTTCCTCACTCGTCCGCTTCCGCCGCCTCCGTCGCGCCGACGAGTTCCAGTTCGCGCGGCTTGAAGAATGCGACAATCCGGCCGGATTTCGGTTCAAGCCGGTTCCAACTGGCAAGGTCGAAATCGATGACGGCAAGACCGGCGGTCGGAAACTTGTCGTGGAGCTGTTCGACCAGCGCGGGATTGCCGCGGTCGATGAGGCTGCCGGCGAACGTCTGGATCGTCGGATTGTGGCCGATCAGCATCAGCGCCTTGGCCGATCCGCCAAGCTCCTTGATGGCCTTCAGATAGGCCGCCTCGGGCGCCTCGTAGAGCTGTTGCAGGAAGCGGCATTCGAGATCGGCTCCAAAATACGGAATGACACCGGCAAAGGTCTCCCGCGTCCGCCGTGCGCTCGAACAGAGCACCTTGTCCGGGATCAGGGCATGATCAGCCATATGGCGACCCATCAACGTCGCGGCGGCCCGTCCCCGCACGTTGAGCGGGCGGTCGAAATCGCGGATCATCGGGTCATCCCAGGCGGATTTGGCGTGGCGAAGCAGGAACAGGCGCGCCATGAAACAGTTGTCTCCAGCCGGTAACGGCGGCAAGGCTGGATCGCCGGCCTTCCGCTTGAAACAAGGATTGAGAGCCTCGAGAGCCCTTGGTTGTCATCTTATAGCGCGATTCCCATCCTCGTGATGACTTGCCGACATTGCCCCTTGAAGCAATCGGCATCGCGGCATTCAATGTGACGGAGATGGAAGGTTGGTGGACGTCCGCAAGGGCGACCGCCGGCAGGTTCCCTCCCCGCATGAGGCCTCGATGTTTCTGACCTTCTTTGCCGAGTTGAAGAGCGCCGGCGTACCCGTGTCGCTGCGCGAATATCTCGACCTGATGGGCGCGATGGAAAAGGGTTTGCCGGAAGGGCGGGTCGAGGAGTTCTATTTCCTGGCGCGCAGCCTGCTCGTCAAGGACGAGACGAACCTCGACCGCTACGACCGCGTGTTTGCGTCTGTTTTCAAGGGCCTCGACCTGATGTCGGAGGTGCCTCAGACGGAAATTCCGGCCGAGTGGCTGAAGAAGATGATCGAGAAGACCCTTAACGACGAGGAAAAGGCGGCAATCGAGGCACTTGGCGGCTTCGACAAGCTGATGGAGACGCTGAAGCAGAGGCTTGCCGAGCAGAAGGAGCGCCATCAGGGCGGCAACAAGTGGATCGGCACCGGCGGCACCTCACCCTTCGGCGCCTATGGCTGCAATCCCGAAGGCGTTCGCATCGGCCAGCACGAAAGCCGTCACCGCCGCGCCGTCAAGGTCTGGGACCGGCGCGATTTCAAGGATCTGGACGACCGGGTCGAGATCGGCACACGCAACATCAAACTCGCGCTGAAACGCCTGCGCCGTTTCGCCCGTCACGGCGCCGCCGACGAACTGGACCTTTCGGGCACCATCGACGCCACGGCGCGGCAGGGCTGGCTCGACGTCAGGATGAGGCCGGAGCGGCACAATGCGGTTCGCCTTATCCTGCTGCTCGATGTCGGCGGGTCGATGGACGACCATGTCCGCATGTCGGAGGAACTCTTTTCCGCCGCGCGCAGCGAGTTCAAATACCTGGAGCATTTCTACTTCCACAATTGCCTCTACGAGCGGGTGTGGAAGGACAATCGCCGCCGCCACGGCGAGACGATCCCGACCGAGCAGCTCTTCAACACCTTCCCGCGCGAGACGCGCATCGTCATCGTCGGTGACGCCTCCATGAGCCCTTACGAGATTGCCTATGCGGGCGGATCGGTGGAGCACTGGAACGAGGAACCCGGCAGTGCCTGGCTGCAGCGCCTGACGGCCGCCTTTCCGAAGACGGCCTGGCTCAACCCGCTCGACGAGCGGCTATGGGGCTACACCCAGTCGGTCGGCATGGTCCGGCAACTCATGACGGGGCGCATGTATCCCCTCACCCTCGCCGGACTGGACGACGCCATGCGCGCCCTCTCCCGATAGCCGGATAACAACTTCGCAATGTCTGTTGCATTTCCGTCACAAATGCAAATATCTGAAATTACTCATGGAGCCGGTCGGATACCCGGTTGTATCCTGCGCGCCACATTTGCGCCCGTAAGAATACGTTGTCTGGCATTTCCTGTTTTGTTAGGCGTTACGTATACCAAAGTGACGCATGGCTGGTTGATCAGTTCAGGTTTCAAAGCATGCAGACTTGAGCAAGGACCAAGAAAAAGATGTTCTTCGACGTGAACCTCAAGCTGAAATGCTTTGACACCGATGCGGTCTTGAACGCAGCTCTTGCTGCGGCTGAAAAACTTCAGATCTCCCGCGAGATGTACATGCGGGCCAGAGCCGCCTCCAGCGATGACGTCTCGTTTGATATCAAGGCATTGATCACGCTGACATCGCCCGTCGACGCCTGCGATGTCACGGTCGAGAGCATCCGGCGCTGCACCAGCACCATGCCCATGGAAGCGCCGATCGATATTCTCAAGTCGATCGCCTGACACGCCTCGGCCCATTCGGTTTCCCGGTCATTCACGACGCGGCAACGACGCGGCACATCGGGCGTTGACGCGCTTCGGGTCCGGTCGGCTCGCGGCAACGTGCCCAATCTTCCTGTGTTCACCGGTCGATCCATCGCAAGTTCATCTGTCACATGACGCGCGGCTTGCTCTACGCTCGCTCCTGAAAGAATCAGGATGTGGAGGCGTTCAGGCGTCTGGCACGGCCATTCCGCCAGCCTTCCATCTGAACGCAGCCGCCACGAGGACAGACGGCCATGAGCACGAGCAAGATTTTTGTCGGCAACTCCAGCGAGGACGCCATTGCATGGTTGCGCGATCTGCGGATCGACGAAGTCGAGTGCATCGTTCCGGACATGACCGGCATGATGCGGGGCAAGATCATCCCGCGTGAGGATTTCATCCGCATCATCCGCGATGGCCTGCGACTGCCGGAATTCGTGTTCTTCCAGTCCGTTACAGGAGACGGCGCCGAAGATTCCGAAGTCGTCAATCCGCTCGACCGGGATGTGCGCTGCATACCCGATCTGACAACCCTGCGGATCGTGCCCTGGTACGATGAGCCGACGGCGCAGGTGATTTGCGATGCCTATTTCGCCGAAGGCTCACCCGTCGATTTCGCGCCGCGATCGGTCCTGCGCCGTGTGATCGACCTTTATGCGCAGAAGGGCCTGAAGCCGGTCGTCGCCCCCGAACTGGAGTTCTATCTCGTCGCCCGCAACGACGACCCGGACCTGCCGCTGGAAAAGCCGATCGGTCTCTCAGGCCGCCATGAATCGGGCCGGCAGGCCTACGGCATCGAACACGCCAACGATTTCGATCACGTCGTCAACCTGATGTACGACTATTGCGAGGACAGCCGCATCGAGATCGCCACGATGGCGCACGAGTCGGGGCCGGCCCAGCTGGAGATGAATTTCCGCCACGGCGATCCCATCGAGCTTGCCGACCAGACCTTCCTGTTCAAGCGCACCGCCCGCCTTGCGGCACGGCGCCACAACATGGTCGCCACCTTCATGGCGATGCCCTATCAGGACGAACCGGGCTCCGCCACGCACATTCACCAGTCCATCGTGCGGGCCGACAACGGCAAGAACATCTTTTCCGACCCCGACGGAACGGATACCGAAGCGCTGCTTCACTATATTTCCGGGCTCCAGCGCTATGTGCCCAAGGCCATGAGCCTGTTCTGCCCCAACGTGAACTCCTACCGCCGTATCCGTCTGGAATCCGACGCACCGATCAACGTGCATTGGGGCCGCGACAACCGCACCTGCGGCTTGCGCGTGCCCGATTCCGGACCGGAAAGCCGGCGAGTGGAAAACCGCGTCATCGGCGCCGATTCCAATCCCTACATCGCCATGGCGACGACCCTTGCCTGCGGCCTCCTCGGACTTGAGGAGAAGATCATGCCGGAGCCGGTCGTCGACGTGGACGCCCATACGCTCGGCGTCTCCCTGCCCTCCCATCTCCACGACGCCCTGATGGGCCTGAAAGCCTGCCAGCCCCTGCGCGACATGCTCGGCACGCGCTTCATCGATGCCTTCATCGAGGTCAAGCTGCTGGAACTGCAGCTCTATAATCGCGTGATATCGAGCTGGGAGCGCGAATACCTGCTGCTCAACGTCTGAGCCGCACCACGGTCCCTTTCAGCCGGATTCCAGGTCCGAAGCCACTCCGCGGAAATCGGGTGGCGAGCAAGCGCGCGGTCATATATTTGATAAAGGCAACTATTTTATTGCTAATATCAAACATGTGAATGGGGCCTTCGCAATGCAGCCAGACCTTGCCGCCGCCGTCGAAACCGTTCGCGCCTTCAACCGCGCCTATACGCGCCAGATCGACGTCATCGGCGACCATCACCTGGGAAGCCCCTACAACCTCGCCGAGGCGCGGATCATCTACGAACTGGCCAACCGCGAACACCTGACGGCCACCGACCTTTCCGGCGATCTCGGCCTTGATCCCGGCTACCTGAGCCGCACCATCAAGTCTCTGGAAAAGAGGGGCATTCTGGCAAGGACGGCGTCTCCGTCCGACGCGCGCCGCCGGGAACTCGCCCTGACGCCGGCCGGCCAGAAGGTCGCCGACGACCTGCGCGACCAGTCCCGCGAAAAGACTGCCGGTCTGTTGCAGGCGCTGCCGCGCGACGACCGCACCATGGCGGTCGCCACCATGGCCCGCCTCACACGTCATTTCGCGGAATCGGCGCCGGCGCCGATCCTCCTGAGGCCGCATCGCATCGGCGATCTCGGCTGGATTCTGGAACGGCAGGCACGCTTCTACCACGAGGAACTCGGTTGGGATTCGCGCTTCGAGACGCTTGTGGCCCGGATCATTGCCGACTTCGCCGAAGCCTTCGATCCTGCATGCGAGATTGCCTTGATCGCCGAACAGAACGGCCTCAACGCCGGGTCCGTCATGGTGGTCAGGGGCGACGATCCGGGCACCGCGAAGCTGCGCCTGCTCTATGTCGAGCCCTTCGCGCGCGGACAGGGCCTTGGTCGCCAACTCGTCGACGCCGCCATCCGCTTCAGCCGTGAGCATGGCTACCAGCGCTTGACGCTCTGGACCAACGATCCCCTGACGACGGCACGCGGTCTTTATGAACGGGCCGGCTTCACGCTTGTCGAAGAGAGCGAGCACAGCGACTTCGGCCCGGCCATGAAGGGCCAATACTGGCACCTGCCCCTTTGAGGTTTTCCGCGCGAATGCCGGACTTGCGCTCGCACTGGCCGGACGGCCGGTCGCTGCCGGGGCTGGAACGGTTGTTCCCGGGGCGTGGTCTTCCTAGATTGTAGGGTGGCGGACGGTTGCCGCGTCATCCGGCGCGGTCCGTGTCCAGCCACCTCGCTCAAACGCACGGCCGCGCTGCGCGTGGGAGCCCCGCTTCCACCGTCAGGTCGGCCAGAAGACAACGGAGGAAAGACTCATGAGCGATCCAGTTGAAACGACCCCGCGCTGGACGCCGGATAGCGTCCGCAAGTTCAAGGAACTCGCCGAGGAAGGCGCGACGGCGGAAGTGATCAGCCTGAAGCTTCAGCACCCGGTCACGGCGGTGCGAGCCAAGGCGCGGGAACTCGGCCTCACCCTCAAGGCCGCCTGACCCGCCGCCTCCGAAGACAGGTACCACGGGCGCCGGGCGAGTTGATCAGGCCTGGCGCTCGGGAATGCGGACGATCAGGCCGTCCATCTCGGGCGTCACCTTGATCTGGCAGGACAGGCGCGAATTGGGACGCACCTCGAAGGCGAAGTCCAGCATGTCCTCTTCCATCGGTTCCGGTTCGCCCGTGATCTCCTTGAACGCGTCGTCCACGTAGACGTGGCAGGTGGCGCAGGCGCAGGCGCCGCCGCACTCGGCCTCGATGCCGGGAACGGAATGCTTGATCGCGTTTTCCATCACGGTGGTGCCGACCGGCGCCTCGATAACGTGTTCGTTGCCGTCAAAGGTAATGTAGGTGATCTTGGGCATCAGGCGCCTTCGGTGTCGTCAGAAGAGGATACGAGCCGGTTCCGACCGGGTGAACGGCCTCGGACATGAGGATTGGAACAACTCTACGGGCGGGTTTCGAGATAAACGCTCTCGCGCCGCCGTCAAGTCGTCGGCGGTCAATGAAGCCTCAATTTTTGGAAATCGGGCGGTGAAGCCGCTCTTTCTTCGCTTTCGCCCCGGCCATTGCCTTCAAGAGGCGAGAAGCGCTTCGATGGCCGCGTTGGCCTCGTCGACACACGCCGCCAGCCGCGCGAAGGCATCTTTACGGGCGTCCGGGTCCAATGCTTCCACCGTCGCCGCCATCTCCGCGACGCGCGCCACACCGAGGCCCCGCGCCGAACCGCTGAGCTTGTGCGCCACGCGGCCGAGGGCCGACGGATCGGCCCTTCCCTCGGCGATCAGAGCCTTGCTCTGGGACAGGAAGAGGCCGAGCACATAGTTCCTCAGCGCCGTGTCGCCGAAGGTTTGCCGGGCAAGATGCTCAAGATCGATGACGGGGACTGCGTTCACCATGAGGTCTCCAAGTTCGTGGTACGACCGCCCGATCCGGCTCGCCTGCGCCCGCTGTGCGCCGGCTTTCGCGATGGGTCCTGGCTCCACTCTCCCCTCGCAAAATGCAACAAAACATGAAAATATGGTTAACGTGAATTAGGAGAATGGCAGCGGGCAACCGCCACGGGACCGCGTGAGACAGTGTTTCGAGGAGAGCCGAGATCGCCATAACGGCCGGCAGATGAGCGCACCACAAGGAAATCAAGGCCATAAAGCCTTGAATTAACGTTATTTCCAACAATTCGACGCGTTGGAGGCCTTCCCGGTCGCCGGTGCGCTTTCAACCGCTGGAACGGCTCTCTCGCTGGGCTGGCGACCTCGAAGATGGTGCTCGGGGATACTTCGGCACCCACCCACGAAGAGGCCTCACCTACTAGATGTAGCGGTCGGGCCCGCGTGGGAGCTGTTAACAAACCGGCCGGCGGGCGGCGCATTCCTTGTGGCGTTCCGGTCTATGTGCCAAAAGCATATGAGAACAATCTGCCAATTTCCGCCCTTTCGGGCCCGCTCTGGCGAAGGAACGGTTGGTGGATTTTCGTCTGCGAAGTCCCGCACGAGGTCGGTCCGGGGCACGCGGATTGCAAGGTTGACAAGGTTGAGAAGCGACGGCAGCCCGGAAACGGAGATGCGGCCGGTCTCGTATGGTGTACGGACGCGAGGCGATTCATGGCGAACAAGCAGACGACAAACAACGCGGCGGATCTGGCCCTGACGGCCGTCGAGGAAGCCCTGAGCCTCGAGCTCGCCCTCGACGAACTTCAGCAGATTCCCGCCGATGGATCGCAGTCTCCCTCCAAGGACCCGGAAGACCGGAACGGTCCGAGGGCAACGCGCACCCGCCCCAAGACCGCGGCCAATGATGACCGCCGCACGATCGGGCACATTCTCTACCAGATCCAGCGCCGCCCCTCGGGTGGCATCTTCTGGGTCACGCTCGCGCTTTCCGCACTCTGGCTCGCGATGATCGCCTACGCGGCGACGGCCGCCTTCGATCTGCATGCGTCCAGCTTTGCCGAGTTCGTGGCGCTGCTGCGCCAGCCGGCGGCGCTCAACCTCGGCGCGCTTGCGATCGTTCCGCTCTTCTTCTTCTGGAGCATGGCGCTGATGATCTGGCGCGCCCAGGAGATGCGCCTGACCTCTCGCGCCATGGCCGAGGTCGCGGTTCGCCTTGCCGAGCCGGAGGAGACCGCCCGCGAATCCGTCCTGAGCGTCGGTCAGGCCATCCGCCGCGAGGTGGCCGCCATGGGCGACGGCGTGGAACGCGCCCTCGCCCGCGCCGGCGAGCTGGAGGTGATGGTCCACAACGAGGTCGCCTCGCTGGAGCGCTCCTACTCCGAAAATGAAATCCGCATTCGCAGCCTCATCGAGGAACTCGTCAACCAGCGCGAATCCGTCGTCGCCAATGCCGAGCGCGTCCGCGCCTCGATTGCCGGCGCCCACGAGTCGCTGGCCAGCGAGATTCAGTCGGCCGGTGACGGCCTCACCAGCCGGATCGACGAGACCGGCCGCGCACTGACCCGCAACTTCGGCGAGAAGGCCGAGCAGCTGACGATGGCCTTCGAGTCCGCCGGCCGCAACCTGACGACGATCGTCTCCGAGCGCGGCGACGAATTCGTCAGCCGCATGCAGAACAGCAGCGCCGACATGACGATCGCGCTCAGCCGTATCGCCGACGAGACCACCGCGCACTTCGCCGGCGAAGGCAACCGCGTGACCGAGGCGCTGAAGGCGGCCGGAAGCGAGATCACCGAGCATCTCGGCTCCGTCGGCAACGAGACGATCCTGGAGCTGGACATGCGCGCCGCCCAGATCAACGACCGTCTGGCGGCCACCGGCAACGAGATTTCCGAGCAGTTCAAGACGCAGGGCGAAGCGCTCATTTCGACCGTCGGCGTCCAGGGTCGCGAACTCTCCGACCTCATCGGCGACCAGACCGCCGAACTGCGGCTGGCCCTCGTCAACCGCACCAGCGAACTGAAGAGCGCCCTCTCCGACGGCTCGCGCTCTCTCGACGAGACCCTCGGCAACCGCACCAGCGAACTGGCGACGACCATCGCCGCCCGCACCGGCGAACTGGAAGAGACCATCGTCGGGCGCACCTCCGCGCTGGAAGAGGCGCTCACGGCCCGCACCGGCGAGCTGCAGCAGACGCTTGAGGGCAAGGCCAGCCTTCTGGACGAGCATCTTGCAGCCCGCACAAGCGAACTGCGCGAGATGTTCGAGGGCCGCACCAGCGAACTCACCGAGGTTCTCACCTCCAGCGTCTCCGGCCTGCAGGAATCGCTCTCTGGCCATTCGGTCGAGATCGAGACCGCACTTGCGCTCGGCATCGGTCGCCTGGATCAGGTTCTCGGAGCCCGGTCGGACGAGGTGGCAAGCGCCATCGACAGCCGCGTCGTCAACCTGGCCGAGGCACTCGGCAGCGGCCGCGATGCCATCACCGAGGCGCTGACCGACAAGACCACCGAAATGGAAATGGCGATGGTGACGCGCAGCGGCATGATCGCCCAGGCGCTGAACGAGCGCACGGAGGAGCTGTCCCGCCTTCTGGCCGACCGCTCCAACGCCATCATCGTCGCCATCGAGGAACGCACCGACCATTTCGAAAAGACGATGGAGGATCGCACCGGCCAGCTTTCGGAGACGATCGCCAGCTCGGTCGACCGTATCGAATCCGTCGTCGGCGACGGCGGCCGCAGCGTCACGGAGGCGATGAACACCTCCAGCGCCCAGTTCGTCGAGACGATCTCCGTCCGCGCCGACGAGCTGACCGCGGCCATCATCGACAACGGCCGCCAGGTCTCCGATCACATCAACGAGGCCAACACGGCCGTCGTCGAGGCGCTCGGCAACCGCATCGGTGAGCTTGACGGCTCGCTGCGCCAGACCGTCGACACCCTCCTCTTCGACTTCGACATCCGCGGCAGCGACATCGTCGAGCGCCTCGACAGGGCCGGCGCGCAGCTCACCGGCGATGTCTCGGGACGCGCGACCGAACTGGTCGGCCAGCTCACGGCCGTCAGCGAGGAAATCCGCAAGGCCATGTCGGGCAACGGCAGCACGATGGTCGAGGGCCTGACCGAGTCGGCCGAGCGGATCGTCGCGGCGCTCAACGAGCGCGGCGAGGCCATTCGCCATATCGTGACGGAAGCGACCGACACCATCGAGGCAAGCCTCAGGGATTCCGGCGGCGACTTCACCGAGAAGCTCTCGATGATCGGCGCCGAGATCGCCCGCGCCATCAACGCCCGCGGCCAGAAGGTCACCGAAACGATCACCATCACCGGCAACCAGCTCGTCTCGCTGCTGGATGACCGCTCCGACGCCCTCTCCTCCAGCTTCGAGGACCGCATCCGCAGCCTCGACGAGATCGTCAATGGCCGCGCCGCCGCCCTCGTCGACAGTCTTGTCGCCCGGACCGGCGAGATCGACCAGACGCTCGACGAGCGCGTCACCAGCTTCGAGCTCGCCCTGACGACCCGTACGCGCGCCATCCAGGAAGCGATCGAAAGCGGCTCCGCCCGCATCGACGCGGCCCTTGGCGGCAATGTCGACAATCTGGAACAGCTTCTGCAGGGCCGCGCCGAGACCATCGCCGAGATCCTCGACAGCAAGTCGGGAGAGATCCTCGGCGCCTTCGACACCCGCACCGGGCTCTTCACCGAAACGCTCAGCGAGCGCCTCGTCGACCTCGACGGCCGCATCGTGCGCCATCTGGAAGAGGCGACAGGTTCGATCGCCACGAAGGGCGACGCGCTCACCACGGAACTGGAACAGCGCACCGCGGCCATCGACCACGCTCTCGATACCCGCGCCCGCCAGATCACCGAGACGCTGCTCAGCCGCACCCGCGAGCTCGCCCAGGCCTTCTCGGCCGGCCAGAGCGAGATGGTGGAGGCCATCGAGGGCCGCATCGAGATCGTGGCCCAGTCCCTCAAGTCCAAGACCGACGAATTCGCCGACACGCTGGCCGATCGGGTCAGCGACATCAACGTGTCGCTCGGCTCCAAGGTCTTCGAGGTTGCCGAAACGCTGGACAGCCGCGCGGCAACGATCGAGCAGACGCTGACCGAGCGCCTGTCGACCATCAGCGAGACGCTGTCGAGCCAGACGGAAACCGCCCGCGAGCAGCTGGCCCAGGCCATGCTGGAAGCAGCCGCGCTGCTGGAGCGCGAGAGCGGCCGCGTCCGCGAGGATCTGGTCGGCTCCGTCGACACGGCCGCCACGCGCCTTGCCAGCGAGACCGACCGCAGCCGCGCCATCCTGGAGGCTCTCTCCAACACCGTCAGCCAGACCATCGGCGGCGAGATTGGACGGGTGCGCGACGATCTGGAAGGCAGCCTGAACCACTTCGTCACCTCGATCAGCCAGCAGACCGAGCAGAGCCAGGCCCTGCTGACCTCCGCGGCCAGCGACATCGGCACGCGCCTTTCGGACGAAAGCACCGAAGCGCACCGCCGCTTCCTTGCTGCCGCCGAGCAGGTCACCGGCATCCTCGATCGTGCATCCGGCCGCATCGGCCAGGAGGCGATCGAAGCCCGCGAGGCTCTGGAAACAGCCTCCAACCTGCTTCAGGGTTCGGTCAGCACCGAAGCGACGCACGTCCGCACGCTGCTCAACGAGGCGCTGTCGATGTTCGCCAACGGTCTCGGCGACGAGTCCGAGCAGCTTCGCCAGTCGGTCGAGTCCATGCTGGCGTCCATCTCCGGGCGCATCACCAGCGAGGCCGAACACGCCCGTCAGCTGCTGCTCGACTCCTATGGCGAGTCGGCAGCGCGGCTTGCTGCCGAACGGGAAGAGACCGGCCGCATGCTCACGGAGCTGACCGGCAAGCTCGCCGATGCCCTGTCGGGCGAGAGCGGCCGGGTTCGCGTCGATCTCCTCGAGATGATCGAGGCGCTCAACGGACGCATTTCCGACGAGAGCGACCGTGCCCGGGCCATTCTCGTCGCCTCCGTCGAGGAAGCCTCCGATCGCCTGTCGACGGAAAGCAACCGCATCCGCTCCAACCTGCTCGGCTCGACCGAGAACATCACCGAGCGGCTGATGCAGTCGGTGCAGCAGCTTGAAACGGCGCTGGTATCGAAGTCCGATCAGGCGGCGAGCGAATTCGACGTCCGCGCGGCGTCGATCGCCAGCCTGCTGTCCGATCGGATCGCGGAACTGCGCGAGGTTCTCGATGGCCAGGGCGGCGACATCGCCGATGCGGTCGTCGCCAGCGTGCAGGCCATCTCCGGCACAATCGAGAGCCGCGGCAACGAGCTTGAGAGCCGCATGCGCCTCGTCGGCGAGCGCCTCGTGTCCGGCATCGAGAACTCCTCCACCGCCGCGACCGACGCCATCTCGGAAAACGGCACGAAGGCCGCCCAGGCGATCAGTTCCTCGTCCCGCGCGCTTCTCGCCACGCTCGACAAGCAGAGCCGCGATATCATCACGGCGCTCCAGTCGGCCAACGGCCAGATCGGCGACGAACTCGTCGGCGTGCTCGGCCGGATCGACGAGACCAGCAGCACGCTTGGAACCGTTCTCGACCGTGCGACAGGCAACCTCAACCGCATCGAGCAGGGTCTTGCCCGCCAGACCGGCGAGTTCCGCACCATCCTCGACCGCGTCGTCGAGGACACGGCGGAAGGCTCGCACCTGATCGCGGCGAATATCGAAAGCCTGAAGGGCATCTCCGACGGCGTGCTCGCCAACATCAGCGAGATCACCGGCCGCTTCGAGACGCAGGCCCGTCAGGTCATGAACGCCGGTCGCGCGCTCGCCGAATCGAGCACGCAGATGGAGGGCACTGTCGGTGAGAAGCAGGCAGCGCTTGCGGCAGCGGCGGCCCAGCTTTCCGAGACCGCCAACGCCATCGGCCAGTCGATGGAGGGCTTCACGACCCTCATCAACGACACGCTGACGACGGCAGACCGGCGCACCCGCGAGGTCGGCCATGCCCTCGCCCGTTCCGCCGACAGCGCGACCTCGGCGATTTCCGAGCAGTTGAAGTCGCTCAGCGTCACGGCGCAGCTTGAAAGCGACAAGACGCAGGAGGCCGTGAAGGGCATTCAGGCCGAGATCGTCGCGGACATTGGCAATGCCATCGACGACGCCGTGGAGCGTTTCGCCGTGGCGGCCCGCGCCATGCGTGACGCCTCACGCGAGGTGAAGGGCCAGCTCGACGACATCCGCAACGAAATCCGTAGCGGCATCGATGCGTTGCCTCAGGAGACGCAGGAGTCGACGGCGGCGATGCGGCGGGTCGTGAACGAGCAGCTTCGCGCGCTCAACGAGCTTTCCGACATCGTCCAGCGCCAGTCCGGACTGGAGCCGCGCGTGGCGGTCAACGGCAACGCCTCCGCGCGTGCCGCCCGCCCGCAGAGCGTCCAGAACCCTGCCCCGTCGCAGCGTCCGGCACCGGCGGCCTTGGCCCAGCCCGTGGCCGTTGCGCCGCCGCCGCCCCCGCCGGCACCGGCTCAGCAGCCGGCCGCAAGAGCACAGGAACCCGCCCGTGCGGGTGAAAAGGGCGAGCGCGGTTGGATCGCCGATCTTCTGCGCCGCGTGTCCGATGAAGAAGAGGACGCGGCCGGGACGACAGGCGAATTGGAGCGCGAGACCGCGAAGGTCATGGAACCCCTGAGTGCGCTCTCGGGCGACATCACCCGGGCCATCGACCAGTCGACCTTCGTCGAGCTTTGGCAGCGCTATCGCCGCGGCGAATCCAATGTCTTCACCCGCCGCCTCTATACGCTGCAGGGTCAGAACACCTTCGACGAAATTCGCCGCCGGTATCAGCGCGACGGTGAATTCCGCAAGGCCGTGGACCGCTATGTCGCCCAGTTCCAGGCCATGCTCGCCGACCGGGCGAGCAAGGACGGCGAAGGCGCGGTGCAGTCGACGCTCCTGTCCGATACCGGCAAGATCTACACGATGCTGGCCCACGCGAGCGGCAAGCTCGGCTGACCGGCAACTCCTGACGTCGCGTGCGCTCATGTGAACCCGCATCAGCGCACGCCGGTCAAGGAACAGAGACGAAATGCAGGAAGGGGCGCCCCACATGATGCGGGGCGCCCCTTCCTTTTGAATTCATGCTCTCTGAGGAGAAGCGGTGTGCGTCAGAGTGTCTGGAGGGTCCACTCGACCATTTCGCCGACGGCCTTCGAGGCTGCGGCATCGAAGGCGGTCACCACCGTTCCCGCACGGTCCACGCCGACCGGCGCCTCCGCTTCGAAGACCTTGGTCGCCAGAACCTTGCCAGTGCGGTCGTTGAGCAGCTTGACGCCGAACTCCACCAGAACCATCCGTCGCGGCGAGGTGAGATACGCGAAGCGCCGGATGTCGACGATCACCTGATAGTCGATGGCAAGGCTCTCACCGGGCCGGCCGACAGCCCGCATGCGCCCGCTGTCCTCGAAGGCGCGCACGACCTTCATCTGAACGAGGCTCGGAAGGTCGTCGCTCCACTGCGCGCCCTTCAGGTATTCGATCTCGCCGACAGCCGGATTGACGACGATGCGCGAGGTATCCAGCGCGGAGACCGCCGTCGGCTTCGGGACAAGAAGCTGAGCGCCTGTGCGCCCTGTGTAGCTTGAGGCCTGCGGCAGGCTGGCCAGCGTCAGATCGAAAATGGACGGAGCCGGCGCAGTGGCGCCAAGCGCCGAACATCCGGCAAGCCCCAAGGCACAGCCGAAGAGGACGAGCCATCGGCCCTGTCCTTTGCCAAATCCGCGCGGCAATCGGCTCGCACGCCCTACTGCATCACTCATACCGCACCGTCCTGCTCGATCGCACCGATGGTGGCGCGATCCGATCGAAATTCCCGAACACCTCATGGCCAGTCAGCCAAAGCCAGCGCTGCGGAAGAGCCTCCTTCCGCGACCTCGCGCCGCTTTCATGCATCCAACCCAGCCGCATGTCTGTAACAAACGCATCGTCGAAGGCCTGGTTCGGCTTAACGTTAGTACGAACCGCGGTATCCGCGCCGTCTCATCGCTGCAACACCAGCCACGGAAAAGCAGAAATCGCGTCAGCGGCGCCTCGGCGCATATTCCGGCACGCCCGGCGATCCGAAGATGAATTGCTGCGGATCACGCTCCACGCTGCTGAGAACCCGGTTGAGGCGGGCCAGCGCATTCTGGCCGTCGATGGCAAGCTGCGTGAAGCTGCCAAGCCCACGATCGGA
The DNA here is from genome assembly GCF_900231165.1 of Hartmannibacter diazotrophicus. Classification (GTDB taxonomy): domain Bacteria; phylum Pseudomonadota; class Alphaproteobacteria; order Rhizobiales; family Pleomorphomonadaceae; genus Hartmannibacter; species Hartmannibacter diazotrophicus. The sequence goes on from NZ_LT960614.1 coordinate 2,903,437, forward strand.
GAATTTCGTCACGTTGCTCGTGATCGGCCCGATGCTCTTGTTGATCGTGTCGGCGACCTCGCGGATGGACTTCGCCGCTTCGGTCGCCTCCGTGATCAGACCCTGGCTGTCGGTGCCCTCGACATAGTCGCCGAGCTTGACCAGAAGGCTGTCGGCCCGCTTGGCCACACCGTTGAGCTGCTCGGAAAGGTCACGGACATTGGTGATGGTCTGGTCGACGTCGCCCTGGTGCTTGTCGATCGTGTCGCCAAGCTGCTTGAGGCTGGCCGAGGCGGATTTGGCGTCCGCGACGATCTGGTCGATGCTGTCGCCGCTGCCCGCCAGCTTCGCCGTGAAGCTGTTCACATTGTCGATCGACGAGCGCACCTTGTCGGGCTCGACCGCCTTCACGATCTCGCCGACCTGACCGATGGTGTCCTTCGCGTCGGCCACGATTGGGCCGAAGGTTGTCGAGACATCCGAAATCGCCCGCGTCGCGGTATCGACCTGATCGACAATCTGGCTCACCTTGTCGCGGTCGACCGCCGCAAGCAGGTTGCGGGCCTCGTCCGTCAGCGTTCCGATGCGATCGACCGCCGAGCGGGCGCTGTCGACAAGGCCGGTGACCGTCTTCGGATCGACGGAGGCAACCAGCGTGTCGGCGTGCTCGACCAGCGTGTTGAGCTTCTCGGCCGCATCGGCGACATTGTTGATGGCGCCGTTGATGTCTTCCGGATTGATGCCGTCAGCGATGGTGCCTGCCCGCTCGATGATGGAACTCAGTCGCTGCGAGGACTTGTCGAGATTGGCGACCATGTCCTGCACCTCGTCGGGATTGACCGACTTCAGGATCTCCTCTAGCCGCGTGGCCGATCCCTTGAGGCTCCCCGAGACCTCGCCGACCGTCTTCGACATGTCGGAAAGGTTCTGCAGCAGATCCCCGACACCGCCCGAATTGTCCGCCAGCGCCTTGGAGAAGGTCTCCACGTTGTTCACCGTCCGCCCGAAGGCCGGTCCGTTGTCGGAGATGAAGTCGTCGATCGCGCCCATGGCGCTGTCGGCCCGCGACAGAACGTTGCGCGCGCTCTCGATGATGTCCTGGAAGGGCGAGACCTCGGCCTGGATCGTCGGCATGCCGTCATTGGGATCGACGCTGTCGATCAGCAGCGGCGCATTGCGCGAGCCGCCTTCCAGCTGAAGGTTGGCGATGCCCGTGAAGCCCTGGTAGGTGAGGACGGCCTTGGTGTCCGTGCGGATCGGCTTCGTCCGGTCGACGCTGATGATGGCGATCACCGTGCTCGGCGCCTCCTGGTCCAGCTGCAGGTCCTTCACCTCGCCGATCCGGATGCCGTTGAAGAGCACGGGCGAGCCGGTCGTCAGGCCGTTGACCGCGCCATTGAAGACCACCCGCATCTCGACGCGTCTTGCCTGCTCTCCGGCATTCGTCAGCCACAGCACGAATCCGACGCCGATCGCCACCAGCAGCAGCACAAGCGATCCGATCATGGCGTAGTTCGCTCGGGATTCCATCAGGCGGGCTCCATCCGGTCGAAGTCAAAGTGGCGGGCGCGTTCGCCGTTGAAATAGTCCTGGATCCAGGGGTGATCCACATGCCGCAGCGACTGGAACGTCCCGTCCACCAGAACCTTGCGATTGCCGAGCACCGCAATGCGGTCCGTGATCGTGACGAGGCTGTCGAGATCGTGTGTGACCATGAAGACCGTGATGCCGAGCGTCTCGCGCAGGGAGATAATCAGGGAATCGAAGTCGGCCGCGCCGATGGGGTCGAGCCCGGCTGTGGGTTCGTCCAGGAACACCACGTCGGGATCGAGAATCAGCGCGCGCGCCAGCGCCACGCGCTTGATCATGCCACCTGAAAGCTCGGAAGGATATTTCGCGGCCGCATTCGGCGGCAGGCCGACCAGCTCCAGCTTCAGCCGTGCCAGCTCATCGCGCAGCTTTGCGCTCACGTCGATATGCTCGCGGATCGGCACGGAGACATTCTGCAGCACCGTCAGCGAGGAAAACAACGCCCCCTGCTGGAACAGCACACCGAGACGCCTGCCGATGCGCACCCGCTCGGCCGAACTGGCCGCGTCGAGGTCCCGCCCGAAAAGCTCCACCTTGCCCGCCTGACGGCGGTTGAGCCCGATGATCGTGCGCAAGAGGACCGATTTGCCGGTGCCCGATCCGCCGACGACGCCGAGGATCTCGCCGCGGTAGACATCGATATCGAGGTTTTCCAGGATCGGCGGCCCGCCGAAGCCGACCGTGATGCCGCGACCCCGGATCAGAACTTCGCGGTCCTCGCGGTGGGGCTGACGGTCGGTCCCGATGGTCTCTGTCTCCTGTGTCATCGTCATATCCCCAGCGAGGCGAGGACGATGGCGAAGATGCCGTCCATCAGGATCACGGCGAAGATGCCCTTCACCACGGAAATCGTCGTATGCAGGCCGAGCGATTCGGCCGAGCCGGAAACCTTCATACCCTCCGTGCAGGCGACAAGGCCGATGGTCGCCGCCATCACCGGGGCCTTGACGACGCCGATCAGGAAATAGGTGACGGTCACGGCCTCGCGAAGCAGTTGCAGGAACGTGTCCGTCGGTAGCCCGATGTAGAAGACGACCACGATCCACGCCCCGGCCATGGCGGAAAGATCGGAGACGACCGTCAGCAGCGGCAGGGTCAGCACCAGCGCCATCACGCGCGGAACGACCAGGACGCAGGTCGGAGAAACGCCGAGTACGGTGAGCGCGTCAATCTCCTCGCGCATCTTCATCGAGCCGATTTCGGCCGTCATCGCGCTGCCCGAACGGCCCGCGATCATGATCGCGGTGAGGAGAACGCCGATCTCGCGGCAGACGAGCACGCCGACGAGCGCGATCACATAGACTTCCGCGCCGAAGGTGCGCAGATAGAAACCGCCCTGCTGGGCGATGATCATGCCGATCAGGAAGCTCATCAGCGCGATGATCGGGATCGCTTTCAGGCCGACGCGATCCATCTGGGTGAAAAAGGCCGCCCAGCGCATCGGCTGTTTGCGTGTGATAATCTGGCCGATCCCCGCGACCATTTCACCGAAGAGCGAGAGAACGGCGATGACGTCGTAGCCGAGATCGACGACCTCGTGTCCCACCGCCTCGAGCCAGCGGCGAAGGAGCGGCTTCTCTTCCGGCTCCTTCGGCACATCGAGAAGCAGCTTGGAAACCGTCTGAAGGAGGATCGTGTCCTCGGGATCGAAACCGACCAGCTGAACGTCGATCGACCGCATATTGCAGGTGCGCCGCGCGTTTTCGATCAGCCAGGCGCCGGCCGTGTCCATGCGCTTGATGCCGCTGCCGTCAATGACGAGGACCGCTGTCTCGCCGCTGTCCTTCGGCAGTGCCTCGTCAAGCGGTTCCTCGAGTTTGCGCGCGGTCGAGATGGTCCATTCGCCTGAAAAGACCAGGCGGCCCGGCGTCTCGACGGCGGCGATTTCGCCGGCCGCATGCTCTCCAACGCTGTCACTTGCTTCGACGCTCATGCTCCGCCTGTCTGAGCCTCGTGTGATCCGACGGCCCGAACGATTCATCGGCCCTGCGTTCCCTTACCCTATATACGAGCGACCGCCGGCTGGTTGTTTCTTTTTTGCATCGCTGACGTCCGAATTCAGCCATTTCCCGATGGGCCGATCAGCTTTCACGCCGGGCGACGATGCCCTGCCCGGCAGCACCGGCGCCCAACGAGCGCCTTGCGTTGAGACCGGATGCCGCCAATACTCGGCGCCGCCTTGCCGGCCCCGGCGCCGGCAGCGGCCTTGCGAGCCGATGGTCTTGTCCCGAGTGAGGTTGGCCCGAATGGAAATCAAGCGCCCCTATCTGTTGTTCCTCGGCGACGTGAAGGATTCGCTTGCCGCCAAGACAGGTCTCGGCATCGTCGACTGGCGCCGCGACTGGTGCCTTGGCCAATACCGCCTGCCCGGCTGCATGGCCGATGCCAAGATCGACGATCTGTCGATCGCGGAGGCGGCCGAGATGGGCGCCAAGACCATGGTCATCGGCGTCGTCAACGCCGGCGGCGTCCTGCCCGACCACTGGATCGACAGCATCGTGGACGCCATCAAGGCGGGCCTCGATATCGCTAGCGGCCTGCACATGCGCCTTGGCGATGTCCCCGCGATCCGCGATGCGGCCGAACGCCATGGCGCGCGCCTGCACGACGTTCGCCATTCGACGATGTCCTTTGCGACCGGCAAGGGCACGCGCCGTCCGGGCCGGCGTCTGCTGACCGTTGGAACCGACTGTTCGGTCGGCAAGAAATACTCGGCGCTGGCGCTGGAGGCGGAAATGCGCTCGCGCGGCATGAACGCGGAATTCCGCGCCACCGGCCAGACCGGCGTCTTCATCTCCGGGCGGGGCGTGGCGCTCGATGCCGTCGTCGCCGATTTCATCTCCGGCGCCGCCGAATGGCTGACCCCGGAAAACCAGCCCGACCACTGGGACGTGGTCGAGGGCCAGGGATCGCTCTTCCACCCCTCCTTTGCCGGCGTCACCCTCGGGCTGCTTCATGGCGCCCAGCCCGACGCCTTCGTCGTCTGCCACGAGCCGACCCGCACCACGATGCGCGGCGTTGGCCACCCGCTGCCGACCATCGGCCAGGTCATCGATCTCACGCGCGCCTGCGGCCGGCTGACCAACCCGGACATTCGCTGCGTCGGCATCTGCATCAACACCGCAGCTCTGATCGAGGAAGACGAAGCACGCGCCCTCCTGAGCGAAACGGCGGAGGAATACGAGTTGCCGGTGACCGACCCGGTCCGCTTCGGCGTCGCCCCCATCGTCGACCATCTCCGGATGGAGTTCCCGGTGTGAGCCAGACGCTGACGGTGACCGACGAACGCTGGCCGATCGCCGGGCGCTTCACCATCTCGCGCGGCTCCAAGACCGAGGCCCACGTCGTCGTCGCAACTGTCCGCGACGAAAACGGTCTTGCCGGACGGGGCGAATGCGTCCCCTATACCCGCTATGGCGAGACCGTCGATGGTGTCATGGCCGAGATCACCGCGATGACAACCGACGTCGGGGCCGTCCTCACCCGGGCCGACCTGCAAGAACGTATGAAACCCGGCGCGGCGCGCAATGCCCTTGATTGCGCGCTCTTCGCCCTCGAGGCGCGCCAGAAAGGCCTGACGGCGGCCGAACTGGCCGGTCTGCCGCCGCTCCAGCCTGTCACGACCGCCTTCACGCTCAGCCTCGACACGCCCGAGAACATGGAGGCCGCCGCGCGGGTCAACGCGGCCCGGCCGCTGCTCAAGATCAAGCTCGGCGGCGGCGCGGAGGATGAGGAACGCCTCGCCGCCGTCCGTATCGGCGCGCCCGACGCCGCCCTCATCATCGACGCCAACGAAGGCTGGACGCCGGACATCTTCGAAAGCCGCATGCGGGCCTGCGCCCATCACCGTGTCGCGCTGGTCGAGCAGCCCCTGCCAGAATCGGATGACGCGGCGCTCGCCGACCTGCCTCACCTCGTGCCCGTCTGCGCCGACGAAAGCGCCCACATCGCCACCAACATTCCCCGGCTCGCGAAGCTCTACGACGCGGTCAACATCAAGCTCGACAAGACCGGAGGCATCACCGAGGCATTGAAGATGGCAAGCGCCGCCGAAAACGCGGGCCTTGCCATCATGGTCGGCTGCATGGTGGCGACCTCGCTCGCCATGGCTCCGGCCCTGCTCCTTGCGGCAAAGGCAAAGTTCGTCGACCTCGACGGCCCGCTACTTTTGGCCCGCGACCGTGAACCGGGCCTCGTCTTCGAGGGATCGATCATCCGTCCGCCCCAGGCTACCGTCTGGGCCTGACGTCCGTTTCGCACTATCCTGAAGCCATGCACTCGATCGAACAACCCTCGGCTCTGGATCTTTCCCGGATGGGCGAGAAGGATCGTGCGCGCTTCTTCCGCGCCGAGCGCCACGACGCGTTGGAGGGGCTGACGGCCGCCTTCCGCAAGCATCGCTACGAACCGCACAGCCACGACACCTATGTCGTCGGCATTATCGTCGACGGCTGCGAGGCCTACACCTTGCGCGGCGAACGCCACTACGCGGCGGCCGGAAACCTCTGCTTCGTCAATCCCGGCGAGGTGCACGACGGCGAACCCGCTGGCCACGTTTTCGCTTATCGCATAACCTATCCGTCCGTCGCGCTGCTGCGCTCCATCGCAGCCGAAATCACCGGCCGCGAGCCTGCCGGTGCGCCCTATTTTCCGAAGGCAACGGCGAGCGACGACGAGGCTGCAATGCTGTTCCTGCGCTGCCATCTCCAGCTCGAAACCGCCCCGAGCACCCTCGCCGCCGACGAAGCGCTCGTCTCGGTCTACGCGCTCCTGCTCCGCCGCCATGCAATTCTCGACCATGTGCCGGCCGCTCTCGCCGCCCATGGCAGGGCGGTGACGAAGGTCATGGAGTTCCTCCAGTCCTCCATCGACCGCGATCCGGATTTGGCATCCATCGCCGATGTCGCCGGCCTGTCGCGCCATCATCTCATTCGTCTCTTCAAGCGCGAGACCGGCCTGACCCCGCATGCCTTCCTGATGGATTGCCGCGTTCGCGCTGCCCGGACGCTGCTGGCACGCGGCGATGCACCCGCCGACGTCGCGCTCGCCTGCGGCTTCTTCGACCAGAGCCACCTGAACCGCTGCTTCAAGGCCCGCGTCGGCGTCGCGCCCGGAGCCTTCCGGCGGGCCTGAACGACGACGGGTCGGAAGAAGCGCAATTTCATCCAAGAACGCGGGACCGCCGCCACGTTATTCCGAGCGCCATGAACACGCATGTTTCCCAGCACGGCGCCACGGCACTGGACGAATTCCGGCGCGGCGTCGTCGCCGTCGCCCCTCTTGCGGTCGCCGTCATCCCCTTCGCCCTGATCCTCGGCGCCAACGGCGCGGCCAAGGGCCTTTCCGTCGTCGAGATCGGGCTGATGAGCGCAATCGTCTTTGCCGGCAGCTCACAGTTCCTGGCCATCGACCTCTGGCGCGAGCCGGTGCCGGTCCTCTCGCTTGGCCTTGCCGCCCTCCTCATCAACCTGCGTCATGTGCTGATGTCGGCCTCGCTGAGCGGCAAGATGAACCACGTACCGAAGTGGCTGCGCTACCTGAAGGTCTTCTTCCTGGCCGACGAGATCTGGGCACTCGCCGAACAGCATGCGACCCGGCAACGCCTGACGCCGGCCTATTATTTCGGCCTCGCCGCGCCGCTCTACGGCGCATGGGTGCTGCTCACCATGGCGGGCGCTGCTCTCGGCTCGCTCATCGCCGATCCGCGCGCCTTCGGCTTCGACTTCGCCTTCACCGCCGTCTTCATCGGTCTGGTCGCCGGTTTCTGGAAAGGGCGCGGCAGCGCCCTCGTGGCGGCCACCAGCGCCATTGTCGCGATCGCCGTCCATACCCTGGTTGAAGGCGCTTGGTTCGTCGTCGCCGGCGCGCTTGCCGGCGTCGCGATGGCGGCCATTACAGCAAGGCAGGACGCCGCATGATCGATCTGCCCACCCTCTCGGCGATCCTGCTGATGGCGGCGGCGACCTATTTCACGCGGGTCAGCGGCCTCTGGCTCGCCTCGCGCATTCCTGCCGGCGGACGCAGCCGCGCGGCGCTCGACGCCTTGCCAATCGCCGTCCTCGTCGCCGTCATCGCGCCAAGCGCCACGGCGGGGCCGGCCGAAATCGCGGCGGCGCTGACGGCCATCCTGCTCGTCCGCCGGCTGCAGCTTCTCGGTGTGATCGCGATGAGCGTGGCCGTTGTCATCATCCTGCGCGCGGCTCTCGGATAGCCTCCCCCCGCGATCGGCAACCCTTGGACGGAACAAGTTTTTCACTGTCATAATTCTGAAGCCGGAATCGCCTTTACTGCCCCCAGCAAATGCAGGCGGTACGCCTCTGAAGGAGCAAAGGTCCCGTCTGCGTCAATCCTCACCGACATGAAAACGTCATGTTCGAGTTATTGACGAGGGATCGTCCAAGGGGCGCCGATGAGCTCGACAACGCCTGAACCGCGCCATTTCAGGGCGCTTTTTCTTTCCGATATTCATCTCGGAACCCGTGGCTGCCAGGCCGAGCTGCTGCTCGACTTCATGCGCTTCCACGATGCCGAGACCATCTACCTCGTCGGCGACATCGTTGACGGTTGGCGGCTGAAGCGCGCCTGGTACTGGAGCCAGGCTCACAACGACGTCGTCCAGAAGATGCTGCGCAAGGGCCGCAAGGGCGCCCGCATCATCTATACGCCGGGCAATCACGACGAGTTCCTGCGCGACTATATCGGCACCCATTTCGGCGGCGTCGAGGTGGCGGACACCGCGATCCACGAAACGGCAGACGGTCGGCGCCTGCTGATCATCCACGGCGACCAGTTCGACGTCGTGGTCCGCCATGCCAAGTGGCTCGCCTTCTTCGGCGACTGGGCCTACGTGACGGCGCTCAACCTCAACACGGCCCTGAACAAGGTCCGCCGCAAGCTTGGCTTCCCCTACTGGTCGCTGTCGGCCTGGGCGAAGCTCAAAGTCAAGAACGCAGTCAACTTCATTGGCGCCTTCGAGCAGGCGTTGTCGGGTGAGGCCCGCCGCCTCGGCGCCGACGGCGTCGTCTGCGGGCACATCCACCACGCCGCCCAGCGCATGATCGACGGCATCGAGTATCTCAACACCGGAGACTGGGTCGAAAGCTGCACGGCGCTCGCCGAGCATCACGACGGCCGGCTGGAGATCATCCGCTGGACACAGCTTGGCGAGGTGCAGGCGGCCAAGCAATCTGCCGCGCAGGTGCAGGCCGCTGCATGACCCGCATCACCATCGTGACCGACGCCTGGCACCCCCAGGTGAATGGCGTCGTGCGCTCGATCGAGCGCACCAACGCCGAGCTTGAGAAAATGGGCGTGCATGTCTCCATGCTGACGCCCGCTTCCTTCAGGACCATCCCCTGTCCGACCTATCCGGAGATCAGGCTGTCGCTAACGCTGCCCGGTCACTTCGCGCGCGAGATCGAGAAGGGCCAGCCCTCCTATGTCCACATCGCGACGGAAGGACCGCTCGGCCTGATGGCCGCGCGCTGGTGCCGGCGCAACGGCCTGCCCTACACCACCAGTTACCACACCCGCTTTCCGGAATACGTGTCCGCCCGCCTGCCGATCCCTGAAAAATGGCTCTACGCCATCGTTCGCCGGTTTCACAATCGCGGCGGCGGCTGCATGGTCGCGACCGAGAGCCTTGCGCAGGAACTGAGCGCCCGCGGTTTCAAGCACCTGATGCGCTGGTCGCGCGGGATCGATGCCGATCTCTTCCATCCGCGCGAGGACGACATCCTCAACCTTCCGCGCCCAATCTTCATGAACGTCGGCCGCGTCTCGGTTGAAAAGAATATCGGCGCATTTCTGGATCTCGACCTGCCGGGTTCCAAGGTCGTGGTCGGGGATGGACCGCAGCTTGAAAGCCTGCGCAAACGCTATCCCGACGTTGTGTTCACCGGCGCGAAATTCGGTGAGGAACTCGCTCGCCACTACGCGGCAGCTGACGTCTTCGTCTTCCCGAGCCGCACCGACACCTTCGGCAACGTGCTGCTCGAAGCCCTCGCCTCCGGCGTGCCGGTCGCGGCCTATCCGGTGATGGGGCCGATCGACATTGTCGGCGATCATCCGGTCGGCGTTCTCGACGAGGATCTGAGGATCGCCGCGCTCGGGGCGCTGCAGATTTCGCGCGATGCCTGCCGCAACCATGCGCTCAATTATTCCTGGCCCGCCAGTGCCTTGCAGTTTTTGACCAATATCCGCCTTGCCAACGGCGAGGTGATCGGGCAACCCTTGGCACCCGCCTGACGGACAATGCGCGCACGACAACTGCGCCGTGCCCGCCGTTCATCGCGACGCGATACGGCTCGTCCCGTCTGCCTGCGAACGCATGTGGCCGAGCGCTGCGTGCCGTCAGGCTCATCGCTGTGCCGGAGCATGCCCTTGGATACGCCCACCCTGACCGATCTGCCCGTCTTCGCCGACGTCGAGGCGGCGAGCAGGCGCATTGCCGCCGAGGCCGTGCGCACGCCCCTGATCCGCGTCTTCGACCGCCCCGAAGGCCGGCTTTTCGTCAAGGCGGAATGCCTTCAGCGGACCGGATCGTTCAAGTTTCGTGGTGCCTTCAACCGGCTCTCGATGATCCCCGAAAGCCAGCGTGCGCCGGGCGTGGTTGCCTGCTCGTCCGGCAACCACGCCCAGGGCGTGGCGCTGGCGGCGCGCATTCTCGGCATGCCGGCGACCATCGTGATGCCGGAGGATTCACCCGTGATCAAGGTGGCCAACACGCGCGACTATGGCGCCGAGGTGGTCTTCTACGACCGCGCCACCGAGGACCGCGAGGCCATTGCCGAGGAAATCCGCGCGGCGCGTGGCGCGACCTTCGTCCACCCCTACGACGATCCCGGCATTATTGCCGGACAGGGCACGGCGGGCCTGGAAATCGTCCAGCAGTTGGCCGAGATGGGCCTGCGGCCCGATGCGGTGCTCGCCAGCGCCAGCGGCGGCGGACTGACGGCCGGCGTTTCACTCGCCCTCGAAGCGCTCACCCCGGACTGCGCCGTGCATACCTGCGAGCCCGCCGGATTCGACGACCATGCCCGCTCCCTCGCGAGCGGCGAACGGCTTTCGAACGCATTGAAGACCGGATCCGTCTGCGACGGTCTGCTGGCGAACATGCCCGGCCATCGCACCTTTGCCATCAACAGCCGGACGGTGACATCGGGCGTTGCGGTCACCGACGAAGAGGCGCTTGCCGCCGTCGCCTTCGCGGCCAGACGCCTGAAGATCGTGCTCGAACCGAGCGGCGCGATTGGCCTCGCCGCGATCCTCAACGGCAAGATACCGCTCGAAGGCCGCACGGTCGTCGTGATCGGCACCGGTGGAAATATCGATGATGCGATGCTGGGCCGCGCGCTAGGCCTCTGACAGGCCACGCGCGCCGGGAACGTCCCTGATCGATGACGTCTTGGTCCGATCAGGCGAAAAGCGCCATGCGCTCCTTGGGCGACAGGGCCTTCAGAGCGTCTTCGGCGCCTTTCTCCGTCGCATCGGACGGAGATTTGACGTCCGAGCGGCCGTCGGCAATGAAGGCGGCAAGGTCCTCGTCCGTGTCGTCGGGCTGGACCTCGTCCTCCATGGCGAAGATCGCCTCGTCGAGATGCCCCTCCGGATCGACGGAACCGTCGTCCTCGGCAATGTCCGGGTTCGCGCCGTCCTCGCCGTCATCCGACGCCGCGATGGCATCGAAGCCGGTCTCGTCGACCATCGCCGCCGCATCGTCTTCGCCCATGTCCTGATCGGGCAATTCGTCGCCGGTCTCATCGTCGGAACCGATGGCGTCAAAGCTGATTTCATCGGCCATCGCCGCCGCATCGTCCGCGCCGAAATCCTGGCCAGACAACTCGTCCTCTGTCTCATCGTCGGAACCGATAGCGTCGAAGCTGATTTCATCGGCCATCGCCGCAGCATCATCCGCGCCGAAATCCTGACCGGACAGCTCGTCCCCGGCCTCATCGTCGGAACCGATGGCATCGAAGCTGATTTCGTCGGCCATTGCCGCCGCATCGTCGGCGCCGAAGCCATGATCGGCGGGCTCGTCGCCCGCGTCATCGTCGGAGGCAATGGCGTCGAAGCTGATTTCGTCGGCCATCGACGCCGCATCAAAGGCCATCAGGTCGTCGACATCGGTCTGCGCCACGCCCTGGCCTTCAAGCTGCGGACCGTTGAGGAGGTGCGCATCGGGCCGCGTGTCCATCGGATTGGCGGGCTTCGCCGAGCCGCCGGCCGCGCGGGCCTCACTGTCGTCGAGACCCCAGATCTGGATCATCGCGTCGATGCGGCTCTCCAGATAACGCAGCACATGCACGACCTTGTGGGTGCGCTGGCCGGTCAGATCCTGGAACGAGCAGGACGTGTAGATGGTGGTGGTCAGAAGCTCGATGGCGTCGCAGATCTCCGGCTCGATCTTCGCCTCGCGCATCGTCCAAGCAATTTCCTGGATCTTTTCGGCGGCCTCAAGGATTTCCGACGTCGCGTTTTCCGTCTGGGAGACGATGGCATCGAGCTCGTCGGAGGCCTGGTTGAAGCGGCTGCCGTCCGGTCCCTCGAACTTGATCTCGGCGATTTCCGCCTTGGTCCGTTCGATGGCGTCCTTCATTTCGCCGATGTCGAGGCGAATACGGTCGATGTCCGGGCGGCGCTCGCGATGCAGAAGCTTCTCAAGCCTCTGCACGGCGTCCATCACCATCACCGTGTCGGCGGCGCGGTGGCGGCGGGTATACTCGGCAAGGAACCAGCGCCCCCGCTCCGTCTCCATCACCGCATTCTCGATCGCTTCGTAGTCCTGCTCTCGCAGCGGGGATGGGACTTGCGACTGTGTCATGTCTATCGAGACCGCCTGATGTTCCTGAGACGCCTACGCTCCCACGATCGGTCCAGACCGGACCGATGCAGTACGGGATATCGCTTCACCCCGCCTCGACCCCGACGTCTTCGGGACGAATGGCAGAACAAGTCGACATGCTAGCGGCTGATTCCTACTAGCAAGTTTATGGACTCGTTCAATTCGAGGCAACGCGGGGCGCAGGCTTTTCCGCAGTGTAGAGGCCGTCGGATCGTCTTTGGCACAACCGTCGATTTACGCACAAGGCACCTTGGCCTCCCCCGGTCTTTCACGGGAGAGGATGTAAAACATCACATGATCGCGCTGTGTCTTCCGGTCAGCAGCCGGTCGCCGGATTGCCCGCCTCAGTGGGCGCCGGCGGGGATGGCTTCGTCCGACTTGTGGTGCTCGCCGAAGCGGTCGACCATCGAGGCGCTGGCCTCGTTGAGCCCGTTGACCGTCACGTCCGCACCGGACCGCCGGAACTTGAAGACGGCCTTGTCGAGCGCGCCAATCGCCGAGATGTCCCAGAAATGCGCGCCCATCAGGTCGATGACCACCTTTTCGCGCGGGTCGAAGAAGTCGAAGCCGGCAAGGAAGGTTTCCACCGAGGCAAAGAAGATCTGGCCGCGCACGACATAGGTCACCGTCCGGCCGTCCTCGTCGAGCTTGCGCTCGACCTGCACAAGCCTTGCGACCTTGCCGGCGAAGAAGACCCCCGACAGCAGCACGCCGATCAGAACGCCCTTGGCAAGATCGTGCGTGGCGACCACCGTCACAACCGTCGCAAGCATGACGATAGAGGACGGCAGCGGATTGCGCCTGAGATCAAGGATCGAACTCCACGAAAACGTGCTGATCGAAACCATGATCATCACCGCCACCAGCGCCGCCATCGGGATGATGCGCACGAGATCGTCGAGCACGAGAATCAGGAACAGCAGGAAGGCACCTGCGACGAAGGTGGAAAGCCGGCCCCGGCCACCGGAGCGCACGTTGATCACCGACTGGCCGATCATGGCGCAGCCGCCCATGCCGCCGATCAGCGCCGAAGCGATGTTCGAGGCGCCCTGCCCGATGCACTCCTGGCTCTTGCGGCTCGGCGTGTCGGTCATGTCGTCGACGATCTGCGCCGTCAGCAGCGACTCCAGCAGGCCCACGGCCGCCAGCGTCACCGAATAGGGGAAGATGATCTGAAGCGTCTCGAGATTGAGCGGCACGTCGGGCAGCGCGAAGACCGGCAGGCTCGACGGCAATTCGCCGAGATCGCCCACGGTGCGGACATCGATGCCCACGGCCCAGACAATCGCGGTGAGAACGGCGATGGCGACAAGCGGGGCCGGTATGGCGCGGGTGACGTAAGGAAACAGGTAGATGATGGCGAGACCGCCCGCGACAAACAGGTAGGTCACCGAGGGCACTCCGACGAGTTCGGGCACCTGCGCCATGAAGATGAGGATCGCCAGCGCATTGACGAAGCCGGTGATCACCGAGCGCGAGACGAAGCGCATCAGGCGGCCGAGCTTGATCCAGCCGGCAATGATCTGGATGACGCCCATCAGGATTGTCGCGGCGAAGAGATAGTTGAGGCCATGGTCGCGCACGATGCTCGCCATGAGCACGGCTGTTGCGGCGGTCGCCGCCGAGATCATGCCGGGCCGCCCGCCCACGAAGGCCGACACGCAGGCGATCGCGAAGGATGCATAGAGACCCACCTTCGGATCGACGCCGGCGATCACGGAAAAGCCGATCGCCTCGGGGATCAGCGCCAGCGCCACGACGATGCCGGACAGGATGTCGCCACGGATGTTGCGAAACCATTCCCGCGAATAGGAGGAAAGAAATGTCATGTAGGAGAATTTTCCACGATGAGTGCCGCCCCGCGCGAAACCGCAGGCTGAAGGAGCGACAGGATCGGGTTGTCCGGCGGTTCGGCGGCCGGAGGAGCCACCCGGATTTTCACCGGGTCCGTGCGAATACTCGTTTCATAACCGAGAGTTCTACCGCAGTGCAACAGGCGGACCGAACTTTCTGCAGTTCAGACGCAGCAAACAGGCATGCCATGCAATAAAAGCATGGCTTGAGCACCCTTCGGTGATCTCGGAGAATGAAATCGCATGGGATCGACGGCCTGGTCGGCCCGACTGTGTCGCCAGCCCGGATCAGCCGCCGAATTTGTAGCGCAGGGCGGCCGAGATGATGTCGATATCGGCTTCGGCGGTGCCGCCATATCCGATGACGCCAATGGCCGCGTCGGTCGCAACGGAAACCGGCGCGTCACTGACGAAGATATGCGTGTAGGCAAAATCCAGCGACAGGGCGCTGGAAAACTCATAGCTCGCGCCGGCCGAAAGCCAGAGACGGTCGGCGTCCGGCAGCCGCATGGAGCGATGCGCGTCCTTGACCGGCGACCATTCGTAGCCCGCGCCCGCCCGCAAGGTCAGTTGATCGCTGAAGTCATATTCCCCGCCGAGCGAGACCATCCAGCCGTCGCCATACTCGAACGCGAGCGTTGAGACCGTCGCCCCTGACGAGGCAACGACCGGAACCGTGCCGAGCCGGCTCCAGTTGGTCCATTCAAGCCCCGCAAGCAGGGTGAAGCGGTCGTTGATCGCCTGCCGCAGCCCGAGCGTCACCGTTTCCGGCAAGGTGATGCCGGCCGTCGTCTCGACCGACGAAACGGCCGCGCCCCCCGAGGTCACCAGCATCGACCCATCGAGCGAGACAATCATCGGCGACCGGTAGCCGAAGCCGATCTCGGTTCCCTCCATGGGCGTCAGGGTCAGTCCCGCCGTTGCACCGAAGCTCCAGTCCTCGCCCTCGATGGTCCCGGTTCCAAAGGTCAGCGGCGAAGAGGCAAGGACGGGCATGCGGCTGAGGCTGACGGACATGTATTGCGTCGTTGCCCCGACACCGACGCTGATCATGTCGTTGATCCGGTAGCCGACCGTCGGCGTCACCGCCACCGAGCGAACCTTGGCGCGAAGATGCTCGCTCTGGCCCACCCAGGGCGTCTCGGAGTGGGTGGCAAGGCCGAAGGGCGAGTTGACGGAGAGGCCGAGATAGACCTCGTCATTCACCTGCCATGTGCCGTAGAACGAGGGGACATAGGCATCGATCCCGACATCGCCGCCATTGCCGAACCCGAAGCCGGCGAGCGAACTGATCGACGGATCGACCGACAGCGACGACCGGGGAAGAATGAGTGAGTGATCGGCCTCGATCGTCACCCCGTCGAAGGCCGTGATGGCGGCAGGGTTCCAGAACATGGCGGAGGGGCTGTCTCCCGGCGCGGCAGCGCCGGCAAAGCTCGCCCCCTGCCCCGCAGCCGACTGCTCGCGAAGAGCAAAACCGCCGGCCTGACACTCCCCGGAGGCAACGACGGCGCCGAGCGCCACCGCGGCAAGAACGTTCAGCCGCCTCACGTTCCGCAAATTCCGATCAGACATCAACCAACCATCCGCATCCTGGCAGCCTTTCTGACCGGGAGAGGATGGCGGGACAACGGAATGTCGCCAATCGGCAATAACTGCCGATCGGGCGACGGCAAGCGAGGCGGTATGTCATCGCTCGGGCCGGCATTTCGGCAAAAACATCGCTTCTGGATCGATTAAGCCAGTCTGATCAGTCAATTAGACTGGCTGGCTCTTGGCGGCTGAAAACGACCGCCATTGGGGCCGCCAAAGGGCGGCCTCGGCGCACCTGCAAAGGTTTTGAACGAGTGTGACGCCGAGGTGACACTTCCAGACCGGGCGGGCGAGAATGGCTCAGTGCCAGAGCCCGTGGAAGTGATGCACCGGCCCGTGGCCATGGCCGATTCGCAGCTCGTCCGCGGCGACGATGGCCGCCGTGACATAGGCCTTGCCCGCTTCCACCGCCTCAGTGAGCGACTTGCCCCTGGCAAGCCCGGCCGCGATGGCCGAGGACAGCGTGCAGCCGGTGCCGTGGGTGTTCATGGTCTGGTGGCGCGGGGCGAAGAACCAGCGGACCTCTTCGTCGCCGACGAGCACATCCTCGCTTGTCGCCCCCTCACCGTGACCGCCCTTCACCAGAACGTTGCGCGGCCCCATCGCCTTCAGAGCCCGCGCCTGCGCCTCCATCTCCTCGCGTGACGAGGCGACCGGTCCGCCGAGCAGCCGTGCCGCCTCATGCAGGTTCGGCGTCAGCAGCAGCGCGCGCGGCAGCAATTCCTCGATCAGCGTCGACACCGCCTCTGGCACGAGCAGCGGATCGCCGCTTGCCGCCACCATCACCGGGTCGATCACAACGGTGGTCTGCTCGTAGGCATCGAGACCGGCAGAAACCGCGCGGATGACATTCGGATCGGCGAGCATCCCGATCTTCACCGCATCCACCGCAAGGTCCGAGAAGACCGCATCGATCTGCGCCGTGACGAAATCCGCCGGCACGGCGTGAATGCCGGTCACACCCTTGGTGTTCTGCGCCGTCAGCGCCGTGATCACCGAGGCGCCGTAGACGCCAAGCGCCGAGAAAGTCTTGAGATCGGCCTGGATTCCTGCCCCTCCGCCGGAGTCGGAGCCGGCGATCGTCACGGCAATGGCGGTCATGAAGTGTGTTCCCTTTTCCCTGTCCCGATTGTATGGACTTCGTCCCTTGCCTCACCGTCACCGACGTGGTCGACTGCCCGCCAACCGGACCGGACGACCGGTCGCCATGAAGTTCGAAGAGACGCCGCGATGAAGCCCTTTTTCGTTTTCGTCAAATGCCAGCTCGGCAAGTCCTATCAGGTGGCCGCCGCGATCGCCGACGCGGAGATTGCCTCGGAGGTCTATTCCATCGCGGGCGACTTCGACCTCATCGTGAAATTCTATGTCGAGGCGGACGCCGACATCGGCCATTTCGTCAACGAGAAGCTGCATGTGATCCACGGCATCGTCGACACCAAGACCATCCCGACCTTCAAGGCCTTCTGAGCCTCGGCGGGCCGGATCAGGCGCTCGCCAGTTCCGACCGCGTCCAGCTTCCCCGCGCGTCGAGCCATTGCTTGAGGCGTGCATCGGGATCGGCATTGCGCAAGACGTCGGAGACGACCGAGATGCTGTCTGCGCCAGCGGCAAAGACGCCCGGCGCCCGCTCCAGCGTGATGCCGCCGATGCCGACCAGCGGAATATCGAGCCGCGCCCGCCATTTGGCGACCCGCTCCAGCCCCTGCGGCTTCCACGGCATCACCTTCAGCGTCGTCTCGTAGACGGGGCCGAGCGCCACATAGTCCGGCTTCACCGAAAGGGCGGTCTCCAGTTCCTCGTCGGAATGGGTGGAAATGCCGAGCTTGATGCCGGCCTTGCGGATCGCCGCGACGTCGGCGACCTCCAGATCCTCCTGGCCGAGATGCAGCCATTCGGCGCCAAACTCGATGGCCATCTGCCAATAGTCGTTGATCACCAGCGTGCAGCCGGCTTGCTTGCAAAGCCGGATCGCCTCGGCGATCTCGGCGCGCACGACGTCGTCCGGCTGATCCTTGATGCGAAGCTGGACGAACTTCAGTCCCAGCGGCAGGAAGCGCGGCAGCCAGTGCAGCCGGTCGATGACGAGATAGAAACGATCGAGGGTTTCAGGCATTTCCGAACCATTCTTCTTGTTGCCGTCCGCTTCGTCGGTTCACGAAAGCGGACGGGAAATCATCGCGATATCAGGAAGAAAACGGCGAGAACGGTGCGCCGAAGACCGGCGTCGAGGCATGCGCCACGTCATGCTGCTCCATGATTCCGGCGAGAAAGCCGAGACGGCCCGCCTCGATCGCCTTGCCGAAAGCCTCGGCCATCATCGGCGGATCGCCGGCGGTCGCGACCGCCGTGTTGAGCAGGATGCCGTCGTAGCCGAGTTCCATCGCTGCCGCCGCGTGGCTCGGCGCGCCAAGGCCCGCATCGACGATCAGCGGCACGCCCGGCACATGCGCCCGGAGCAGCTTCAGGGCATAGGGATTGTTGAGCCCCCTGCCCGAACCGATCGGCGCGCCCCACGGCATCAGCACCTTGCACCCGGCCTCCAGCAACCGGTCGGCCAGCACGAGGTCGTCGGTCATGTAAGGGAACACCTCGAAGCCCTGATCTGTCAGTTCCCGCGCCGCCTCGACCAGCCCGAAGGGATCGGGCTGCAGGGTCGCGTCGTCGCCGATGACTTCAAGCTTGATCCACGGCGTTCCGAAGACCTCGCGCGCCATCTGCGCGGTCTTGATCGCTTCGCGTGCCGTGTGGCAGCCAGCGGTGTTCGGCAGCACCTTGACGCCAAGGTCGCGCACCAGCTGCCAGAAGGCATGACCCGCCTTCTCGCCGCCCGAGGATTCCCGGCGCAGCGACACGGTCACGACTTCGGCGCCCGACCGGATCACCGCCCGCTTCAGATGGTCCGGCGAGGGATAGCGCGCCGTGCCGATCAGAAAGCGGCTCGCAACGCGGGTCCCGTAAAGGTCGAGGGTGTCGTTCTCGGTGTTGGGCATATCCATCTCGTCATCCTCCCTGCCGGGGGCTGAACACTTCCACCTGGTCGCCGTCGGCAAGCAGCATCTCGGCGCGCTCCAGGCGCGGCACGAACTCGCCGTTGACGGCGGTCGCGACGATATCGGGGTCGAACTCCTGCATTTCGACGAAGTCGGCGAGCGTCGCCGCCTCGAAATCCACGGCGTCGCCGTTCAGGAGGATACGCATGTCAGCACCTCATGCTCCTTGATGCGGTCGGTGAGCCGCCCGACGGCGATCTCGGCCATCGCCGGTGCGATGAGCCAACCGTGACGGTAAAGCCCGTTGACCGCGATGACCCGGCCGCCGTCGACGATGCGCGGCTCGTTGCCGGGAAAAGCCGGGCGCAGACCCGAATTGAACTCGACGATTTCCGCGTCGCCGAAGGCCGGATGCAGGTTGTAGGCCTGCGTCAGCAGTTCGCCGGCGGACCGCACGGTGACCCCGTCGCCGACGTCGGTCTCGACCGTCGTCGCGCCGATCATGTGCACGCCGTCGCCGCGCGGCACGACATAGAGCGGATGGCGATGGTGCAGCAGGCGCACGGGCCGGTTCAGCGCCAAATCCGGCGCCCGGATCACCGCCATCTCACCCTTGACGCCGCGAAGGTCGGGAAAGCGGTCGCGTGCGCCGAGCCCGCGGCAGTCGACGACACGGTCCGCGGCAAGTCCCTTGATCTCCCCCGTCCATCCGAAGGTCGCGGTCGCGCCATGGGAGACGAGTTCGGCAAGCAGGGCCGGCATCACCTCGCGCGGGTTGAGATGGCCCTCGCCGCCGTAGAACAGGCCGGTGCGGAAACGGCCCGCGAGATCAGGCTCCAGCAAGGCGATCTCGCTCGCGTCGACGGAATCGTGCCCCTCGGTGAGACGGCCGAAGCGGGTCAGCCCGGCAAGGTCGCGCGGCGGCGCCACCACCAGCGTGCCCTCACGGCGCACGCCCTTGTAGAGCGTCGGCCAGAGCTGCATGGACCTGAGGCCCAGCCGGACGACGTCTTCTTCCGAGCCTTCCGCCTCGCAAAACGGCGCCAGCATGCCACCGGCCCGCCAGGCGGCCGAGCCCGAGAAATCCTCTTCCCGCTCGAAGAGCCCGACGCGCATCCCCTCCCGCACGGCCAGAAGGGCCGTCACGAGACCGGCAACGCCGGCGCCCACAACGGCAACGTCGAGCTTGCCGCCGGTCGCCGCATGTGCGGGTGAGGATGGGAAACTGTTCACATTGCCCTCGTCGCCAGCATGGAACGAAAGGCGGTGGCGGAATGCGCCGTCGACGTCCCTACGCTGGTTCAAACCAGATCAGGTTCAAAGGGTGCATCTCAGCCTTGCGGGTAGTTACCCGGGGCGCCCCTCGTCACGGGCGGAATGTGAGTTGGCAAAGGCCATGTGTCAAGGCATCGATTCGCATCAAATCTGTTGCCCGTTTCGGCGAAAACTGCCCCCGGACCGGAGACACGCCACTCAAAGCGGCGTCGAGGCCTTGCGCGCCCGTGCGCGCTGGATGCCGAGTTGCCGCTCGCGCAGGATCACGAACACGCCGGCGCCGACGACGATGACCGAGCCGATGATGACGGCGGACGTCGGCACCTCGCCGAAGATGAAGAAGCCGAGCAGGATCACCCAGATCATCGACGCATAGTCGAAGGGCGCGATGACGGAGGCTTCCGCATAGCGATAGCTCAGCGTCAGGAAGACCTGGCCGAAGCCGCCGAGAAGACCGATGACGGCGAGAAGCCCCATGTCGGACATCGACGGCACGACCCAGCCGAAGGGCAGCGAGACAAGCGACAGCAGCGAGGCCGACGTCATGAAATAGAAGACGATGGCGCCGGAATGCTCGGTGCCGGAGAGCCTGCGGATCGAGATCATCGCCAGCGCCGCGAAGGTGGCTGAGCCGAGCGCCATCATCGCGCCGACGGAACCCTCATTCGAGGCAAAGTGATCAAGACCGGAAAAATGCTGCGAGAGGACGACGAGGACGCCCATGAAGCCGACGGTCACGGCCGACCAGCGATAGGCGCGCACGACCTCCCCGAGGAGAAGCGCCGCGAGCGCCGTCGTCAGCAGCGGCGCGGCATAGTTGATCGCGGTCGCGTCCGGCAGCGGCAACCGCGCCAGCGATCCGAACCAGAAAAACATGGAGATGGTGCCGGCAAAGGCGCGCATGAAATGCCCGCCGAGCCGCTTGGTCTTCAGCGCCGCCGGCAGCTGGCGCAGGTACCAGAGCCAGACGAGCACAGGAATGAGACCGAGGAACGAGCGGGCAAAGACGACCTCACCCAGGGGAAGTCGCTCCGAGACGATCTTGACCAGTGCCATCATGACGGCAAAGAAGGCGGTGGAAGCCACCTTCATGGCAACGCCGATCAGGGGATTGGGCACGGAACGAACTCCGGAGAGCGGGCAAAAAGCAAGGAGACCTTTGTTTCTGCTCCCCGGCGTTCGAAATCAAGCCTCGTTCAGCGCATGCCAGAGGCGCGCAGGCGTCGCCGGCATGTCGAAATGCCGGATGCCCCTGACAGCGTCGAGTGCGTCGACAACCGCGTTCATCACCGCCGGCGTCGCGCCGATGGTGCCCGCCTCGCCCGCGCCCTTGATGCCGAGCATGTTGGTCGTCGAGGGGACGTTGCGGGTTGCGAAGTGGAAGGACGGAAGATCGTCCGCCCGCGGCATGGTGTAGTCGAGGAAGGAGGCGGTCAGAAGCTGCCCGCTCTCGTCATAGGCGGTGCCTTCGAGCAGCGCCTGGCCGATCGACTGCGCGACGCCGCCGTGCACCTGCCCCTCCAGCAGCATTGGGTTCACCGTGACGCCGAAGTCGTCGACGATCGTGTAGTTGACGATTTTGGTGACGCCGGTGTCCGGATCGATCTCGATCTCGCAAACGTGGGTGCCGTTCGGGTAGGTCGCGCCGTCCTGCTGGAACTTGCCGCTCGCCTTCAGCTTGTCCTTGTCCGCCGTGCCACTCGCCAGTTCGGACAGAGAAACCGCCCGGTCGGTGCCGACGACCCGCACCTGTCCCTCGGCAAGCTCCAGATCCTCCACCGCGCTTTCCAGCTTGTCGGCGGCAAGCTCCTTGAGCTGCTTGACGAGGACCTTCGATGCAATGTCCACCGAGGCAAGACCGAGCGGGATCGAGCGCGAACCGCCCGTGCCGCCGCCGGTACGCACCCGGTCGGTGTCGCCCTGCACCGTCTCGACCTTCTCAAGATCGAGACCGAGATACTCCGCGATCACCTGGCCGTAGGCCGTCGCATGCCCCTGCCCGTTCGACTGCGTGCCGATGAAGAGCGTCGCGCTGCCGTCGTCGTTGACGGTGATGTTGGCCTCTTCCGAGCCCGGGAAGGCGCAGATCTCGACATAGGTCGAAAGGCCGATGCCGCGCAGCAGGCCCTTGGCCTTCGCCGCCTCGCGGCGCGCGGCAAACCCCTCAAAATCGGACTGCTTCAGCGCTTCCGCGAGATGCCCCTCGAACTCGCCGCTGTCGTAGAACTGCCCGCTGACGGTCGTATAGGGCATCTTCTCCTGCGGGATGAAGTTGCGCCGGCGCACCTCCACCTGCCCGAGGCCTGTCTCGCGGCCGATCTTGTCGATCAGGCGCTCGATCAGATAGGCAGCCTCCGGACGGCCCGCTCCCCGATAGGCGTCGGTCGCGGTCGTGTTGGTGTAGACGCCGCGCACGCGCACGAAGAAGGACGGGATGTCGTAAAGCCCCGTCGCCATCAGGATGCCGCCCTGGGGGATATAGGGCCCGAACTGGTGCAGATAGGCGCCCATCGCCGCGACGAGGTCGACCTTGAGCGCGAGGATCTTGCCATTGGCGTCAATGGCGGCCTCGGCGGTCGTGACATTGTCGCGGCCGTGGCTGTCGATGACAAAATGGTCGAAGCGCTCGCCGGTCCACTTCACCGGCGCGCCGAGCTTTTCAGCCGCAATCAGCACCAGCGGATATTCCGAATAGCAGAAGTTCTTCGTGCCGAAGCCGCCGCCGACGTCCGGCGTGACGACGCGAAGCCGCTTTTCGTCGATCTTCATGATGTCCTTGGCAACCACATGGCGCATCTCGTGGCCGCCCTGGGTTCCCGTCGTCAGAGTGTAGCGGGTCGTCTCGGGATCGTATTGCCCGATGGCCGACCGCGGCTCCATGTAGTTGGAGACGAGACGCTGGTTGATGATCGAAATCGACACGACCCGGTCGGCCTTCGCAAAGACTCTGTCCGCGTCGGCCTCGTCGCCGCCGTGATATTCGAAGGCGAGATTGGTGCCCTTGTCGGGCCACACCAGCGGTGCATCCGGGGACAGCGCCGCTGCGGTATCCACGACCACATCGAGGCCCTCATAGTCGACCATGATGGCTTCCGCCGCATCGCGCGCGGCGATCGCCGTGTCGGCGACGACAAAGGCGATCGGGTCGCCGACATGGCGCACGACGCCGTCGGCGAGCACCGGATGCGGCGGCACCTTGATGCGCGTTCCGTCCGACTGCTTCATCGCCGCATGACAGGGCAGCCCACCGAGATGAGCGATATCCGCATGGGTCAGGATCAGCTTCACGCCCGGCAGCGCCCGCGCGTCGTCCAGTCCCTCGATGGTGAACTTCGCGTGCGCCATCTGCGAGCGCAGCACGACGGCATGGAAGGCGCCTTCGGGAGCGATGTCGTCGGTATAGCGGCCGGTTCCCGTGATGAAGGCAGGATCTTCGCGGCGGCGCACAGGCGCGCCGATGCCGAACTTGGGCGGAGGAGAACTGAGCATGTGGGAGACCTTGACGATGACGGTGAGCAAGGTAAGGCGCACACGAAGCGCCTGCTGCACTGCACATATAGGCCACGAGAGCGCCTGTGCAAAGCCGGCCTAGGGTGAAATGCGGACCTGTCGGCTGTCAACCTCCGACGCCATCGGTCAACGCCGCGTCAAGCCGCCTGCTCCGATGATCCATTGAGGGCCGACCATGTCGCCGGGCCCACTATGCCGTCCGTCACAAGGCCGGAGCCACGCTGGAAAAGCCGGACCGCCGTTTCGGTGCCGGGGCCGAAATCGCCGTCGATGGCGATCTGATAGCCATGCGCGACAAGACGGCTCTGGAGGATGGCGACGGCATCGCCAACCAGACCACGATGGAGATTCGCCATAGCGCCTGGCTCAAAGGCAAGAGAGCCCGCCTCTGCCTGGGCCAGCGCCACTTTGGCCTTGCCGAGATAGACGCGCCGGTCGGCAAGGCCGTTAAGCCCGCCATTGACCTTTCGCGTTACCGCGATGATGTCGTCGCGGTCGGCATCGCGGCTGATCTGCCGGCTGTACCAGTATTCGCAGGCGATCCTGAGCGAGATGGCCGGATCGGCCGCGAGGGCCGGATTGCTGACAAGATCGAGCCCGAGTGTATCGGACATCGCTATATAGTTGGCCCGGCCGGTGAGTTGCAGGAGCCCCCGCCCCTTGAAGCGCACGCCGTCGCCCGGCTCGGTATTGCCGAGATCCTTGCGCCCCTCGTAGGCCCGGCCGCTGGCGTATTCCTCGGTCGTGCAGAAACCGTCCGATTCGTGCGCGATCTGGGCAAGGAAATGAGCGACGCGAAGCCGCGTCGCAATCCCGTAATCGGCAAGCGTCCCGGCAAGGGCAGCGCCGACCTCGGACAGGATCTCGGCCTGATGGGCGGCCCGCGCGCCCGACACGCGTGGAGCGATGTCCTTGAGAAGCTCTTCGTTCAGCCCGGTCATGGAACGTCCTCCAGCAAGCGGCGAAAACTGCACGCAAGCTGAAGGATCACTCCGTCCGGGCGATCATGAATAAGCGGCACGGCAGGGCCTCATGGCCCCGCCGCCGGCATCACCCGAAGACGCTGGCGCCCTCTTCCGCCCGGCCGACGGCGCGGCGGAAGGAGGTGAAAAGATCGCGGCCGATGCCCCATTCGTTATCCGACAGGTCGGCGGTCACGATCTCGCGCGCGTCCCATTCGGCGGCATCGACCAGCACTTCCAGCGTTCCGGTCGTCGCATCGAGGCGCACGATATCGCCGGTCTTCACCTTGGCGATGGGGCCGCCATCGGCAGCCTCCGGCGTCACATGGATCGCCGCCGGCACCTTGCCGGACGCACCCGACATGCGCCCGTCGGTCACAAGCGCCACCATGCGGCCGCGATCCTGCAGGACGCCGAGCGCAGGCGTCAGCTTGTGCAGTTCCGGCATGCCGTTGGCCTTCGGCCCCTGGAAACGGATGACGGCGACGAAATCCTTGTCGAGTTGACCCGCCTTGAAGGCATCCTGCATCGCTTCCTGGCTGTGGAAGACGATGGCCGGGGCCTCGATAATGTGGCGATCCGCCTTCACGGCCGAGATCTTGATCACCGAACGTCCGAGGTTGCCCTTGAGAACCTGCAGGCCGCCCGTCGCCTGGAAGGGATTGGAGGCAGGGCGGAGCACGGATTCATCGGCGCTGTCGCCGGGGATCGGCTGCCACTTGACCGTCCCGTCCGCGTCGATCTTCGGCTCCACCTTGTAGCCGGAAAGCCCGCTGCCCCAGACGGTCTTGACGTCCTCGTGCAGCAGCCCCTCGTCGAGCAGCGTGGAGATAAGGTAGCCCATGCCG
Organism: Hartmannibacter diazotrophicus; assembly: GCF_900231165.1. Lineage (GTDB taxonomy): Bacteria > Pseudomonadota > Alphaproteobacteria > Rhizobiales > Pleomorphomonadaceae > Hartmannibacter > Hartmannibacter diazotrophicus. The sequence continues at coordinate 2,928,880 of NZ_LT960614.1, forward strand.
CCGGCGGCGTGGAACTGGTTCACGTCGGCCATGCCGTTCGGATAGACCCGCGCGACGAGCGGCGTCACGTCCGAGAGGTCGGAGAAATCGTCCCAGGTCAGTCGGATTCCGGCCGCCTTCGCCATGGCGATCAGGTGCATCGTGTGGTTGGTCGATCCGCCCGTCGCGTTGAGCCCGACGACGCCGTTGACCACCGCCTTCTCGTTGATGACTTCGGCAATCGGCGTGTATTCGTTGCCCGTCGCCGTCAGCGCCAGCGCGCGCTTGGCCGCCTCGCGGGTCAGCGCATCGCGCAAGGGCGTATTCGGGTTGACGAAGGACGAGCCCGGCAGGTGCAGGCCCATGATCTCCATCAGCATCTGGTTGGAATTCGCCGTGCCGTAGAAGGTGCAGGTTCCAGGGCCGTGATAGGACGCGCTCTCCGATTCCAGCAGTTCCTTGCGGCCGATCTTGCCTTCCGCATAGAGCTGGCGGGTCTTCGCCTTCTCGTCGTTGGTGATGCCGCTCGTCATCGGCCCGGCCGGAACGAAAACTGCCGGAAGATGACCGAAGGACAGCGCCGCGATCAGGAGACCGGGCACGATCTTGTCGCAAACGCCGAGGAAGACCGCCGCGTCGAACATGTCATGGCTGAGGCCGACGGCGGCCGACATCGCGATCACGTCGCGAGAAAAGAGCGACAGTTCCATGCCGGTCTGGCCCTGCGTGACGCCGTCGCACATCGCCGGAACGCCGCCCGCGACCTGCGCCACCGCGCCGACGTCGCGCGCCGCCTCGCGGATCAGATCCGGAAAGCGCTCGAACGGCTGATGCGCCGAGAGCATGTCATTGTAGGCGGTGATGATCGCAAGGTTCGGAACGACGTCGCCCTTCAGCGCCGCCTTGTCGGAAACGCCGCAGGCGGCAAAGCCGTGGGCAAGGTTGCCGCAGGCAAGGCGGGAACGGCGCGGCCCCTTTTCGGCCTGCTTTGCCGTATGCTCCATGTAGCGCTGGCGGTCGTCATAGGAGCGCTTGACGATGCGTTCGGTGACTTCGCCGATGCGGGCGTGAAGGGTCATGGCATCCGTCCTTTGTCTTCGGGAGCGGCCAGGCGATCCGCCGGCTCGCCACATAGGATCGATATGGATCGGCCGGGCGCGCGGACCAGTGGCCCGGCGCCCCTCGGCCTTACTCCATCGTCAGCGACTTCTCATGCCACTCGCGCGTGGGCACGTCGGCGCGGATGAGGTCGCGTGCCTCGTCCGGTCCCCAGGAACCGGACATATAGGGCTTCGGCGCCTTGTCGCTCTCCTTCCAGGCTTGGAGGATCGGATCGATCCAGGTCCAGGCCTGTTCGACCTCATCACGGCGCATGAACAGCGTCGCGTTGCCCCTGACGACATCGAGCAGCAACCGCTCGTAGGCGTCCGGATTGCGCACCTTGAAGGCGTTGGCGAAGGTCATGTCGAGGGCCACGCGCTTGAGCCTCAGCCCGCCGGGACCGGGGTCCTTGATCATCAGCCAGAGCTTCACGCCCTCGTCGGGCTGCAGGCGGATGACGAGTTCGTTGGCCGGCACTGCTTCGCCGAAGATCGAGTGCGGGATTTCCTTGAAGGCAACGACGATCTCCGAGACACGCGTTGCAAGCCGCTTGCCCGTGCGCAGGTAGAAGGGCACGCCGGCCCAGCGCCAGTTGCCGACCTCCGCCTTGATGGCGACAAAGGTCTCGGTCTTGCTCGACTTGTTGGAAACCTCGTCGAGATAGCCGGGCACGACGCCCTGCTCATTGACGCCTGACTTGTACTGGCCGCGCACGGTCACGGTGTTGACGTCACCGTCGGTGATCGGCTTGAGCGACTTCAGCACTTTCAGCTTCTCGTCGCGAACGGCATCCGCATCCATCGACGACGGCGCCTCCATGGCGACGAGGCAGAGCAGCTGCAGGATGTGGTTCTGCACCATGTCGCGCAGCGCGCCGGACGTATCGTAATAGTCGCCCCTGCCCTCGACCCCGAGCGACTCCGCCACCGTGATCTGCACGTGGTCGATATAGGCGTTGTCCCACAGCGGCTCGAACAGGGCGTTGGCAAAGCGCAGCGCCATCAGGTTCTGCACCGTCTCCTTGCCGAGATAGTGGTCTATTCGATAGATCTGCTCTTCCTTGAAGATCCGGCCCACCTCATCGTTGGTGGCCTTCGCGGAAGCCAGATCCTTGCCGAGCGGCTTTTCGACGACGACGCGCGTCTGCTCGGTGATGAGATTGTGCTTGCCGATATTGTCGCAGATGGGCCCGAAAAGATCCGGGCTGGTCGCAAGATAGAACGCCCGGATACGGTCCTTGCCGGCCTCGAGCGTTGCCGCGAGATCGGGCCAACCGGCCTCCGACGTCGCATCGCAGCCGACGAAGAAGCAGCGGGCCAGAAAGCGCTGCAGCACCTTCTTGTCCATCTCTTCCGGCTTCAGATGCGCCTCCAGCGCTTCCTTGACGAGTTCGCGATAGGCCTTGTCCGACTGCGGCTTGCGGGAGACGCCGATGATACGCGCCTCGTCGGGAATCTGGCCGTCCAGATCGCGATGATAAAGCGCCGGCAGCAGCTTGCGCCTGGCGAGATCGCCCGTGCCTCCGAAAACGACATAGTCGAATGGGTCAACGACGATGATCCGGGATGTCATGGGATTCCTTGCGATAGGACGGTTGAGCAATGTCCGGCCCATCCTGGACGAGGTGGGCGGCGCAAGACGGGTCGAAAGGAGCGACGCCTGAGTTAAGTGATATCACTCAACGGCGCCGTCGCAAACCGACGGGCAGCGGCAGGAACCGCTGGCCTTCGAATACTCCAGATCGTCCGACATGCGAAGCTGTTAAATTCGGATTCCGAACAAACGTCCACCCGCCAAGTGCATGGCATACTGGACGATCATGCGCGTAGCGCATGGAACGCGGCGACAAGTCCCTTCGTCGAGGCGTCCTGCGCCTTGGCGGGCTTGGCCTCGCCCTTGACGGCCGGCAGCAGGGCGCTCGCCAGTTGCTTGCCAAGCTCGACGCCCCACTGGTCGAAGGAATTGATCTGCCAGATCACGCCCTGCACGAAGACCTTGTGTTCGTAAAGCGCGATGAGCCGGCCGAGTGTCTTCGGGTCGAGCGACTTGTAGAGAATAGTGTTGGTCGGCCGGTTGCCGGGAAAGACCTTGTGCGGCGCCAGCGCCTCGATCTCCTCCGGCGCCATCCTGGACGCTTCCAGTTCCGCCGTTGCCTCCTCCAGCGTCTTGCCCTTCATCAGCGCTTCGGTCTGGGCAAGGCAGTTCGCCACCAGCTTGGCGTGATGATCGGACAGCTGCTCGTGCGGAACGGCGGCAACGAGGAAGTCCGCCGGTATGACATCCGTGCCCTGATGGATGAGCTGGTAGAAGGCATGCTGGCCGTTGGTGCCCGGTTCGCCCCAGACGATGGGGCCCGTCGCATGGGTCACGCCCTCGCCCGAAAGCGTCACGCTCTTGCCGTTCGATTCCATGTCGAGCTGCTGCAGGTACGCCGGGAAGCGGGCCAGCCGCTGGTCGTAGGGCAGCACGGCATGGGTCGGGAATCCGTAGATATTGCGGTACCAGATGCCGAGCAGGCCGAGGATCACCGGCATGTTGGCCTCCAGCGGCGCCTCGGCGAAATGGCGGTCCATCTCGTGCGCACCGGAGAGCATCGCCTCGAAATTCTCGAACCCGACGGCAATCGCGACCGGCAGTCCGATCGCCCCCCAGACCGAATAGCGCCCACCGACCCAGTCCCAGAAGCCGAAGACCCGGTCGAGGCCGATGCCGAATTCGGTCACCCTGTCGAGGGCGGTGGAGACCGCGCAGAAATGCGCCGGAACCGCCGCCTCGCCAAGCGCGGACCCGATCCAGTCGCGCGCCGTCATGGCGTTGGTCATGGTCTCGGAGGTGGTGAAGGTCTTGGATGCGACGATGAACAGCGTCTTGCGCGGATCGAGCGTCCTCAGCGTGTCGGCGATGTGGGCGCCGTCCACATTGGAGACATAGTGCATGCGCGGCCCGCCGCCGGAAAAGGGCGAAAGCGCCAGCGTCGCCATATAGGGACCGAGATCCGACCCGCCGATGCCGATGTTGACGACGTCGGTGAACTTGTGCCCGGCCGAACCGACGATGTCGCCGCCGCGGACCTGGCCGACGAATTCCTTCATGCGCGAAAGCACCTCGCGCACGTCCGGCATCACGTCCTTGCCCTCGACCAGGATCGCGCGGTCGGAGCGGTTGCGCAGGGCCGTGTGTAGCACGGCCCGCTTCTCGGTGATGTTGATCGCCTCGCCGGAGAGCATCGCATCGCGGCGCTCCGCAACGCCGGAGGCCTTTGCAAGCTCAATGAGCGCCGACATCACGGCGTCGTCGATCCGGTTCTTGGAATAGTCCAGGAGCATGTCGTCAAGGCGAACCTGAAACCGGTCGAACCTCTTGCCATCGTTTGCGAATTTCTCTCGCATCGTGGTCTTCTCGACTTTTGCTCGAAGGTCGAGAAGCTGGGCAAGAGCGGCATCGAGGGCGCTGGGCATAAAGGACTCTCTCCGGACGGGGGCCTGCCAAAACGCCGCGGATCATAGGGGCCAAGTTCCCGCAAGGCCAGAGGAGATCTGGCCAGTCCTATGATCACTCGCCGTCCGGCTGGGCTATATCGACAGTGCGCCGCCGCCAGCCGCCGAGCCACCGCAGGGCGGCGGCCGGACCAAAGGACTCCTCCTCGCCGCGACGGACATGCATGGCGTTGCCCCGCCACGAAAAATCGCTTCCGAAGATGGCCGCAAGCCAGAGAACAGGCAGCATCATGTCGCGCACGAGGAAAGCAAGGAACATCCGCAGGGAGACCGGCCAGCCCATGAAGCGCGCCAGAGCCGCCTCCGCGCCATACCAGAGAACGGCCGCGAGTACCGGAGCGCCGGCCGGCACATATCCGAGGATCGCCAACGCCGCGAGGGCGCAAAGCGGGAAGAACCCGCCCGCGATGACTTCCGGCGCGAAGAAGAGCGGGAAGGACGCCCGGCGCAGCCTGGCCCAGCGCAACTGCCGCAGCCAGACTTCCCCGAGCGTGCGTTGCCCAAGCGGCTGAACGAACGGACGACGGACCAGACGGACCCTCTTTCCGGCCTCACGCACGACCTTGGTCGAGGCGGCATCCTCGGCGACCTCGCTGCCGAGCGCCGCAATGCCGCCGGCGGCGTCGAGGTCGGCCTTCTTCCAGAGCATGGTCTTGCCCTGCGCAAAGCCGAGCCCGAACGCATCGGCGCAAAGCTGCCAGCGCCCCTGGAAGCTGTTGAGGAAGGCGCATTCGACATCCGCCAGCAATCCGTCCGGGTATCCGCCGGTCGGCGGCGAACAGACAAGGCCGGTCGTCTCGTCCCAGGCGGCGAACAGCGTCTGGAGATAGTCGGGCGTCATCAGGACGTTGCTGTCCGCCATGACGACAAAGTCGTAGCGCGCCTCGGCCCAGCCCTTGACCATGTTGTTGAGCTTCGGATTGAGGCTGATCGGATCCTTGCCCACCAGCAGACGGGCGTCCTTGTCGGGGTGACGCGCCATCAGGCGCTTGCAGAGCGGCACCACCGGATCGTTGCCGTCATCGACGCAGAAGAGAATTTCATAGTCGGAATGATCCAGCAGAAACGCCGACTCGAGCGTTGTCTCCAGATGGTTCTCCAGCCCCCGGACGGGCCTGAGGATCGTCAGGGGGGGAACCGGAACCGTCCTGGCCTCGGCGCGCCGTCTGATGACATCACGCCCGACGACGAGTGCCATGCTGCAAAGATGAACGGCGAATGCGAAAAGGAAGAAGCTGAAAAGACCGAAGAAAAGCGTCGTCATGAAACCCGCGTCTCGTCAGAGGTCGTTGACGGCTGCCATCGCACCAGTCAGCCATCATAGCGGGATGTCACAGTCTCAAGACAGTTCCGTGACGATGCACGGTCCGGCGTCAGGAAGAAAAGAGCCGTGGGCCGATCAGACGGCGACCGGACGGACCGTCGCGATGGCCAGCGCTTCGAGGTCGCGGGCGGGCGCAGGGTCGTCCATCCAGATGACGCGGTTCCGGCCAGCCGATTTTGCGGCATAAAGCCGGCGGTCCGCCAGCAGCATCAGTCCCTCGAAGGAGGCGCCCGCTTCCTCAATGTCGCTGACGCCGGAACTGACAGTCGGGCGCAGCAGTTTGTCGCCGACAAGAATGTCCGTCTCGACGAGCGTCAGCCGGACCCGATCGGCGACCTCGGCTGCCTCATCCCGGTCGACACCGGGAAAGAAGCAGCCGAATTCCTCGCCGCCGATTCGCCCCAGGATCGCTCCTTCCGGAGTGTGACTTTCCAGGATCCGCGAGAAGGCGACCAGCACCCGGTCTCCTGCAAGATGACCGGAGCGGTCATTGATCGACTTGAAATGGTCGAGGTCGAAGAGCACGAACGAACTGGTGGCGCTCGCATTGCCGAAGACGGACTGCAGCTTCTCCAGAAAGGCCCGCCGGTCGAGCAGTCCCGTCAAGGCATCGGTCTCGGCCCTTTTGCGAAGATCCGCCTCGGCTCGCTCCTTGGAGAGGCTGACCAGCAGCAGGGCAAACGCCACCCAGTGCAGGAGGAGTTCAAAGACAATCGCGCTGATCCACGGAGTGGAGAGCAGCCCGCCCTTGTCCGCGAGGGGGTGATTCCACATCAACGGGATGCGAATGGCAAAAACAATCGCGTGGACGATCATGACAAAGGCCAGGGGCTTGCGCGAATGCAGCGGCTCCTGTCGATGGTTCCGCATCACCTCCCTCGCCATGGCGAGCATATAGATCGACATCATGAGAGACATCGCGGCAACACGGCTGATCAACGAGCCATAAAATGCGGGAATGGAACAGGCGACCAGCCAGACCAGGGCGCCTGCGAGGAGCGGCAGAGCCAGAGCCCGGCGGCCATCGAAGAGACGCAGCGCCGTCAGCAGAAGGCCACAGGCCAGAAGGACGAGTGCGTTAGAGATGACAATGGAAAGCAGATCGGAGATATGGCCACGCAATGCGAAAAGCGCGACAGCAACGGCGCCGACGCCCATTGGCGCCATGAGGAAGGCGTTGTAGACCCGGCTTCGATCCATCCACCACGCAAGACCGAAATATCCGGCATAGAGCAGCAGCAAGGCTGTCAGCACGAACAGCATCGTCGGTACGTGCAGCAGGGTCATGAGTCCGGAAACCGTGTGATTGACGCTATCCCATTGCTAACTCATTCGTCTTTAACAAGCTTTAACGACAATCCATAACGGGAACGAGGCCTGCGGAACGACCCGTTTCAGGCAGCGATTCGCCCTTCCCGCACGCCATGGCAGGCAACGGCAAGGTCTGAACCCTCGACATGCAGGGCCGGCAACTCGACCCGGCACCGATCGTTCGCGAAGGGACAGCGCGGGTGGAAGGCGCAGCCGCTCGGCGGTTTCAACGGCGAGGGCAATTCGCCGCTCAGCCGTATACGTTCCTTGCGCGCGGTCGGATCGGCGACCGGCGTCGCCGAGAGCAAGGCCCGCGTATAGGGATGCAGCGGCCGCCCGAACAGCGAGTCCCGGTCGGCATGCTCCACGGGCCGGCCGAGATACATCACCATCACCTCGTCCGCCATGTGCCGGACGACGGAAAGGTCGTGGCTGATGAAGAGATAGGCGAGGCCGAACTCGGTCTGCAGGTCAGTCAGGATATTGAGCACCTGCGCCTGGATCGAAACGTCGAGCGCCGAGACCGGTTCGTCGAGAACGAGAACCTTCGGCTGCGTCATCAGGGCCCGCGCGATGGCGATCCGCTGGCGCTGGCCACCGGAGAACATGTGCGGATAGCGGTCGTAATGCTCCGGCCTCAGGCCGACCTTCTTGAGCATGTCGAGCGCCTTGGTCCGCCGCGTCGCGGCGTCGGCGCTGCCGTTGATGACGAGCGGCTCCTCGAGGATCGTGCCGATCTTCTGGCGCGGGTTGAGCGAGCCGTAAGGATCCTGGAAGACGATCTGCACCGCAAGGCGCAGCGCCTTCGCGTCATGCCCGCGCGGCCCGGCGGAGGCATTCATGCCCGCGATGGTCAGGCTGCCCTCGCTTGGCGGCTCGATCATCGTCACGACGCGGGCGAGCGTGGACTTGCCGCAGCCCGATTCCCCGACGACCGCCAGCGTCTTGCCGGCCTGAAGCGTGAAGGAGGCTCCGGCGAGTGCGCGGACCGTCGCCGGCTTGGAGAACGGCCCGGTCGGCAGCTGGTAGAAGCGCTTGAGGTCCTGCGCCTCGATGACGGGAACGCCGGAAGTCATCATGTCAGGGCCTCGGCATTGGCAATACGGTCGGGATTGGGGTGGCCGAGCGGCCGGCCGCCGACGAGCGGATAGTGGCAGAGCGCAAAGCCCGCCTTCTCGCCCTGGCGATGCGGCACCTTTTCGTCGCATCGCTTCGTTGCGAAGCGGCATCGGGGACTGAACAGGCAGCCCGGCGGGCGGTCGAACTGGCCCGGCACGACGCCGGGGATCGACGGCAGCTTGCGGCCGGTCGCCCGCTCCGGCAGGGCCGCCAGCAGCGCGCTCGTATAGGGATGGTGCGGATCGGCGAAGAGACCTGCGACCTGCTGCTCCTCCACCTTCTGCCCGGCGTATTGCACCTGCACCCGGTGCGCGGTCTCGGCCACCACGCCCATGTCGTGCGTGATGAGCACGAGACCCATGCCGTGTTCCGCCTGAAGGTTCACCAGAAGGTCCAGAATCTGCGCCTGGATCGTCACGTCGAGCGCCGTCGTCGGCTCGTCGGCGATGAGGAGCTTCGGATTGCAGGCGAGCGCCATGGCGATCATCACGCGCTGGCTCATGCCGCCCGAAAGCTGATGCGGGAAGACCTTCATCCGGTCCTCCGGCGCCGGAATGCCGACAAGCTCCAGAAGCTCGATGATCCGCCGGCGGCGCTCGGCGCGCGGCATCTTCAGGTGAATGCGCAGCACCTCGCCGATCTGGAAGCCGACCGTAAAGCAGGGGTTGAGGCTCGACATCGGCTCCTGGAAGATCATCGCCATGTCGCGCCCGATGATGCGCCGCCGCTCGCGCGCGGAAATGCCCATCAGATCGTGGCCATTGAACCGCATCACGTCGGCGCTGACCTTGGCGGTCCATGGCAACAGACCCATCAGCGCCAGCATGGACACCGACTTGCCGGAACCGGATTCGCCGACGATCGCGAGAATCTCTCGGGTATCGCAGACGAGCGAAATGCCGTCCACGGCCCGGAAGCGGCCGCTGGCGGTCATGAATTCGACGGTGAGGTTGTCGATTTCGAGGAGTGCCATCGCCTCAGCTCCGCTTCAGCTTCGGATCGAGCGCATCGCGCAGGCCGTCGCCCATGAGATTGATCGCCAGAACCGTGATCAGGATGGCAAGGCCGGGGAAGGTCACCACCCACCAGGCCCGCAGGATGAATTCGCGCGATTCGGCGAGCATCGTGCCCCACTCCGGCGTCGGCGGCTGCGCGCCCATGCCGAGGAAGCCGAGAGCAGCCGCTTCAAGGATCGCGTTGGAGAAGGAGAGCGCGGCCTGCACGATGAGCGGCGCCATGCAATTGGGCAGGATGGTGATGAACATCAGCCGCAGCTTGCCAGCTCCCGCGATGCGCGCCGACGTCACATAGTCCCTGCCCCGCTCGCTCATCACCGCCGCCCGCGTCAGGCGCACATAGTGCGGCTGCAGGATGACGGCGATGGCGATCATCGCGTTGCCGAGCCCCGGTCCGAGGATCGTCACCAGAACGAGCGCGAGCAGCAGGCTCGGGAAGGCCAGGATCACGTCCATCACCCGCATGATGATCGTATCGACCCAGCCCCCGATGAACCCGGCAAGCAGGCCGAGTGAGATGCCGCCGACGAGCGCGATCGTAACCACGAAAAGGCCGATGAAGAGCGAGAAGCGCGAACCGTAGATTAGGCGCGACAGCATGTCCCGGCCGATCGGATCGGTTCCAAGCAGGAACCGCGGATCGCCGCCCGCCGCCCAGACGGGGGGTGTCAGCAAGTTGTCGCGGAACTGCTCGTCGGGTGAAAACGGCGCGACCAGCGGCGCGAAGATCGCGACCAGGACCAGCGCGACGAAGATCACGAGCCCGATCACCGCTCCCCGGTTTTCGCGAAAATAGTGCCAGAACTCACGAAACGGTCCCGGACGTTCGGGACCGGCCGGCCGAGCGGCGGCGACCCCTTGTGTTGCTTCGCTCATCGCCTCACCTCACGTGCCGGATCTTGGGGTTGATGAAGCCATAGGCGATATCGACCGCCAGGTTGACGAGCATCACCATGACGGCTGTCAGCACCAGGCCGCCCTGGACGGCCTGATAGTCGCGCCGCGATATGGAATCGATCATCCATTTGCCGATGCCGGGCCAGGAGAAGATCGTCTCGGTCAGGATCGCGCCGGCGAGCAGAACGCCCGTTTGCAGGCCGATGGTGGTGATGACGGGAATGAGGCCGTTGCGCAGGGCATGAACCCCGACGACGCGGAAGGGCGAAAGGCCCTTTGCCCGCGCCGTGCGGATGTAGTCCTCGCCGAGCACCTCCAGCATCGCCGACCGCGTCTGGCGCGCAATGACCGCGAGCGGAATGGTGCCGAGCACGATGGACGGCAGAATGAGATGCTGCACGGCGGAGGCGAAGGCGCCCTTCTGTCCCGACAGCAGGCTGTCGATCAGCATGAAGCCCGTCACCGGCTTGAAGAAATAGAGCAGCGAGATGCGGCCCGACACCGGCGTCCATTGCAGCCAGCCGGAAAAGACGATGATGAGCAGCAGCGCCCACCAGAAGATCGGCATTGAATATCCGACGAGCGCAGTCGTCATGACGGCATGGTCGGTCGTCTTGCCGCGCCGGATGGCGGCGATCACACCGGCCGGCACGCCGAGCACGATGGACAGCAGCATCGCGCAGAGCGAGAGCTCGAGCGTAGCCGGAAAGAGCGTGAAATACTCGCTCAGCACTGGCCGCTTGGTGGAGAAGGAAACGCCGAAGTCGCCCTGGAACAGGTTACCGAGATAGACGAAATACTGCTCGTAGAGCGGCCGGTCGAAGCCGAAGCGATGGGCGAGTTCCGCATAGCGCTCGGGACTGAGGCCGCGCTCGCCGGCGAGCAGCAGGATCGGGTCTCCGGGGAGCATACGAATGAAGAAGAAGGCGGCGATCGTCACCCCGATGAAGGTGGGGATGACAAGACCGATCCGTCTGAGGATGAACGAGAGCATGGCGCCTCGGGCTCAGTGATTGTTTGTTTTGACCATCAGATGCGTCGGATGGCGACGGTCCGGGGCTCCGGGTGGCATCCAAAGCAGCATGGGCTCGGTTTTCTCGATCCGCCAGCCCTCACGCAGATAGAAGGCCAGCGCCCTGGCGTTGCCCACAGCGCATTGCAGACGGATGGTGCGATGGCCCTTCTCCGCAAGCGATTGCGCGGCAGCCGACAGGAGTCGTCCCGCGATTCCCCTGCCCCGTGCCCGCCCGGCGACGTACAGCTGATCGACCTCGCCGGCGATCATCGCCGCAAAGCCGAGAAGCTCGCCGTGACACTCGGCGACGAGGACGTCGTCGAACGGCGTGTACTGCAGGCGGTGAAGAAAGGAGTCCCGCGTTCGCGCAGCCACGACATCCCGGTCGAGAAGTGCCGCGTGACCATCATGCCAGGCATCGTGCCAAAGGGTTGCCAGTACGGAATGGTCGTCCGGACGCGCACGCCGGACAGAACTGGTCTCAGGCATCCCGGCATCGCCAATCGAGGACAAGGCGGAGTCCTTTTGGGACCTTTGGAACGCGAATGAGGTGAACGGGGCCAGAAACCCCGTCCACCTCAGTTCAGCGCGATCCGATCACTCGGCGATATCGACACCGTCGAAGCGGTGGCTGCCGAGCGGATCCATCTTGTAGCCCGACACCTTCGGCGACATTGCCATGAAGACCGTCGAATGCGCGATGGTCGCCCACGGGGCCTGGCTCTTGAACTCGAGCTGGGCCTGTTCGTAGAGCTTGGTGCGCTCGGCCGTGTCGGCAACGGTGCGGGCCTTAGTCACTAGATCGTCGAAGGGCTGGTAGCACCAGTTGGCGCGGTTGGAACCGCCAACGCCGGCGCAGCCGAGCAGCACGCCGAGGAAGTTGTCCGGATCGCCGTTGTCGCCGGTCCAGCCCATCAGCAGCGCACCGTCGCGCTCCTTGTCCTGGCTACGCTTGAGGTATTCGCCCCACTCGTAGGAGACGATCTCGACGCTCACGCCCACCTTGGCGAAGTCCGCCTGGATGAGCTCGGCCATGCGGCGGGCATTCGGGTTGTAGGGCCGCGCCACGGGCATCGCCCAGATCTTCATCGACAGGTCGGTCACGCCGGCCGCGTCGAGCATCTCCTTGGCCTTCGCCGGATCGTAGGGATCGTCGACGGTGGCCTCGTTGTAGCTCCACATCGTCGGCGGGATCGGGTTCTTGGCCATCTGGCCCGAGCCCTGGAACACCGCGTCGAGGATCGCCTGCTTGTTGATCGCCATGTTGAGCGCCTTGCGCACTTCCGGCTTGTCGAAGGGCGCCATCATGGTGTTGTAGGCGAGGTAGCCGATGTTCAGGCCCGGCTGCTCCATCATCTGGATCGAACTGTCGGCCTTGAGCGCCTCGATATCGGCCGGATTCGGATAGCCGATGACGTTGCATTCGCCCGACTTCAGCTTCTGCTCGCGCACGGACGCATCCGGCGTGATCGCGAAGATGAGGTCGTCGATCGGCTGCTTGCCGTCCCAGTAGTCGGGATTGGCCTTGTAGCGGATCACGGCGTCCTTCTGATAGGCGACGAAGGTGAAGGGGCCGGTGCCGACCGGCTGCTGGTTCAGAAGCTCCGGCGTGCCGGCGGCCATCAGTTTGTCTGCATATTCCTTGGACACGATGGCGGCGAAATCCATCGCAAGGTTGGCGAGCATCGGCGCGTTCGGCTCGTTGAGCGTCATCTTCACCGTGTAGTCGTCGACCTTCTCGATCGACTTGATCAGCGCGGGCATGTCCATGCCCGTCCAGTACTCCCACGTACCGCCGGCGTAGGAATACCAGGGATCCTTCTCGTCATTCTGGCGGGTGAAGGAGAAGACCACGTCGTCGGCGTTGAAGTCGCGCGTCGGGGTGAAGTAGTCGGTGGTCTGGAACTTCACGCCCTTGCGCAGGTGGAAGGTGTAGACCGTGCCGTCATCCGAGACATCCCAGGATTCGGCCAGCGCCGGAACGACGTTGGTCGTGCCGCGCTCGAACCCCGTGAGGCCGTTGTAGATCGGCTTGGACGAGGCATCGAAGGTCGTGCCGGCGGCGTAAGGCGCCGGATCGAAGCCTTCCGGGCTGCCTTCGGAACAGTAGATCAGCGTCTTGGCGCTTGCCGGCGACAGGCCGAAGGCCAGCCCGGCCGCAAGAACGGTAGCCGTCAGAAGACGGGATGAAAATGCCATGAAATCGCACTCCCCTGTGCGCCGGACTATGGTCCGGTCAATGCGAGAACCGTGATCGTCGGGACCGCGCTGCTTGCTTCTTGTGCCCCGATCGACGGGTCGTATCCGATCCGACACGGGCGGGGATTTCAAGCCCAAATTTCGCGCCGTCCGATAAAATTTTGATCAGCCGATCAATCTTGCTCGCGCGTTGATTTTCAACCCGAACCGGTGCGGTCCATCAACTTGTGCTGGCGGGCGCATTGCACCGTTCTTTTATGCGGCGCGCTCGTCAATTCCGAACGAGAATCATTAGACAACTAATTGATTTCAATCACTTGCGCCGAAGAAAGCGGCATGTAATCTCGGTCTCGGCTCTCCGCCTGCCGCAATCGCCATGCTGCCGGAACGGACCCACCCGAGGCCTGCCCGACAAGGCTCGCCGATTTTACAGCACAGGAATGCATGGGCAATGGCCGCGCCGATCGAAACCGAGTTGAAGTTCGCCATCGACAGCCCGGGCCTCAAACGGCTTCAGGATCATCCACTGTTCAAGAACGCCGTTGAGAAGAAGGTTCTGACGCTCGACAGCAGCTATTTCGACACGACGGAGGAATCCCTGCGCAAGGCCGGCATCAGCCTCCGGCTGCGCAAGGGCGAGGCACCGACCCCGATTCAAACGGCGAAGTTTTCAGGCAAACAGACCATCGGCCTGATGGCGCGCACCGAAGTGAACGCCCCCCTCCCCGCGCGCCGGACATCGCCGGACCTTTCCGCCTTTCCTTCCGATATTGCCGCCGCCATCGAAAAGGCCTGCGGCGGACAGCCACTCGAACGGCAGTTCCGGATCGTTGTCGAGCGGCACGAAGCCGAGATTCATCTGGAAGACAGTGCCGTCGTCTCCCTTGCGCTCGACGATGGCAAGGTCGTGATCGGACGCAAGTCGCATGCCTTCCAGGAGGTCGAATTCGAGCTGAAGGAGCAAACGCCCGAAGCCCTTTTCGCCCTCGCCAAGAAAATGCTGCCAGGGCTGTCGATTCGCCTCGCCGGCGGATCGAAGGCGACGCTCGGTTACCGCATGAAGGCCGGAGACCTGGAAGACCTGGCGGCTCCCGAGCCGGCAAGCCTGCCCGCGCTCGATGGCGATATGACGGTCGAAACGGCGCTCGGCGCCTGCCTGCGCTCCTGCGTCGGCCAGATCGCCGCCAATGCTGCCGCCGTCATCGACAGCGCCGATCCGGAAGGCCCGCACCAACTCCGTGTCGGGTTGCGCCGGTTGAGGAGCACCCTTCTGGCCTTCAGGCCGGTGATGGACTGGACGAAGGCCAGGGTCCTCGACGAGGAAGCCAAACGGCTTGCGACCATCGTCGGCGAATTGCGCGACATCGACGTGCTCATCGACGAAATCATCGGCCCCTTGAAGGACCGTGTCGACGTGACCGGCCTCGTCGCGCTGCTGGAACGCAGACGCGAGCGGCTGAGGGCCGATGTCCGCTCCGTCATCGCCGGCACGGACGGCACGACCTTCCTCATCGACCTGACCGAATTCACCGAATGCCGGGAATGGCGCAACGGTTTCGACGAGGCTCTCGCCTACCGGTTGCTGCCCTTCGCGAAGAATGCGATCGCCCGGCAGCAGGAGCGGATCGCCAAATACACGGACCGGCTTGCCGACCTCACCGCCGAGGAGCGCCACAGCCTGCGCAAAGCCTACAAGAAACTGCGCTATCTGCTCGACTTCTTCGCACCCGTCATTGGCGGCAAGGCCATGCGCAAGTTGCTTGCGAAGACAAAGGAAGTGCAGGACCACCTCGGCTACATGAACGACGTCGTCATGGCCGAAAAGCTCCACACGCTGGTTGCCGAGGAAGGCGACCGGGCGGAGACACCGGGCGATCCCAAGGAGCGTCTGCACGCCGCGCACGCCGTCGGCTTCATCCTCGGCTGGCATTGCGCGCAGGCAGAGAGAGAGTGGAAAAAGGTCGTCAAACTGCTCGGCTGAATACTTCCGTCGCGCAGGCCCTGCTCAGGCCGCCGGGACCACCCGCAGCCGTCCGAGAAACTGGTCGCGCGCCGGAGACAGCGGCTGGCCACGCGGTTCGGCGAGATGGCGGATGAGAAAATATCCGGTCAGCTGCAGCGCTGCCTGGAGATCGTCCACCGAAACATCGGCCTCCCGCTCGCTGAGGAAGACGGGAAGCGCCAAAAGCTTCGGCGCATAGGGCAGCCCCGCCTCCCGGCTGACGGCCCGCCCGGTCTTCGGCGAGACCCAGGCAAGGTCATGCGTCTGGCCGTTGGCCGCGCATTTCGAAAGATCGAGGCCGAAGCCGAGTTCGTCGAGAAGCGCGAGTTCGAACCGCACCAGCAGGCGCGCAGCACCGATGGCGTCGTCCATGTGATCGAGAATGATCGACAGCGCCTCATAGAGGCCCGGATGCGGGTCGCGCTCGGGCAGATAGCGCAAGTGGGCGGCGATGGTCTGCAACCCGAGCACGCCGGCCGGCGCGTCGATCAGACGGGCCGCGCGGGAGACGAGCGGCTCCACCGTGAAGAGGCCGAGATGCGACTCCAGTCGCGCCCGCCAGGTCAGCGCCAGCGTGTTGCCGGCCTGCAGCATCGCCTGGTGCCGCCGCGACCGGCCGCCCCTGACGAGGCCCATGTGACGGCCGCGATCTGGCGTCATGACCTCCAGGATCGCGCTCGTCTCGCCATGCGCCCGGGTGCCGAGCACGATGCCTTCGCCGGACCACTCCATGGCTTGCCTCAGGCGCCTCCCGCCATCAGTTCCTCGGGAATTCCAGCCCCATCTCCCGGTAGCGCTCGGGATCGTCGGCCCAGTTCTCGCGCACCTTCACGTAGAGGAAGAGATGCACCGGCTGCTCGACGATCTGCATCAGTTCCTCGCGCGCCGCCATCGAGATGGCCTTGATCGTCGCCCCGCCCTTGCCGAGCACGATCTTGCGCTGGCTCTCGCGTTCCACGAAGATCGTCTGCTCGATCCGGACGCCGTTCTTCTGCTCCTTCCACTGGTCGGTCTCGACCGTGGAGGAATAGGGAAGCTCGTCATGAAGGCGCAGGAAGACCTTCTCGCGCGTGATCTCGGCCGCGAGCATGCGCATCGGCAGGTCGGAGATCTGGTCCTCCGGATAGAGCCACGGACCTTCCGGCACCGCTTTCGCCAGATGCTCCATCAGGTCGGCAACGCCGTCGCCATTCAGGGCCGAGACCATGAAGGTCGCATCGAAGTTGACGCGCGCGTTGGCATCGGCGGCCAGCGCCAGAAGCTGGTCGCGCTTGACGGTATCGATCTTGTTCAGGATCAGCAGCTTCGGCCGCTTCAGATCGGCGAGCCTGTCCAGAATGCCGCCGATTTCCGGCTCGATGCCCTTGCGGGCGTCGATCAGCAGCGCGACCATGTCGGCATCCATGGCGCCGCCCCAGGCCGTGTCGACCATCGCCCGGTCAAGCCGGCGCTTCGGCGCGAAGATGCCGGGCGTATCGACGAAGACGACCTGCGAACGGCCCTCGATCGCGATCCCGCGCATGATGGCCCGCGTCGTCTGCACCTTGTGGCTGACGATCGAGACCTTGGCGCCGACGAGTTGGTTGAGCAGCGTCGACTTGCCGGCATTCGGCGCGCCGATGAGGGCCACGAACCCCGCTCGCGTCGGCCCCTCGGCCGCCGGCGCGCCGCCGTCTTCCCCCTCCACGGGCATCGTCTCCGGCTTGTCATCGTCAATCGTCATGCATTGTCCTGCGTGGTGGTGTGCTGTGTGATGGTGCAAGGCGGCCTGCGCCTTGTCCGCCGGACACTGCCGGCGACTCGTCGCTTGAAAGAGCGAATCTACCCGAAAAATCGACCGGACTCAGCCGGCAAGTGGATCAACCTGCCAGAGCCCTTCCCTGACGAGGGCATTCGTGGCGGCCGCCTGCTCGGCTTCCCGCTTGTTGCGCCCCTTGCCGAGCGCCGGCTCGACGCCGTCGATCTCGACCCGGACCGTGAACTCGGGCGAATGATCGGGGCCGATGCGCTCCGCCACCTGATAGCGCGGCGCCGGCAGGCCGCGCCCCTGGGCCCACTCCTGCAACGTCGTCTTGGCATCGCGCAGCGGCGACGTCGCCTCGTGCATCCGCGCCGACCAGTTCTTCTCGATGAACCGCCGGGCGGCATCGAAACCGGCGTCGCGATAGATCGCGGCGATCACGGCCTCGGCGACATCGGCCAGGATCGCTTCCTTCTTGCGCCCGCCGGTCTGGCGTTCGCCCGGCCCGAGCCGGATGGCCGCCCCAAGGTCGAGATCGCGCGCGACCGCGGCGCAGGTCTCCCGCCGGACGAGAGAATTGAGACGGCGCGCAAGATCCCCCTCGTCCGCCTCCGGGAAGGTCCGGAACAGGAGGTCCGCGATCACCAGCGCCAGCACCCGGTCACCGAGAAATTCATGGCGCTGATAGCTTTCCGCCGCGGCCTGGCTCACATGCAGCGCGCTGCGGTGGGTGAGCGCATTCACCAGTTCGTCGAGATTGGCGAAACGGTGCCCGATCCGATCCTGAACCGCGGCGAGCGCGCTCTTGAACCCTGGTGTCATGGACCCGTTCAGTGCAGCAACGTGAACAGGCGGTCCAGCCTGAGATCTTCCGGCCAGCGCCAGACCTCCCAAGGCCGCGACTGCTCATCGATGGAGAAGAAGATGACCTGCGCCTTGCCCACGAGATTCTCGAACGGAACATAGCCCACGCCGCTGCCGTCGATGCGGCTGTCGGCGGAGTTGTCGCGATTGTCGCCCATCATGAAATAGTGGCCGTCCGGCACCACGAACTCGCGGGTGTTGTCGCCCATGGAATTCGGGTCGGCGTCGAGCGTGATGTAGGAGACGCCGTTCGGCATGGTCTCGCGATAAGCCGGCACCGAGATGGTCTGACCGAAGGGCGTCGTCTCCTTGAAGTCGTCGACCCGCTCGCGCGGCACGGCCGTGTTGTTGATGTAGAGAACGCCGTCCTTCACCTGGATATGGTCGCCGGGAAGGCCGACCACGCGCTTGATGTAGTCGATGGACGGATTGGCCGGCAGCTTGAAGACGACGATGTCGCCGCGATGCGGCGCGGTCGCCCACACCCGTCCCTCCATGGGCACGATGCCGAAGGGGAAGGAATAACGGCTGAAGCCGTAGGAATACTTCGAGACGAAGAGGTAATCGCCAATCAGCAGCGTCGGCATCATCGACCCGGACGGGATCGAGAAGGGCTGAAAGACGAAGGTTCGAACGACCAGCGCCAGAAGCAGCGCCTGAATGATGATCTTGATGGTTTCGCCGAAACCGTCCTTGCTCGTCGCGTCGTCGCTGCTCACGCTCATGATTTCCTTCATCGTTTCGACATCAAACGAATGGCTGCGATACGTCTGCGCGCCTTCGCGGAATCCCGGGCCGCCTGATCGCGTTCAGGAAGAACGCGGTGTTGATATCGTCTCAGGCGGAAACGCGCAACGCAAAGCCGAGCAAATGAGGTCCAGCCTGTTCAAATTGACCTGATCGCGACCATTGGAATGCGGCAACAGAGCGTTGCGGCAGGCGACGATCAAACGTTCACAGGCCAGTCCGATGGCCATGCCGAAATCACCACGAAGGCCTGCGCGAGGGGGTAGTCGTCGGTGATCGTGACGTCGATCCGCGCCACCAGCCCCTGCGGCGTCAGGCTGTCCAGTCTTTCGCGCGCCGATCCGGTGAGCTCGATCGTCGGCTTGCCCGACGGCAGGTTGACGACGCCGAGTTCCTTCCAGGCAACGCCCATGCTGATGCCGCTGCCGAGCGCCTTGGAACAGGCTTCCTTGGCGGCGAACCGCTTGGCATAAGACGCCGCACGCATCTTGCGCCGGTCGGATTTGGCGCGTTCGATTTCCGTGAAGACCCGATTGGTGAAGCGCTCACCAAAACGGTCCAGCGTCTTCTCGACCCTTCGAATGTCGATCAAGTCGCTGCCAATGCCGATGATCACGCGGCTTCCCCGAAGTCCTTGACCGATTGCGCCTTCAGCGCGGCCGACATCGATGCCTGCGCTTCGGCGCGGCGCTGGCGCCGGTTTTCCTGATGGGTCGCGACCATCTTGAAGGCAATCGCGTAGACGATGGCAGCGCTTGCAAGCCCGAGCGGGATGGATCCGACGATCATCGGCTCAAGGGTCGGCCAGAGGTGGCTCAGCCCTTCATTGAAGAGCCCCTTGGAGAACAGCGCGGCATGCGGCGCTTCCGCGTCGCCCGAGGAGACGTTCAGAAGCGAAAGAACGAACCGGCCGACCTCGAAGGTCGACAGCCAGATGAAGGGGAATGTAAGCGGGTTGCCGATGGCCGTTCCGAGCGCGGCAGCAATCATCGAGCCGCGAAACAGATAGGCGACCCCGAAGCCGAGCAGGAAATGAAAGCCGATGAACGGCGTGAAGGACGAGAAGGCGCCGGCGGCGACCCCGGCGGCGACGGCGTGCGGCGTTGCCTTGAGGCGGACGATGCGCTTGCGGAAATACGCCACGCTCCGGCTCCACCCACCCTTGGGCCACAGTGCCTGCTCAATACGCTGACGCCATCCGAGCGGCTTACGCCGGCGAAACATCATGTCCCGAACCTCTTTCCCAGCCTTGCCGAGTCGGCCGATTGCCTAGTTTGCCAACCCGATTTGTCCGTCTCCAGACCTTTATGGAGAAATCTTGAAGAAATCATGATGGGCGGCATTTCAGGAAATACAAGATCCCCTCACGCGTTCTTGTCGGTCAAGGGCCGTTTGGAACAACCCTTCAGGAAAGTCCCCGGCTGCCGGGCTTGACGGCGGGAATGGCGGCAAGCTCCGGCGGCAACTCGGACGGATCATAGGACGGCACCTCGTAGTCCGCCAGAGCCACGAGCGGCCGGCCGACGTCCGCCTTTCCGGCCGACCGGTCGATCAGGCAGGCGACCGCGACCACATTGGCGCCGATCTTCTCCATTGCCGCGGTCGTCTCGCGAACGGAAAGACCCGTCGTCACGATGTCCTCGACGATGACGACCCTGGTGCCCGGCTCCATCTCGAAACGGCGCAGGCGGAACTCCCCGCCCTCGCGCTCCACCCAGACGGCAGGGACGCCGAGATGACGGGCGGTCTCGTAGCCTGGAACGATGCCGCCGACGGCCGGCGAAACCACCATGTCGATCGGACCGAGGTTCGCGGCCCTGATTTTTTCGGCCAGCGCCTTGCAGACGATTTCCGTCTTTTCCGGCGACATGAACACCCGCGCCTTCTGCAGGAACACGCTGCTGCGCCGGCCCGAACTCAGGATGAAATGCCCCTCGAGGATTGCCCCTGCCTCGCGAAAGACCGCCAGCACTTCGTCCCTTGTCATGGTCTGTCCCCTTGTCTGCTTCGGTAGCCGTCTTCAGCCGTTGACGCGCTCGACTTCCGACACGTTCACCTGCGTCTTCAACTGGGCGATGATGCGATTGAGATGCTTGAGGTCGTAGACCTCCAGATCGATGATCAGATCGTGGAAGTCGGACGTGCGCGCCACCATCCGGATATTGTCGATGTTGCCGTCGTTTTCGCTGATCGTCTGGGCGACACGCGCGAGAGAGCCCGGCACGTTGAGCGAACTGACGATGACCTGCGCCGGAAAGCGCACGGGCTTGTTGCGGTCGATGTCCCAGCGAACATCCAGCCATCTCTCCGGCTGGTCGTCGAACTGCTTCAGCGTCGGCGACTGGATCGGGTAGATGGTGATCCCCTCGCCCGGCATCAGGATGCCGACGATCCGGTCGCCCGGCACCGCCCCGCCATCCGGCGCAAAGCGCACGGGAAGGTCGCCGGCGATCGAACGGATCGGAAAGGCCGGCTGGCCCTCCCCCGGTTCCGGCACGCGGAATTTCATCGTGTCGGCACGGGCGAAACTGTACCAGCCCTCGCCCGGCGACATGGTCTCCACCACCAGCGGCGGGATCATGTAGTCGGGATAGACGGCCTTGATGACGTCGGAGGACGGGATCTCGCTGCGCCCGACACCCGCCATCACGTCGAGGGCGTTGGAAAGACCAAGCCGCGAGGCCGACTTTTCAAGCAGCGCGTCGTTGAACTCCCGACTGGCGCGCTGGAACGCGGCTTCCAGCACCTGCCGACCCACCGCCGCATACTGCTTGCGGAGTTGATCGCGCGTCGCGCGCCGGATTGCCGCCCGGGCCTTGCCGGTGATCGCGATCGATTCCCACGTCGGCGGCGGCACCTGCGAGGGCGAGCGGATGATTTCCACTTCCGAGCCGTTCTGCAGCGGCGTCACCAGCGGCATGATGGTGCCGTTGATCTTGCAGCCAACGCAGGTGTTGCCGACGTCCGTGTGGACCGCGTAGGCGAAGTCGATCGGTGTCGCCCCGCGCGGCAGGGTGATCAGCGTGCCCTTCGGCGTGAAGCAGAAGACCTGGTCCTGGAACAGTTCGAGCTTGGTGTTCTCCAGGAATTCGTCCGGATTGGCGCCGTCCGACAGCGAGGCGATCGTCATGCGAAGCCACGCGTAGGCCTGGCTTTCCTCCGAAATCTGCGGCAGCCTTTCGCCGCCGAGCAGGTCGAGCGGCCGATCCTTGTAGAGCGTGTGCGCGGCGATGCCGTATTCGGCCACCTCGTGCATGTCGTGGGTGCGGATTTGCAGTTCGACGCGCTGGCGATGCGGGCCGACCACGGTCGTATGCAGCGAACGATAGTCGTTCTGCTTGGGCGTCGAGATATAGTCCTTGAACCGCCCCATCACCGACGACCAGAGCGTATGGACGACACCGAGGCAGCGGTAGCAACTGTCGATGTCATCGACGAGCACCCGGAAGCCGTAGATGTCGGAAAGCTGCTCGAAGCCGACCCGCTTCTGCAGCATCTTGCGGAAGATCGAATAGGGCCACTTCTCGCGCCCCTTCACCTCCGCGTTGATGCCGCGCTGGGCAAAGGCCTCCACGAGTTCCTTCTCGATGTCCGCGATCAGTCCCTCGTTCTTGGTCCGAAGCTCCTGGAGGTTCCAGACGATGCGGTTGAAGGACTCCGGGTTGAGCGTCTTGAAGGCCAGATGCTCCAGTTCCTGACGCATGTCCTGCATGCCCATGCGCCCGGCCAGCGGCGCATAGATGTCCATCGTCTCCTCGGCAATCCGGCCGCGCTTGTGCTCGGGCATATAGTCGAGCGTGCGCATGTTGTGCAGCCGGTCGGCGAGCTTGACGAGCAGCACGCGCACGTCCGCTGCGACCGCGAGCAGCAGCTTGCGCAGGTTTTCCGCCTGCTCGGTGCGCTTGGAGACGAGATCGAGCCGCTTGAGCTTGGTCAGCCCTTCGACGAGACGGCCGATTTCCTCGCCGAAGATCTGGTCGATCTCGGCCCGCGTCGCGTCCGTGTCCTCGATGGTGTCGTGCAGCAGCGCGATGGCGATCGTCGCGTCATCGACATGCATGTCGGTGAGGATCGCCGCCACTTCGAGAGGATGGGAGAAATAGGGATCGCCCGAAGCCCGCTTCTGCGTGCCGTGCTTGCGCATCGCATAGACGTAGGCCTTGTTGAGGAGGGCCTCGTCGCAATTGGGATTATACCGGTGAACCCGTTCGACGAGTTCATACTGTCGCATCATGAGCTGGCGATCCGCACCAATAAAACGGCCCGCCCCTTTTTAAGGAAAGGCGAGCCGTGGAGATCGGAAGGTCCGGTGGCGAAACCGCCCGACTATCTGTTCACGGGGCTTGCGCAATGGCAGGCGGATCAGAATTCCCGATCCGCCGTGCTCCCGTCAACCCAAACTCAGATGTCTTCGACCTTTTCCGGCGGAACAAGACCTTCGAGGCCCTTGAGCAGCTCTTCTTCCGACATCCGGTCGAAGGCGAGGTCGGTGTCTTCCTCGGGGGCGTCCGGGCTGCCCAGAAGCGCCGTCGGCTCCTGCTCCGGCTCGTCGACCTCGACGTATTTCTGCAGGGAATGGATCAGGTCTTCCTTGAGATCCTGCGGCGAAACGGTCGTCTCGGCGATCTCGCGCAGGGCCACAACCGGAAACTTGTCGTTGTCGCGGTCGACGGTCAGCGGCGAACCGGACGAGATCATCCGGGCGCGATGGGCGGCGAGCAGCACCAGATCGAAACGGTTGTCGACCTTGTCGATGCAGTCTTCAACGGTCACGCGGGCCATGTCTGTCCAACTCCTTCAGTCGGTCACCCGCCTCATGCGTGACGGGACGTCAAGCGCGGCAGGGTGACAGGGTCTCCAGCACATTCGTCATCCTTCGGGCAGTGCCTGCACGGAAAGAAGCGTCAAGGCTGAGACCGAGCCTTTCCGTGGCGTCTAGCGGAATGTGTGGAATGTTTCAATGATGATCCATAAAACCGCCTCGACAAAAATGCAAGACTCCCCTAATCCTGAATTCAAGCGGGTCGACAATCTTTTTTGAGAGTCAGGGGCTCGCGGGTGCGTTGGCCTGGCCACTGATCGGAAATGCGGATTCCGATCCCCTGCATTGTATGCGGACTTTGCACGGGAAACGTGAGCAGGCGCTTCACATCAAATTGAAAGAGCTGCTGTAAAAATTCTTTCCGGCGGATTCTATCTAAGTCTCGAACAGGTGCTGGAATTGATCGGGCCACATTCCAGGCGATGTGCGAAATGATCATGGTTTAAGAGTGGCGTTTCAGATTGGTCATAGTGCGTTAACCATTTCGAATGAAAATAGCTCTGCTTGTGCCGGACTCAAGCCAAAGCGGCAGAAAAACGCAAAGACAATACAATCCAGAACGTCCGCACACTCGTTTTTAGACGAGTTGCAGTAGAAGGCTGAGCAATGTTTGACGAGCGTGAAAAGATTGCGTTATTTATTGATGGCGCTAATCTATATGCTACTGCAAAAGCGTTGGGCTTTGACATCGACTATCGCCGCCTCCTCAAGGAGTTCGGTTCGAAGGGTTATCTTCTGCGGGCGCTTTATTATACCGCACTCGCCGAAGACCAGGAATATTCCTCGATTCGCCCCCTGATCGATTGGCTGGACTACAACGGCTACAAGGTCGTTACGAAGCCGACGAAGGAATTCTACGACGCAAGCGGACGTCGCAAGATCAAGGGGTCGATGGATATCGAATTGGCCGTCGACGCCATGGTGCTCGCCGACCATGTGGACCATCTCGTGCTGTTCTCGGGGGACGGCGATTTTCGCTCGCTCGTCGAGGCTGTCCAGCGCAAGGGACGCAAGGTCAGCGTCGTTTCAACGCTGCAGACACAACCGGCAATGGTGGCCGACGAACTGCGTCGCCAGGCCGACCACTTCATCGACCTTGCAACCCTCTCCGGCAAGATCGGTCGTGATCCCCACGAGCGGGCTCCGCGTCCGAACGATCGAGCGTCCGACGACGACGAGGATTGATCGGGAGCAGTTGAAGACGGGGACGAAGACTCGGGTGGCGGCCTGAGCTTTGCCCTGGTTCCCATAGATGGGTCATCTGACGCTGCGAGTCCCGAGGCCGGGCGCAGCGTGTTTTTTCCTGTTTGCCCTGCCGCGTCAGACAAACCTGCCGTCCTTCCGAAGGTCGCGGCGGCGATGGTCGACGCAGAAGCACGGCCCCCAGAGACCGAGGAAGGAGACGCCGCGCCATGAACCGGACGGCCTTGTTCCCGTTTCCCGACGTCGATCCGGGGCGTGACTGCCCGCTCTGCCCGCGTCTGGTGGCCTTTCGCCAGTCGGCACGAGCGGAATTTCCCGACTGGCACAATGCACCGGTCCCGACATTCGGTGCGGCCGACGCCAGCTTGCTGGTCGTGGGCCTCGCGCCGGGCCTGCGCGGCGCCAACCGGACCGGACGCCCCTTCACGGGCGACTATGCCGGCGACCTCCTCTACGACACGCTGATCCGCTTCGGCTTCGCCGCCGGCAGCTTCGAGGCAAGGATCGACGACAGCCTGACGCTGGTCGGCGCCGCAGTCACCAACGCGGTGCGCTGCGTGCCGCCGGAAAACAAGCCGGTCGGCGCCGAAATCAACGCCTGCCGGCCTTTCCTCACCGAGACGATCGGGAAATTCCGAAATCTCAAGGCCATCGTCGCCCTTGGACGCATCGCCCACGATTCGACCCTGAAAGCGCTGAAGCCATTCCTGTCGGCATCGCCGTCGGCCTATACCTTTAGCCATGGCGCCATGCATCGCTTGAGCGGGCCGAACGGTCCCCTGCTCTTCGCCGACAGCTATCACTGCTCGCGCTACAACACGAACACCGGGCGCCTGACGCCGGAGATGTTCCGCGACGTCTTCTCCGCCGTCCGCGCCGAGATCGACAGCACCTCCTGATGTCCTGACGGTCTTCAGCCTGCCGGGGGCAGGCAGAAGGCGAAGAGCCCACCCATCGGCGTCACGACGCTGAGCGCCGCAAGCCCGATCAGACCGAGACCCATCGCGATTCGAAGCTGCGGCCGCCGCGCCAGCGACTTCATGCCGCCAAGGCCCAGCGCCGTCATGGTCACGGACGGCATGGTCCCGAGACCGAAGCCGAACATCACGGCCGCGCCCGAAAGCGCCGAACCCGAGAGCATCGCGTAGAAGAGCGCGCCAAACACCATGCCGCACGGCAGAAATCCCCAGGCGAGCCCAGATCCGAAGGCAACGCCCGGCCGCGCACCCGCGGGAACCGGGTTCAGCGCCATGAAGCGGGTGACGGGCCGGGTCAGACGGTCGAGCAGAGAGAGCGGCGGCGCGAGCCCGGTTAGCGTCAGGCCGATCCACGCGAGAGTCGCGGCCGCCGCCCATTGCAGGAACCGGTAGGCCACCGCCTGATCGAAAAGCCCGTAAAGGGATGTTCCGGCGAGACCGACGGCAGCACCCGCCGCAGTGTAGGCGACGGCCTTGCCCGCCTGGGCGCTCAAAAGAATGCGCAGACGCGTCAACGGTTTATCATCCGGGGAAATCGCGAACATCAGCGACGAGGCAATCGCGCCGCACATTCCGGCGCAATGGAGGCTGCTCGCAAGGCCGAGCAAAAGACCGCCGAAAAATGTCAGACTGTTCACGTCCATGTTGCTTGCCGGATCCGCTCATTCGATGGAACGACACCGAGAAACCACGCCCGGCAAGCCTTTGCCTTGATCCGCGTCAAATCCTCACGTGATCACGTCCGGCGCCGTCCGTCCCGTGCGCTCGCCAATACCGGCAAGCGAATCGGCCGCCGCGATGACGTCGGCAAGCGCCTCCTGGGCATCAAGGCGGTGACGGCTCGCGTCCGGCTCGAATTTCTCAAGATAGACGCGGATCGTCGCGCCCTGGGTCCCGGTGCCGGAAAGGCGGAAGACGAGCCGCTCACCGCCTTTGAAGAAGATGCGAATCCCCTGCCCCGTTGTCACCGACCCGTCCACGGGGTCCGTGTAGGCGAAGTCGTCGGCAGCGGAGATCTCCAGCGGCCCGACCGTCTGCCCGGGCATGTCGCCGAAGCGCCGGCGGAGATTCGCCATCAGACCGTTGGCGGCGTCGAGATCAACGGCCTCGTAGTCGTGGCGGGTGTAGAAGGTGCGCCCGAACTCGGCCCAGTGCCCCGACTGGATGGCCGCGATCGTCTCCTTGCGCACCGCCTGGATGTTGAGCCACATGAGAACGGCCCAGACGCCATCCTTCTCGCGCACGTGGTCGGAACCGGTGCCCGCGCTTTCCTCGCCGCAGAGCGTCACCTTGCCCGCATCGAGCAGGTTGCCGAAGAATTTCCAGCCCGTCGGCGTCTCGTAGCAGTCGATGCCGAGCTTGGCGGCGACCCGGTCGACAGCGCCGCTGGTCGGCATGGAGCGGGCGACGCCCGCAAGCCCCTTCGTATAGCCCTTGGCGAGATGCGCGTTGGCCGCGATCATCGCGAGGCTGTCGGAGGGCGTCACAACGGCCCCGCGCCCGATGACGATGTTGCGGTCGCCGTCGCCGTCCGAGGCAGCCCCCATGTCCGGCGCGTCGGCCGAGGCCATCAGGTCGTAGAGTTCCTTGGCATAAATCGGGTTGGGATCGGGATGCCCGCCGCCGAAGTCGGGCAGCGGCACGGCATTGACCACAGTCCCGACGGGCGCGCCGAGCCGTCCTTCCAGAATCGCCTTGGCATAAGGACCGGTCGCCGCATGCATCGCATCGAAGCGCATGGTGAAGCCGGAGGCGAACATCGCGGCGATGGCCGGGAAATCGAACAGCGTCTCCATCAGGTCCACATAGTCGGAGACGGGATCGATGATCTCGATCTCGGAGCCGCCGATCGCCGTCGTCCCGATGACCGACAGGTCGACGTCCGGCGCCTGCGCGATTCTGTAGACCGTGATCGTCCTGGTGTGCTCGAAGATCGCCGAGGTCACGGCCTCGTTCGCCGGCCCGCCGTTGGCCATGTTGAACTTCAGGCCGAAGTCGCCGTGCAGGCCGCCCGGATTGTGGCTGGCCGACAGGATGAGGCCACCGAAAGCGCCGCGCCTGCGAATGATGTTGGAGGCGGCCGGTGTCGACAGCAGCCCGTTCTGACCGACGATCAGCTTTTTCGCGCCGGCGGCGGACGCCATCTTGAGGATGGTCTGGATCGCACTGTCGTTGAAATAGCGGCCGTCGCCGCCCACCACCAGCGTCTTGCCGGCAATGCCGCCGACGCCCTCGAAGATCGACTGGACGTAATTTTCAAGATACCCCGGCGTCATGAAGACGTCGGTCTTCTTGCGCAGGCCTGAGGTTCCGGGCTTCTGGCCTTCTATGGGCCTGGTCTCAACGGTCGTATTGGTCATCGCCGCCCCCTTTTTGCTTGCCCTCGTTTGATCCTGATCTTTTCGAAGATCGCGATCGACTGCGCCTCGATGGTCAGAACGGCTCCCGGCTCATGCCGTTCCATATCGACGCTGCCCGCCGCCTCGGCAGTCGAGAAGACACGCCGCCAGTAGCGGCCGCGTCGTGTCGGCGGCAAGGTGAACCGGATCGCATCGCCTTCACCGTTGAAGATCAGCATCACCGGCATGGCGTCGTCAAATTCATCGCGCGCGGCCGCGTTGCGCACGATCAGGCCGAAACAGCGGAAATGCGGCTGCCGCCACTCCGTGTTGGTCACGGCCCTCCCGGTCGGCGTGACCCACTGCACCTCAAGCTGGCCATCCGCGGCACGGATCTTCGAATGCAGGAACGTCGGCTGGCGCAGCACCGGATGGCTGCGCCTGATCTGGATCAGCGACGCCACGAAGTCCGGCAGTTCCGGATCCCCTGCCACCGCGGACCAGTCGACCCAGCCGGTGGGATTGTCCTGGCAATAGGCGTTGTTGTTGCCGCCCTGGCTGTTGCCCACTTCGTCGCCGGCCGTGAGCATCGGCGTGCCCTGAGACAGCATCAGCGTGGTCAGGAAGTTCCGTGTCGTCCGGCGCCTTGCGGCAAGGATGTCCGGGTCGCTCGTCGGGCCCTCGACGCCGTGATTGTTGGACAGATTCTCGCTGTGACCATCCCGGTTGTCCTCGAGGTTGGCCTCATTGTGCTTGTGCTCGTAGGCGACAATGTCGGCGAGCGTGAAGCCGTCGTGCGCGTCGATGAAGTTGACCGAACTCCACGGCCGGCGCCCTCTCTTGTCGAAGAGGTCGGCAGACCCGAGCAGGCGCGTCGCAAGATCGGGCGTGACCGCCTCGTCGCCGCGCCAGAAGCGGCGGACCGTATCGCGGTACTTGTCGTTCCATTCCGAAAAGCCGGGCGGAAAATTGCCAACCTGATAGCCGCCGGGCCCGATGTCCCAGGGTTCGGCGATCAGCTTGACCTTGGACAGAACCGGATCCTGCTGCATGGCCGACAGCATGCGGCCATGGGGATTGAAGCCGTGCGGCTCGCGCCCGACCGTCGTCGCCAGATCGAAGCGGAAACCGTCGACACCGAGGACGTCCACCCAATGGCGCAGCGAATCCATGACCAGCGCGAGCACACGCGGGTGGCTCGTGTTGAAGGTGTTCCCGGTGCCGGTGTCGTTGACATAATAGCGCGGATTGTTGCGCACGAGCCGGTAGTAGCTGGCGTTGTCGATGCCGCGATAGCTCACCGTCGAGCCGAGATGGTCCACCTCGCCCGTGTGATTGTAGACGACATCGAGAATGACCTCGATGCCCGCCGCATGGAACCGGTCGACCATCGCGCGCACCCGGTTGAGGATGCTGTCCGGCCGCCCGCGGTCGTAGCGCGGCTCCGGCGCGAAATAGGAGATCGGGCTGTAGCCCCAGTAGTTGACGAGGCCGCGCCGGCACAGAAAGCCTTCGTCCATGAAGGCCTGCAGTGGCAGCAGTTCGATGGCGGTAATGCCGAGGCGGGTCAGATGCTCAAGCACCGGCCCGCTGGCGAGCCCCTCATAGGTGCCGCGAAGACCTTGCGGAACGTCCTCGCGCAGCATCGTCATGCCCTTGAGATGCGCCTCGTAGATGACGGTTTCAGTCCATCGCCGGCCCGGACCGGCAATCGTCTCGCCTTCGAAGGACGTGTCGACGATGATGCCCTTGGGGGTGACGTGGCCGCTGTCGCGCGTATCGAAGGTCAGGTCGTCGAGCGTGCGCGACACATAGCCGGCCATCAGTTCGTCGGTGCGCATCCGCCCGCTGATTGCCTTGGCATAGGGGTCGATGAGCAGCTTGTGGTGATTAAAGCGGTGCCCCTCTTCCGGCTTGTAGGGCCCGTGGACGCGGTAGCCGTAGAACATGCCCGGCTTCAGCCCCGGCACATAGCCGTGCCAGACCTCGTCGGTATGTTCCGGCAGGCGGATGCGCGCCAGCTCGCGCCCCGTCAGCGGCTCGTGGATGCACAGGTCCACGGCGCTGGCATGCGCTGAAAAGAGAGCGAAATTGGTCCCGCCGCCGTCGAAGGTCGCGCCCAGCGGGTACGCCTTTCCCGCCTCGACCTTGCCCCATGTCAGATCGCTAGAAACGACAGCATCCGCCAAGTAGGTTACTCCACACCCTCTCCGGCCAGCGAACGATAGAGCTCCACATAGGTCGCTGCCGACTCGTCCCAGCCAACGGGGTGCAGCATTGCCCGCTTCTGCAGCTTGCGCCAGACCTTGCGATCGGAAAAGAGCTGGAAAGCCCGCTCGATACCGAACCACAGCCCCGGCGCGGTCACCGGCGAGAACTGCACGCCAGTCGCAACCCCCGTGCGGATGGCCGCGTCATTCGCGTCGATGACCGTATCCGCAAGGCCGCCCGTGCGCGCGACCACGGGAATGGTGCCGTAGCGCAGGCCATAGAGCTGGGTGAGGCCGCAAGGCTCGAAGCGGGAGGGCACGAGAATGGCATCCGAGCCGCCCTGCATCAGATGGGACAGGCCCTCGTCATAGCCGATGCTGACACCGATCCGACCCGGAAACTGGCGTGCCGCGTCAGTGAAGACCCGCTCCAGCCCCGCTTCGCCGGAGCCGAGCAAGGCGACCTGGCCGCCCCGGTGGACGATCTCGCCAAGATGCGGAACCAGCAGATCGAGGCCCTTCTGGTAGGTCAACCGGCTGATCACACAGAAAAGAAGCGCACTTGAATCTGTTGCCAGTCCAAAGGCTTGCTGGACTTTCTTCTTGTTCGCGGACCGGCTGCCGAGCCTGGCCTGGGAATAGGTCTGGGCAAGTTCGGCATCAGTTTCCGGATTCCAGATATCAAGGTCGATGCCATTGAGAATGCCGGACGTCGCGGTCGCCCGCTCGTTGAGCACGCCCTCCATGCCCATGCCGAATTCCGGCGTACGCAACTCGCGCGCATAGGTCGGACTGACGGTCGTCAGATGATCGGAGAAGACGAGGCCCGCCTTCAGGAACGAGGTCTGGCCGTAGAATTCGAGCCCCGCCGGCGTGAAGAAGGATCGCGGCAGTCCGAATCCGTTTTCGAGGGACAGGCTGCAAAGCCCCTGGAACGCGATGTTGTGAATGGTGAACATCGTGGCCGGAACCGGGCCCTCGCTCGCCGCGATATAGGCCGAGGTCAGGCCGGCCTGCCAGTCGTGGCTGTGCACGACGTCCGGAACCCAGCCATTGGCGCCGGCGATGCCGACCTCCGCACCGACCTTGGCAAGAGCCGCGAACCGCCGGGCATTGTCCGGCCAGTCGCGACCGTCGGGCCCGAGATAGGGATTGCCGATGCGGTCGTAGAGATGCGGCGCATCAATGGCGAGAACCTCGAGGCCGTCGCGACTGGTTCCCGTCAGCAGGCGAGCGCTGCCGCCGAAAAGATCGCTCCAGTTCTTCGCCGGTTTGGCCTTCGGCAACGCGGCCAGCACGGCGGGATATCCGGGCAGCAGCACCCTGACGTCGCAGCCCAGTTTTTTCAGCGCCAGTGGCAAGGCGCCCACCACGTCGGCTAATCCGCCGGTCTTGATCAGCGGATAGCATTCCGACGCCACGAAGAGAATGCGCAAGCCGGCCCCCTCGCATCGATAGTCAGCCCCACAACATACGGCAAAATTCATTGCCGAACATTGAGCAGCCATTTGAATGAATGCATGCCCAAGGGTTTCTTGCGATGGCAGCCCCTATCGCCATCGCCGGCAACCGCCCGGAGACGCGTCTACAAGCCGAGCTTGTCGATCATCGGCTGGGTGATCAGGCAGACGCCGCCTTCCGACCGCCGGAAACGGCGCGCGTCTTCCTCAGGATCCTCGCCGACGACCAGTCCGGGCGGAATGACCACACCCCGGTCGATGACGACCTTGTTCAGCCGCGCGCCGCGATTGATCTCGACATAGGGCAAGGCCACGACATGCTCGACATCCGAGAAGGAATGAGCACGCACGCCGGTAAAGAGCAGCGACTTGTCGATCCGGGCTCCGGAAATGATGCAGTTGCCCGAAACGAGGGAACTCGTCGCCGAACCGCGGCGCCCCTCCTCGTCATGGACGAATTTTGCCGGCGGAACGATCTCGCCATAGGTCCAGATCGGCCAGTCCCGGTCGTAGAGGTCGAGTTCGGGCACGAAATCGGTCAGGTCGATATTGGCTTCCCAGAAGGCGTCGACGGTGCCGACATCGCGCCAGTAGGAGGTCGCCTCGGAGGATGAGCGGACGCAGGAGTTGGTGAAGCGGTGGGCCATCGCCTTGCCGTTCTTCACCAGGTCCGGAATGATGTCCTTGCCGAAGTCATGCGCGGAATTGGGATCGTCGGCGTCCTTGCGCAGAAGCTCGAACAAAAGCTTGGTCTCGAAGACATAGATGCCCATGGACGCCAGCGCCATGTCGGGATTGTCCGGCATGCCCGGCGGATCGGCAGGCTTTTCCACGAAATCGATGATCTGGTCCTTGGCATCGACATGCATCACGCCGAAGGCCACCGCCTCCATGCGCGGCACCTCGATGCATCCGACAGTCACGTCCGCGCCGGAGTTGACATGCTCCTCGAGCATGACCTCGTAGTCCATCTTGTAGACGTGGTCGCCGGCCAGAATGACGATGAACTCGGGCTCATAGGCCTCGACGATGTCGATATTCTGCGTCACGGCGTCGGCCGTGCCGACATACCACTTCTCCTCCGAGACGCGCTGCGAGGCCGGAAGGATATCGAAACTTTCGTTGCGTTCCTCGCGGAAGAAGTTCCAGCCCCGCTGCAGGTGGCGGATCAGGCTGTGGGCCTTGTATTGCGTCGCGACCGAAATACGGCGAATGCCGGAATTCATGGCGTTGGACAAAGCGAAATCGATGATCCGGCTCTTGCCGCCGAAATAGACGGCGGGCTTGGCGCGCCGGTCGGTCAACTCCTTGAGACGGGAGCCTCGCCCGCCCGCCAGCACGAAGGCCATCGCGTTTCGGCCAAGCCTGCGGCTTGCATATGCTCTCTCGGACATCGCCTCCCCCTTTCGGTTGCTGCGGCATGCATGTGTTCACGCCGTTTGGCCGGTCCGCCGTTCCTCGGGCGGTTGCGACCAGATGCCTCAGAGGGCCACTATGACCGGAGAAACAGGCCTTGTCTGCCCCCCTAGAAGATTGGCCCAGAACATTTTTTTGCGGGCCAATCTTCCCTGACGGCCGAAGCCGATCGTCAGAATAGCGAGAAGTTGAAGTTGCTGAGGTTGCTAAGGCTGCTGAAGCGGCTGTCGCTGCTATCGAGCACGACGACCTCCGTCCCGATCGGCACCCGGTTGTAGAGATCGATGATGTCCTGGTTGATGAGCCGGATGCAACCGGACGACATGGAATGCCCGATCGACCAGGGCTCGGCGGTGCCGTGCAGGCGGTAGAGCGTGTCGCGGTCGCCCTGATAGAGATAGAGAGCGCGGGCTCCGAGCGCATTCTCCGGCCCCGGCGGCTGGCCCTTGGCAAAGGGACGCGCACGCGGATCGCGGGCGACCATCTCGGCCGGCGGGGTCCAGGTCGGCCAAGCCTGCTTGCGCTTGATGACGGCCTTGCCGGACCAGCCGAAGCCTTCCCGCCCGACACCGACACCGTAGCGGATGGCCTTGCCGTCGCGTTCGGTCAGATAGAGAAACTTGTTCGCCGGATCGACAACGATGGTTCCGACCGGATAGGGCGCGGAGTAGTAGACCTCCTGACGCCAGTATTTCGGGTCGATCTGCTTCAGATCGATGCCGGGCAACGGGAAGCGGTCATCCGTCACCGGCGCATACATCGACAAATAGCGGCGATCGGCACGCGGATCGCGCAGGCGCGGCTGCAGCATCGAACTGTCGGCGCAACCGGCCAGCGCCAGGGGTACCGCACCCAGCAGAAAACGCCGGGTCATGCGGGACGACGCAGTGGTTTCGGTTGACGTGTCAGGCTCGTTGTCGTGGAAAAGCATCAATGAAAACCTCGTTCGGACGAACTGGGCGGGAGATGGCGCCACCCTGCGCTCGGAGCATTTCCCGGTCAGGCGGAACTGCCTGTTGGTCAGGAAAAGCCCCGGAATACAAGGCTGGAGCATAGTCTTGCCGCTCAAGCCGGATCAACCTGAGCGAATTCGGCGCAGGCCGAAGCTTCAAGGGGAAAGTTCAAGAAATGCTTGCCGGTTCCTTCCGTGTCAGGAAAAAGGCCCGCCGATCACGGAGAATTCAACGCCGCTGCTCCGAGGACCCGAGGAGCAGGACAAAGGCAAGCGCGATCCACGCAAGGATGAGCAATGTGCCGCCGGTCGGCGCGGCCATGGGAAACAGCGATTCTCCCGCATAGGTGCGGTAAGAGACATCGCCGGCGAAGATGACGGTTCCGGCGATCATGAACAGCAGCACCAGCCGGCGCCAGAACGTGCTGAAAGGGGCCGCCGTGCCGAGAAAGACGACGGGGCCGGCGTGGACCATCAGCATCCAGCCCGCGGTCGTGTAATTGCCGCCAGAATCCACATGCGCGCCGGCCGAAAGCGCCACAAGCCCCGCTGCGCCGAAAAGAGCGCCGAAGGCAGCCAGAATCCGGTCGACGAAATGGGTCATGGCAACATCCGATCCTGCTCAGAAATCCTGGAGCGGCATGCCGTCACGCGGAACCATATGCGTGCTGCACGTCGCCCTGCATGTTTGAATCCGGAGCATATCGGTCTCGTTCATGCGCTTTCGCTCGAACGCTTTATGCTCTAGGCAAGCCATAGGCTTGACGAACTTTCTTCGCAACGCGCCTTTTTGACCAACCCGATCACGGTTTTGCCATTTGCCTCCCGTTATCACCATCGACGATCCGGACGATCCGCGCATCGAGGCCTTCCGCAACGTCCGCGACCGGGATGTCGTCGGACGCGGCGAAGGCTTCATCGCCGAAGGCGAGGTGGTGATCCGCCAGTTGCTGCGCTCGGCCGACTTCGAAGCAGCCAGCCTGCTGGTCGCCGCGCACAGGATCGAGACCCGGCACGCGCTGCTGGCCGAGGTGCCCGACGCGGCTCCCGTCTACGCCGCCGGCCAGTCGGTCATGAACGCCATCGTCGGATTCGACATTCACCGCGGCCTGCTCGCGCTCGGCAGGCGGCGGCAGGACCGGTCGGCGGATGACCTCATCCAGACCCGGCCGCGCACGGTCGTCGGCCTCGTCGGCATCGCCAATCACGACAACATGGGCGGCATCTTCCGCAACTGCGCCGCCTTCGGCGTCGACACCGTGCTGCTGGACGAGACCAGCTGCGATCCGCTCTACCGCAAGGCGCTGCGGGTCTCCGTCGGCGGCATCCTGCGCGTGCCCTTCGCCCGCGCCGGCAGCGGACCGGACCTCGTCGAGAGGCTGCGCCGGCACGGCTACACACCCGTGGGATTGTCACCGGCCGGCAGCCGCACACTGTCGGAGATCGGCGCCATCCCGAACGCGGCCCTGATCCTCGGGGCCGAGGGTCCCGGGTTGCCGGACGACGTGCTCCGCGCAGCGACGACCGTGCGGATCGACATGTCGGGCGGCTTCGACAGCCTCAATGTCGCGACCACCAGCGGCATCGCCCTTTACGAACTGACGCGGCGGGAGGCCTGAGCAAGAAGCCTGAGCGGGACTACTCCCTGACGGGCTCCGGATGGCTGACGATCCGCAGGATCGAGGGCCAGCGCTCGCGCACCGCCCGCTCCAGCTGATCGAGCCGTTCGTGAACGTCCGCCGTTGCCGTCGCGGCCGGGAAACGGCAGTGGAAGACGACGAAGATCCCCTCCCCGAGCTGACGGACGCGGACGTTGTGGACGTCGGCGATCTGAAGCGAAAAGGCGGCGTGACGCAGGTCCGCGAAGATTGCCTCGGTCGTCTGCGCGTCGACGTCTTCGCCCGGCAACAGATCGACCATCATCGGTTCCAGATGGGTCTCGACCTCGACATCGCCGCCAAGTTCCGCCCGGATCGCCTCTTCCACCTGGGTCGCCGCATCATGGGAGGCGCCAAGCGGCATCTCTGCCTCCACCTCGATGTCGAGGCTGATCGACAGGCGGTCGCCGAGATGCTGGATGGTGATGTGATGGACGGGAATGCCGACACGCACGGCCGCCAGCAGGACCTGTTCGCGGACCGACTCCTCGCTCACCGCGACCGGCTGCGTGCTGACCACCACCTCCGCCTCGCCGAGTTCGTCGGCAATCGTCTTCGTAACCCGCGACTTGAGCGTTGCCAGCTCCTCCTGCGCGAAGCTGCGCGGCACGCCGAGGCCGACATCGACGAAATGCGTGTGGCCGACCTTCCGGATGCGGATGAAGTCGACCGCGACGACACCGGGGACATCGTCGACGCTCCGTGTCAGCGACTTGATCAGCCCGCGCGGCACCGCATCGGTCAACTGATCGATGGTCGTCTTCAGGAGCTTGAGGGCGAGCACGGCAATCAGCACGGCGACGGCCAGCGTTGCCACGGAATCGGCACCCTGGAAGCCCGCAAGGGTCGCGAGAAAGCCGGCCAGAACCGCCAGCGACGAAAGAACGTCGGAGCCGAAGTGCAGCGCGTCGGCGGCAAGGGCGGCGCTGCCTGTCTCGCGCGCGACCTTCGAGAGGTCATGGGCCCGCCAGATGTTGACGACGATCTCGACGCCGAGAACCGCGAAGGCGATCGCATTGACATCCGGTGCGGGCGCGCCCTCCCTCAACCGCCCCACGGCCTCGGCGGAAACGATGCCGGCAAAGACGAGCAGCAGCGCCGCTTCGGCCAGCGCCGCCAGCGCCTCGAACTTGCCGTGACCGTAGGGATGGGTCTCGTCCGGCGGCCTGTCCGCGATTCTCACCGCCATCAGCGTGACGAAGGTCGCCAGGAAATCCGTGCCGGAATGAAAGGCATCGGTGATGAGGGCGAGCGAGCCGATCATCAGGCCGACGGCGAGCTTGGCGCCCGCCAGCGAAAGGCTCGCGACCAGCGAGATGAGGGCGACACGCTGCTTGCGGGTCATGATCGTCCCTCACGGCCCGGCGGTACCGTTTTCACTCTCTTGGTCGCCATTGCCCGGACCGCCTCTTGCACCTGTTCGTCTCGCCGCACCCTACTGACCCAATCCCCTCCCGCAGACAAGAGAGGATGACGAGGCGGCCTTCCGATCACGGTTGCGTCGGCGGGTTTTCCACGAAGATGCGGACGCGGTCCGACCGCCCGTCGCCGTCGACCACGGCGATCGTCATGAAGCCCGCCCCGGACGGCGCAAAGCTCGCCGGCTGGCCGTAGGGATCGCGTACGACCGGCGCGCCGTCGACGAACCAGGTGTAGGGCGCATGTCCACCCCGCACCTTGAGCGGCAGCGGCGCCGTGTGTCCGCCCGGAAGCATGAGATCGACGCGCGCGCCGTTCGGCGGATAGGCGATCTCCAGCCCGGCCCCTTGCGTCTTCACGCCGCCACCACGGGCCGCCGAGCCGAAATGCTGCAGCGGCGGCGGCAGTTCGACCGACGAGACCTTGAGAAGGTCCGGTGGCGGTGCAGGCAGCGGAACCGCCCCGCCGATCCGAACGAAGGCATCCTTGAGGATCGGTACGGCGACGTCATACCCGACAAGCCCCGGAACCGGCTCGCCGTCCGGCCGCCCGACCCAAACCCCGATCACATGGCGTCCGTCGTAGCCGAGCGCCCAGGCATCGCGGTAGCCGTAGGACGTACCGGTCTTGATCGCGACCCGGCTGTCCGTCTTGGTGATCGTCGGACCACCCGCAAGAATGTCGGTGATATAGGCCGCCGACCGGCGTCCCATTACCGGGCCGCCGGTCAAAGGGCCCACCTGTTCGTCCGGGCGATGGACCAACGGGATCGGCTCTCCGCCCCGCGCCAGCGCAACATAGAGCGTCACCAAATCGGAGAGCCTGAGTCCAAGCCCGCCAAGGCCGATGGCAAGGCCCGGCGGCGACAGGTCGGTGAGCGCCGGGCGCACGCCGGCGCGGCGCATGCGCGCCATCAGACGCGCCGGACCGACCGATTCCAGCACCTCGACGGCGGGCACGTTGAGCGAGAGCTGCAAGGCCCGACGGATCGTCACCGTGCCGTGGAATTCCTTGTCGAAGTTGGTCGGCACATAGCCGGCAAACCCCGTCGGCCGGTCCTCGATCAGCGTCTCCGGATGGGCGATGCCGGCATCGAAGGCAAGACCGTAGATAAAGGGCTTCAGGGTCGAGCCCGGAGAGCGCAGCGCTTCCGACATGTCGACGAAGCCGTCGCGCAGTGTCTCGAAGAGACCCGCCGAGCCGACCTGTGCCAGCACCTCGCCATTGGTCCGGTCCGCGACGAGGATCGCGACCGAAACGTCGGGACCGATCGCCTTCGCCCGCGCCCTGGCAAGCTGTTCGAGCCGGTCCTGGTCCTCACGGTCGATGGTGAGCCGGATGCTGCCGATGTCGGGCGAAGCCTTCGCCTCGCGCGCCGCCAGTTGCGGCGCCAGCAGAGGGAAGTCACGACGTACTGTCGGGATTGGCTCGCGCCGCGCCGCGACCGCATCGTCCTCGTCGATCACCCCGGCCTCGACGGCACGGGCCAGCACGCGGTCCCGCGCGGCCTTTGCCGCCTTCGGATCGCGATCCGGACGGCGTCCTTCCGGCGACTGCGGCAGGGCGACGAGCAGCGCGCATTCGGCCGGTGTCAGGCGCGTCGGCTCCTTGCCGAACCAGGCAAGCGTTGCGGCCCGAACGCCCTCAAGGTTTCCGCCGAAGGGGGCAAGCTGCACATAGGCATCGAGGATCTGCTGCTTGGAAAAATGCCGTTCCAGCGCCAGAGCGCTCAGGATTTGCCGGCCCTTGCCCTGGGCATTGCGCGTGGCAAGCCGGTCCGCCAGCCGGGCGACTTGCATGGTGAGCGTCGAGCCGCCCGAGACGATCCGGCCGCTCGTCAGCATCTGTCCCGCCGCGCGCATGAGCGCCGTCACCTCGACGCCGTGGTGGGCATGAAACCCCTTGTCCTCGTAGGCGAGTAGCATCTTCAGATAGAGTGGATCGACCTCGGAGGCGCTCACAGGCAAACGCCAAAGCCCGTCAGCCACCGTGAAGGGGCGGAGCAGTCGCCCGTTCCGGTCCAGCACCTGCTGCGAGGTCGCAACGCCAAGGTCGGGCGGGCGGGTATCGGCCACGACCTCACGCAGACCGACCGCCGCCGTCGCTGGCGCAAGGCCAGCAATCAGCAGCAGTGCGAGCGTCAGGCGGCGCATGGCAGGCCCTTACTTCAGCGGACCGATGACTTCAACCTTGCCGGTATCGGTCCAGCCGCGCTTCTCTGGCCGGTACATGTCCTCCACCAGCGCGGCCGGATGCGCAAAGGCGCCCGGAGCAATGGCCCGCACCATGTAGGCGAGCTTGAACTGCGTCGGCGATGACGAGGACCGGTCGAGCGCGGCAACGAAGCGGTCGGCGCGGAACTCCGTGCGGGCCGCCGCCGTCTCCACGTCGAGGCCCGGGATCTTGGTCAGATCGGCAGACGCCAGAAGATTCGGATTGTCGATGGCAAAGCCGGCCGGCAGCGGATCGTCGACGACAAGGCGCGCGGCCTCCGACGTCGTCGATGTGACCGTCAGCACCGTGACCAGACGCTCGCCGAGCTGGATCGCGGCGGGATCGACCTCATAGCCGTCGAGATCGAAATACTGCCGCGAAATCGCATAGCCGTTGCCACCCGCCGGCTCCGGCGTCACAGGGGCACCGCGCACGCTCACCTTTGCCTGGAGGGCCCGGTCGGTGCGGTTCTCGATCTCGATCGGCTGCGAGCGCACGGCCTCACGGCTGAAGCTGCGGCTGAAGACACCGTCGTAGGCGTTGCCGTTGATGGCGAGCTTCGGCTTGGCATCGCCCGAAAGCATCGCGTTCGCCGCAAGCAGCATCCACGCCTTTTCCTGCGTGCTCGTGTAGCGGCGGGCGCTTTCGGCCGCGACGATATCGCGGGCAAGCTTGCCGGTGTCGAGCGCGTCGGCCTTGGTCTCCGAGACCAGCGTCAGGATCGCCGCCCCGTCGCGCAGCATCGAACCGTAGTCGGACCGGTAGCCGCCATGATCGCTGCCGCCAAGGCTGCTGACCGCGTTGCGGAACACCGCCGACGCCCTCGGGCCGTCGCCATAAAGGGCAAGGGCCGCACCGATCTGGGCCTTGGCAAGCGGCGTCGCGAAGTTGTCCAGCTTGGCCTCCGCGTAATACCGAAGGTCGCCGATCGACGCACGGCCGTTGCGCGCCAGCACATAGAGCGCATAGGCAACGCCCTCCCCGCCATCGGAAAAGTCCGAGACATAGGACATCTGGTTGGCAAGGTTTGTCACCGCGAGGTCGAAGGCGACAGCCGGGACGTCGTAGTCCTTTTCCCGGGCGCGGGTCAGGAAGTCGGTGACATAGGCATCGAGCCACATGTCGCCGGAACCCGGCCCCCAGAGGCCGAAAGAGCCGCTTGCGGACTGATCCGCAAGCACTGCCTTGATCGCCTGGTTCACCCGCTCGCGCACCGGTGTCTCGCCGGTGAGGCCGGCTGCCGTGATGACATCGTCGAGATAGACGAGCGGCAGCGCCTTGCTGGTGATCTGCTCCGCGCAGCCGTAGGGGTAGCGGTCGAGCGAGCGGACGAGACCCGGAAGATCGATCCCCTGCGGACCGCCGACGATGACGGTCGCCCCCGCGGAGCCCGGCACGAAATCGTTGAAGAGATCGGCGCCCAGCGTCAGCCGGCCGTTGCTGGCGACAAGATCGAACGTGCTTTCATGCACGGCGGGCGGATCGTTGGCCCTGATGCCAAGGGTCAGGTGCTTGACGAGTTCCTTTCCGTCCGGCGTCGTCAGGGCCACGTCGATGGCCGCATCGCCAACGGTCCGGGCCGTGATCGGCATCAGAAGCTGCGTCTTGCCGCCATTGGCAAGGTCGAATGAGCGCGTGCCAGCCTGCTGGTCGATGCTGACCAGTCCGTCCTGCGAGGTGACGGCCACCTTCATCGCTCCGGCCGGACCGTCGAGGTGGG
Organism: Hartmannibacter diazotrophicus; assembly: GCF_900231165.1. Lineage (GTDB taxonomy): Bacteria > Pseudomonadota > Alphaproteobacteria > Rhizobiales > Pleomorphomonadaceae > Hartmannibacter > Hartmannibacter diazotrophicus. The sequence goes on from NZ_LT960614.1 coordinate 2,970,082, forward strand.
TCACGTCGAGCGCGATGCGGGAGCTGTCGCCCGGCGCCATGAAGGCCGGCAGCGAGGCATTGACCACCACCGGATCGCGGATCACCACGTCCTTCTCGCCGTGGCCGACGCCCGCCTTGCTCCACGCCATGACCATGACGCGGACCGTGCCGTTGAAGTCGGGAATGTCGACATTGACATGCACGGTGCCGTCGTCGCGCACCTTGGTGACGCCCTGGTAGAAGGAGACGAGCTTCTCCGTCGGCGGTGTGCCCTTGAAGCTCGAAAGCCCCGCGCCGTCGCCGCCGGAGCGAACCTCGCCCTTGACGCCGATCATCCGGTCGATGAGCTGACCGTAGAGGTCGCGGATCTCCATGCCGAGACGGCGCTGGCCGAAATACCAGCTGTCCGGCGCAGGCGTTTCGAAGGCGGTGAGGTTGAGGATGCCGACGTCCACCGCAGCAATGGTGACATAGGCCTCGGTGCCCGATTCCAGATTGGCGAGCTTGACGTCGACCGGAAGCGGCGCGCGCGGCGTCGGCTTCTCCGGCGTGGTGATCTCGACGTCGAGCTTGCGGCCTTCCGGATCGACCCCGGCGTAGGTGAGGCCGAGCGCCCGCGCGGGCATCCTCCGCGCGTTGAGATCCATCGGCCGGATCAGCGTTGCCGCCACGTAGGCGCCGGGCCCCCAGTCAGGCGTGACCGGCAGTTCGACCGTCGCGCCTTCGAGCGGCACCTCGACGGTCTTCATCGCGATCAGGCGGTTGTCGATGACGGTGACCAGCGCAACGCCGGCAAAGCGCGTCTCGATGCGAGCCTTCACCGTCTCGCCGACCTTGTATTTCTCCTTGTCGAGGGAAACCTTCAGCGCATCCGGCGTGTCCGCGGCCTTGGCCTCGACATACCAGCCGGCATCGAAGGTCGTGCTCGCAGGCAGCAACTGGCCGCTCGGATCGGTGACGGTCAGCTTGTACTCGCCCCATTCGACCGCCGACTCGATGGTCGGGCGGCTGTCGGCGCTGGCGTCGACCGTGCCGTTGGCGACGCGCTTGGTCAGTTCCACCGGTTCGTAGTTCCAGCTTCCGTCGACCTTGTACCACTGGAAATGGCGGTCCACCTTTTCCAGCGTCCAGCTAAGGCCCTTCGCCTCGGCCTGACGGTCGTCAGCATTGACGGCCAGCACCTGGAAGCGGGCATTGCCGCCCTCCTCCACCGACCCGTCGAAGAGCGGCGCGATGCCGATCCGGCCCGACGTCGCCTTCACCGGCAGCGTCGTCTGGCGCTCGACCGGACGGCCGCTGGTGTCCGTTACCTGCACAGTGATCTGCGCTTCAAGCGGCTTGCTGGTCTGCGCGATATCCGGCGCGGCAAGCATCACGTCCGCCTTGCCGTCGGCGTCGGTCGCGGTGCTGTCGAGATAGGCCGTCTGCGGCTCGAACGTCTCGTCGGCGAGGCCGAAGACGACACCCGGCAGGCCCGGAACATTCGGCGCAGCCTTGATCTGGACGGTCCCCTCGACGGTCAGATCGCCCGCCGGTGCGCCATAGAGATAGCGCGCCTCGATGGGCAGCGAGCCGGGATTGTCCCTGTCGAACGCATCGAAGGGCGGCTTCAGGTCGAAGGTGAGCCGCTCGGGAACGAAATCCTCCACAAGGAAGCTGGTGGAGGCCACCGGATCGCTCTTCGGGTCGGTATAGGCCGCAACCTGCCAAGTGCCGCGCATGGCATCGTCGGCGACCGCATAAGTGAGGTCATGGCCACCGAGCCCCTTGTCGGCAAGCAGCGATCGCTGCGCCTCGACCCCGTCCGGCCGCCGGATGACGATGGTCAGCGGCAGATCACCGATGGCCTCGGCGCGGCTGTTGCGGGAAAGCGCCGTCAGGTGAACGCTTTCGCCGGGACGATAGACGCCGCGCTCCGCCGTCATGAAGACATCGACGGGTCCCGGCGCCGGACGCCCGTCGACGCCGCGGTCGGTCAGATCGAAGGCCGATTTCTTGAGGTCGAGGAAGGAATAGTCGCCCTCCGCGCCCTGCGCGACCACAAGCGCCGGCGCAAGACCACCGGTGCCGCGCACCAGCCCGGCGTCGAAGCGGGCATAGCCTTCCGTGCTGGTCGTCACCGTGCCGAGCACATCGTTGTTGACGGCGATCAGGCTGAGCCGCGCGCCCGACACCGGCTTTGCCGTCGACAGCGAGCGGGCGAAGACGTGCAGCCCGTCGTCGCCGGTCAGCCCCGAGATGCCGATATCCGTGACGATGAACCACTGCGTCGCGTCCGGCTGCCAGTCGCTCGTCTGGCCCTCGTTGCGGGCGGACAGGACATAGACGCCGGGCTTCAGCGACTTCACCAATTCTCCGACCGGTATCGCCGTCGTCACTTCGCGGTTGAGGTCGCGCGTCACGTCGACCTTGCCCTGCCAGACGGGCTCGCCGGTCTGGTCGGCGATCTGGTCGATGTCGTATTTGGAAAGCTGGCTGAGGAACTGCTCGTCGGCGATCGTGCCGGCCAGCGAGCGGTCGCCGATGCGCACGAGACGCGCCTCAATGGTGTCGACGTTGATCGTGACGATCGGCAGCGTCGCCTCGCCGCCCGCCGGCAGCACATAGGCCTTGCCGAGGAAACGCACCTGCGGGTCGCGGTCACGGACGTAGATGTCGAGGTCGGCGGCCCGCACCAGCGCCTCGCCGTCCTCGGCCTTGAGGCCCGGCCGCAACGTCACGTGATAGCGCTCGCCATAGCCGACGCCATCGACGCAGATCTGCTTGCCCTGTGCCTCGACCGGGAACTGATGGCCGCCGTTGACGGTGACGAAATCGCCGATGTCGCCCTGCTCCGCCGCCAGCGGATCGGAAAGCGCAAGGCAGATACGCGGGCTCGCCGCCTGCGTCTCGACCGAGTTCTCAACAACGCGGAAGCCGTGCTCGGCAACGAGCCTGTCGAGCCGCTGGGAAAGGTCGGCATTGGCTGCAATCGCCAGACTTGCCCGCGCCGCCTTGATCGCCGGGCGCCAGAGTTCCCGCTTGGCAAGCGCCGCGGACAGGACATTGAGGCTGTGCGCGGCATCGGCGTCCGAGATCGAGCGCAGATAGGCATTGATGGCCGCCGCGGTCGCGTCGCGCTGAAGATTGTTGCGCGTCTGCCAGTCGTTGGATGTCGCGTTCGTCGCCGCCACCGCAAACCCGGCCCAAAGATCCGACCGCTCGGGTGCGAGACGAAGCGCCATCTTCAGGAGATCGATCGCCTGGAAATTGTTGCCGCGCGAATCCGCGTCCTGAATGCGGTTGAGAATATCCTCGAAGCTGCCCTCGACGGTCACGCCATCAACGTCGCCGACAAGCCGGCGCGCCTCGTCGACCAGCGAGGAATCGACGTAGGTGAGCTGCGCAAGCCGCTTCGCCTCAAGATCGGGTCCGGCAATATCGCTGGTGACGATCCGCCCCGCGACGGCACCTTCCGCGCTCTTGAGGTCGCCGAAGGTCGACTTCATGAAGCACCAGCGGACCTTGGTGTTGTAGGTGAAGGCCTTGCAACCCGTGTCGCCCACGCAGGCTGCCTCGCAGTCGGAAAGGTCGACCTCCTTCAGCGTCTTGTAGTCCTGGCCGAAATAGTCCGCGCCTTCCGTCACGATCGCGCGCCGCTCGGCGGCGAGGGCATCGGACGCGATGGAGACACTGGCAGCCAGCCCGCAACCGAGAAGGAAGACCGCGCCGAAGTTCCGAAGGACAGACATCACCAGTGCTCTCCCTGCAGCGGCTTCGAGGCCGCCTGATTGTTCGGTCGTAGACGCCGCAACGCGGTCGCCCATCTGTGGCGGCATCGGATTCGACCCATCAAACTTGAGTCAAATCGCTGCAATTTCAGCAGCTTGATTTTGCCATCGGGTCAAAAAAGGACGCCTGTCAGTTTACCCGTCGATGCTCTCGCGCGCCAGTCTGTCAAGTGCCTGATCGAGTGACGCATCGACGACGAGACCTTCGGTCGCGGCAAGGCGGCGTGCCTCCAGCCGGCGGCTTCCGGGCAGGCGGGCGCCCTCCTCCGCCTCGATGGCGCCGGCAAGCTCGCCCATGCGCTCGATGAAGAAGGGCGCAAAGCCAGAGGGATCGACGGCGATGATCGCGTGGCCGGCTTCCGGAGGACCGCCCTCGTCGTTGAAATAGCTCGGCTGCTCGGTGGAAAAGCGCGCCGAAACCAGCGCGGAGGAAAAGACCTCGACCATGAGAGCGAGCGCCGTGCCCTTGGCGTCCCCCATCGGCAGCATGGTTCCGCCGAGCGCGGCCTTGGCGTCGGTCGTCGGGTTGCCCGCCGCATCGACCGCCCAGCCCTCGGGGATCGGGTCGCCGCGCTGGGCGGCGGCCAACACCTTACCGCGTGCGACCTTGGCAACGGACAGATCGACGACGATTGGGGCGCGGTCTGCCGCCGGCGTCGCGAAGGCGATGGGGTTAGTGCCGTATAGCGGCCGCTTGCCGCCCCAGGGCGCGATCGAGGCCGGCGCGTTGCAGAACATCATGGCGACGAGCCCGGCCTCGGCGAGCTTTTCGACATGCAATCCGATGGCGCCGCAATGCCCGGCCTTGTTGATGCCGGCCATGGCGATGCCCTGCGCCGGCGCCAGCGTCTTCAATTCGTCGAGCGCGAGATCGACAGCGGGATAGGAAAAGCCGTGCTCGGCGGAGATCGCGACAAGCCCCGGGGCAGCCTGCTTCATCAGAGGACGGGCATGCCCGTCAATCTTCCGAACGCGCGTCTGGATCGAATAGCTTTCGAGCCGGACCAGCCCGTGCCCCTTGAGCCCCGAGGCTTCCGCCTCCACCAGCGCCTTTGCGACGCAGTCGGCGATGTCCGGCGCCGTATCGAACCGCTGCAGGGTTTCCGACGCAAACCGGTGGGCGGCCTCAAGGCTGAGCCGACGCATGGGCAATCCTTTTTTCGCAAGTCAGCAAGGAGCTTATGCTCTTATCACCTGCGGATCGGCGGCGTCGAGCACCCTCAGTTGCGGCTTGGCTTCTCCCTGCCAATGGTCCAGCGTCAACACGCCGGCGACATGCACGGTCCGCCCGCGTGCGCCGAGCAGAAGATCTCCAAGCGGGCGCCCGCCAGCACGGAAGGCCATGCCCTTGATCCGCGTGCCGTCGGACGATGCAAGCTGCAGGCGTACATGCTGGTTGCCGACCTCTTCGGCGTAGACGACCTTGTGCATCGGAAAGGCGAACACCGGCTCCGGCTGACCCGCGCCATAGGGGCCCGCCCGTTCCAGAAGCCCGATGAGATCGGTCGTCGCGCCGGCTGCCGTCAGGGCGCCGTCGATGCTGAAGTCGGACTCCCCGCTCGCCTCGCGAACGTCGTCGGCGAGCGCCTCGCCGAGATAGGCTTCGAGCCCGGCAATGCCGTCCGCGGCCACTGTCAGGCCCGCCGCCATGGCATGGCCGCCGCCCTTGACGATCAGGCCGGCCTCCTTGGCAAGGCGCACGGCCTTGCCAAGATCGACGCCCGGAATGGAGCGGCCCGACCCGGTGCCGAAACCGTCGTCGCCAAGCGCGATGGCAAAGGCCGGGCGATTGTGTCGCTCCTTGAGACGCGAGGCGATGAGGCCGACGATCCCCGGATGCCAGAGCGGCGACGAGACCACGATGACCGGCGGTTCTCCAACCGCCATCATCGCCGCGACGTCCGCCTCGGCCTGCGCCAGCATCTCCGCTTCCATGGTCTGGCGCTCGCGGTTGAGCGCGTCAAGTTCCGCCGCGATCCGGGACGATTCCAGCATGTCGTCGCTGGCAAGAAGCCGCGCACCGAGCGCCGCATCGCCGATCCGACCGCCGGCATTGATGCGCGGGCCGATCATGAAACCGAAATGATAGGCGGTGATCGGCCCATTGAGGCGGACGATATCGCAGAGCGCCGCAAGGCCCCGGTTGCCGCGCGTGCGCGCGACTTTCAGACCCTGCGTGACCAGTGCCCGGTTGAGACCGACGAGAGGAACGACGTCGCAGACCGTCCCGAGCGCGGCAAGATCGAGCAAGGCCATGAGGTCCGGCTGCTGGCGCTGCGGGCTATACCAGCCGCGCCGGCGCAGTTCACGGTTGATGGCGACGATGCCGAGGAAAGTCACGCCGGCGGCGCAGAGGTAGCCAAGGCCGGAAAGGTCGTCCTGCCGGTTCGGATTGACCAGCGCTTCGGTGAAGGGAAGCTCCTCGCTGGCCTGATGGTGATCGAAGGCAACCACATCGAGACCGATCCGCTTTGCCGTCTCGAAGGCTTCGAAGCTCTGGGTGCCGCAGTCCACGGTGATGAGAAGCTCGGCGCCATCGGCCTTGAGCGCCTCGATGGCGCGCGGATTGGGGCCGTAGCCGTCGACGATGCGGTCCGGGATGAAGATGGTCGGATCGAGCCCCTGCATCCTCAGGAACCGGGCCATCATCGCCGAGGACGTGGCGCCATCGACGTCGTAATCGCCGAAGATCGCGATCCGGCGCCCCGCCTCGATGGCGTCCGCGATCCGGCCTGCGGCGGCGTCCATGTCGCGCAGGACGCTCGGGTCCGGCATCAGGTCCTTGAGGCTGGGCGACAGGAACCGTTCCGCCTCATCCTCGTCGACGCCCTTGGCGGCAAGCACGCGGCCGAGGATGTCCGGTAGGCCCTGGCGCTGCGTGATCGCGGCGGCAAGCGCAAGGCCGGCGGTATCGAGCCGGCTGACCCAGCGACGGCCCGAAGCCGAGCGTTCGACGCCAAGGATCGCCCGGCCTGCCCCGCCAGTATCGCCTGCAAGTCCGCCTGCTGCGGCAGCCGTCACGGTCACACGCCTTTCGTGAAGTCCCGGTGATTGCTCTTGATGGAGCGAATGGTGCCCGACGCTGAAGACATGACGATCGAGTGCGTCTTGATGCGGCTGTCGAGGAAGCGCACACCGGTCAGGAAATTGCCGTCCGTCACGCCGGTGGCGGCGAAAAGAACATCGCCCTTCGCCATTTCGTCGGCGCTGAAGACATGCGACGGGTCCTTGATTCCGTGCTCGTTGACGAGACGCATCTGCTCGTCGTTCTGCACCATCAGCCGTCCGAGCATCTGACCGCCGGTGCAGCGCAGGGCCGCCGCCGCAAGGACGCCTTCGGGGGCACCGCCCGAGCCGAGGTAGAGATCGATGCCGGTCTCGTCCGGGTCGGAAGTGTGAATGACGCCGGCGATGTCGCCGTCCCCGATGAGCCGCACCCCGGCGCCCGTCTCGCGCACTTCGGCGATGAGGCGCGCATGGCGCGGCCGGTCGAGGATGCAGACGGTCAGTTCGCTCGTCGGCACACCCTTGGCCTTGGCAACGTCGGTCACATTCTTCGACGGCGACGCCTCAAGGTCGATGATCCCTTCCGGATAGCCCGGCCCGACGGCGATCTTTTCCATGTAGATGTTGGGCGTGCGCAGGAAACCGCCGGTCTCGGCAACCGCCACAAGGGTCAGCGCGTTCGGCAGGCTCTTGGCGCAGATCGTCGTGCCTTCCAGGGCATCGACGGCGAAGTCGAGCTTCGTCCCCCGGCTGCGTCCGCACTTCTCGCCAACGTAGAGGTGAGGCACATCGTCCTTCTCGCCTTCTCCGACGACGATCGAGACCCCGACCTCGAGCCTGTTGAGCTCTTGGTACATCGCGTCGAGCGCGGCAAGATCGGCGGCGGCTTCATCTCCCCGGCCCCGAAGACGGGCAGCCGCGATGGCGGCGCTTTCCGTCACCCGCACGATATCGAGTGCCAGGCGCGATTGCAGTACGGCGATCTGAGACATGTTGTTATCGATCATTTTTTGTCTCCGGCGGCCTGTCGTTCAGGTTCGGCCGCGCGCATGTTTCCGGGTGTCCTGCGACAGACGTCCGACAGCATGCTTTCAAATTGATGACGGCCGCACAACCTTTCGTGAGCCCCCGGCGTCACGCCTTGTCCGCTCAGAGCTCCTCGATCCTGATCAGCCTGGGCGCTGCCGCGATGTGCCCATCCTTCTCGATCTCGTCAAGGGCGGCCCGAATCTGGTCCTCGGTCGTCGCATAGGTCATTAGGATGACCGGCTGCGGATCGTCGGGAGTGGGCGTCGCCGGCGCCTCGGCGCTGGGCTTGCGCCGCCGCTGCACGATCGATTCCAGCGAAATGCCCTTCTCGGCCATGCGCGCGGCAATCGAGGCGAACGCGCCCGGCCGGTCGACGACCGTCAGGCGAACGTAGTAGCCGCCCTCGTGGGCATGCATGTCGGACTGGACATAGGGCGCCAGCATCTTCGCGGGCCGCCCGAAGGTGGCAAGCTTCAGCCCGCGAGCGACGTCCACGATGTCTCCGGCGACCGCCGAGGCCGTCGCGTTGCCACCGGCGCCGGGGCCGACAAGAACGATTTCACCCACCAGTGAGCCATCGACGGCGACCGCATTCAGCACGTCGTCGGTCCGCGCCACGGCCGAGGACTTCGGCACCATCGTCGGATGCACGCGCTGCTCGATGCCGGTCTCGGTGCGCCGCGCGACGCCCAGCAGCTTGATGCGGTAGCCGAGTTCGTCGGCCGCCTCGATGTCGGCGGTCGTGATTTCGCGAATGCCCTCCACGTAGATCGACGAGGCATCGATCTTCGTTCCGAAGGCAAGGCTGGTCAGGATCGCCAGCTTGTGCGCGGTGTCGAACCCCTCGACGTCGAAGGTCGGATCGGCCTCCGCGTAGCCGAGGCGCTGCGCTTCCGCCAGGCAGGTCTCGAAGGGAAGGTTCTCCCTCTCCATTCGCGTCAGGATGTAGTTGCAGGTGCCGTTGAGGATGCCGTAGACGCGGCTGATAGTGTTGCCGGCGAGCGACTCGCGCAGCGTCTTGATGATCGGGATGCCGCCCGCGACCGCCGCCTCGAAGGCCAGCACCGCATCATTGTCCTCGGCAAGTTCCGCCAGTTCGTTGCCATGCTTGGCAAGCAGCGCCTTGTTGGCCGTCACCACCGGCTTGCCTGCCGATAGCGCCGCCCGGACGCTGGCCTCGGCCGCACCGCCCTCACCGCCCATCAGTTCCACGAAAACGTCGACCGAGGGATCATTGGCAAGCGCCACCGGATCGTCGAACCAGGCAACATCGCCAAGGTCGATGCCACGGTTGCGAAGACGGTTGCGGGCGGAGACACCGGAGACGACGATCGGACAGCCGGCCCGCGAGGCAATGAGGTCGGCTTCCTCGTCGATCAGGCGAAAGAGCGAACTTCCAACGGTGCCGAGCCCCGCAAGACCCAGACGAAGCGGTTTCGACATGAGAACCCTTGAATAACAGACCTGCCCCACGCGCTCCCGGGGAGGACGGGGCATCGCAGGGCGAGGAAATTCCATGGACGGCCGGCCCGGAGGAAAGCCGGGCCGGGTCGATCAACGGTGGGCGTTGATCGGGATGACGTTGTGCATGGTTTCGTCCGCAGTTTCAAGGAAGCGCCTGATTCCGCGCGCTGCCTGGCGGATGCGCTGCTCGTTCTCCACAAGCGCGATGCGCACGAAGCCGTCGCCATGCTCGCCGAAGCCAATGCCTGGGGCAACGGCAACGTCGGCCTTCTCGATCATGAGCTTGGAGAACTCCAGGCTGCCGAGTTCGCGGAACTTTTCCGGCAGCGGCGCCCAGGCGAACATCGAGGCCTGCGGCACTGGGATTTGCCAGCCGGCGCGGCCGAAGCTCTCCACCAGCACGTCGCGGCGGCGGCGGTAGACCTGCCGCACCTCGTCGATGGCCTCCTCCGGTCCGTTGAGCGCGGCGGTGGCCGCCACCTGGATCGGCGTGAAGGCACCATAGTCGAGATAGGATTTGACCCGCGACAGAGCGGCGATCAGGCGCTCGTTGCCGACGGCAAAGCCCATGCGCCAGCCGGCCATGGAGAAGGTCTTCGACATGGAGGTGAACTCCACGCAGACATCCATCGCGCCCGGCACCTGCAACACGGACGGCGGCGGGTTGGTGTCGAAATAGATTTCCGAATAGGCGAGATCGGAAAGGACGTAGATGTCGTGCTTCTTCGCGAAGGCGACGATGTCCTTGTAGAAGTCGAGATCGACCACGCAGGCCGTCGGGTTGGACGGATAGCACAACACCATCGCGATGGGCTTCGGCGTCGAGAAGACGACGGCGCGCTCGAGCGAACGGAAGAACTCCGGCCCCGGCTCGGCCGGGATCGAACGGATCACACCGCCGACCATCAGGAAGCCGAAGGCATGGATCGGGTAGCTCGGATTGGGGCAGAGGATCACGTCGCCGGGCGCCGTGATCGCCTGCGCCATGTTGGCAAAGCCTTCCTTGGAACCGAGCGTCGCCACCACCTGGGTGTCGGGATTCAGCTTTACGCCGAAGCGGCGGCCATAGTAGTTGGCCTGGGCGCGGCGCAGCCCGCTGATCCCGCGCGAGGCGGAATAGCCGTGCGTGTCGGGCCGCTGGACGGTCTCGATCAGCTTGTCGACGATATACTTTGGCGTCGGCTGGTCCGGGTTGCCCATGCCGAGATCGACGATGTCGGCGCCTGCGGCCCGGGCACTGGCCTTCAAACGGTTCACCTGTTCGAAGACATACGGGGGCAAGCGCTTGATCTTGTGAAATTCGTCCATCGTCTTGTGCCTGGTTGTTGAATCGGTCGACCGTTGATGCGCGAGACTCCCGCATTTGGCCGAAGTTCAAGCTTCGTCGCAAGTCGGCGAAGCATTGTTCAGGCTATTTACCACCGTTCGGCATTGGCCGGGAGAGTCATTCTACCGGCTAAGCGCCGATTGTCGCCAAAATGCGGCCTTCAGGACCACGTGTCGCGGCAAAACAGTTATTCGGTGGTCGTACGCGTTTCGCCCGTGCCCGTCACCGGAACGTCGGCGCCAGCACCGGATTCGTCGAGCAGCCGGCGCGCCTCCTCCTGCTGCTGCTGCCGGATGATCGCAAGCGCCATGGCGGAGGGCAGGCTCTCGCCGACGGCTCTGGCGGTGCCCGACCGCTCCTGTGCGACCCCGAGCAATGCATTGCGGTTGCGTTCGACGGCAGCCGGCTGCTTTGCGGTCGGCTGGGAGGGTTCGGCCGTTTCGATGGATGCTAGGAACCCGGGCAGGTCCGTCGGACCGGACGCACAGGCGGCAAGCAGAACCGCGAAGGTTCCGATGATAGCGACCCGTCCGGCAATGCGATGTCTCTGGCTACTCGTCACACCCAGCCCTTCCCAGAAATTCGGCAGACCTTCCCGCTGCCCGTCTACCTCATGCCAGCATCCGCGACAATTACCTACGAAATGGTCACCAAAATCCAGCCCGTTTCTCAATTGGGCGGTTTCAAGCGGTCACGCATTCAGCTTATCATGACGGAACACAGGGAGAGTGAACTTCCAAGTATCGGGAATACAAATGACAGACGACCCGAAAGGCGCCGACAAGTCTCCACTCCTGCAGTACATGATCAAGGATCCCGACACATTCGCGCATAACGTCGCTGGAATGATCGAGGCGGCCGGCAAGGCTGCCGCAGCCTATGTCGAGCCCCGCGAGAAGGGCGAGGCGAAAGCCCTGATGACCGACGAGATCGCGACGGTGGTGAAGACCCTGGCGCAGGTCGGTGACGTCTGGATGCGCAAGCCGGAGCGGATGGCCGAAGCGCAGAACCGCCTCTATGGCCAGTTCCTCGACCTTTGGGGCAACTCGGTGCGCCGCGCGATGGGCGAGGACGCGCCGGAAACTGTGGAACCCGAACCGACCGACAAGCGGTTCCGCGATCCCGAGTGGCAGGAAAACCAGTTCTTCGGCTTCCTCAAGCAGGCCTATCTGATCGGTAGCCGCTGGGCCGAGGAGATGGTCGAGAACGCCGAGAATCTCGATCCGCACACCCGCCTGAAGGCCGAATTCTACGTCAGGCAGCTGAGCGCGGCCCTTTCGCCGTCGAACTTCGTGCTGACCAATCCGGAGCTCCTGCGCGAGACGCTGACGCGCAACGGCGAGAATATCGTCAAAGGCCTGACGATGCTGGCCGAGGACCTGAAGGCCGGCGGCGGCGATCTGAAAATCCGCCAGTCCGACGGCTCGCGGTTCAAGGTCGGCGAGAATCTCGCCACGACGCCCGGCAGCGTTATCTACGAAAACGACGTCTGCCAGATCATTCAGTATGCCGCGACGACGGAAAAGGTGCTGAAACGCCCTCTGCTCATCGTTCCGCCCTGGATCAACAAGTATTACGTGCTCGACCTGACGCCGGAAAAATCGCTGATCAAGTGGCTCGTGGATCAGGGCCACACGGTCTTCGTCATCTCATGGGTGAACCCGGACGGGCGTCACGCCGACAAGAGCTTCGAAGAATACATGAAGGAGGGCATCCTGACGGGCGTCGACATCGCCTGCAAGGTGACCCGCTCCAAGCAGGTCAACACGGTCGGCTATTGCGTCGGCGGAACGCTGCTGGCCGTCACGGCAGCCTATTGCGCGGCCACCGGCGACGACCGCATCGCCAGCGCGACGCTCTTCACCACGCAGGTCGACTTCACCAATGCCGGCGAACTCAAGGTCTTCGTCGACGAGGACCAGATCTCGATCCTCGAGTCCGCCATGTCGGCGAAGGGCTATCTCGACGGCTCCAAGATGGCGCTCGCCTTCAATTCGCTGCGGCCGAACGATCTCATCTGGCCCTATGTGATCAGCAACTACATGAAGGGGGTCGAGCCGTCGGCCTTCGACCTGCTCTACTGGAATTCCGATTCCACCCGCATGCCGGCGGCCAACCACTCCTACTACCTGCGCAATTGCTATCTCAACAATACGCTGGCCAAGGGTGAGATGGAGATTGGCGGCGAGAAGCTGGATCTGAAGAAGGTCACGATCCCGATCTACAATCTGGCAACGCGTGAGGACCATATCGCGCCGGCCGAGTCGGTCTTCGTGGGGTCGTCCCTCTTCGGCGGCCCGGTGAAGTTCGTGGTCTCCGGCTCTGGCCACATTGCCGGCGTCGTCAACCATCCAAGCCGCAACAAATACCAGTACTGGACCGATGGCGAGCCGCAGGGCGAATACAAGGACTGGATCGCCAGGGCCGAGGAGCATCCCGGTTCCTGGTGGTCGGACTGGGATGGCTGGCTGCGCGAGCAGGACGGCCGCGAGGTCAAGGCCCGTTCCATCGGCGGCGGCCGCTACAACATCATCGAGGATGCGCCGGGCACCTACGTGAAGACGAAGGTGTGAAGTCGCCGGTCGGGCCTGGGAGCCGAGCGGCCTCCCTCACTCGATCACCACAATCCCGTCCATCAGGCCGCCGAGCTTGGCCAGCTGCGACAGCCGCTTGCGCACCCGCTCGCCATCGAGACCGGCAAGCGCGCTCGGCAGAATGAGCCGCAGATTGTCGCCGCCCGATTCCAGCCGTGTCTGCGGCACGATCCCCGGCATCGAGGCCGACAGCATGTAGGCAAGGCGCAACATCGCGCCGAGCAGGCGCGCCCGTCCCTTGAGGCGCGTGCTGGCGAGTTCCCGGATTCGCGGGCTCAGCGCCTCGTCGACGATGCCGACATGGCGGAAATAGGCCGAGAGGGCGAGATAGGCGCGGCCGGGATGGTCGATGCCGGTAAAGGCGCCGTGGGCGATCAGGTTGAGGCTCTGCTCACCGCGATAGTCGGGATGCGCCCTCCAGCCGAGGTCGGAAACGAGGCATCCGGCCGCCCGAAGACGCGCTTCTTCCGCTGTTTCCAGAACGCCCAGCGCCTTGAAGCCCTCCGCGGTCCAATCGATCAGTTCTTCCGCGTGACGCGGCGAACGCGAGCGCAGGTAGGCAAGTTCGGCAGCCGCCTCAAGCAGCGGATCTTCGTTGCGCTCGGCCTCGCTGAGGAGTTCGAAGAGATGCCCCTCTCGCACACCAAGAGCCGAGAGAACGACGCGCGCCGGCTTCAGCGTCTCGATGACCTTTTCCAGCACCAGCGCACCGAAGGGCAGCAGATTGCGGCGCGACTTCGAGACGACGCCGATCTGGTCGATGCTCGAGACGTCCGTGCGGGCAACGGTGCGGGCAAACTCCAGCGCCTCGTCCGCCTCGATCTCGTAGCCGTGCATGACATGCAGAGGATAGCCGATCTCGAACATGTGCAGCCGCGCCAGGGAACGCCAGGTGCCGCCGACCGCATAGAAGGTCTGCCCCTCGCAGATCATCTCCGCGGCTGCGTCGGCGAGTGCTTCCGCGGCGATCTTTTCCGCTTTCTTGATCGAGCCGCCGGCCGCTTCCTCCAGCCGGATGCCGCCGAGCGGGAACGTGCGCCCCTCGCCCACGGCACCGTCCGTCAGGCGGACGAGTTCCAGACTGCCGCCGCCAAGGTCGCCGACAATCCCGGACGGATGGATGAAGCCGGAGGCAACCCCCATCGCCGAAAGCCGGGCCTCGTCGGCACCGGAAAGCAGCGTCAGCGGCACGCCGCAGATCGTCTCGACGCGCTCGATGAACTCCGGGCCGTTGCTGGCGTCGCGCACGGCAGCCGTCGCCAGGATATGCAGTTCCACACATCTCTCGACGTCGGCCAGCATCTTGAAGCGCTGGATGGCGAGCAGGGCCTTCTCGACCTGCTCCTCGCCGAGCCGGCCCGTGCTCGCGACGCCCTTGCCAAGGCCGGCCAGCGTCTTTTCGTTGAAGAGGACCGTCGGAGCCCGGCTCAGTCTCTCGTAGATGACGAGGCGAACCGAATTCGATCCGATATCGATGACGGCGAGAGGGCCGCGCCCGACGATGCGACCGGGGGCGTGAACCCCATCAAGTGCGCCGGCTGCGACGTAGGATCGGCTTGGGAGAATCGGTTTCAAGAGACTGTCCGCGTCCTGACAATGACGGATTCGTCATGAAATACTGATGGGCGTTGAACGGTTCCTCGCCCTCTTCCAAGACGATGCGCTCGTGGCTCCCGTCTCCCAGCAACCGCCAGCTTTGCTGGTTGTCGCGCATGTTGGCGACCATGATCTGGTCGAGGACCTGATCATGGACCGTACGGGTCGTCAGCGGAACGATGGCCTCCACCCTTCGGTCGAGATTGCGAGGCATCAGATCCGCCGAACCGATGTAGACCTTCGCGCGGTCGGAGGGAAGCCCGTGACCGTTGCCGAAACAGTAGATGCGGCTGTGTTCCAGGAAGCGGCCGACGATGGATTTGACCCGGATATTGTCTGAAAGTCCCGGGACTCCGGGCCTGAGACAGCAAATTCCGCGCACGACGATATCGACCTGCACACCCATGCGACTGGCGTCGTAGAGCGCGTCGATAATCTGTGGATCGACGAGCGAGTTCATCTTGAACCAGATCTGCGCCGGCCGGCCGGCCTTCAGATGCTCGACCTCCGCAATGATATTGTCGATGATCGTCTTGCGCAGCGTCAGCGGCGAGAGCCCGATCACCGACAGCTTCTGCGGTTCGGCATAGCCGGTGATGAAATTGAAGATGCGGGCGACGTCGTGGGCGATCGTCTTGTCGGCGGTGAAGAAGGACAGGTCCGTGTAGATCCTGGCGGTGATGGGGTGATAGTTGCCCGTTCCGATGTGGCAGTAGGTGGCAAGGCCCTCGGCCTCGCGCCTGACCACCATCGACAGCTTGGCATGGGTCTTCAATTCCAGGAATCCGAAGACCACCTGCACGCCGGCCCTCTCCAGATCGCGCGCCCAGCGAATATTCGCCTCTTCGTCGAAACGGGCTTTCAGTTCCACGAGTGCCGTCACCGACTTGCCGGCCTCGGCCGCCTCGATCAGCCAGCGCACGATCGGGCTGTCGTTCGACGTGCGATAGAGCGTCTGCTTGATGGCGATGACGTCCGGATCGAGCGCCGCCTGCCGCAGATACTGCACAACCACGTCGAAGGATTCGTAAGGATGGTGGATCACCAGGTCCTTTTGACGGATGGCGGCAAAGCAGTCGCCGCCATGCTCGCGCACCCGCTCCGGGTAGCGCGGCGTGTAGGGCGTGAATTTCAACTCGGGCCGGTCGAGCCCCACAAGCTGGCTGAGTTCGTTGAGCGCGAGCGCACCATCGACGAGGAACATCTCGTCCGGTGAGGAGCCAAGCGCGTGCGCCACGAAGTTGCGCAAGGTGACCGGCGTCGCGGATTCGAACTCCAGCCGAATCACGGACCCGCGCCGGCGCCGCTTCAAGGCCGTTTCGAACAGGCGGACGAGATCCTCCGCCTCTTCCTCGACTTCCAGGTCGCTGTCGCGCACCACCCGGAAGGCACCCTGCCCGCGCACCTTGTAGCCGGGAAAAAGCCGCGACGTGAACAGGCTGACAAGCTGCTCCATCATGATGAAGCGCGCGACGCCCGGCTCCTCCGGCCGATCCGGCAGGCGCACGAAGCGGTCGATCTTGGAGGCCATGCGGATCAGCGCGTTCATCCGCTCGCCATCCCGGTTGCGCTCAAGCTCCAGGGCCAGCGAGAAACCGAGATTGGGAATGAAGGGGAACGGATGCGCCGGGTCGATGGCGAGCGGCGTAAGAACGGGAAAGATCGACGCCAGGAAGAAATCGTCAATCCAGTCCAACTCGTCCTTGGTGAGTTCCTCGGCCATGACGATGACGATGCCGTCGTCGCGCAGCATTCCGCGCAGCGAAACCCACTGGGCCTGCTGGGCGGCAGCAAGATCGGACGCGGCCACGAGAATCCGGCTGAGCTGCTCGACGGGGCTCAGGCCATCGATGCTCGGCGTCGTGATGCCTTCACGCACCTGCCCCTTGAGGCCCGCGACGCGCACCATAAAGAACTCGTCGAGATTGTTTGCCGAGATGGAGAGAAAGCGCAGCCGCTCCAGGATCGGATGGTTGGGATTGTCCGATTCTTCCAGGACCCGGCGATTGAACCCGAGCCAGGAGAGCTCGCGATTGATGAACCGCTCCGGCATATGGCGCAGTTCTAACTCTGGCAGCGTGCTTGCGTCGTCGGCCACCTCCTGCGGCTGAGGCATTTCCTCGGCTGCGACCTCTGCGACTGCCATTGACCTTCCCCTCCAATTCAGAAATGTCGTTGATTTTAGCCATGCAATATGAAGTTTCCAAAGCGACATTCAATAAATTGACCTCTCCGGGAGGATCGATGTCGGGCCCGCCGAGGCACTGCAGCATGGTGCACCGCCCGGCAAACACTCAATCCTCCGGCTCCAGCGCCTGCAGGAGCCTTGCGACGAGAGGCCGTGTCAGCCGGCGCCCGAGCGACAGCGACGCCGTGTCGAGGACATCGACCATCCGGTTCGCGGCCGCAAACGAGCGCTCCATCCGGGGCAATAGATAGTCGATCACGTTCCGGTCGACCTCGATCTGCCGGTCGGCAAAAAGTTTGACGAGAACCCGCGCCAGCAGGTCGTCGTCGGGCGGGCCGAGCCTTGCGGGCTGGGCCGCGCGCAGCCTGGAAAGCAAATCGGGAAGCGTCAGCCCCCAGTTGCCGGGCTCCTCGCGGGCCGTCACGAGCAGGAACGTCTGCTCCTCTCGCACGGCGTTGACGAGGTGGAACAGCGCGGTTTCATCGACGGCAAGCCCCTCGCCTTCGCGCCCGTCGGCATCCTCGACGACCACGGCGCCGGCCGCGGCGAGCGCCAGCGGATCATGGCGCACGAGGTCGGGCGCCTTCACGATCAGCGCCCCCGACCGCTCGGCAAAGACCCGGGCAAGATGCGATTTGCCCGACCCGGCCGGTCCTGAGAGGACCGTCACCGGCGAGGGCCAGTCCGGCCAGCGGTCGATGACGGCGACCGCCGCTTGATTCGACGCACCGGCAATGAAATCGGCCCGTCCGACGGCAGCCGCGTGCGCGAGCGGGATCGGAAGCTGGCGAAGGAGCGTCATGGGATGTCCTCCGCCTCCGTCTTGCCGGCTCGCAGCGATTGCATCGGGCCTGAAGGCGGCTGGCCGAGATAAAGCGGGCTTTCCAGATACTGCCCGAGGCTGAAGCGGATCAGTACCGCGACGACCGTCGAGGCCGGAACCGCGATCAGCATCCCGACGAAACCGAAGAGCGAGCCGAAGGCGAAGAGGGCGAACATCAGCCAGACAGGATGCAGCCCGACCGAATTGCCGATGAGTTTCGGCTGCAGGACGTTGCCCTCGATGAACTGGCCGACGGCGAAAATGCCGACCACGGCGGCAATCATCGTCCAGTCCGGCCAGAACTGGACGATGGCGACACCGACGGAAACGACCGCGCCGATCGTCGCGCCGACATAGGGAATGAAGCTGATGAGGCCGATGCCGATGCCGATCAGGAAGCCGAACTTGAGGCCGACGAGGACGAGCGCGGTCGCATAGTAGATCCCGAGCAGAAGGCAGACGGAGACCTGCCCGCGCACGAAGTTGGAAACGCCCGCATCCATTTCGCGGGCAAGCATGCGGATCGTCGGCGCATAGTCACGCGGCAGAAGCCCGTCGATCTTGGCGACCATGCGGTCCCAGTCGAGCAGCATGTAGAAGGCGATGACCGGCATCAGAACCAGAAAGGACAGCACCGACATGATCGCCTGTCCGCCCGAGAGCAGCGACTTGGCAAGGCCGGTCATGAAGGTCGTCGCCTCGTTGATCATGCCGCCGACCGAGGAGCGCAGATCCTCCTGCGAGATGTGCAGGGCCGAGGCGATTCTGGGTCCTGCCCTTTCGACGATGAAGGACTGCAGCCAGTTGAAGAGATCCGGCAGGCTCGTGATCAGCGCCGCAAGCTGATTGGTTAGCAGCGGAAGGATCAGCAGGAGGGCGACCGCCACCACGACCAGGAACAGCAGCACGATGACCAGCGTCGCGAGAAGGCGGGAGAGCCCCAACCGCTCCAGTTTGTCGGCGACCGGGTCGACAAGATAGGCGAGCGCCATGCCGGCGACGAACGGCAGCAGGATCGACGAAAAGACGAAGAGGAACAGCAGAACCCCTACCGCCGCCAGTGTCCAGAACAGGATTTTCGTCTTCAGTTGCAAGGCGCAGCGCTCTCGTTTCTCGCTTCATTCGCGGGGAATGGGCCGGGAACAGGCATTCGCCTCGTCCGTCACGACGGTTCCGCCATATGTCTCATCCACGATACGAGGTAGGCCCCCGCGGAGGCCATCGTCAAGACGCTGACCAGGATGGCCCCGAAATCGATGAGACCCGGAACGCTCCAATAGTCGGCAAGACCGGCGAGAACCAGCGTCACATAACCGATCTGGGCGACTGTGTTGACCTTCGAGACCATGATCGGCTCGATGGCCACCGGCCGGTCCATCAGCCACGCGAGCACGACGCCGCCAACGATGAGCACGTCACGGCTGAAGACCAGCACCACGAGCCAGGCCGGAATGACCCCGACCAGCCCCAGCGTGCCGAAAGCCGAAAGAAGCAGGCTCTTGTCGGCGACCGGGTCGAGATAGGCGCCAAGCTCGCTCGTCTGGTTGAAGTGACGGGCAATGGCCCCGTCAATGCCGTCCGACACACCGGCGACGACAAAGAACAGCATCGCAAGGTGAAAGTCCCGGTCGAGCATCAGGAGAATGAAGGCCGGAACGGCCACGAGACGCAGAATGGTGATGATATTGGGAATTGTCACGCCGATGGTCCCGATTGCACAACTCATATCTGGGGGTGAAGCCAGGCCGATGGAAGGCCGATCTTCGGCGCACGCGCTGCCGCGGCAATGAAATCCGGCGGCCGCCCTCTCGCGGCGGCGGAAATTCGCACAGTCGCGCCCCCCGACCACCGGCCGCGAACTTGGCGTCGCCGTCCGATTTCTCGCCTGCGACGATGTTGCACGCCTGCTCGAGGCAACGTCATTCCGTGCGCCAGTCGAGCATTTGCAACCGGATTCACGGGACCGCAAAGAGATTGTCTCCACAGCGGAGAAAATACCCAACGAAGCGCATGATTAAATTTCGGGCACTGGTGAGATCATGCATTTTATTCATTTTAAATCGATTTGATTCATTTGTGGGATAATTTATACCAGATTTGATCACATGAATCGCAGCATATGAAATCACATTTTCAGACAATTTATTCGAAGACTACGAAATATATACTTACATAATACGGAATGCTTCAAATAATGACACGGAATGTTGTTTGAGACATGATCCGCCGCCGGCCATTCGACTTTGATTCATGCAGTAATTTGAATGTGAGCGATGGCCGCAAGAGTAAATCGCCTGCAAGCAGGCACTGGGAGGGAATCATGAATCTCGTAACGGCATTGGCCATCGTGATTGGCGTCCTCGGCGCGATCGCAACCTATATCTTCGTTGGCAACGTGACCGGACTCGGACTGCAGATCTGGGCCTGCTTCATCGCTTGGGCGAGCTTTTTCCATTGCGGCGGCGGCGAAGCCGGCCTGAAGGCGACGATCCCGGCGAATGTCTGGGGCTCGCTGGTCGCCACCGTGGCGCTGATCCTGATCGGCCAGATGTCGGGGGGCAGCGTGCCGATGATTGCCGTGATCGTCGGCGTCACCGTCTTCATCCTGATCCTGGGCGCTCATGTCGCGCTGCTCAGCGCCATTCCGGCCGCCGTCTATGGCTACGCCTGCACCGCCGCCTTCGGCCTGCTGGTTGCCGGCGCCGACCCGATGTCGGCCGCGGTCCAGACCAGCCCGTTCCTCAACATCTCGATCTCGATGATCATTGGCGCGATCTTCGGCTACGTCTCCGGCAAGATTGCCGGCGCGATCGCCAAGTAAGCACTAACCAAGCACGAGCACGCCTCCGGCCGATCCAGGCCGGGGGCTTTTTTTTGCCGTTCAGAGGGCCGCAACCGCCGTTGTCCGCCAGTCAGGACGGCCACGGCCCCGCAAAACCCGCGTTCACGGGGGATTGCCGTAACCGATCCTGTCATTTCGACTTGTCAAATGCCGCGATTGCTGGTTTCTCCCGCCCATCATGGATTGGCCCCCTTGCCAAGGACAGGAACGATGAGCGACGGGCGCAACGGCCTTACCTACCGCGACGCGGGCGTGGACATCGATGCGGGCAACCTGCTCGTCGAACGCATCAAGCCTCTCGTCAAGGCGACCCGCCGCTCCGGCGCCGATGCCGACATCGGCGGCTTTGGCGGCGTCTTCGATCCGCGCGCGGCCGGCTTCAAGGACCCTGTGCTCGTGGCGGCCAACGACGGCGTCGGCACCAAGCTGCGCGTTGCCATCGAGGCGAACATCCACGCCAGCGTCGGCATCGACCTCGTCGCCATGTCGGTCAACGATCTCGTCGTCCAGGGCGCCGAGCCGCTCTTCTTCCTCGACTATTTCGCCACCGGGCACCTTTCGGTGGAAACTGCGACCGATGTCGTCGCCGGCATCGCCGAAGGCTGCCGGATCGCCGGCTGCGCCCTGATCGGCGGCGAGACGGCCGAAATGCCGGGCATGTATGCCGACGGCGACTACGACCTCGCTGGCTTTGCCGTCGGCGCGGCCGAGCGCGGCACGCTGCTGCCGCGCGCCGATGTCGGACCCGGCGACATTCTCCTCGGCCTTGCCTCCTCCGGCGTCCACTCGAACGGCTTCTCGCTGGTGCGGCGGATCGTCGAGCGCGAGGGACTGTCCTATGCCGATCCCTGCCCCTTCGAGGACGGCAAAACGCTCGGTGAGGCGCTGCTCGAACCAACCCGCATCTATGTGAAGCCGCTTCTTGCCGCGCTGAAGGCGACGAACTGCATCAAGGCCCTTGCCCACATCACCGGCGGCGGCTTCGTCGACAACATTCCGCGCGTGCTGCCAAAGGGCGTCTCGGTGCGCGTCGATCTCGATGCGGTTCCCTCCCTTCCGGTCTTCGGCTGGCTCGCCAAGGCTGGCGGCCTCGATCAGGCCGAGATGGTGCGCACCTTCAACTGCGGCATCGGCATGGTGATCGCCGTTGCCGAAGACGCCGTGCCGGACGTGACCAACATCCTCTCCGAACACGGCGAGACGGTCGTCCAGCTCGGTGCCCTGGAGGCCGACGACGAGGGGCCGCGCACGCTCTTTTCCGGCTCGCTGGGCCTGTGACGGAGCGAGCGGTGAAGAAGCTCCGTATCGGCATCCTGATCTCGGGCGGCGGCTCCAACATGGCCGCGCTCGTGAAGGCAGCCGGCGAAGCGGACTTTCCGGCGGAAGTCGCGGTGGTGGTCTCCAACCGCGCCGGCGCAGGCGGCCTTGCCAAGGCTGAGGCCGCGGGCATCGCGACTGCCGTCATCGACCACAAGGCCTTCCCGGATCGCGAGGCCTTCGACGCGGCGATCGACGAGACGCTCGCAGCCCACGGCGTCGAGTTCGTCTGCCTTGCCGGCTTCATGCGCCTTTTGACGGAAGGCTTCGTCACCCGCTGGCACAACCGGATGATCAACATCCACCCGGCGCTGCTTCCCCTCTTCAAGGGACTCAACACCCACCAGCGCGCGCTCGACGCCGGGGTGAAGTTTCACGGCGCGACGGTCCATTTCGTCCGCTTCGGCATGGACGAAGGCCCCATCATCGCCCAGGGCGCGGTGCCTGTGCTCGCCAGCGACGATGCGGCAACGCTGGCCGCCCGTGTTCTTGGCGCCGAGCATCGCATCTATCCGCTGGCCCTCAGGCTCGTCGCCTCGGGCCGCGCCCGTGTCGAGGGCGAGAAAGTCGTCTGCGAGGACATGGGCGAACCGCCCGGCGCCATGATCTGGCCGTCCGAAACGACGTGAGGCGCCGCCCGTCTCCGGATCGGCGCCTCCTGTTCGCTCGCAAGAACGCCCCTTCGACCTCCGGGGAGGCCGGGAGCGTTCCGGGCCTTATGACTTGAAGCAGGCCTCGATGCCCCGGCGCACGGCCAGATCCTGCGATCCGGTGATGGCGCCGCCGCGAGCCAGCGTGTAGGGCTCCGGCACTTCCTTGATGGCCTTCGACGCCGCACATTCGCATGAAGAGATCATGCGATCGCGGTTCTGGTCCTTCAGGACGCTGTACTGGCGATAGACACACGCGTCGAGCAGCTTGCGCTCCATCATGGAGCGGGTAACGGTTTCGCCGTCCGATCCTTTCGGCGGAGGCACGGAGGATTTTCCGGTGGTGTTGCAGGCGGCCAGAAGCAGAACAAGGGCAGGAACCACAAGGCGTGACGGCTTGGTCATCATCTCTCGCTTAGGGTCTTGGGAAAACCGGTATGGCGAATTTTGCATGCCATGACGCGCCGACGAGCGCAATGGCAGGACTGCGGCAGAAAGGCCGCAGTTGTTGACAAATCCGGCGGATGGAAGGGCAATCCGCCTGCTGGAAGGCCCGTCCAGTTTCCAAGCCAGCTCAGAAACGCGGTCTGATCCAGACCTTGTTGTCATGGAAGGCCGCGCCGCCATAGGGCGCCACGCTGTCGGCGCCGGTAAGGACGTTGATTCCGCTGCCCCCCTCGTGGCGGCTGTTCGGCCAGATGCCTTCGGCAATGACGACACCCCGCTTCAGCCCGGTGAAGAGCCGCACATGCAGGTTCACGCGGCCCCGCGCATTCCCGACGGTGATGGTCCCGCCATCCTCCAGCCCCAGGGCGTCCATATCGTCCGGATGCATCATAAGCTCAGGCCGTCCCTCGCGTTTTTCCGAACTCGGCGTCTCTGTGAAGGTCGAGTTGAGGAAGGACCGCGCCGGGGCCGTGACGAGACGGAAGGGGTGGGTCTCGTCGGCTGTTTCGATGACGTCCCAATGGTCCGGCAGGGCCGGCATGTCCTGCCATGGGCCCATGGGACCGTCGTTGTTGGCCTTCACCTTGTCCCACTCCGGCTTGAAGCGGAACTTGCCGTCCGGATAGCCGAAACCTTCAAGATAGTGAGCCGTCTCGAAGGGCGGCTGGCAGTCGCGCCAGCGCTGCGTCTCAAGCTCCTCGAGCGTGCCGAAGCCCGAATGACGCAGCATCCAGTCGACATGCTCGCGCGGCGTCATTTCGAAGCCGACATGCTTGGCGCCAAGCCTCCTGGCGAGTTCCGCGTGCACATAGTGATTCTCGCGCGCCTCGCCCGGCGCCTCGGTCAGCTTCGGGCCGAAGAGCAGATACTGGTGGCCACCGCCCTTGTAGATATCGTCATGCTCCAGGAACATCGTCGCCGGCAGCACGATGTCGGCCATTGCCGCCGTCTCGGTCATGAACTGCTCGTGGACGCAGACGAAGAGATCCTCGCGCGCAAAGCCCTGCCGGACCCGCGTCTGGTCCGGCGCGACGGACACCGGATTGGTGTTCTGGATCAGCATGGCCGCGACGGGCGCGCCGCCGCGCAACGCATCGGTATCGCCGGTGAGGACCGCGCCGATCTTCGACTGGTCGAGCTGCCGCGTCATCCGGCCGGGGATGTCCAGCCCCTCGATCATCATCTTGTTGAGCGTGTAGATGGCGCCATTGTTGTGAAAGGCGCCGCCGCCCTCGTATTGCCAAGAGCCGAGCACCGTCGCGATGCTCGCGGCCGCATGCATGGCGACCGTGCCATTGCGCTGGCGGGTAAAACCGTAACCGAGGCGGAAGAAACTGCGCGGCGTAATGCCGACGAGCCGTGCAAAGTCCTCGATCTCGCCGACCGACAGACCGGTAATCGCCGACGCCCATTGCGGCGTGCGCGTTTGAAGATGGGCCTCCAACTCGTCGGGGCAGTCGGCGTAGCGCGCCATGTAGTCCCGGTCGGCATAGCCGTCGCGGAAGGCGACGTGCATGACGGCGCAGGCAAGCGCTGCATCGGTTCCGGGCCTGAGCACGAGCCCGATATCCGCCTGCCTGACGGTTTCGGTTTCGTAGACGTCGATGGCGACGATCTTCGCGCCGCGCGTCTTTCGCGCCGTGACCGCGTGGGTCATCACGTTGACCTGGGTCGCGACGGCGTTGGTGCCCCAGATGACGACGCAGTCGGCAAGCGCCATCTCGCGCGGGTCGGGCCCGGCAAGGCGGCCCGTGCCGGCGATATATCCGGTCCAGGCGGGATTGGTGCAGATCGTGTCGAACTGGCGCGAATAGCCCTTGGCATGGCGCAGGCGATGGATGCCGTCGCGCTGAACGAGACCCATCGTTCCCGCATAGAAATAGGGCCAGATGCTCTCCGCGCCGTAGACGCCCTCGGCGGCGAGGAACTTCTCGGCGACGAGATCGAGCGCCGCCTCCCAGGAGATCGGCCGGAACTCGGCCGACCCTTTCGCGCCCACCCGCTGCAACGGCGTCTTGAGGCGCTGGGCATGATCGAGCCGTTCGGCGTAGCGGGCGACCTTGGCGCAGATGACGCCGGCCGTATAGGCATTGTCCGCCGCCCCGCGCAGCCGCCCGACCCGCCCGTCGGGCAGAAGCTCCACGTCGAGCGCACAGGTCGACGGGCAATCATGCGGGCAGACGGAATGACCGACACGATTTTCCAGCGGCTTGTTCATGATCGGCTCCGGTCTCGACATGACGTGCTGCGCCGCCTGCAGATGCAGCACGCAGGGCGTTCACCCATGCATAGCGCGACTGTTGGCCCTCGCAACAGCAAATGATCGCGGCACGTCCTGATGCGACGTGGCAGCAACCGGATCGAGAGGCCGCCAGAGGGCGGAAGCAACCATGGCCCGGCAACATCTTGCGTTCGGGAGGATACACCCGAACGCAAGATACGGCGGCATCAGTCGGTGATCGTGTATGAACCCGTGTCGCACAGATCGATTTCGTCTTCTTCCAGATCGGAACCGTCCTTGAAGACGAACTTCAGATCGTAAACGCACTGGCTGCGGCCATCCGCGATGGTCACGCGCGTGGCGGCGCCGGACGCGAGCGTGTCCGTACCCAGAATGTCGTCCTCCCAGTCCTCGACATTGGCAGGCGAAGCATAGAACTCCGCGACAGCGCTGGACGACTGATTGTCGAGCATGAACACCAGATCCTCGGCGGCGGCGCTGCTGACGCCCGCCAACCCGAAAAAAACCGAAATCACCGCGATGCGGCAGCTATGAATGGCCAAGATGGACCTCGTGACAGAAACCCGCCGAATTGGGGGCGAGGTCAATCTGGCGGCAAGGCGTGAATTTTCCGTCTCGGACAGGCCGGCGTCAGACCTGGATATGCTCGGGGCGGATGCCCATGCCGACGATCCTTGCCGGCAAGCGGCGCAGCGTCGCAAATTCCTGCAGAAGGCGCATCACGGCCGGAGGATGCACCGGCGCGCCGGAGGACAGAACCCGGCCCAGCATGCGGTTTTGCAGGAACACCTGAAGCTTCTGCGTCACCACCGTCGGGAAGAGCCGCCTGCCCTGCACCGCCGCCAGATCGCCGTTGCCGACGTACCCCTCCTTCAGCGGTTTTGCCAGAAGGTTAGCCGTCGCCACCGCGTCCTGGATCGCAAGGTTCACGCCGACACCGCCGACCGGCGACATCGCGTGCGCAGCGTCGCCGATGCACAGAAATCCCTGCCGATGCCAGGTCTTCAGCCGGTTCACCGCCACGGTCAGAAGGCTCACGTCGCCGAAGTCCCGCAAGGCGCCCGTCCGGTCCGCCACAAAGGGCGCCGTCTCGGCAATGGCGGCACGCAAGGCACCGATCCCCTGTTCCCGAACGGCCTCGAAGCCGCCCTTGTCGATCAGCCAGGCGCACTGCCAATAGTCGCCGCGGTTGATCATCACCAGCATGTGCCGCCCCGAAACCCGGCCGAAGGCCTCGTCCGGGTCGCTCTCCCGCCGAGGCAGGCGCATCCAGAGGACGTCCATGGGTGCGCCGAGCTCATCGGGAACGAAGCCGGCCGCATCGCGCAAGGTCGAATGGCGTCCGTCGGCGGCGACGACGAGATCGGCACGGATCTCCAAATCCTCGTCCCGGGTCTCGACACGGACGCCCGCAACGCGCTCGCCCTGCAAGATGAGGTCGCTTGCCTTGGCATTCATCAGCAGCGTGAAAGTCGGCAGCTTGCCCGCTTCACCCGCGATGAAGTCGAGAAAGTCCCACTGCGGCATCATCGCGATATAGGGGCAGGTCACCGGCAGATGCGAGAAGTCGCCGATCGGCACCTCTTCCTCGCCGAAGAAGACACTGATCTGGCGAACCTTCTGATGCGGAAGCTTGAGGAAGCGGTCGAGGACGCCGAGTTCCTGCATCAGTTCCAGTGTCGAGGGATGGATGGTATCGCCGCGAAAGTCGCGTAGGAAATCGCCGTGCTTTTCAAGAACGGTCACATCGACGCCCTGCCGCGCCAGAAGATACCCCGCCATCAGCCCCGCTGGGCCTCCGCCCGCGATCACGCAGCCGGTCCGCGTCTGCTTCACCTTCGGCACAGGTCGGTCCTCCTCCGTTTTATTGTTATGCCCTCGCAACGTGGGCATCGAGCCGGGAGATCACAACCAAGAAGGCAACAAAAAAGGCGACCTTACGGCCGCCTTTTTAAATCTTGCTTCAACGGCTCTCGTTCAGCCGACGAGCTCGATCTTGGAGAACCAGAAGCCGATTTCCTCGGCCGCCGTCTCCGGAGCGTCGGAACCGTGCACCGAGTTCTCGCCGATCGACAGGGCGAATTCCTTGCGGATGGTGCCGGCGTCGGCGTTCGCCGGGTTCGTGGCGCCCATGACCTCGCGGTTCTTCAGGATGGCGTTCTCGCCTTCCAGAACCTGCACGACAACCGGGCCAGCCGACATCTGCTCGCAGAGCTCGCCGTAGAAGGGACGCTCCTTGTGGACGGCGTAGAAGGCCTGGGCCTGGGCCAGCGACATGTGGATGCGCTTGGAGGCGATGACGCGCAGACCGGCCTCTTCCAGCTTGGCGGTGATCTTGCCGGTGAGGTTGCGGCGGGTGGCGTCCGGCTTGATCATGGAAAAGGTGCGTTCGAGAGCCATGTGAACAGGGTCCTGATTGTTGCGTCCTTGCGGACGGGTGGGTTCGAAAATCGTGGCGGGTGTATAGCGGGCCGCGCCGGTCGCCGCAAGCCGAGAGGCGGCGGAAATCCGCTCGGCACCGCCTCAATGACGGCAATTGATGACGTTTGGTTGACGCTACTCGGCCGCCTCACGCATCGGCGCCTGCGTCACGGCAGCAAGGGCGTCACGAAGAACCTCAAGGCCCGCGCCCTCCTCCACCGAGCCGACGGTGAGGATGCGCCGCCAGGCGCGCGCGCCGGGCCGGCCATGGAAGAGGCCCAGCATGTGCCGCACGTAGTGGCGCAGCCGGCCGCCCGCCGCGATGTGGGCCTCGATCACCGGGATCATCGCCTCGACGACGGCAACGGGATCGGCATCCTCCACCGCCTCGCCATAGAGACGCCGGTCGACGACGCCAAGCAGCCAGGGCGACTGGTAGGCCGCCCGCCCCATCATGACGCCGTCCACATGCTCCAGATGCGTTTCCGCCTCGTCGAGCGTTCCGATGCCGCCATTGATGCCGATGAAAAGGTCCGGCAGGCGTTCCTTGAGCCGGTAGACCAATGGATAGTCGAGGGGCGGAATATCGCGGTTTTCCTTCGGCGAAAGGCCCTTCAGCCACGCCTTGCGGGCATGGACCCAGAGCGCATCGACACCGGCCGCGACGACCGCATCGGCCATGGCGTTCAGCGCCTCCTCGGGCTCCTGGTCGTCGACGCCGATCCGGCATTTGACCGTCACCGGGACATCGACCGCGGCCTTCATCGCAGCTACGCAATCGGCAACGAGCTGCGGCTCGGCCATCAGGCAGGCACCGAAGCGGCCGGACTGCACCCGGTCCGACGGACAGCCGACGTTGAGATTGATCTCGTCATAGCCGTAGTCGGCCCCAACGCGCGCCGAGACCGCCAGATCCTTCGGCTCGCTGCCGCCAAGCTGCAGCGCGACGGGATGCTCTGCGTCCGAAAACCCGAGCAGCTTCTCGCGGTCGCCGTGAATGATCGCGCCCGTCGTCACCATCTCGGTATAGAGCAGCGCGCGCGACGACAGATGGCGGTGGAAGGACCGGCAGTAGCGGTCAGTCCAGTCCATCATCGGCGCAATGGCGAACTTATGATCTTGATATTGCGGCATTTTTCAACAGGTCAGAGAACTCAAGTCCCAGTTCATACCCGAAGCTGGCACAAATTGCACTCCGCTCGGGGCTGGTGACACCTCGCCGCTCACTTGGGGGACGAGCCGCGTCGCCGCAATGGCGTCGCTTCAAGGGCGGCCAGACGGCCGATCATCCTCGCCCACAGGGCCGACGAACTTCCCATGCCGCCGGCAGATCCATCTGGCGCATTGATCCTTCCGTAAAATCCTAATATTCTAATTATCGAATATTAAAATTAATCGGGAGGAACGCCGATGACATCCGGTCCGCGACCATTCTGGCCGCCGTTGGTGGCAGGATTTGCGCTTGGACTCACCCTGCTGCTGACATTCGTGATCTCCGGAAACGGCCTTGGCGCCTCCGGCTTCGTCACGCGGCTGGCCGCCCAAATCAGCGCATGGATTGCGCCTGACCCGACGGCGGCCAATGCCTATTTCGGCCCCTTCATCAAGGCCGGGGCACCGCTTGCCTCATGGATCACCTGGGAAATCGTCGGCGTCCTGATCGGGGCCTTCATCGGCGCTCGCAGCGCCGGCCGGACGAAGGTGATGATCGAGCGCGGACCTCATGCCTCTGCCGGCCAGCGTCTCGCCTACGCCTTCATCGGCGGCGCCATCGTCGGCTTCGGCGCCCGCCTCGCGCGCGGCTGCACCAGCGGCCTCGGCCTTTCCGGCGGCGCCACGCTCGCCGTGGCCGGTTTCGTCTTCCTCGCCGGCTTCTTCATCGCCGGCTTTGCCGTCAGCGCATTCATGCGGAGGGCCTGGCAGTGAACATGCCTCTCTACGATATCGGTGTCGCCAGCGGCCTGCTGTCCGGCATTCTCTTCGGCTACGTGCTGGAGGCTGCCGGCTTCGGCAGCGCCCGCAAGCTGACCGGCCAGTTCTCGCTGAAGGACTGGGCCGTGTTCAAGGTGATGTTCACCGCCGTCCTCGTCGCCGCCGTCGGCCTCTATCTCCTTCGTCTCGGCGGCATGATCGCCGACAATTCGGTCTTCGTCCCGACCCTGTTCTTCTGGGCCATCGCCGCCGGCGGCGTTCTCATCGGCACGGGCTTCGCCATGGGCGGCTACTGCCCCGGCACGTCGGCCGTGGGCATTGCGGCGGGACGCATCGACGCTCTCGTCTTCGCGGTCGGCATGATCGTCGGCACCAGCGTCTTCGCCTGGGTCTTCGAGCCGCTGCAAGGCTTCTATTTCGCCGCCAAGGGGCCGGACGCCCAGCGCCTGCCGGACCTCTTCGGAATTCCGGAATGGGTCGTGCTCGGCCTCCTGATCGTCATCGCCATCGCCGGATTCCTTCTCGGCTCGAAGCTTGAACGCGCCCGTGGTGGGCCGTTCACCGCCGAGGATGTCAACGCCTGAGGGAGCGTCCAAGGCCAATAACAACGTCACTTCCAACCCATAGGCAGGAAACGTGTCATGAAGAAATCCATTCGCAAGAGCCTTCTCACGGCCGCCCTCGTGCCGGTCACCGTGGTTGCCGTCGGCGCCGCCGTTCCCTCCGCAGCCCTTGCCCAGGCGATGAACCCCTGCGCCCCGGCCGCAGGCCCGGCCAATCCCTGCGCGCCGGCAATGGCGCCCGCCAATCCGTGCGCACCCGCGGCCGCCCCGGCTGCCGCGAAGGCCGACGAGGCCGCGCTGCCGAAGGGCATGTACGACACGACCACCAAGTACAAACAGGCGGCCTTCGGCAACCAGATGCCGAACATCGTCGAGAACTACCTGCGCGCCGTGCCCTATATCGGCACCGGCGGCCTGATCGAGCCGACCGGCATGGACATGCTTGCCTCGCTCGGCTTCAAGACGATCGTGAGCCTGAACACCGACGAGGAAGGCGCCGCCGCCGAACGCCCGCTGGTGGAAAAGGCCGGCATGACCTTCATCGATATCGGCGTGACCACCAAGGCGCCGACCAACGACCAGGTCGCCGAATTCGCCAAGATCGCCGAGGACCCGAACAACTATCCGATCTTGGTTCATTGCGAGTCGGCCAACCGCGTCGGCGCCATGTGGGCGCTCTATCGCGCCTCAAAGGGCATCCCGAAGGACATTGCCATCGAGGAAGGCCGCACCATCGGCCTGAAGACCAGCCGCGAACCGGCCGTGCGCGACATGCTCGGCATGCCGGCGCTCTGAACGCCGGCCTCGTGCGAAAATCGGTGGGGTCGGCCTGGCGGCCGGCCCTTTTGTTTTGGGCAGGGTAACGGCCCTTTTTTCCTGCCATTACAGGCTGGCAAGGAACGGCAAGGCGATGGGGATCGATCCGATGACCGAGACGATGGCAAAAGCCAAGGCCCCACGGCTGCCCTTCCCGCAGGACCTGACCGGCTTGTCAAGAGAACGGCTGGAAGCCATGCACGATGCGGCGGCCAAGGTTCTTGAATGCGAACAGGCGCTTGCGCAATCCGGCTCGAATGTCGTCGCGGAGGTCCTGCGGGATCAGGGCGATTTCCTGATCTGGGAGCGCTACCCCAAGGGCGATCTCTTCGATCTTGCGAACCACAGCCACTATTTCTACCACGCCCATACACGGCAAGAGATGGCGGACGGCGAGAACGGCCATTTCCATCTGTTTGTCCGGCCTGCTGAAATCGCAGCCGACATGAAGCCGTGGCAACTGCCGGGGGCGGTAATCCCCGAGAACCCGGCCGACCGCTTCGCCCATATCGCCGCGATCAGCGTCGACAATTACGGCCGGCTGATCCGCATCTTCACCACCAACCGCTGGGTGACCAACGAAACGCTCTATCGGGCGGAGGACGTCATCGCCCTGCTCGACCACTTCGCCATTGGGCTCGACCATCCAAGCCGGGCGCTGAACCAATGGCTCACCAGCCTCGTCACCCTCTACAGGCCGCAGTTGGAAGCGCTTCTCCGCGCCCGCGACGCCACGCTGGAGGCTTGGGCGAAAGAGCATCCGGGCTCGGAAATCCTCGAAGACCGAAGGCTGCAGAACACCAGCGAGGTCTATGTCGACACGATCAAGCAGATCGAAGCGATCGAGACGGCGCTCGATATCTGATGCACGGACAGCGCATTTGATCCCGCTCAATTCGGGAGAGCCCCATCCGGAGCAGAATTGGCCCATCGAAGAACAGGCGAAATGGTCACGCAACCCGGCGCCGACCTGCCGCCGAGAGGAATCCTGCGATGGCGGAAATACCGGAACTCACCATTTCACCCGAGAAGGTCTGCTTCATCATCATGAAGATGCGCCAGTTCGACGCCAAGGAAGCGGGGACCGATCCCGATCCGGCCTCGAACGCGGCCGACGACAATGCCTGGTCCGTGCTGGAGGATACCAGCGACGATCCCGTCGTTCAGGAACTCTCCAGTGTCATCCGGTCGCTCAACGAGGACGAACAGATCGATCTGGTGGCCCTCGCCTGGCTTGGCCGGGGCGACGACAGCCTCGAGAGCTGGGACGATCTGCGCAACTCGGCCGCCGAGGCCCACAACAAGCGCACCGCCTCCTATCTCATCGGCATGCCGCTTCTGGCCGACTATCTGGAGGATGCGCTGTCGCAGTTCGATCTCAGTTGCGACGATCTGGAGATGGATCACCTCTGACGACGGCTCGCGGGTGTCCGGGAGCCGAAATTGCGGCTTCCGGTCCATTTCAAACGCAACGGGCTGACGCGTTCAAGGTCCGCAGGAGACAGTCGGGATAAGGGCTTCCCGGTCCGCCAGAAAGCGAGCGGCAACGCTGGATGCATGTCGAACGGCAGTCGCAGGAACGGCGCCGCGAACGAGCGCGTCGGTCAGGCCGGCCGCAAAGAC
Source organism: Hartmannibacter diazotrophicus (assembly GCF_900231165.1). Lineage (GTDB taxonomy): Bacteria > Pseudomonadota > Alphaproteobacteria > Rhizobiales > Pleomorphomonadaceae > Hartmannibacter > Hartmannibacter diazotrophicus. The sequence continues at coordinate 3,002,713 of NZ_LT960614.1, forward strand.
ATCGCCGGCCCCTGTCGTATCACCGGCGGGCGGCGTCGGCGGAACCGCGATTTCGGCGATCTCGCCATTTTCCCAGAGCAGGACGGGTTCGCCGCCGTTCGTCAGCGCAATGGCCTGAAGCGCGTCACCGGCCATTGCCTTTCCACGTTCGAAAACCTGCCGGGGATCTTCATCGGGAAAGTCGACGCGGGAGGCGACCAGCATATGGGCCGGCCGATGCTCCTCCGGTTCCAACGGCATCTGCGCCACGACGATCGATTGCGCGAGGCGCTGGGTCAGCGCGGCAGGGTCGATCCGGCGCCTGTCAGCATAGATGGCGTCGGCCGCAACGTCCGGCAGATGGCCGAGCCGGCTGATCTGCGAGGTCTCGGCCAGCAGGATGGTCCGCTCCCCGGACGGCTCGACCAGAATCTCGGCCGGGCGCATTTGGCCGGCTTTCCAGCCGATGTAGGTCTCATCGAATCCCAGCGAGATCAGCGCGGCGCGCACCGTCTGCCCATTCGGATCGTCGGGAACGGCAACGCTGAAAAGAACCTGATGACCGAGCGCCTTGAGGGCACAGGCAGCATTGAATCCGCCACCGCCAAGACGTGTCTCGACATCCCTGAACATCGTGCGCCCGCCGGGCGTCAGGCGCGTCGAAAGCCTCCAGACCCTGTCGATGTTGACACCGCCCGCGACGAGAACAGTCGCCATCGATACCGGTTCCCTTTCCGCCGAACGCCCTGACGCTGGGCCGCCGACCCGCAAGGGCGTCCGGAACTCGTCCAAAGCCGCAATAACCCGACCGCCCGCGATTGCCGTCACGGATTCCTGCTCCGCGTTTGAGGCAAATCGTGTCCGAGGTTTTGGAACCGCGCTTAATTTTTTGCAAACGATAAGAGGGAGCCCGGATCAGTCCGATGCCTCTTCGTCGGCGGAAACGGGAAAACGCGCCAGCGTGTCGATCACCTCGTCGTCGCCGACCTGACGAAAGTCGTCATAAAAGCCCCCGATGGAGCTGAAGAATTCCGGCGAGGCGAGGCAGATGAGTTCATCGACCTCGCGGCGAAGCTCGGCGACCGTATCGGCGGGCGCGACGGGGACGGCAAGGACGAGTTCCTTCGGATGCCGCTGACGGATGGCTCGCAGCGCCGCCTTCACCGTCGCCCCGGTGGCAATTCCATCATCAATGACAATGACGATACGTCCCGCCAGCACGGCACGCTTGCGGCTGCCGAGATAGAGTTCCCGCCGCCGTTCGATTTCGGCAAGCTCACGGTCCTTCGTCGCCTCGAAGTCCGCCTCGAAAATCCGCGACATCGAGATGACCGACGCGTTTCGAACGACGATCGGCTGATCGCCGTCGACGACGGCGCCCATGGCAAGTTCGGGCTCATGGGGCACGCCGATCTTGCGCACCAGAACGAGGTCGAGCGGCGCCTTGAGGCTTTCGGCAACTTGCGCCGCGACGGGAACGCCGCCGCGCGGCAGTGCGAGGATGACCGGCTGCCGTCCGGCATAACCGGCGAGTGCCTTGGCCAGCCGCTGGCCGGCGTCCGTTCTATCTGTGAACCGCATGTTTGCCCCCGCCTCCCGGATCGGACTGCGCCCTGTGTTCCTCCGGTTTGCCGAAATGGCGTTCGAACCAATCGCCAGCGAGGGCGGCCGCAGCCCGCCTGTAGGCCCTGCTGCGAAAGCCATAGGCCCCCTGCTGGTCGAGCAGGTCGGAAAAGTTCCTCAGACGGGACGCAATGGCGGCATTTTCCGCGATCGGACCGCCCTTCGGGTGTCCGTCCGTTGCGTCCGATGTCGATTCCGGCGTTACAGCACCCGGCATCCCCAGGCCTTTCCTTCCCAAGTGTGGACGGAACGCGCAGCCAATGCCTCTCCGCTCAAGTCGATGTTCGTCGATATGACCGATCAACCGACGCCCAGTCGTGCGCCAAAGGCGGCCGCCTTGTAGCGATAGGCGCCCGATTTCAGCTCGGCTTCGAGAATAGCCAGCTTCGCCGCCGGCGTAGAGCTGCACATCGCCGCCATGTCGGCCATGGCCTTGTCCGCACCGGCACCGCCAAGCGTGCAGAACAGGGCCACGCGCTTCAGCCTGGTGCCATAGTGCGCCAGATAGGCGCGCATGGGCGATGACATCGTTCCGGCCCAGACCGGCGTGCCCATAATGACAAGGCCGTAGTCGGCGGGGTTCTTCTCCGCCGGTTCGATCTCGGCGAGCTTTCTTTGCCAGGCCTCCCGTCCCGACCGGAACCAGCCCCAGAGCCCGTTCCGCTCGCCGGGTTCGCGGATCTCCTCGATTTCCGCCGCGCAGGACTCGGCCACAGCCAAGGCGACCTTCCGCGTATTCCCCGTCCGCGAAAAGTAGACGACAAGCACATCGGCCATTCACGTCTCTCCCCTGCTGCGAAATCGGGACCGGGGTGCGGGGCCAAACGCCGGACTCAAGTAACCTCGACCGTTCGGCACGCTTCCCGGCAGGGACGTTTCCCCCGTTCCTCAACTCCTTGCCGAGTAAGGTCCGGAACGATCAGGCTGTCATTGATCAATATCATCGTCATGACCGCCGGGATCATCGCAAGTATTGAGGCAGGGAACCGACCGATGCGCGAGCGCGTTGTAGCTCGTTGACCGCCATCAATGATTTTCGGGCGGTCATCACCAATGCTGAAAAGGAATTGCAGCAAGCCAAACCCGGTCGAGCGTCTCGCCAGAAATCCGCCGCATCGGCCGGCCAAGGCGCCGCCAAACCGATACGGCAAGCGGATGTTCCTCGCCCTCCGTCCGGCATCGAACGCAAGGCATACGGCCATGACAAAGGACGAATTCGAACAGGCCCTTCTCAATCCCGCCTCGGTCTTCAAGTCCCCCGAAGCGGTTCTGGAGGAAAGCAGCCTCACGAAGAGGCAGAAGACCGAAATTCTGCTGCAGTGGGAGTATAACGCTGCCGAGGAAGCGGTGGCGCTCGAAGAAGGCATGCCGGGCGAGGAGACCAACATGCTGCACCGCGTGCTGACGGCGCTTGGGCAGGTGGCAGGTCCGATCGACGTGGAGCATACCGGCCCCTCCAAGCAGCATGGCCTGCGAGAGACGTAGGCCGCTGTTTCTGGAGCGGAGCCTGCCGAATTCACGCGATTGCGGACAGGGCATGCTCGCATCCAAAGCTCGCGTCACAGTCATGGACGCAAGCACGCATCAGCGTCCGGAAGCCCCGGAGTCATTGACATCGGTCAATGCCGCGAGAGCCGCTTCGCGCTCCCATGCCGCACGGGCTTTGACAGGCTTCGAGACTGAAGCCGAGGGCGATCCCCGAACCGCCGATGTCCGAGGCCCGGATGTGTCAACAACGCAAGAGCGGGACGCCGGAGCGGTCTTCCTGCAAGCAGACGTCAGGAAGATGCGGGCGGACCAGGGAGACGATAGCCATGGTCGACACAGTTGCGAAAGTACCGGTGCAGAAAGAAGCCGCCGCCAATACACCGCCAGCCACGACGGAAGAGCACACGTGGCCTTTCCAGAGCCTGCGCCGGGAAATCGATCGCCTCTTCGACGATTTCATGCCGACCTCGCGCATGCTGCCGTTGAGCCGGCCGGGCTTCGGCTTCGAGGTCATGTGGCCGAGGAGCCAGGACTTTCTCGTCGCTCCCGCCATGGATCTTGTCGAAAAGGACGGCGGCTATGAGATCAGCGCCGAATTGCCGGGCATCGACGAGAAGAACATCGAAGTGAAGATCGCCGGCGGCCTGCTGACGATCAAGGGCGAAAAGACCGAGGAAAAGGAGAAGAAGGACAAGGAATACCATATGTCCGAGCGACGCTATGGGTCCTTCCAGCGCTCCTTCAAGCTGCCCGAGGGTGTCGATGCCGACGCCATCAAGGCCGACATCAGCAAGGGTGTCCTGACCGTCAAGATGCCGAAGAGCGCCGAGGCGAAGAAGAGCGAGAAGACAATCCCCGTCAAGGCGGCGTGACGATCAGGAATTGAGTCTGGGTGCGATAGACGCGGAGCCTTCGCTCGGCGATGGCCCTGCGGCATTGGGGCGGCACAACAAGAAGACAAAAACACCGGCAGATCTGCTGCAAACGGGAGACGGTGCTGATGATTGACACAGACGACCACGGCTCACGGCCGCGTACCAACGACGCCCGCCTGGGCGTCTGCCCTCGCCTCACCTTGTCGGTGCTGGTCGATCTGGGTCTGAGCACCAGCAATATTGCGCACTACTGGAATCGCAAGACCGGCTTCGTGGAAGACATGATCTCCCACTACGGCATTTTCTCGCCTGACGACTGCTGTGCGGGCGGCCACCGGTGCGCCGATCTCGAAGGCATCTGCCCGATTTTCGACGGGCTGTCCGGCCAGCCAGCCGCGCGCGGCGCAACCCGGCAAGAGCACCGGCATCCGGCGTCGGCCGAACCCGTTGGTTTCCGGGAGAAAAAGCTCAACTAGAGCAATTCCTGGACCCAGGAACATCGTTACCAAGACAAGGGCGCCGCCGCGTTCGGACGAACCGAACCGGGCGCCCTCTTTCTGTCCGTTCCCACCAGCGAGCCATCAAGACCGCATGGCCGTTCAATTGATCCCAATCAAGGAAGCCGGCTGCCAAAACGCCGACAGTATTGCTGTCGGCGGCGGCGTGTCCTTCGCGGCGACACACACTGAAGAATGATGCCGCACGGGCGTGCCAGCGAGGCGACGGCTGCAAGGCGACGGCAGTTGCAAGCATGCCGAGGATCCATATCCTGCGAGGTCTAAATGCCCTTCGATAACAGACGGGAAGCCGGTCGCAAGCTTGCAGAGGCGCTGGCAAGTTACAGGGCCAAGGAGCCCGTCATCCTGGCGCTTCCTCGTGGCGGCGTTCCGGTCGCCGCCGAGGTGGCCGATGCGCTCGGCGCCCCGCTGGATCTTGTCATCGCACGCAAGGTCGGACTGCCGGATCACCCCGAACTGGCGATGGGCGCGGTCTCGGACGGCGCAGAGCCCGTCATCATTCGCAACGAGGATGTCATCCGGGCCTCCCGCATCGGCAAGTTGCAGTTCGACGCCGCGTGCCGGACGGAGATCGAGGAAATCGAAAGACGGCGTCAGCGCTACGCCGGCCCTCGCGACCGCCCGGACCTGAAGGGGCGGGTCGTCATCGTGGTCGACGACGGGATCGCCACGGGGGCAACCGCGAAGGCGGCACTTGGTGCCGTCCGCCAGCAGCACCCCCGGGAGTTGGTTCTCGCGGTTCCGGTGGCGCCGGCCGACACGATCGGCGACCTGCGCCGCGAGACGGACCGGCTGGTCTGCCTCGAAACGCCCGAACTCTTTGGCGCAATCGGATTTTTCTACGTCGATTTCCGGCCCGCGCGCGACGAAGAAGTGATTTCGATCCTCCAGGACGTCAGGACAAGGCGAGAGGGCACGCCTTAGGGCATGTCCCGGCAAGTCCTGGGGAGAGCGCTTTGGGCCGCTCCTCGATGTCCTTAGCCAAAACAGCTCAGGCTGCGAAGCCGCGCGACATTCGTGACCCGGATGTTGTTGTGCTTTTCGATTGAGATGATCCCGCGGCGTTTGAGGTCGGAAAAGACCCTGCTGACCGTTTCCGTGGTCAGGCCGAGATAGTCCGCCGTCTCCTGGCGCGTCAGCGGCAGGATGAAATGCGCGTCGCAATCCGGTACGGTCTTTGGCCCGGGATCGTCCGAAGGCGTCTCGTCCAGAATGCTCAGGAGAAATGTCGAGACACGCTCCGTTGCGGACTTCGCCCCCAGCATCACGGCATGGGAATGCAGGCGAACGACCCGCCGTTCCAGATAGTCCCTGACATAGCTTCGCATCTCGGGCCGGGCTTCCAGATGGTTTCGGGAAAAGGCGCAGAGATCCGCCTCCACGACCGCCTCGGCCGTGCAATCATGCCGCCCGTCTGACGCAAGGCCCAGAAGATCGCCCTGCCCGAGCCATTCGACGATCTGGCGCCGGCCGTCATCGAGAACGCGATAGAGGATGACGGAACCGGCGACGATCACGTGGAACTGCGAGGCCTCGTCGTCCTGATAGAAGATGACGTGACGGGCGGGGAAAGTCCGCCTGCGGCCACCGTCGTCGCACAGACGGCGAAAGGTCGGATCGCTGCCGCGGGCCAACGGGCGGATAGCAAGGTCATCCCCTGCCCGCACTTGATCCCGGTCCTGGACAGCGACGGCCAGGGGCCCGCCCTCCCGGCTGTCAGCATGAGGCAGAAGGATCCTGTCCTGCATGACGAAAGGCCTCACGTGGCGACTGGATGGCAACGCCTGACACGCCATCGAGGACATGTCGCGCAGAGCCGGGAAGCGCCGGAACCCTGTCTTGGGTTCCGGCACAATGATCACAGCCGGAACGCCCATACTCCGGCGCCCCAGGGGAAGCATCCGCCCCGCCCCGGGGAAAGAAGCGTCGGAAAGCGGCCACATGAATGCATGCGGCCCGGCGCCGCCTCAGTGCGGCGAGGCCACCGCGTGAACGAGTTCGCCCGTCAGTTCGCGACCCGCGTGATGGGAGACGTCGCTGAGCGAGAGCATGCCGACCATCCGCTTGTCCTTGTCGATGACCGGCATCCGCCGGATCTTCTTTTCCTCCATGAGGTGGACGGCGTCTTCCAGGGACTCCTCGGTCTTGCAGTAGATGACCCCCTTCGTCATCACGTCGCGAGCGGTCAGGCGACTTGTATCGTGGCCATCGGCAAGCGCCCGGAGCGCGAGGTCACGGTCGGTGATCATGCCGATCAGCCTGTCGTTCTCGCCGACCGGAACGGCGCCGATATCCTGCTTTTTCATCATCGATGCGACGATGGCGATGGACGTCTCGGGCGTGACCCATTGCGTCCCCTTGTGCATGGCATTTTCGGTTTTCATGTCTTCCTCCATTCCCAGCCGACCTGAAGATTAGTCCTAGGACCGCCGGGCTCGTTGACAGCCGTCAACAGGAATGCCGGTTCTCGCCGCCGCAGACGGTCGTACCGGCCGACCCAGTCTCCTTCAGGAGCCGCCACCGTTCTTTCGCGGCCCTTTGGCTGGATTCGGGCCAGAACTGGTCGTCAATGCCGCCAGTTTGCCCATCTCGCTCGCATAATCCGTCGCCGCCTCCTGCATGAAATCGGAAACGGCCTGGAATGCATCCTGCACCTGTTCGGCCGCCTGGATTTCGCTGAAAAGCTTCGCGCTCCGCTCACAGCGATGGGTGAGAAAATTGAACATCTCGGCCTCGCAGGTCAGCATCGTCTTCCAGGCCTGCGCCTGCAGGGCGACCGGCGGCGTCGCGAAAATTGGGCCGTTGGTCCACGGCAACATGAACGGAAACACGGGATTTGCCTGTTCTGGTTTTTGCTGCATGACTGGTTCTCCCGGAAGGATCGCTGGAACGCCCCGCCGCTTGTCCGGAGCCCTGGTTGCTTGTCCGGAGCATCGTTCCGCCGCCATGCCGCCCCAGGGCTGGCATCGAAACGCGCGGCCGTTCAGGCGGCGCGATGAAGAGTGGCATCCGGCGCCACGCCGGCGGCCTCGCGATGCTCGCCATGCCCGTGCAAAATGGACAGGAGCTCGTTGCCGCTATTGCCGGCAACCCAACCAAGCTTGCGAATGTTACTGATTACGACGCGCCGGCCATTGACGACCGTCAATATGTCGCCCCGCGCGAGTTGCTGAAAACTCCGGGACAGCGTTTCCGGCGTCGTTCCGAGATAGGCCGCAAGGTCCTTGCGGCCAACGGGAACGTCCAGAACGATCACCCCGTCCTCTTCCGCGTGACGCCCGAGCGCCAGCGCATGCAGATAGCCGGCGAGGCGCTCCAGCGCCGTGCGGCCATTGAAGAGGGTCAGCCACTCCTGCACTTCCTCGGCCTGCCGGTGCATCAGCTCCAGCACCCTGAGGGACACTTCGGGAAACGCCTTCAGGATGCTCACGAACGTCTGGCGCTGCATCGTGCAGACCACGGCGGGCGACGCCGCCTCGTAGGCAAAGCGCGAGCGCGGCTCCGTCAGACTGCCAATCATGCTGCCGTGTTCGAGGATCGCGACGACCATATGCCGGCCTTCAGCGGTCGTGTTGGTCACCCTCACGACGCCGGAAACCAAAATCCCGACATGCAGGCAATCGTCTCCCTGGGGAACGATCGTCTCGCCCTTGGCATAGTTGGAAACGAAGGAGCCGCCGGCCAGTCTGGCAATCCCGGCGACACAGGCTGCCTTGCACGGCCCTTCGGCCCTCACCGGGCAGGTGTCGCATTTGGTTGCCGATTTGTTGGAGCCTTTGTTGTCATACATCGCGCTCTCCATGTCCGCATACATGGCAGCAGGATCGAGATGAACGCCCGCGTCTGACAATGATGCGGCAGGTGCACCGCTCCGGCCACAGCAGCGGATGAACACCAGCCCTTCATATTTTGGGCGCAGCCATTCCGATCAAGCCGTTGAGAAAATAGTATCCATGTGGACGATCGGCCCGGCAAACAGAGAATTGTTGAGAATTGTTCCGGCGGCTGCAATACTTCGCCCGCCAGCCGCTCGGTCGCCCTGGAATAAGTTCAAAGCGCGCAGGAGCGTCCCGGCCTGAATGGCTCCATGGAACGCGAAGAAATTCCCCCCGACGACGACAAGTCATGTTCCCGGCCCAGCATGGAACGACAGTCCGTCAGCACCTCCAGATCCGTTGGCGATGGCCCGATATCTCTGCTGTCGGTCTTTGCGGATCATGACGACATTTGCTTCTGGCAGTGGGCGATTGCCGACGGCGACACCCACTTTCCGCAAAATGCCGTAAGCTTCTTCAAATTCCGGCCCGATGCCGTCCCGCAAACGCTGGACGCCTGGCTCGACGACATCGTGGCGCCGGGCGAGCGCGAAGCCCTCCTGGAGCGCTTGCGGTCGATCGACACGAGCAAGCGCCATATCGATCGCTTTGCCTTTCGCATCAAGGACCCGGACAACGCGGAACGATGGATCGAGCAGCGGGGCGTGATAGACGAGGTCGACGGCCGGCTGTTGGTGACCTGGATGTCTCAGGACATTACCCAGAAGCGCAGGACAGCCGCCGACCTTGAGGTCACGGAACGCCAGTTCGACCACCTCGTGCAGCACGCCAGCGTCGGCATCCTCGCGTTCGACACGGATGGAAGGGTCACGAGCTGCAACCCGGCATTCCACGCCATCCTCGGCTATTCGAGCCGTGACCTCCACGGACGTTCCCTGACGTCCCTCGTACATCATGAAGACGCGCGCCGGCACGGCGCACGGCTTCAGCAACTTCAGGACGGCGAGATCGAGGCCTTTGACTGCGAATGCCGATTTCTGACGAAGTCTGGCGCGGTTGTCTGGGTGGAAACGCACGCCTGGGCGATGCCCGGCAGGAACGAGGCCCTGCCCGAATTCGTGGCGATGATCACCCCCATCGAGGAGCGGGTTCAGGCACTTGAGCAACTGCGCCAGGAGCGCGACAAGCTGCAGGCCATCTTCAATCATGCCGGCGTCGGGCTGGCCGTGACCGATGCAGCCGGCAAGGTGCAGGCGATGAACGCCGAGGCCGTCCGCATCCACGGCTTCGAGGATTGGCCAAAGACGGAACAGTCGCTCGAGTTGGCCCGCTCGCAGTTCGAACTGCGCTATCCGGACGGCCGCTTGATGTCCATCGACGACTGGCCGGGTTCGCGCGCGCTGCGCGGCGAGTTCGTCAAGGACTACGACACCATCCTCTCCAGGAAGGATGGCAGTCATTCGCGATACGCCCGGTATTCCTGCTCGCCGATCCGGGATGCGGACGGCAATGCGATCATGCAGGTTTATTCGATCCATGACCTGACCGAAACGCACCGCCTGCAGGAAGCACTCTCGCAATCGCAGAGGCTCGAGGCGCTGGGACGCCTTGCCGGTGGCATCGTGCACGACTTCAACAATGTCCTCGCCGTCATTTCGGGAAATCTGGAACTCATCGCCAAGAAGCAGCACGACGACCGCACGAGACACTGGATTCAGGCCGCGCTCGACGCCGCCGAGACCGGCGCCAGCATCAATCAGCGCCTTCTGGCCATCACCCGGAAGAAATCCCGGCAGAAGCGCACGATCGACGTCGTCCGCAAGCTCCGGAGCATGGGCGAACTCTTCCGGCGCATCGTCGGAGAGGACATCAACCTAGAGGTCGATGTTCCCGACGAGAAGCTTTTCATTGCCGTCGACCCCGGCGATCTCGACTCCGCCCTTCTCAATCTCGTCGCCAACGCCCGGGACGCGATGCCGGATGGCGGGACACTGCGCATTGCCGTCCGGCGCGCCAATGAAGGTGGCAAGGGCGGGGTCCACCGCCACCCGAAAGGAAACGATGTGGTCCTGTCGGTGCAGGACACCGGCATCGGCATGTCGAAGGAAACGATCCGCCTTGCCGCCGAGCCGTTCTTCACCACGAAGCCTGCCGGCAAGGGCGTCGGGCTGGGGCTCACGGGCGTCCACGCATTCGCCGACCAGAACGGCGGGACGGTCAGGATCGTCAGTGAAATCGGCGCGGGCACGGACGTCAGGATCATGCTGCCGGAAACAGAAAGCTGTCCTGAAGCGCTGGAGATCGAAGAGGACGAGACCCCGATCCCACGCGGCAACGGCGAAACCGTTCTTGTCGTCGAGGACGACGACCGCATGCGCGACCTGGCGCGCCAGAGGCTCGAATGGCTCGGCTATCGGGTTGAGGAGGCTGCCTCCGCCGACGAGGCCTCGAAGCGGATCGCCGGCGGCTTGCGGCCCGCGTGCGTCTTTTCCGATATCCGCTTGCCCGGGGACATGAACGGTCAGGAACTCGCCAACGAGATCATGGCGGCGCATCCCGACATCGGCGTCCTGCTCTGCACCAGCTACCCGGAAGACATCCGTGCGCGGCACACCCGCAAGACAAAGCCTCGCCCGGCGATCCTCGGCAAGCCCTGCTCGCTTCTTGAATTGGCTCAGGCCGTCTCCGACGCGATCGAGGACGCGGTCGGAAACTCGGGGGCCAGATCTCCGATGAAGACATAGCCGACGCCGCGCACGCTCTTGATCAGCGGAGCGCTTCTCCTGGCGCATTCGATCTTGGAGCGCAGGCGGGCGACGTGACCGTCGATGGTCCGGTCCATGGGATCGCGCTCGCGTCCGCGAAGCATGTCCCAAAGATCGTCGCGCGAAAGAATGCGGTCGGGATTGGCAAGAAAGGCCGCAAGAAGGCCGGCCTCCGTCTCGGTGAGGTTGACCGGGCTGCCGTCGGTCTTCGTCGCGACATGCGTCCTCATGTCGAAGATCGTGTCGCAGATGCGAACGCAGGACGATGTCGCGGGCCTTGCCTGCGCCAGATGTTCCGGCTGCAGCCGGTCGTAGCGCTGCAGGACGGAGCGGACCCGGATCGAGACTTCTCTCACATGAAAAGGCTTGGTGATATAGTCGTCGGCGCCGCCTTCAAGGCCGGTCACCCGGTCCTGGGGCTCACCGCGTCCCGTGATCATGATGATCGGGACATTGACCAGGGCGCGGATATCGCGTGCAAGCTCAAGGCCGTCCTCCGCGCCGAGGTTGAGGTCCAGCGTGATCAGATCGACGTCGCGTTCGGCCAGAACCGAGAACAGCCCCCGCCGGCTGCGGGCCTCGACAATCTCGAAGCCCTCATCCGAGAGTGTTTCCGACAGGACGTCTCTGACCGCCTTCTCATCGTCGACGACGAGGATGCAAGGCCGTGTCGCGAGCCGTTCGGAGCGATCATCGTCCATGGACGGCGTCATGGTCTGCTCCCGCATAATTCGGACTTCTACGGATAGCGGCGACCGGAATTGCAGATCAATCGTGGCAAGTACGTAGTGTCGGACGAGGCCGCGCTGCCGGTGGCACCGTCGCATGTCCTCTGCTCAGCGGTCAAACAGAGCCTTCAGTTCCTTCCATGGCCGGGTGTTCAGGACGTCGCCGGCCTCGATCCACCCCCGCCGCGCCTGGTCGACGCCATAGCGCATGGCGCCAAGTCCGACGGTCGAATGCGCATCCGTCGAGATCGCCAGCCTGACACCGGCCTCCTTGGCCTGCCGGCAACGAATGTCGTCAAGGTCGAGCCGCATCGGATGCGCATTGATCTCCAGGAAACAGCCCCGAACCCGGGCCCCCTCGATGATCCGGTCAAGATCGAGGCCGTAGCCGGGACGCTGGCCGATCAGCCGGCCGGTCGGATGGGCGAGAATGTTGAAATAGCGGTTATCCATCGCCTTGAGGATGCGTTCGGTCTGCCGGTCGCTGTCGAAGTCAAAGCCGAAGTGGACGGCGCAGACCGTATAGTCGAGGCGCTTCAGGATGCTGTCGGGCAGATCGAGCGTGCCGTCGGCGAGGATATCGACCTCGCAGGACTTCAGGAGACGAAAACCGTCGAAGCGGTCGTTCAGCCGGTCGATCTCGTCAAGCTGCCTGGCCAGACGTTCGGGATCGAGACCGTTGGCCACGATGACGTGCTGCGAGTGATCGCTGACCGCCAGATAGTCGTAGCCGAGTGCCCTTGCCGCCTCCGCCATCTCCTCAAGGCTGCTGCGCCCGTCCGAGGCATCGGTGTGGGCGTGAAGGTCGCCGCGGATATCCGCCAGCGTGATCAGCTTCGGCAGCATTCCCGCCTTTGAAGCCTCGATCTCGCCACGGTCCTCGCGCAGTTCCGGCTCGATATAGCCAAGGCCGGCCGCCCGGAAGACGTCCTCCTCGCTCTCGCCTCCGACGCGCTCCTTGCCCTTGAAGACGCCGTACTCGTTGAGCTTCAGGCCCTTGTCCTGAAGGATGGTCCGGATCGCGATGCTGTGTGCCTTGGAGCCCGTGAAATAATGCAGCGCCGTACCATAGCTTTCCTCCGGAACGACCCGCAGGTCGACCTGAATTCCAGACGTCAGGATGACGGTCGAGCGCGTCGGGCCCTTGGAGACGACCTCCGCGATCTCATCATAGCGGACGAAATAGTCCGTCAGGGCCGGACCATCGTCGCAGATCACCAGAAGATCGAGGTCGCCGACCGTCTCGCGCCGGCGCCGGTAGCTTCCGGCGACAACCACCCGCGTCGCGCCGGGCGCCGCCGACAGATAGCGCGTCAGATCCCGGGCGAATTCCTCGGCAAGGGCGATGCTGAACCGCTTCTCGGTCGTCCGATGCTTCGCGATATCGTCCAGGATCTTCGCCTCAATAGCGGCACCGAACTTCGGCAGGTCCCTCAGTCTGCCGGCCTTTGCCGCGGCTTCCAGATCGGCCAGCGTCCTGATGCCGAGTTCCTGATGGAGGGCATGCACGCGCTTCGGTCCTAGCCCCGGAATGGCCGTCAGCGCGGCCAGCGTCGAGGGCGTCCGCGCCTCCACCTCTTCCAGCGCTTTCAGACGGCCGGTCCTGACGATCTCTACAATTTTCTCGGCAAGATCGTCGCCAATGGCCGGTAGCGTCTCCAAAGGCTCTCCCCGCTCGATCAGGCTCGCGACGCTTTCCGGCAGTTCCCCGATCGTGGCGGCGGCCCGGCGATAGGCGCGGACGCGAAACGGGTTGGCCCCCTCGATATCGAGGAGGTCGGCCATCCGCTGGAAGAGTGCGGCGATATCGGCATTGTGCACGGACATACCGACTGGTTAGCGCACCGGGGACCGCTCCGCCTTGACCGGCGTCAACCGACCGCCTGCGGCAGTGGACCAAAGCGGTTCGGCCCGCAGCAGTCCGACGGGCCGCATCGCTCTTTCTCCCCTCCCGTTGATCCAAATCATTCGCTTCGGATGAAAAGTGGGAAACCATCGCCTCACTGACCCGATGGGTCGAGAAAGATCGAGCGAAAGCTCCTGTGGGCGATCCGATGGTCGCTCGCGGCAAAACAAGACAGAGGAGAAACGGGATGACCGGTCAAAAGCTGCCGCGACATGGATGGGTTGTCGTGTGCGACGGCGCCAAGGCCTTGTTCCTGCGCAACGAAGGCGACGAGGTCTATCCGAACCTGAAGACGGAAAAGGTGCTCGACGAGCCAGCTCCGGCCAATCGCGACCTCGCCTCCGACAGGCCCGGACGGGTCCACGAATCGGCCTCGCATGGCCGCTCGGCCATGGAAGAGACCGACCGCCACGACGAGGCCGAGACCGCCTTCCTGACGACGGTTGCCAGCGAACTGAGCACGCTGAAGGAAAAGCGCGGCATCACCCATCTTGTCGTCGTGGCCCCGCCGAAGGCGCTTGGCGTCCTGCGCTCGAAGCTGTCCCCGGCGGTCCAGCAGATCGTCTCGGCGGAAATCGCCAAGGATCTCGTGCAGTTTCCGATCCACGAGATCGAGACCAAGCTGACCGCCTGACCGCAGCGCGCGTCTGGGCGTGGCTGCCAACATGACATCAAGCGCCGAGCCACCGCCCGGCGTTTTTTTTCGTTGCTTTTGCGGGCGCCCTCACCGCAACGAGCGACACGAAACCGGGCTCGCGCCGGCAAACCTCGCGATCTGCCCGACATTCAAGGCAAAACGCAGCGATGGCTTTGCCCGATGGCGAAATTCGGCTTAAAGATGGCTTCCCGTTCCGCCACCCGATCATCATGGAATCCCAATGTCCCGTCCCCTGACCGTCAGCGATTTCAAGGAACTCGCCCGTCGCCGCGTGCCGAAGATGTTTTTCGACTACGCCGACAGCGGCTCGTGGACCGAAGGCACATACCGCGCCAACGAAGAGGATTTTGGCAAGATCAAGCTGCGCCAGCGCGTGCTCGTCGACATGACCAACCGGTCGCTGGAAAGCACGATGATCGGCCAGAAGGTGGCGATGCCGGTTGCGCTGTCCCCGACAGGGCTCACCGGCATGCAGCATGCCGACGGCGAAATCCTCGCCGCCCAGGCCGCCGAGGCCTTCGGGGTGCCCTTCACGCTCTCGACCATGAGCATCTGCTCCATCGAGGACGTGGCGGCGGCGACCAAGAAGCCCTTCTGGTTCCAGCTTTACGTGATGCGCGACCGCGCCTTCATCGAGAACCTGATCGAGCGCGCCAAGGCGGCCCGCTGCTCGGCATTGGTACTGACCCTCGACCTCCAGATCCTCGGCCAGCGCCACAAGGACATCCGCAACGGCCTGTCCGCGCCGCCCAAATTCACCCCCGTGAGCCTCTGGCATATGGCAATTCGGCCGGGCTGGTGCCTCGGCATGCTGGGCACGAAGCGGCGCACCTTCGGCAACATCGTCGGGCACGCCAAGAACGTCTCGAACCTCTCCTCGCTCTCGGCCTGGACGGCGGAACAGTTCGATCCGCAGCTTTCCTGGAAGGACGTGGAATGGATCAAGGAGCGCTGGGGTGGACCGCTGATCCTCAAGGGCATTCTCGATGCCGAGGACGCGCGGCAGGCGGTCGACACCGGCGCCGACGCGATCATCGTCTCCAACCACGGCGGCCGCCAGCTTGATGGCGCCCCCTCCTCGATCTCGGCGCTGCCCGACATCGTTGCGGCCGTCGGCGACCGGATCGAGGTTCATGTGGATGGCGGCATCCGCTCGGGACAGGACGTGCTGAAGGCGCTCTGCCTCGGCGCCAAGGGCACCTATATCGGCCGCCCGTTCCTCTATGGCCTCGGAGCCAACGGACGCGAGGGCGTCGCCTCGGTGCTGGAGATCATCCGCAACGAGCTCGACATCACCATGGCACTTTGCGGCAAGCGCCTGATCGCGGATGCCGGTCCGGATATGCTGCACAAGCAATCGTGACTTGGCCCCGACCGGAACAGGCTGGACACGGCCGGACGGCCACGCCAATTGGAAAAAGACGAGACGAACCAGCGAAGGTTGCTGCCATGACCACGGAGACCGTCCGCAATCCGAACGATCGCAACCATTTCATGGTCATTCGCCCCGTCTACGAACGGATCAGGGTCTTTGCCGGTGACACGCTGATCGCCGACACCACCAAGGCGATCGAGATTGCCGAAACGGGCAAGCACCCCTATCCGCCGATACTCTATATCCCCAAGGCCGCCCTGAAACAGGCTTTGGAGAAGGCGGACAAGACAACGCATTGCCCGCTCAAGGGCAACGCGCATTATTACCTGCTGGACGGCAAGGAAATCGCCTGGGCCTATGACGAGCCGTTGCCGTCAGCCGAACGCATTGCCGGCTACCTCGCCTTCTGGCCGGACAAGGTGCGGATCGAGCGAGGCGACTGAACTTCCCGCGCTACGACAGAGCCTCGCTCGCCAGTTCAGCGACAATAGCCTCGCGTTCGGACCGCGAAGTCGCCATTCGCGCCCGGGCCGCGGCAACGATTTCAGCCGAAGCCTGCTCCGGCGTTCCGGACGAAAACGGCGGCGCAGGCGCGTATTCCAGCGCCAGCTGGATCGTCTTTGCCTCGTCTTCACCGAGCAGTTCCGCAACGACCGAAAGACCGAAATCGATCCCCGAGGTGACACCGCCGGCCGTGATGATTGCGCCGTCGCGCACCACCCGTTCCGCAACGGGCGTCGCTCCGAAAGACGGCAGGAAGTCGAGCGCGTTCCAGTGCGTGGCCGCCCGCCTGCCCTTGAGCAGTCCCGCCGCGCCGAGCACGAGCGAGCCGGTACAGACCGAGGTGACGAACCGCGCGCCCCGCGCCTGACGGCGGATGAAATCGAGAACCGCCTCATCGCGCAGCAGCGCATTCACGCCGCCGCCACCGGGCACGCAGATGACATCGAGCTGCGGGCAGTCCGCGAAGGTCGTGTCGGGCGTCAGCATCAGCCCCGTAGCCGAACGGATCGGCATGAGATCCTTCCAGACGAGATGCACGCTCGTTCCGGCCGCCGATGCGAAGACTTCGAACGGTCCTGTGAGATCGAGCTGCTGGACAGCGGGAAAGACGAGAAGGCCAATATGCAAGGTCATGTGAGGGATCTCCGATTGACTTGGCCGAGCCTAGCAGGTCACTTTCTGGCCTGAACGCCAATTACCCCTCGGTTTGCGCCAAAATGCTCCGCCGCATCGAAATCCTCAATTTTCCCGACAGCCAGCTGCTCGATGTTGCTGGCCCCTTGCAGGTCTTCGCCTCGGCCAACGACATGCTGCGCTTGGCCGGCCAGCCGCTCGCCTATGAGGCCGTCGTGGTGAGCAAGACCGGGCAGACGAAGACATCCTCGGGTCTCGTCCTGGAGGCAGCTCGCTTGCCGCCCGTCGACGCTCCGCTCGATACGCTGATCGTTCCCGGTGGATGGGGCATCAATGCCGCCTGCGAAGACCGCAGCCTCATCGACTGGATCGGGCAGCGCTCGAAGGCCGCGCGGCGAACGGCGTCGGTGTGCAGCGGGGCTTTCCTGCTGGCGACCGCCGGACTGCTCGACGGGCGGCGCGCCGTCACGCACTGGCAGCGCTGCGAGGAGTTCCGGCAGAGGTTTCCGAAGATACGCGTCGACCCCGACCCGATCTTCATCCGAGACGGCGACATCTGGACATCCGCGGGTGTGACCGCCGGCATCGACCTCGCTCTGTCGCTGGTCGAGGCCGATCTCGGGCACGACCTCGCACTCGCTGTTGCCCGCCAGCTTGTCGTCTTCCTGAAGCGCCCGGGCGGGCAGTCGCAGTTCAGCGCCGCCCTCACCCTTCAGGACAATGGCGGGCGCTTCGACGACCTTCATGCCTGGATCGTCGCGAACCTCGACCGGCCCCTCTCCCTTGCCGATCTCGCGGACCGGGCCGGCATGAGTCTCAGGAGCTTTTCGCGCCACTACCGGCAATCGACGGGCAGGACGCCCACCGAAGCCGTCGAGCAGATGCGCCTCGAAAGCGCACGCCGCCAGCTTGAGCAGGGCCGCCCGGTGGCAAGGGTCGCCGCCCGTTGCGGCTTCGGGGCGGAGGAAACCATGCGGCGCGCCTTCCAGCGCCGCTTCGGCATCAGCCCGCAGGCCTACCGAGAACGCTTTTCCGATTAGAAGCCGTTCGCCGGACCACCCCGGAGAGAACGGTCGGACTCAATCCTCCGAATAGCGCTCCTCGGCCCACGGGTCGGCGTGATTGTGATAGCCGTTCACCTCCCAGAAGCCGCGCTTGTCGGCCTCCAGGAACTCGATCGCCCGGAGCCACTTGGCGCTCTTCCAGAAATAGAGATGCGGCACGACGAGGCGCGCCGGACCGCCATGCTCGCGCGCGATCGGCTGACCCTGCCAATGGGTGGCGATGAGCGCGTTCGGCGCGGCGAAGTCCTCAAGCGCGAGGTTGGTCGTATAGCCGTCGTAGCTGTGCAGCATCACGTGGGTGGCGCTCTCCGCCGGATCGCAGCGCATCAGCAGGTCTCGCGTCGAAACGCCTTCCCAGGTGTTGTCGTAGCGCGACCACGTCGTGACGCAGTGGATGTCGGACAGGAAGGTGCTCTGCGGCAACGCCTGGAAGTCATCCCAGGAAAGATCCAGCGGTTCGGCGACCTTGCCGAGGATCTGCAGGCGCCATGTGGAAAGCGGCACGTCAGGCTGGATGCCGAGGTCGAGGACCGGCCAGTCGCGCGTCAGGTGCTGACCCGGCGGCAGGCGCTCCGCGCCCGGCACCATCTCGCGCCCGGTCAGGAACTTCTGCTCCTTGGCCCAGCGCAGCTTGGACCGCGTCAGCTTGGTCTCGGGCGGCAGTTCGGAATTGTGCGAATCGTCTGGCATCACAAAACCTTCGTTCAACGGTGTGGCGTTTGTTTGAGGATCAAAATTAACGAAACATTCATACAAATAGCACCTGAAATTAATCTTCGCACTGTTACCCATTAGTCAGCTTTTCTCGGGGGTACATGATGCGAAGACTTCTACCCAAAGGTCTCTCTGCCAAATTCCAGGCCATCCTGCTGTTGACCGTCATCGGCTTTCTCGGATTGGCCGCATGGTCGGCGGTCTCGTTGAAGCAGGAATTGATTCAGTTCAAGAAGTCCGAGATCCGGTCCATCGTCACGGCTGTCGCCACGATCGCGGCCGGCGAACAGGCGAAGGTTGACAAGGGCGAGATCGATCTTGCGACCGCGAAGGCCAACACGCTCTCGGCAATCAGGTCGCTTCGCTATAATGGCAAAGACTACGTTTTCGTCTACGACTTTGATTACAAGGGCATTCTTAATCCGGTGAAGCCGGAAAACGATGGCAAGAACCTGCGCGACATGACCGACTCC
The DNA here is from genome assembly GCF_900231165.1 of Hartmannibacter diazotrophicus. Classification (GTDB taxonomy): domain Bacteria; phylum Pseudomonadota; class Alphaproteobacteria; order Rhizobiales; family Pleomorphomonadaceae; genus Hartmannibacter; species Hartmannibacter diazotrophicus. Next base: position 3,021,792 of record NZ_LT960614.1, read on the forward strand.
AACGGCAAGCACCATGTTCAGGAGATGGTCGATATCGCGAGGACAGACGGCTCCGGCTTTGTCGAATATGGTTGGATCAATCCCAAGGACAATGCCGGTTATACGAAAATGTCATTCGTCCAGGGCTTCAAGCCGTGGGGCTGGATGTTCGGATCCGGCGTCCTGATGGACGATGTCGACGCCCGATTCATGTCGGCGATGGAGAAGAGCCTCGGCATCACCGCGCTGATCATCGTGATCCTGTCGACCATCCTGATTGTCGTGGTGCGAAGCGTCGTGAAGCCGATCACGAGCATGACCGGCACAGTGATGAAGATCGCCAGCAACGATCTGGAGTCGGAAATTCCTTCCACCGACCGTCAGGATGAAATCGGCGATATCGCCCGCTCGATCGAAACGCTGCGCAACAATACGCTTGAGCGCCTGAAACTGGAAAAGCGCCAGTCGGAGGAAGAGCGCGCGCGCAACCGCCGTCAGATGGAAATCGAGGCGATCCTGAGCGACTTCCAGAATGAGGCGACTTCCGCCATCAACCGCGTCAGCGAGACAATGCAGGGCATGCTGACGACCGCAAAGGCGGTGGACGCAGCCTCCCGCCGCACGGCCGACAACGCCGCCACCGTCACCAGCGCCTCCAACGACGCCGCCGACAACGTCGGCGCGGTGGCAAGCGCAGCCGAGGAACTCGCCTCGTCCATTGGCGAGATCACCAACCAGATTTCGCGGACGACGGAGGTCGTGGAACAGGCCGCTCGCTCGACCAAGGACGCCAACGACATGGTCGACGGCCTCGCCCAGGCGGCAAGCAAGATCGGCGAAGTGGTCACGCTCATTCAGGCGATTGCCGAGCAGACAAACCTCCTTGCGCTCAACGCGACGATCGAGGCGGCACGGGCCGGCGAAGCCGGCAAGGGATTTGCCGTGGTGGCCTCCGAGGTCAAGAATCTGGCGGCGCAGACGGCGCGCGCCACGGAGGAGATCGCCGCGCAGGTGACAGGCATCCAGTCCTCCACCAGCGACGCCGTCCGCGCCATCCAGTCGATCACCACGACGATGGCGGACGTCAACCGCTACACTGGCGCAATTGCCGCCGCCGTCGAGCAGCAGGGCGCGGCGACATCGGAAATCAGTCGCAACATCGCCATGGCCTCCGACGGAACGCGGGTCGTGAGCGAGAACGCCAGCGAAGTGTCCGGCGCGGCCGACGAGACCATCCGCTCGGCCGAAAGCGTGGCGACCGCGTCACGCGCAGTCGCCGAACAGTCCGACGGCCTGCGCGACAGCATCGACACCTTCCTGCGCAAGGTTGCCGCCGCGTGATCTGACGGCACGTCAGGCAAAGTTCCATGAACCGGGCGGCGACGGAAACGTGGCCGCCCGCTCTCGTTTCAAGGCCGGGCCGACGGTCGGGATTTCACTTGCAAGCAAGGCCAGCACCAACGCCCGGCTTTCCCTTCGCGTCTTCAGGGAAAACAGACCGTCCTTGCCGCCCTTTACCAACTGGATCATACTTGCACCGCAAGCCCCGCGACATTGCCGCTCGGGGCCAAGAAGAGCGCGGCCCAATCAGGTACTGCGTCGTGACCGCGCCGGAAAGGTGCGAAATGACCACCTATATCGTGATGCTCAACTGGACGGAGCAAGGCATCAAGCATGTGACGGACTCGCCGAAGCGTCTCGATGCCGCCAAGGAGCAACTCGCCGCCATGGGCGGTCGCTTCAAGGAGTTCTACCTCACCATGGGCGAATACGACATGGTCAGCGTCGTCGAGGCGCCGGACGACGCTGTCCTTGCCCGCTTCATCATGATGCTCGGCCGCCAGGGCTTTGTGCGCAGCAAGACGTTGAAAGCCTTTCCGGAAGCGGCCTACCGCGAGATCGTCCACACCCTGGAATGACGAGCGAGATGATCTGCAACGTCTATTGCGCCGCCGTCGCGTCGGCGGACCGGCCTTCCGTGACGCTCGGCCAGACCTCTGCGAGAAGTTCGTAGGATTTCAGCCGGCTACCGTGGTCGTATATGTGTGCGGCAACCATCACCTCGTCGACGCCGGTCTCGTCGAGGAACCTTTGCAGCTTCTCGCGGATCGTCGCCGGCGAACCGACGAAGGCATAGCTGAGCATGCGTGAGACATGCACCTTTTCGATGGGCGACCAGTAGCTCTCGATGTCGTCGATCGGCGGCAGCATGCGCCCGCGCGTGCCGCGCACGAGGTTGGTGAAGCTCTGCTGCGCGCTGGTGAAGAGGCGCTTGGCTTCTTCGTCGGTCTCCGCCGCGACCACGTTGATGCCGGCCATGGCATAGGACCGTGCCAGCTGCTCCGACGGTTCGAAGCCGGAGCGGTAGAGCTTCAGCGCGTCGATCAGCGCCTCGGGCGCGAAATGCGAGGCAAAGGCGTAGGGCAGCCCCAGCATGGACGCCAGTTGCGCGCCGAAGAGGCTGGAGCCGAGAATCCACAGCGGCACGTTGAGCCCTGCCCCCGGCACCGCCTGGACGATCTGGTTCGGCCCGGCTTCCGCAAAAAGCGCCTGAAGCTCCTGAACGTCGCGCGGAAACGTGTCGGCGGCCTCCGGCGAGCGGCGCAGCGCGCGCAGCGTCGTCATGTCGGTGCCCGGCGCACGGCCGAGTCCGAGGTCGATGCGTCCGGGATAGAGCGATTCCAGCGTTCCGAACTGCTCGGCGATCACCAGCGGCGAGTGGTTCGGCAGCATGATGCCCCCTGCCCCGACACGGATCGTCTTCGTGCCGCCCGCGACATGGCCGATGGCCACCGCCGTCGCCGCACTGGCGATGCCGATCATGTTGTGGTGCTCGGCGAGCCAGAAGCGATTGTAGCCCCAGTCCTCCGCATGTCGCGCGAGGTCGAGCGAATTCATCAAAGCGTCGCGCGGCGTCAAGCCTTCGGGGACGGGAGCAAGATCGAGGATGGAGAGTTTTGCCATGACGCCTCGCAAGGGTTCGGAGGGGCGAGACTGTCAGGTATGGACAGGAGGTGGGAATTCAAGAGCCGGGATCTGAGAAGATAATCGGCATTGCCAATGCAGGAACCTCCCATCGTCATTCCCGCGAAAGCGGGAACCCAATGGCCACGCGGCACGTGAACGAGCCAGGAAGGTCGCGGCGACGCTTCTGGAAAAATCCGCCGGCATTCAGTTTGGTAACATGATTGGGTTCCCGCTTTCGCGGGAATGACGATGGAGAGGCAGGCAAACATACGGTCGCAGCCGCGCACAGCAGCAGTCACCCCGCGATGTTGGCGGTCTCCCTCCCCCTCAATCTTCCTTGTCGAAGGGGTTCTTCCCGCTGCTCTTCATATGCAGGCGGATCGGCACGCCGGGCATCTCGAAGGTTTCGCGCAGGCCGTTGATGAGATAGCGCCGATAGGATTCCGGAACCGCATCCGGCCGCGTGCAGAAGACGACGAAATGCGGCGGACGGGCCTTGGCTTGGGTGATATAGCGCAGCTTCAGCCGGCGGCCGGCGACGGCGGGCGGCGGATGATGCTCGATCACGCCGGAGAACCAGCGATTGAGCCGTCCGGTCGAGATGCGGATGTTCCAGAGGTCATAGGCTTTGAGGCAGGCATCCATGAGCCGGCTCGTGCCCTCGCCCGTGAGGCCGGAGAGCGTGACGAGCGGCACGCCCTTCACCTGCGGCAGCAGCCTGTCGGCCTCCTCGCGCAACTCCCGGAACTTGGCGCCGCGATCCTCGATGAGGTCCCACTTGTTGAGGCCGATCACCAGCGACCGCCCCTCGCGGATGATGAGGTCGGTGATCTGCAGGTCCTGCTTCTCGAAGGGGATCGTCGCATCGAGCAGCACGACCACGACCTCGGCGAATTTCACAGCGCGCAGACCGTCTGCAACGGAGAGCTTTTCCAGCTTTTCCTGCACCCGCGCCTTGCGCCGCATGCCGGCCGTGTCGAAGAGCTTGATCTCGCGGCCCTTCCACTCCCAGTCGACGGAAATGGAATCGCGCGTGATGCCCGCTTCCGGGCCGACAAGAAGACGTTCCTTGCCGATCAGCTGGTTGATCAGCGTCGACTTGCCCGCATTCGGCCGTCCGACGATCGCAACGCGCAAGGGGCGAAGCGGATCGTCTTCGATCGCGTTGCCCTCCTCGTCGAGATCGATGCCCGTGATGGCCTCGTCGAACGCGTCCTCCTCGTCGGGCATGTCCTTGCCGACGGTCGCCAGCTTGTCGCGCAGCGCTTCGTAAAGGTCCGACGTGCCCTCGCCATGTTCGGCGGACAGCGCGATCGGATCGCCAAGCCCCAGCGCATAGGAATCCAGCAACCCGCCCTCGCCCGCCTTGCCCTCCGCCTTGTTGGCGACGAGGATGACCGGCCGCTCGCACTTGCGGATGAACTCGGCAAAATGCTCGTCCAGCGGCAGCACACCGGCGCGGGCGTCAATCAGGAACAGAACGACGTCGCATTCGCGGATCGCTGCCTCCGACATTGCGCGCATGCGGCCCGCAAGGCTCGTTGGATCGGCATCCTCAAGACCTGCCGTATCCATGATCTGGAACTTGAGGTCGCCAAGCCTGGCGTCGCCCATGCGCCGGTCGCGCGTGACGCCCGGCGTGTCGTCGACCAGCGCCAGCTTCTTGCCGACGAGCCGGTTAAAAAGGGTCGACTTGCCCACATTGGGCCGACCGACAATAGCGACGACGGGTAAGGACATGGTTTTGTGGGTTTCTAAATGGGGTTAGCGCAGGGCGATCAGATTGCCCTGACCGCCGAGAATGAGCATCGTGCCACCGCTTGCGATCGGCGGCAGAACGCCCTCGACATTGAGTTTGCTGGTCTGTTCCAGAGTGCCTGTCGCCGCATCGACCCGCGCCAGCCGCCCGTGGACCGAGACGAGCCAGAGCTTGCCGTTGCCGAGCAGCGGTCCTGCCCAGGTGGTGCGCTTGGCATCGGGGTTCTTCGGCAGTTGCGTCGCCCAGAGGATCGTGCCTTTCGAGCGGTCGAAAGCAACGGCCCGCCCGTCGAGATCGACGATGAAGACCGACGAGCCGGAGACAACCGGTGTGTGGGCGCTGCCAATCGGCTGCGACCAGATCTGTTCGCCATTCTGGGCCTTGGCCGCGATCGTGCGCCCGCCGATGCCGGTGGCAAACAGGACGCCGTTGTCGACCACCGGGCTCGCCGAAGCGTCGCCAAGCCCCGCGACGGCGAGGCTGCGGCTACCGCCGGAGACCGACACCGACCATTTCTGGGATCCATCGGCGATGGAGAGCGCGGCGATGTCGCCCGTCGACGTCGGAACGATCACGGTGTCGCCGACGACCGCCGGACTGGCCGTCGCCAGCAGGCTTGCAGCAGCCGAATTGGTCTCGACCGTCCAGAGCACCGAACCGGCGGCGGCATCGATCGCGATAACCGAATTGGTCCGGGTGACAACGAAGACCTTGCCGCCCGAAACCGCTGGCGCCGAGCGTGCCGGTGCGTCGAGCTTGGCCGTCCAGACGCGCGCGCCGGAGCCTGCATCAAGGCCGACCACTTCGCCGTAGCCGGTCGAGACGAAGACCCGTCCGCCCGTCGCCGCGACGCCGCCGCCGTTCACGGTGTCGCCCTCTTCCTTCGGCCGAATGTTGGCGCTCCAGACCCGCCCGCCGGAGGAGAGGTTGATCGCCGTCACGTTGCCGGTCGGATCGTAGGTGAAGACCGTGCCGCCCGAGACGACGGGCCGCGCCGAAACGCGCTGGTCCGCACCATAAAAGCCATAGGCGCCGCCGCTTTCGCCGGTCTGCCCGGCCTTCACGCTCCAGGCGAGCCTACCGCTGCCCGAATAGGCGATGTTGCCCGGATCGTTGGCGGCCGTGCCGCCCGACTGGGGCCAGTCGCCGATGTCGCGCGCAGCGCCATAGGACGCCGTCGTGTTGGCGACCTCAGGCAGCGCGCCGTCCGCTCGGAGCGAACGGCGTTCGCCCTGCAGAAGCTTCTCGTCGCCCTTGAAGGGATTGAGTTCCGACAGGCTGTCGATCCCGCTGGTACAGCCGGCAAGCGAACCGGCAACAAGCGCAAGAGCAACCGAATTGAAAACCGCGACACGCAAGCTGCGGGATTGACGCCGATCGCTCATGTACCAGACCCTTCCTTCTTCTCGCCGTTCCCGCCTGCCGCGTCGGGTTTCGGCCCGATCTTGCCGGTCACCAGTTCCATCAGGATCTGCGCGCGCGATTCCACGTCCTGCGGAACGGACATTTCATGCGTGATGGCCTCCAGGGCCGTCCGCGCGTCTTCCCACTTCTGCACCTTGATGGCCGAGATCGCCTTGAGTTCCTCGGCATACGGTTTCCAGGGGTTGCCGTCCGTCGTCAGCGACGCGACGCGCTTGGAAAACGTGTCATAGTCCTCGCTGTCGACGGCGATCATCGCCGCGCGGTAGCGGGCGAGATCCTTGAGTTCGGCAGAAAGCGAGCGGTCGTCCGCAAGAGCCTGCCAGGCCTTGAGGGCTCCCTCCTCGTCGCCACTCGCCATCGTCTCGGCGGCGGCGCGGAAGCGGGCCAGCGTCGTGTAGCCGGAAGGCCCCTTGGCGGCGACGGCATCGAGCGCCGCAATGGCGGCCTTGTGGTCGCCCTCGTTCGCCTTGGCGACGGCGGCGATATAGTCGACGGCGGTCGCGTCGGCCTGCTCTTTCTCGTAGTAGAGCCAGGCACGCCAGCCGGCGGTCGCCAGCACGATCAGCACCGCAAGCGCGATCACATAAAGGCCGTAGCGCGCCCAGAGCCGGTTGAGCCGGTCGCGGCGGAGATCTTCGGAAACTTCGTTAAAGAGATCGACCATCTTCTTCTTTCACCCGGCACCGGCCGAGTGTCACCGGACCGGATTTCTTCCCTGGAGCATGCCTCTTGCAGAACCGCGCGACACGCGCCGCGCCCGTTTCGGCATCCGAGACAACGTCGGCCGACGGAAGCCCGATGGCCAATCCGGTCCGGCGCCATTGCCGCGCATGCGTTCGCCCTGCATCAAGCCGGCAGCAGCTTGTGCTCTGGCGTTTACAGCTTTTGTGAAGCCGCGCCAACCTCCACGCCGGCAAAGGCAGCGATTTTCGCGTTCCTTTGACAGGATCCTGCGTCCGAATGCCTCCCGGAGGCCCAATGAGCGAACGCGCCTGTCCGGGCGATCCCGTTCCCGGTCCGCCGACGCGCAGCGGTCCGGCGACTGAAGCATTCCGCGCTCCAGCCGTCCTCGAGCCATGACTTTACAGCGGAAATTCTTCCGAGGCCCCTGCCGTTCATCCGCCGGAAGCATTTTTCCGCTAGGTCCCTTCGTGTAGCATCCGCGCCAACACTTGGAAGATGCAGATGTCCATTGCCATCGGGCGCGATCGGCCTGTCGGCAAATGCTCTCGCAGGCCTGACGGGATGAATACGACAATGGGTTCGATCATACGGCATTTTCTCGCGCGGCCGATCTGGTTCGCAGTCGCAATCGTTGTGTCGCTCGCGCTCCTGCCCGTGGCGGTCTGGCTCGATCTGCGGCAACTCTCCGACACCGTTCTTCGCACCCAGGCGGACAGTCTCAATTCCATGATCACGGACATTCGCGGCTACTACGCCAAGAATGTCGCCGGACGCGTCCTGGCATCCGACGGCAAGACCGTCACGGCCCACAATTACCGGGACATTCCGGGCGCGATCCCGATTCCGGCGACGCTCTCGCTGGAGCTTGGCGATGTCATCGGCCGGCGCGGCGAGAACATCACCTACCGCTTTCTGTCCGACTACGTCTTCAAATCGCGCGAGCCGCACAGGATGGACGCCTTCGAGCGCGATGCGCTCAAGGCCTTTCGCGGTGCTCCGTCCGAAGATGCCACGCGGCTCGACCTGACGGGCTCGCTGTTCGACCGCAAGATCCGCCTCGTCGCGCCGGTGATCATGGCCGAGGCCTGCGTTGCCTGTCACAACAGCCACCCGGAGAGCCCGAAACGCGACTGGAAGGTCGGCGATGTGCGCGGCATCCAGGAGGTCGAAGTCGAGCAGAAGATCGCAAACAACCTCTTCGCCTTCAAATACCTGCTGATCTACTTCCTCTTCGCGGGAATGGCCGGCGCCACGTTCGCCACCATGCAGTGGCGCCAGTCGCACATGTTCAAGCGCATGAATGCAGAACTGGAAGAGGCCAACTCCTTCCTTGCCGCAGTCTCCATGAAGATTTCCAAGTATCTCTCGCCGCAGGTCTACCGCAGCATCTTCAGCGGCGAGCGGGACGTCGTGATCTCGACCGAGCGCAAGAAGCTGACGATCTTCTTTTCCGACATCAAGGACTTCACCATGACGTCGGAACGCCTCCAGCCGGAGGAACTGACGCGCCTGCTCAACGAGTATTTCACCGAGATGTCCAAGATTGCCCACGAGCACGGGGCAACGCTCGACAAGTTCATCGGCGACGCGATCCTGGCCTTCTTCGGCGATCCCGAGACCCGGGGCGAGCGGGAGGATGCGCGCGCCTGCGTGAAGATGGCGGTCGCCATGCAGGAGCGCATGGCCACCCTCAACGAGGAATGGCGCAGCCGCGGCATCGAACAGCCCTTCCAGACCCGCATCGGCATCAACAGCGGCTACTGCAACGTCGGCAACTTCGGTAGCGCCGAACGGATGGACTACACGATCATCGGGGCCGAGGCGAACCTCGCGGCACGGCTGGAATCGATCGCAGAGCCGGGCGGCATCGTGCTCAGCTACGAAACCTATGCGCTGGTCGGCGATCTCGTCCGGGCGCGTCCGCTCGAGCCCATCTCGCTCAAGGGGATCAGCCGCTCCGTCGTGCCCTATGTCGTGGAAGACTACATTGGCGAGGTGCAGTTCACCCGCAGCGTGATCAACGAGCATGTCGAGGGGGCACGGATCTTCCTCGACGTCGCGCAGGTCCGCGAGGCCGAGCGGGAGCGGCTGCGCCAGGCGCTTCTGAAGGCGATCCATCAGTTACAGGGCGATCGGCCGAGGATGTCGTGAGGCCCCGCTTCGAACGAGGCCGCGTGCCGGGGCGCCCGAGCCGCGATCTCCTCAGTCGGCCGGTTGTTCGATGCCCGTTGCCGTTCCCGGCTTCACCTTGCGCCAGATGATGTCGTCCATCGGCGCGATCGTCGCGTTGCGTCCCTTGTCGAAGCTCTGTTCCTCGACGATCAGTCGGTAGGCCTTGTTGAGGTCGATGGCCCGCCGCGGCGAGGGATCGGTCATCGCGCCGATATGCGTCGCAAGCGCCTCGATGGCGGCTTCATCCGACTTTCCGCCGGGAAAGAACCGATCGATCGCCTCCCGGTTTGCGCGAAACTCGTCGCTGCCGTGATTGCGCTCAAGATAGGTGGCATAGCGCCCGGCGCCGTCAGGTCGCTTCGGATCGGGCAAATCACCGAGACGATAGTCCGCGCCCCAATGGAACCAGCCATTCGCCGGTGCGTCGACCTTGCGCGGATAGGAGAAGATCGTGTCGGTCGGACGGCCCGTTCCGGCGTGGCAGCCGGCGCAGGTCAGGCTCTCCTCGTAGGTCTGTGGCCGAAGGCTGCCGGCGGCATCTTCGATGAAGCCCTGATAGCGCCAGCCGGTTCCCGTCGCGATGCCGGATTCGACATCGCCGGCAAAGGCTTCCGGCTCATCCGGGTTGTCGTGTTCTTCCCGCAGATCGTTCATCGCCTGATCGAGGAGCGACGAATAGGTCCGCCAGCCAAGTTTGCGCGCATAGCGCAGTTCCTTCAGGCGCGGCGCCGGCCCGACGATCCCGTCTTTGGAAACATCGAGATAGCGCAGGCTGTGGCTGAATTCGGTGCCTTCGGGAAAAAGACCGGCGGCCAGATGCAGCCGCCCCGCCTCAAGGTCGAGGCGCGCCTTGCCGACATAGGACATGGTGATGCCGTTGCGCGGATCGAAGGCATAGGCGATCCGGGTCGCCGTCCCGAGTTTGCCGTCGCGATCGAGATCGACGCCGAGCGCCGCTTCGTCGGTCGGCGGGATCGGCACGTCGGCGCGCTTGATCAGCGCCTCCACGATGGCAAGGTTCACCCCGTAGACGGACCAGTCGGTTGCTCCGTCCTCGCGCTCGCGGAACGCTGCTGGCAGACGGATCATCACGTCGTCGGCCGAACCGTTCGCGGGAAGGAAGGAACCGGGCAGCGGGATATAGCCGTAGGCGCGCCAGCCGGTGCGCTCGCCGTCCGGCGTAACGTCGTAGCCTTCGCTGTCGAAATTGAATGCTATGTCGGGGACGAAGCCCGACCAGACGCCGTCGCCGTTGATGTCCCAGCCGGCCGGCGGGCGGCGCAGGCGGGCGGCAAGCTCCGACTTGCCCTCCCCGTCGTGATAATTGTCGAACCGCACATATTCCATGATCGCGGCATCGGACATCGCGGAGATGGCCGGCCTGCGGTCGACGAACATGTTGGTCCAGCGGTTCTGCAGCGCCGGATCGGGAAAATCGTAGAGTGTCTGGAGGTCGCCGTCGTTGACGTAATTCGGCGCCGTGGAGCGGACGTGACACGTGTAGCAGGGATTGTGCACCTCGCCGTCGGTGCGCGTGCGCGTGTAGCATTGCGGCGGAATGAACGCGAAGGGGTTGCCCGGCACGGGCGATGTCAGATCCTGCCCCTCGCCCGGCTTGTCGTTCGCGGCATCCCCGGTGGCGGCCATGGAAACCACGACCGCCACGAGAGCCGCGCGCAGCATTGCACGCGTCATCAGGACACCGATCAGTTCATGAGGGCCGGCATCGGGCCGATATAACCCATGTAGGCCTTGGCATCGGCCGGGGACCGCAGCTTGTCCTCGTCGGATTCGCCGTAAGGATGCTGCACGACGCTCATGATGTAGGCGTGGCCGCCGACATTCGGGTAGACGTAGACCGACGTCGTTTCCGAGCCATAGGGCGTCGTTTCGATCCGAGTCAGTTCCTTGGTCGCAAGGTCCATCGACCAGACGGCGTCGTTCTGGTGGCCGGAACCGGTGTCTTCACCGATGATCAGGGTGTTGCGGGCCGGCACATAGGAGATGTTGTCCGGGTTGGCGAGGCCATCGATATCGCAGGTGTTGCCGGCGAACGGACCGTCCTCATACTTGTGCGGCTTACCGGTGACGATCGCCTTCATGTTGGTCGCGGCGAAGTTCTCGTCGAGATCGAGCGCATAGACACCGCCGCACTTGTTCTCGGCCACCTTGATGTGGTTGGCGGACGGAATGTCGTATTTGCCGTCCTTGGCCATGTCGTCCATGCCATTGGAGATCTCGCTGATCGCCACATAGAGGCGATTGTGGTCGCCGTCGTAGGTGATGCCCTCTTCCTTGCGGATCTCGGTCGTCGCGCCCTTCACCGCCGCATAGCGGCGGGTTTCGAGGCGGGAAGCGGCGAAGTCCATGCCGTCCTTCACCTTCAGGCATTCCTTGACGTCATTGGCTGCCGACGCGGTAAAGCCTTCGGGGCACTGGCCCTTGTCGTCCATCTTGGCGCTGTCGAAGATGTCGGAGAACTTGGTGCCCTTGTCGATCAGCGCCTTGACGTCGTCCGAACTGCCGGCGCCGAGGTCGATCCAGCTGATGTTGGCCTCGCCGCCGTTTTCGGCGCTGGTCTGCTCCCACTTCGCGGCATAGAGGCGGCCGGAGTCGAGTTTGCCGGCCACGTCGGCGACGAAGCGGTAGAGGCCGACATTGGAGCCGTCGTCGCTCATGTAGACGGTCTTCTCGTCGGGCAGCACATAGCCGAGCTCATGGCTGAAGCGGCCCATCGCGTAATGCTTGACGCCCGTACCCTTGCCGGCGTCGTCGACCGAGATTTCGGTGATGTAGCCGTAGCGGTAGGGGTTGAAGACCTTGCGGAAGCCGTCGATCGTGGCGCCGGCGGCCATCGCGTCATAGCCGAAATAGAGCGCCATCGGCTTCATGTAGTCGTCAAGCTGCGAAAGCTCCGTCGCGGTCTCCACGGCATTCGCGTCGGGCTCGTATTCTTCCGAGCCAAGATGCGTGCCCCAGGGCGTCAGCGATCCGGCACAGGGAACCCACAGGCCGCCGAAGTCGGCAAAGTCGACCGGCGAGGTCGAAATCGCCTTGAGTTCGCCAGTCTCGCCGTCCTTGGCCAGTTCCGTCACGTAAACCATCGCCGGGCGCGTTTCGAAATGCGAGACGACGTAGATCTTGCCGTTCTGCTGCAGCAGCGAGGAGAAGTCGATGTCGTTGGAGACCATCGGCGCACCATCGGCACCGACAATCGGCTTGCCGGTTTCGTCGAGGACAAGCCCGAACGTGTTGTCGCCGATCTTGTCGCCCGAACGAACGAGCGGCGTGAAACCGATCGTGGACGTCTTGCCGTCAACCGTGACTTCGGACGAGGCGCGGACTTCGCGCTTTTCCTTGTCCGTCACCGGCGCGGACACCGGGGAAAATGCGATCGATCCAACGCCGTTGGCGAACGCCGGCTGGCTTCCGCACAGAGCAACAAAAGCCGTCGTGGCAAGCAGGAACTGCCTCATCATCGTCAAACCCCTTCATCATCATTCGAACGGCAAAGCCAGTTTCGAGAACAGGGCGCACGCTAGTCCCGGAGAAAAACAGATTCGTGACGGTTTCCCCATTCGGTCCCGAAGCGCCGGAGGAGGAAAGCCAATGAGTGATCAGGAGAACATGGACGAGAGGGAGGATGCACGCTGCTGCATCGTCGGGCAATGATCGACGGGGAGCGGATCGAACCACACCGCGAAGATCCGCGGCGCGACGATGGAAGGAGCGGCCAAGCGGCCATGTCCGGCATTCACGCCGTGAGCAAAGAGACTGGATCAGTCAACGGTCAAAAGGGGCGATTGCTGACCGGCCGCAACTTCGTCCGGATAGACCCCCTGGTCCTTTTCCGCCTGTCTGACATTTTGCCAGAGCACGAGCGAGCAGAGCAGCGCCAACGGCAGAACCTTGCGGAAAAGAATATCCGGCCATTGCCTGGCAAGAGAACTGAGGTCGCGTTTCTGGAAGATCAAGACAGTCCCTCCCGATGCGTCAGGAAGACGTGGACGGCCGAAAAGGCCCCAAAATCTTCCATCGCCGATGCAGAGAGCCCACGCGCCGCCGAGGGAACTGCGACATACCCGCTAGCCATCGATATCAACCGCGAATGTCATCGATATGACAGGCAGCCACGATCTCGATGCCACGAACGCGCCCGGATCGTCGGCAGAACTCAACGCACCTCGCCGGAGGAGCGCTGTCTGTAGCCGTCAGATACCCGGGACATTGAGAAACACTCTCACGCGCAAGCTGTCAGAAGACTGTCAAGATACTGTCCGGGGCGGCGGAAACCGCCGGGCAAACCCAGTAAGGAGACGACAAAGCCGCCGACCAGCCGGACGGGTCGCGCGCGGGTAGACAGACCGGAGGCTTCATCAGGAGGAATGGACGTGGGTCACCCTGTTGCCGAAAGGTGCGGCCAAACGCGCTCCAGGCCGCCCGACAGACATGCCATCGACCCACCAGGACCGCACAGCCGTCGCTCCGACGCCGACAGGCGAGATCGCCGTTTACAAACGATTCAAGGGTATTGGGCGCCGGCGACAAGCCTTGTGACACGCAGGGACAAGGGCGATCTCTGGTATAATGTATGTTTGATCCGCATCAATGCGGACCGGCCGGAACGCGACTAGTTTCTCTTCTCGAAAGAAAGGGGAGAAAACGATGTACAAACATATTCTGATCCCAACGGATGGTTCGCCGCTTTCGTATATTGCAGTCGACAAGGGGCTGGAACTTGCGAAGGCCTTGGGCGCGCGCGTGACGGCCGTTGTGGTGGTGGAGCCGTTCCATATCTTCGCCAGTGAATCGAACCGCATCTCCAATCTGCGCTCCGAATACGACAAGCAGATCTGGGAAAAGGCAGCTCAGTATCTGGGCGTCGCCAAGGAAAAGGCAGCCGCGCTCGGCGTGGAGCTCGACACGGTGGAGATCGAGAACGACCGCCCCTTCGAGTCGATCATCGAAACGGCCACCAAGAAGGGCTGTGACCTGATCGCCATGGCGACCCATGGGCGCGGCGGCGTCGGATCGATCGTCCTCGGCAGCCAGACCCAGAAGGTCCTGACCCACACCAAACTGCCCGTTCTCGTCTTCCGCTGATCCCCGCGGATCCCCTATTCGTGCCGTCTGTTGCAGAGGCACGGAAGGTCGTGCCGTCCAGCGCGGAGGTACGTTGACAGACACATCCATCCGCAGTTCGGCTGCGGATGGATTTTTCGTTTCTGGAGTGGTCCTGCCGGGTGCGCTCAGTGCTCGCGGGCAAGGCTCGCTCGGGCGAGCGCCAGCGCGCCGTCCAGCGCATCCCCCTGCGGCTCGACAAGCCACGACGCAAGGCGGGAGGGCAGATGCGGCCGATAGGAGGCGGCAAGCCCGCCCATCAGCGCGATACGTTCCGCCCCAAGCCCGATCATCCGGTCGATCAGCCCCGTCACCTCGCCCGAAGCCCCTTCCAGGAGTTCCCGGGCAACCGGATCGCCGCGTGCCGCGTGCTCGAACACCTGCGGCGCAAAACGTGCCCAATCTGCCGGAACCGCCTTCAGCGCGAAGGCCAGCATCCGCTCCGGCGCATTGTCGAAGGTGGCCAAGATCGCGGCGGTGAAGGGTGACGACGACGCGATCCGTTCATGCCCCAGCAGCGCCCGGCGCAGCGCCGCACGGCCAAGCACCGCGCCGGACCCGCCATCGGAAAGCGCAAAGCCCCAACCGCCGACGGTCTGCGTGCGTCCCCCGGCGGAAATGACGCCCTGGCTGCCTGTGCCGAGGATGAGGATCCCCCCATCCTCGCCGCGATGGGCGCCGAGGCAGGCAATTTCAGCATCGGAGCCGAGCGTCAGAAAGGCGAAGGGATGCGGCTGCTCCAGCAGCGCTCCGGCAAGGCCGGATGCATTCGCGCCCGCAAGCCCCAGTCCCGCGGCGGTCGCTTCCATTGCCTCCGCGCCAAGTCCGGCCGCTTCAAAAGCGTCCCGCGCGGCGCCAAGCACCGAGGCGATCACCGGTGCAACTCCGGCGGTCAGGTTGGCCGGCCCGCCGCTTCCAAGCCCGAGCACGCGCCCGGCAGTGTCGGTCAGCCGCGCGCGGCATCCCGTGCCGCCTCCGTCGACCCCGAGAAAATAGATCACCTGGTCCAAGATGCCGGCTCCACTGCCCCTCGCGTTCGGCGCCTGAGGAATCAGTCGGTTCAGGCCGTCCGGGGGTTCCAGAAAAGCCTATACACCAGACCGGGCGGCAGGAAGTCATCCGCAACGCGCGGGGCCGTAGAAGAGGCGAACGGTCGCCATGACAACGCCGAGGCGCCTCACGGCCGGCATCCGGCCATGGTGCGGCCCCCTCCCCCATCCCCGCAAAACCAATCAGCCCGGCGACACGACTGTCCGCCGGGCTGATCAAATCTCGAACCGGTCCGTCCTGGACGCGCGTATCGTGCCGCTGTCAGTGCAACAGCGGCAGCAGCGTCATTGCCGATTCACGCAGATCGCCGAACACGGTGGCCACCTCGAACAGGCAGAAGACGACGAACAGCATATAGACGCGTTCGTATCTGCTCGCGAAGAAGGAAACCAAATTCTCGATCCTCCGCGTGAACAGGTAGTGGGCCAGAACGGTCGAAGCGATGCCGAGTAGTGCGCCGCAGAAGACGTCGCTCGGATAGTGGTAGCCGGCATAAACGCGCGGGAAGCTCACGACGACGATCGACCAGAAGAAAAAGAAGAGGCCCATCCGCCGCGACACGAACCAGATCGCGGTCGCCAGCGCGAAGGCCAGCGCGGCCGTGTCGCTCGGAAAGGAACTCCAGTCGGACAGGAAATCCGGCGGAACGCCGAACGGAACCACGAACCCTTCGATGCCCGCATAAAGCGGACGCGGATGATGCGGCGAAAGATCCTGAATGGCCCGCGACACCACCAGAGCGATGAAAGCGCCGAGCAGCGTGAAGACCGCAAAGTTCTTGTTGCGGTCAGTACGATTGCCTGCAAAGGACTCGTACACGATGTAAACGACCATAGGCAACATCTTGAAAGAATTCTTGGTCAGTGTATCGACAACAAAGATGTCGAACAACTCGCTTTTCCGAGAAATACTACTGAGCGCCAAGATGATAGGATAATCAAACAGGCGAAAAAAATCATACATTTTTACTGCCCCAAAAATATATGAGCTGTCATTTTTTTGTCATATATCGACTTGAATCGCATTGAAAGCTGTTTGGGGTTGCGTGCACCGCAAAAAAGTAACTTTACGTTAACATTCTGAAGAAAAACATTTCAAATTCAATATCTTGGCATATTCCCCAGCACCCTCCTCAACGGCGCCGGCTAATATCGGCATAGGGCGTACCGTCACGATGGGTATAGATCGCCGGCACGCCGCCTGCGGGCGCCAACATGTCGATGTCGGAGTAATGGGCGGCGTCGGTCCCGATCCGTGAGCCGACCTCCAGCACCAGCGCATCCTTGTCCGACCTGTTCTGCAGGTGATGGCCATCGGCCTCTCCGGCCTTGAAGCCGGCGCAGTCCCCAGCCTCGAGGGTCTCCTCGCCGTCGTCCGTCACCAGCACGACCTTTCCGGCAACGACATAGACGAACTCGTCCTCTTCCGTATGCCAGTGCCGCTGGCTCGACCATGCCCCGGGTGGCAGGCGCAGGAGGTTGACACCGAATTGCGTCAGCCCGGCCGCATCGCCGAGCTTCGTTCGTTCCCGCGCAAGGCAGGGATCGCAGAACGGCGGCGGATAGAGCGTGCCGATGAACGGGTCGAGAGCGAGGAGATTGATCTTCCTGGGCATGGGGCACCTTTCGCGTGGCGGCATGGCGAGGATGCGAGCAATGCCCAGGGGACTCAAGCCGGTTGAGCCAACGATCCTGACAAGGCCTGTCAGGAATGTTGCGGCGCCAATGTCGCTCCCCCAGCGCCTCACACCGCCCTAGACAGCGAAAAACACATGACCGGCTTCATCGATCGTCCACGCCGGGTTCCACGCGATCTCCCAAGCGTGTCCATCCGGATCGCCGACATACCCGCGAAAGCCGCCATGGGGAGGCGCGTCAGCCTCGCGAAGCAAAGTGCCGCCTGCCTTCACGAGCCGCCGAATGACCGCCACGACCTCGCCCATACCGGAGACATTATGGGCCAGGGCATAGGAGCCCGCCCCTGCGGAACAGTCGCGGGTCATGTCCGCGGCCAGGGCATCCCGGTTCCACGTTCCAAGCACAAGGCCATTCATCTGGTAGAAGATGATGTCTTCATTCTCGAAGACAGGTGTCCAGCCGAAACCATGCACATAGAAGTGCCGCGAGCGGCCGAGGTCCGAAACGCCAAGAGTTATGACGGAGATTTGCTGTTGCATGCCCAAGTCCTCTCATTCGTTTTCGCGCGATAGCTGCGAAACGTGAAAGTCTTGGGCCGTCACCGCAATGACGGAAGGACCCGCAAGTGCGGGGGCCGGGCCAACCGCACCGACCTAACCTGTTTCAGACCCCTTGATCTTCCGCCAATCGGAACGACAAATCAAGATTCTCGTCTTGCGGCGATGTCGCCAGGGGCCAGACCCTTGAAATGACAGGCGTCTGTAATGGTTTGTGATTCCTGCCGATGGTAGGCAGTCAGAGTGCGGCCGGCGGCGGAGGCGCTCAAGCGAAAAGGCGACTCCCTCCCGACACCGTGTGAGGATCATGCACGGGCAGCGACCGGATAGTGTTTCGTCGGCAACGAGGACGGCTCCATTCGGCTGCCGGGAAAGGAAATGGCTTCGGCCAGGGGTCCAAACAGCGCCACGAGATCGGGGTCGAGTTTACCGTCGTCGGCCATTGACTTCAAAATCGCGAAGGCCTCCTCCGCCGGCATCGGCGGCTTGTAGGCCCGGCGCTCGATCAGGGCCGAGAAGATATCGCAGATGGTAATGATGCGAATGAGATCGGAGATCTCCGATCCCTTCAGGCCTTGAGGATATCCAGAGCCATCCAGCATTTCGTGGTGGTGCAGCGCAACGTCGGCGATCTCGCCAGCCGTCTCCGGAAACCGCGACAGCATGTCGTAGCCGACAGAGGCATGCGTGCGCATGAGGCGCATTTCTTCCGTGGTCAACCGCGACGGCTTGTCGATGATGGACTTTGGAATCGCCACCTTGCCGATATCGTGAAAGAAGGCCGCCATGAAGATGCGCTTGTTTTCTTGCGCCGAAAGGCCCAATGCACCGCCAAAAGCAACGGCGACGGTCGTGACCAGCGAACAGTGCTGTATCGTCGTGTCCTGATTCCTGGCAATCGCGTCGATCAGGTGAAAGAGCGGCGTCCGCTCGATCTGGGAAGCAAAGTCGTCTCCCAAGCCCAGATAGAAATCGCGGTTGAAGGTCTCCTGGGAACCGAAAAGCTCGAATGACGCGATCGTGTTGTGGAAGATCGATTGTGCCGCATGCTGGGCATCTTCCCTTTGGCGCACCGCCGCCATCATCGACGTGGCGTCGAGCGTCCCGAGGATTTTGAGGACTGCGTCGATCTTGGGCCCGGCCTTGCAGACATATCCAATGCCATACTGCTGCAAATCGCAGATATCCCGGCCGCTGATATTCCGTCCCCAGACCATGGTGCGTCCGAGCGCCTTGGAGCCGGCGCGCTCGGTCCAGGTCCGGGAGGCATCAAGACCCCTCTCCTCGACAACGATATAGGCGGATGCAGGAGGAATGTTGACCAGCCTGTCCAGCGAACAGAGTTGCACGGTCAATCCCGACCGCCCGAGAATAACGGCAAGCTCTCGTGCAGGCTCTTCAGAGAAGTAAAGAATTGGAACACAGGAAATTTGCACGAGCCAAACCAACAGGTTCAAATGAAAAGCATCTCTAGAATTATTGCCCTGCAACTGTTCAAAATTGCTTAAATCGAAATGACGCAGTTCGATCAATTTCCAAAAAAAGATGTCAAATTTGTAAAGTATGAGTGGGCTGAGAGTGTTATCTCGGAAATTGTTTTGAAGAAAAAAGAAAAAACAAGTCGCAAGCGCGACCTCCATGGAATTTAAAACTGAGACGCGCACTCCGAATTCGTCATTGGACGGTGGCGAGAGGCGTCGACGCACGTCCGGCAAATGCGGATGCCGGATCTGCCCCGGCCATTCACCAGCAGCCGGAGTATCTCCCCGTGTAACTTTCTTATGGGATGGAAGCGCTCTGGATGCTGCGAGGAGGACCGCCGATGGCACTCCAGAGCCCATCTGGGACATTGTGCCCAACCATCACGCTCGATGGGAAAATCGAAAATCACGATAATGCAAACCCAAACAATACAATAGACCACGTAACAATAAATCATAATATAAACAAAATTTATTATATTGGGCTTTAAATAAAAACTATTGTATAAATGTTAGATCGACAGAGAAATAAATGAAGAACCAAAATATCTCTGCGTCGACAAATCCAAGGGAGCAAATTCAATGCCTTTTTATATGTTTCAGGGTCGCTATACGGCCGCTGCGCTGAAGGCGATGGTCGACAAACCCCAGGATCGCGAGGCCGCAGCGCGTCCGATGATCGAGGCGATGGGAGGCAAGCTCCATCATCTGTTTTTCTGTTTCGGATCGGAAGACGTTGTTGCGCTGGTCGAAGCGCCCGACGACAAGGCCATGGCAGCGGCAGCGCTGACCATCGGCGCATCCGGCGCATTTTCGGCGGGTGCCACGACAAAACTCATGACGCCGACCGAAGCCATGGCAGCGATGACAGTCGCCCAGAAGACAGCGGCGATCTACAAGCCCGCGACAAGCTGATATCGCACCAAGGAGACGACGCCCCGGGCAATCTTGAACCGGGGCGGCCCATACGCGATTTCGATTTGCCGGGCTGCGCGAAGTCCGAGAGGCGCGCGATGGCGTCCGATCTCGCCATGATCACCAGGCGACCCTGAATCGGAACGCCCTACGCCAAAACACAAACGGCGCGGATTGTCTCCGCGCCGTTCGTCTGAAGTCAATCGAGCTGTCAGCCCGACGCTTACCCGTTCGCGACCTGCGCGAACTGCTTGTCCTCGCGTTCCTTCTTCAGGTTTTCCGCAACGAGGAAGGCAAGTTCGATCGCCTGGTCGGCGTTGAGGCGCGGATCGCAATGGGTGTGATAACGGTCGGAGAGGTCGTCGGCGCTGATCGCCTTCGCACCGCCCGTGCACTCCGTCACGTTCTTGCCGGTCATCTCGATGTGGATGCCGCCGGCATAGGTGCCCTCGGCGCGGTGGATCGCGAAGAAGTCCTCGACCTCGGACAGAACCTTGTCGAAGGGGCGCGTCTTGTAGCCGGCCATCGTGATCGTGTTGCCATGCATCGGATCGCAGGACCACACGACCGAGCGTCCTTCCCGCTCCACAGCCCGCACCAGCGGCGGCAGATGGTCGCCCACCTTGCCCGCGCCGAAGCGGCCGATCAGCGTCAGGCGGCCGGGCTCGTTCGCCGGGTTGAGCATGTCGATCAGGCGCAGCAGGCCGTCCGGCGTCATCGACGGGCCGCACTTGAGCCCGACCGGGTTCTTGATGCCGCGGAAATATTCCACATGCGCGTGGTCGGCCTGACGCGTGCGGTCGCCGATCCAGATCATGTGGCCCGACGTCGCGTACCAGTCGCCGGTCGTGGAATCGACGCGCGTCAGCGCCTGCTCGTAGCCGAGCAACAGCGCCTCGTGACTGGTGTAGATGTCGGTCGAGCGCAGTTCGGGATGACGCGCCGGATCGATGCCGCAGGCCCGCATGAAGGCCAGCGCCTCGGAAATCCGGTCCGCGATCAGCTGATAGCGGCTCGCCTGCGGGCTGTCCGACAGGAAGCCGAGCATCCACTGGTGCACGTTGTCGAGGTTGGCATAGCCGCCCTGCGCGAAGGCGCGCAGAAGGTTCAGCGTCGCCGCCGACTGGCGATAGGCCATTTCCAGACGGTTCGGATCGGGAATGCGCGCCTCGGGCGTGAACTCGATGCCGTTGATGATGTCGCCGCGGTAGGACGGCAACTCGACCTCACCCTGGCGCTCGATATTCGACGAGCGCGGCTTGGCGAACTGGCCGGCGATGCGGCCGACCTTCACCACCGGCTGCGACGCCGCATAGGTCAGCACCACCGCCATCTGCAGGAACACGCGGAAGAAGTCGCGGATATTGTCCGCGCCATGCTCGGCGAAGCTCTCGGCGCAGTCACCGCCCTGAAGCAGGAACGCCTTGCCCGCCGCAACGTCGGCAAGCTGCGCCTTCAGCGCCCGTGCCTCGCCCGCAAAGACCAGCGGTGGATAGCTCGCAAGCCGGGCTTCCACTTCGGCGAGCTTGCCCGCGTCGGGATAGTGCGGGACCTGTTCGATCGGCAGCGATCTCCAGGTGTCGGGCTTCCAGGTCTTGGTCATGGCAATGGTCTCATCAACTCCGGGTGACAGCCATTTGGTGTCCGGCACCCGGAAAGTCAAAAGCTAAGGTTACAACGCAGACCGGCCTTATAAACGGCCTTTCCAAGTATTGCCACTTTTCATACATGGGTGACGCCAATTCAGGCAAGGCGAGCCATGCGGCATTCGGCCCATATGGCTAACGCGCGGGGTCAGGCCCTTGCGGCCGCCATGAGGTCGTCGACAAGGGTTTCGAGGTCCGGATCGCAAGCAATGGCGCGCGGATAGGTCGGCGCGGCGCGGTCGTCGAGACGCGGAACGTCCCACCCGTCGGTCGAGGCGACGAAGCGCTGGGCCCCTGCCCGGCCGAACAGCCGCACGTAACCCGCCATCACCACATCCACATAGGAGAGCGGCACCGGATGGCTCTCTTCCGGCCCGCCAAGATGCGGCGAACGGGAAACATAGACATAGAGATCGATCTCTGGCGGAAGGATGCCGTCGATCTCCAGCATCGACCGGTCGACCGGATGGCGGTCATAGCCGCGCTCGCGCGCGTCGACG
The DNA here is from genome assembly GCF_900231165.1 of Hartmannibacter diazotrophicus. Lineage (GTDB taxonomy): Bacteria > Pseudomonadota > Alphaproteobacteria > Rhizobiales > Pleomorphomonadaceae > Hartmannibacter > Hartmannibacter diazotrophicus. The sequence goes on from NZ_LT960614.1 coordinate 3,043,685, forward strand.
AGCGGCAGGTTGTCCAGCCGGTCGAGCACGACCACCCCGTCGATCGAGGCAGCCGCATCGGCCATCGCCGTCAGCACGGTCTGCGTCTGGCCGGAGGATCGAAGGATGCGGTGGCGCCAGGCCCGTCGCCAGCCGGAAAGCCGGCAGGGAACGAGATCGACGAAATCGGTCCGCAGCGTTTCGCGGTTCACCAACGATCCGTAGCCGACATACCCGACGATCCGGTCGCCGGCCGCCCCGTCCTTGTGCTGTCTCGTCATTTCAGGCCAATGGTCCACGTCTTCTTGCCCGTCGGACAGCATCGCGGATCGCCGGGCTTCGGCATGGTCGTTGTGATCGCCAGCTTGCCCTTGGAGAATTTCGCGTTGCGCGGCTCCGTGCCGAAAACGTCCTGAACCTCGCGATCGAAGGCAAAGCCGCCAGCGGCGCCCTTGAAGGCCCAGATGTTGATGTCGAAGGAATTTCCGCCGCCGGCATTCTGCATATAGAGGAACGCCACCGCGTCATCGACGCCATCGCCCGAATAGTCGCCGTAGAAGACGCTTCCGTTCAAGAACAGCTCCGACATCTTGCAGGGCTTTTCCTCGCCCATCGAGAAGCATTGCAGGATGGTTTTTTCGAGCTGGTCGTTGATCGCCGCGGCCGCCGGTCCGTCGACATCGGCACGGGCCGGAAGTGCGAAACCGGCAACCGCAATCAGCGCGGCGAAAACAGAAGCAAATGTCTTTCCGAGTGCGGGGACCGCCATTGCCGAACCTCCCGATCAGGATGCTGCATTATGTTTTCCGGCACCGGCTGCGGCAAGTTCCCGAAAATTCGATCTGCGGGACAGGCTTGCAGTGTCAGATCAGCCCCAACTCGCCCAGCGCCCGGCGCATATCCTCCGGCATGCCGTCGTCCACCCCGACAAGGCCGATGTCGCGCGGCGCGTCTTTCGGCGTCAGATAGCGCCAGCCCTGGAACGGACGCCTCGGCTGCGGCGCCGTGCGGGTCAGCACCGGTTCAAGCACGATCTCGCAGCGGGAAATGCCGTCTTCGCCCTTGACCGGGCGAAGATCCGCGATTGGCTGCCGGACCAGAACGAGCCCCTTGATCACCCAGTAGAGCGACCCGCCGTCGAGAATCTCGGAAACTCTCTTGGGAAACATCCGCGTCGTGTGGATCTGCTCGATCGGCCGTCCGTCGCGCCGGCGCACGGCCATGCGCTCGTCGATCCACGACTGCAGATCCTCGACGCTTTCGGCCCCGACGCAAAGCTTGATGAGATGGATGGTCATGTGCCGAATGGAGCCGAGCGGGCCAAAAAGGTCAAATCAATCCGGCGGAACGTCCACAGCAATCAGGCGGCTTGAGGCCGTTCCGTCACTCCATGTTGACGGGGCTCGGTTCGAGCACTTCCTCGCGGCGGATGCTTTCCGACGGCGTGCGCATCGTCACCAGTTCCTCCGTCGCCGTCGGGTGAACGGCCATGGTCCGGTCGAAGTCCGCCTTGCGCGCGCCCATGGAAATGACAATGCCCAGAAGCTGCGCGAACTCTCCGGCATCGGGGCCCATGATGTGGGCGCCGAGCACCTTGTCCGTCTCCATGTCGACGAGAAGCTTCATGAACATCTTCTCGTCGCGTCCCGCCAGCGTCATCTTCATCGGCCGGAAGCGGGCCCTGTAGATGTCGAGCGCGCCGCAGCGCTCCAGCGCCTGCTCCTGCGTCAGCCCGACGGTGCCAAGCTCCGGCGTCGTGAAGACGGCGGTCGGAATGAGCGAATGGTCGACCACGACCTCCTTACCGCCATAAACGGTATCGGCGAAGGCATGGCCTTCACGGATCGCCACCGGGGTCAGGTTGACCCGGTCCGTGACGTCGCCGACGGCGTAGATGTTCGGCGCCGACGTCTGCGACATCGCATCGACGGCGATAGCCCCATTGGCCTTGGTCTCGACACCGGCGGTCTCAAGCCCGAGACCGTTAGTATTGGGCACGCGGCCGGTGGCGGCCATGACGCAATCGGTTTCGATCGTATCGCCCGTCGTGGTGCGAACGCGGAAGCCCGCGTCGGTCTTTTCGACCGACACGACATCCGTCCCGACGCGCACGTCGACACCGCGCTTGATCATCTCTTCCTGGACCGCGCCGGCAAGCTCGACATCGAAACCGCGCAGGATCTGCTTGCCCCGGTAAAGCTGCGTCGTCTTGGCGCCAAGACCGGCGAAGATGCAGGCGAATTCGCTGGCGATGTATCCGCCGCCAAGGACGACGACACGCTTGGGCAACTCGGCCAGATGAAAGGCCTCGTTGGAGGTGATCACATGCTCGCGGCCCGGAAACTCTGGCACGAACGGCCGCCCGCCGGTCGCAATCAGGATCCGTTCGGCGGTGACGCTCCGCCCCGTCGACAGGCGGACGGTGTGCGCATCAGTCAGCTCGCCCCGGGCGGGAATGATCTCGACCTTGGCCTTTTCCAGATTGCTGACATAGGCCCTCTCGAGCCTGTCGATTTCCTTGTCCTTGTTGCCGATTAGCGTTGCCCAGTCGAAGGACGTCTCGCCCACGCTCCAGCCAAAGCCGGCCGCATCTTCGAACTCGTCACCGAAGCGGGATGCGTAAACCAGCAGCTTTTTCGGCACGCAGCCGCGAATGACGCAAGTCCCGCCGACCCGGTACTCCTCGGCGATCGCCACCCGCGCGCCATAGCCGGAGGCGATACGCGCCGCGCGCACGCCGCCAGACCCTGCCCCGATGACGAAGAGATCATAGTCGTAGGTCGGCATGGCTCATCCCGGATGTTCGGCAGTCAGACAATCGGCGGCAACTTCGGATCAGAAGTTGTAGCCGCGCTTCTTCAGCTCCTCGCGCGACTTCGTCACGATCTCGCTCGACAGCGCATCGCGCCAGACGCCGGCGACACGCACCGAGTCCTGCAGGATGGCCGGCATCAGTTCGCCGAACTTCTTGCCCGTCGGCGACTCGTAGAACGCCGTCACCGTCTGCAGTTCTTCTATGGAGAGCCGTGCGGCCCAGACCCGCTGCAGCTCGGCCTGCAACTCCGGTCGGCGCTTGGCAAGGTTCAGCGCGACCGAATCGACGACTTCGTCGATGTCCTTGATCGCCGCCGGATTGGAGCGCTGGAACAGCGACTTGGTCTGGTCGGCCAGCACGGGGAGAATCTGGTCGAAGGTCTCCGAAGCGTGGGCCGCTTGGATGGCCTTTTGCGCGGCGGCGAGATGCTCGGGGGTGAAGTCCTCGGCAGCCGCCGGAAGCGTCATGAGGGACGCGGCCAGCAGGAAAGCGGCGGCGCTGCCGAAAATCTTGAAAGTCTTCATTCATGTCCTCCAGGGACGTCTCTTTTGTCTGTTACCTGAACGGGCCGACACAGGACGATAGACCCTTTGCCTTCAGCGGGAATACACGGCTTCGGTCGAAGGCTCAAACCGGATCGATGCGCTCGACGCCACCGGCGCCGGCGAGAATGATCATGGACGCAAGATCGATGAAAAGCCCGTGCTCCACAACGCCCGGAATGCCCGAAAGCGCGAGGGCGAGCGCTTTTGGGTCCGAAATCTGGCGAAATGATGCATCGACAATCCAGTTGCCCTGATCGGTGACGTAACGGCTTCCGTCCGCCCTCGACCGGAAGACCAAAGGCCCGGAAAGCCCGACACTTGCGGCTGCCTTTTCGACGGCACGCAGCGTCGCGCCGGCCCCGAAGGTGACCACTTCGATCGGCAGCGGAAAGGCGCCGAGGGCCTTCACCCGCTTGCTGTCGTCGGCAATCACGATCATTCGCTCCGAATCGGAGGCAACGATCTTCTCGCGCAGAAGCGCCCCGCCGCCGCCCTTGACGAGGTTGAGGGCCGGGTCGAACTCGTCCGTTCCGTCCACGGTAAGATCCAGGCCGCCAACGTCGTCGAGCGTCGTGAGGCGCACGCCAACCTCCCGGGCCAGCGCCGCCGTTGCCTCGGAGGTCGGCACGCCGATGACATCGAGCCCGCCCTTCACCTTGTCGGCGAGCAGCCGCACGAACCACGATGCCGTGGAGCCGGTGCCGAGACCAAGACGCATGCCGCCCTCGACATGGTCGAGCGCCATCGCGGCGGCTTCTCGCTTCAGGGCATCGGCACTCATGGGCTAAGGTTCCTCCTGGATCGATCGGGACCGGTTCAGGCCCGATCCGAAAACTGCGGGCTCCTTACCACGATGCGCAGCACGGGCAAAGAGTCTGCCGACCTGTCGCCGGGCCAATTCACGGCTATGGAGGTTCCATGACGCTCGATCTCTATCTCGGCTTTCTTCTCGTCTCGACCCTCGTCATTCTGGTACCCGGCCCCAACGTCACTCTGATCATCGCGGTCGCCGCCTCACATGGCGTCAGAGCCGGTCTGATGACCGTCCTCGGAACGACCCTCGCCCAGACAGTTCAGGTTCTCATGGTCGCGCTCGGCTTGACGTGGCTGGTCGCGGCCTATGGTGCAGCCTTCGAGGTCATCCGCTGGGCCGGCGCCGTCTATCTGGTATGGCTGGGATTGAAGACCTGGCGTGATGCTTCCCGGCCAATGCCATCGGATGCCCGGTTCGGCGGCGCGACGAGGCGAGGCTTTCTGATCGGTCTAGCCAACCCGAAGAGCCTTGCCTTTCTGGCGGCCTTCTTCCCGCAGTTCATTTCCCCGTTGCAACCGGCCGGTGACCAGTTCGCCCTCCTGGCCGTGTCCTATCTCACGCTGGCCGCGCTCTTCGACAGCGGCTATGCGGTCGTCGCGGGCGCAAGCCGCCAGCTGTTCTCGACCGAACGCGCCCGACGGCTGATCGGCCGGATATCGGGCGCCGTGCTCATGAGCGGCGGGCTCTGGCTTGCGGCCCTTCGCCGGAGCTGACAAGACCCCACCGTGAAACAGGGACAATGAAACGAATGAGGCAGCGATGAGCCTTGCGGACGTGACCACCATCGGCTTCGACGCCGACGACACGCTCTGGCAGAACGAGCACTTCTTCAAGATGACGGAGGCCCGTTTCGCCGAACTCCTTGCCGACCATGCCGACATGGAGACGATAACCGCCCGGCTGCTGGAGACCGAGCGCCGCAACCTTTCCTATTTCGGTTTCGGCATCAAGGGTTTCGTCCTCTCCATGATCGACACCGCCATCGAGGTGACGAGCGGCCGGGTCGATGCCGCGACCATCGCGGAGATCATGAACTACGGCCGCGCTCTCATCGACCACCCGGTCGAGACCCTGCCCCACGCCCGCGAGACGCTGGAGGCCCTGAGCGAGACCCACCGGCTCGTGCTCGTCACCAAGGGCGATCTCTTCGACCAGGAGCGCAAGCTCGCCCAGTCCGGCCTCGGCGACTTCTTCGATGCCGTGGAAATCGTCAGCGACAAGACGATGGCGACCTACGAGCGCGTCTTTGCCCGCCATGGCGACGGCCCGGACCGCGCCGTGATGATCGGCAATTCCCTGAAGTCCGACGTGCTGCCGGCAATCGCCGCGGGCGCTCACGGCATCTTCGTGCCGCATCCGCTGAGTTGGGCGCTGGAACACGCCGAGCCGCCGCAGAACGAGCCGCTCTATCACGAGATCGAACATCTCGGCGAACTCGTGCCGCTGTTTCATCCGCATTCGTCCGGCTGACGCTCCAATCGCCTTGCAGCCCGCCAAGGCTCCAGCTATCGATGACGCATGACCCGCCCGCCTCTCGTCGTCTTCGACCTCGATGGAACCCTGCTCGATACGGCCGCCGACCTGATCGGCGCCGTCAACCATCTGATGGCCGAGGAGGGCCTGCCTCCCCTCGACCCGAACGCCCACAAAGTCACCGTCAGCCGCGGCGGCAAGGCCATGGTCGCCGCCGGGCTGGAGGCTGCGGGCGTGACCGTCGACGATGCCGCGCTGGAAGCACTGACCGAGCGCTTCGTCGATCTCTATATCCGCCACGTTGCCGACGAGACGCAGCCCTTTCCGGGAACCCTCGACGCCCTCGATCGGCTCGAACAGGCCGGCATCCGCCTGGCGGTCTGCACCAACAAGCGCCACGTGCTCGCCATCGAGCTTTTCGAGAAGCTCGATCTTCTCTCCCGTTTCGCGGCGATCTGCGGCGGCGACAGCTTTGCCGTCCGCAAGCCCGATCCGGGCCATATCTTGAAAACGATCGAAGCGGCCGGCGGCGATCCCGCGACATCGGTGATGGTGGGGGATTCCTACGCCGACATCGACGCAGCAAAAGCGGCCGGCGTGCCGGTCATCGGCGTCAGCTTCGGCTATACGGACATTCCCGTGCGCGACCTCGGCGCCGACGCCGTCATCGATCACTATGACGAGCTTTGCGACACCCTCGCCCGCCTGTCGCCCGCCATGGCGGCTCGGCTCGGCTGAAGCTCCGGATGACGGCGTGGAAAGTGCGGCATTGACCGCCTGACGGTGCTTGACTTGCCCCCCGCTCGCCCCTTATATCGCCGCACGATTTGTCCGGGCCGCGCGAAGCGCCGCTTCGGAACCGGATCGGGCGCGTAGCTCAGCGGGAGAGCACTCCCTTCACACGGGAGGGGTCACAGGTTCAATCCCTGTCGCGCCCACCATATTTTTCAATAAGATAGACAGATGGCGACCTAAATTCCGGACAGAAATGCGGACAGGAACACCGTCCGTTCCAGGCTCGACTTGGCTTAACCGTCGTCCCGCCTCTCGCCCCGCGCCACGATTTCGAGCGTCCCATCCGCAACGGCCGCTGCAATTCTGTCGCCTCGTCCCTTGGCGCGTCGAGCCAGATATCGATTTCCTCCGGCTTCGTCAGGATGACGGGCATCGCCTTCGGATGGATCGGTTTCATCTCGGCATTCGGCTCACAGGTCAGAAAGCCGTAGAAGTCGGCCGTCACCTCCCCTTCCTTCACCTTGCGCACGGATGTCCACTCGGTCCAGAGACCAGCGAAGAAGGCGAGCGGACGGCTCTCGTCGAGAGCGAACCAGACCGGCACCTTCTTGCCGTCGACGGTGTCGTACTCGCTGAAGGAGGTGAACGGCACCACGCAGAGGTGCGGCTCGCTCAGCCAGCGCCGCCAGTGAGTGTTTGAGAAGCGGTGTTCGACCATCGACCGCGCTGTTAGTCGCTACAAAAGCAGGTGGGCCATGGCGTCTACGATGACGTGGTCGTTGTAGGGCTTTGCGAAAAACCTGCTCCCCGTGGGCAAACTGCTTTCGTCAAGAATTGCATTGCCGGACGCAATCAGCAGCTTCACCGGTGGCCATCGATCGCGGATGTAGTGGGATAGCTTGATGCCATCCATTGTGCCCGGCATCTGAACATCGGTGAACACCAGATCGATATCGGCGCGCGACTCCATGATGCGTATCGCTTCATCCGCATCGCCCGCCTCTAGCGCTTCATAGCCGGCTGATATGACCAGATCGACGGCACCCATGCGAATCATTGCGTTGTCTTCGACAACGAGGACGACTTTTTTGCCGTTATTCATTGGCCACTCGGATTGCGTAGGCAGGCAGGGCAGTTCCGTCACTAGCTGCTTAAGTGCTTCGGACTGAATTAAGTTCCTACGCAGTCTCCGGGAGGTCGGGCCGGAGACCGGTGCTTTCCTGATGGCTTATAGTTACGGCGGTGCCCGGATCAGTATCGCTTAACTGGATTTCGCCTTGCAGATTCTTGGCCAGCGCCTCGACAATGCCGGTGCCGAGCCCCGCCTTGGGTGCATCGTCCCCCACAGGCATGCCGATTCCGTCATCTGTGACCGAAAGCGTCCAGTCCTTGCCCGCCGATCCATAGTTGATCGCGATTGTGCCCGCTTGTTCATCGGGAAAGGCGTGCTTGAGCGCGTTGATGACAAGCTCGGTCACGATAAGCCCCAGACTGACGGAAATGTCCGCGTCCACGGTGCTGTCATCGACCGTCACCGATATGGAGAGCCGCTCTGGATCGGATATCATCGAAGCGCCAAGGCTTTGGCTGAGTTGCGTGAAATAGCTGCGCAATTCAACAGTTCCCCCGCTGGCCATGGAGAGGTGCCGCTGGAGGGCTGCAATGGACATGACCCTGTGATGGGCGTTTTGGAGGTGCCCGCGCGCTTCCTCGGACTGAACCCGACGCGCACTCTGCATGAGAACACTTGCAATGATCTGGAGACTGTTGGCCACCCGATGCTGGACTTCCTGCAGAAGAATTGCCTTTTCGCGAACCAGATCATCCTTCAGACGGGTTTCAGCGCGCGCATTGGTTACATCAGTCACCGCCAGCAGAAGGCGAATATGATCTTTGTCTCCATCATCGAGCGTGCGAGCGTTGACGACCAAACTCCGTGTTTTGTGGTTTTGCCGTTTCAGGTCGATTTCGTAGGCTTCGATCTGCGCGCTTCCTGAAGCCGTGGCTCTCAGCAGTGAGGTAAGCTTGGGCATTGCCCATTCGCCGTCGCCGAGTTCACTCAATCCCTTGCCAGAAACCGTCGCTGGGTCGATCTCGAAAGTCTGGCAAAATGATGCGCTCGCTGCGATAACCTTTTGGTCTTCGGACAGGAAAAGCAGCGGTTCGTTTGATGAGACGACGATGGCAAGCGTGCTAGCCGCCTCGAAACGAACAGTCTGGGTCATTGACATGGAAAGGGTCCTTGAGAGCTGAAGACTCGCAGAGCGAGCCATCACTCAACGGAACCGCCGTCAAATGCAGCCGATTGGCTGATGCTCTGAGTAATCATATCACGCGCTGTCTGGATCGGCTCTACACTTTGTTGGGATGACCGGCCGATGAATTGCGAATCCTCTAATTGTCCATAGATAATAGGTTGTATTCTAAAATAGAATAGGAGTATTTTTTTCCAATTTCATAGCAATTTAATTACGGACCATGAATCCTAATCAAAGAAGCCTCCCCGCAACCTTCCGGTTTGATATGATAATTTCTTGCGCAGCAGTCCCTGCCCCGTCACTGACGGTGTATTTGAGCTGCACGCTCTGAAGGTGGAAGGCACCGAACCACTCCCGCACCTCCGGCCGATCGTTGATCGAAAGGACGAAGGCGCCCTTGATGCCGGCGAGGATGTCCGCCATGCGGGAGAAGTCCTCCGGCGCTAAGGTCCTGGCGACTTTCATGGAGCAACACGCCGGCAAACTGGCCAACTCGCCGGACGTCCACATCGCCGAGATTTACGAACCGAAGTAGCCGGCAGGCAGAAGAAGTGGCCGCCAACGCGATGGCCGTCTCTCCATCGCCAATGATGTCGATAGACGGCCGCCGTTTCTTAACCCTGCCCCCGTCCATGGGAGTGTGCCGAGGACCGATTTACATGCATGGCTGCTCATTATTTGGCGCATAGCACCCAGCTTGACGCATGCGCAAACACGAGTCGAATTGTGACGTAAATTGCACCGAATCGCCACATTTCGCCTTATTTTCCGAGGGTTACAATGACCGGAGGAAAATTTATTCAAGACCGCTTTTGCGCATGATTCCCGCCACTTGCGGATATCTCGTTTACGCTTGATTAACCATTACGCAATTGGTTGAATTTTCGCCACAAATATCAGTGATATGTCTCTCCGCAGGCCAAAAAATGCAGCGGAAAACAGCCCTTTTTCGGCCAAACGTTAATGGACCGGAATCGGCCCATAATTTGCTTGAAAGTTCGGAACTTCTCCTAGGCTGCCGCTTTATTCCCGCATGAAGGCCTGTTGTCGGAACCTCGCGTTTCGATCGCAGGCGGAAACGGCGGGAAAAAACGGGCACCCCGAAGGCGGAAGTGTGCGTTTTGGCCTTGCACGCGAAACCTCGCTGCTAGGGAGTGAAGTCTCATGGTGTATTTCATCCGAGAGAGGCTTTTGCCGAAGAGCGTCAGTGTCGTCTTCGCTGGACTGCTCTTTTTGCTGATTTGGGCGGCTCTCGTCATCGTGATGTCGGTGTCGACTCTGGCGCTTTATGCGTTGTCCGAGCACCCGGTGTTCATGTCCATCAACCAGAATGCCGGTCTGATCGCTGCCGCGATCGGAGCGTCCGGTTTCGCCATAGCGGCCTTCGCGCGCGACTGACGCGCGGCGTCCTTCCGGACGGGCCGCAAAATCCCCTCGCATCGTCTCGCCCTGCCGGCGCGGTGAACCGCACGGGCATCACGGTCGCGTGCCTTGGATCTGTCCCTGCGACCTCCATCCTGGAGTCGCACCGGACGCCGATTCCGGCAGCGGCACCGCTTTCAGCGTGTGCGGCCGGTCAGTGCAGCGAAAGCCACTCGCGCGCCTGGCGCTGGGCCTCGGCAACGTCGGACGGCGACATCTCGGCCGAGATTTCCTTGCGATAGGCGGCCGCATCCTTGTTGCCCCGGAAGGCGGCAAGGTTGAACCACTTGTGCGCGGCGACGAAATCCACGTCGACCGAGCGGCCGATCATGTACATCATCCCCATTTCATAGAAGATGTCGGCGGAGGCCGCCTGGCCATCCATGACGAATTCCGGGTTGTTCAGTTCCAAACGAGCCATGACGCAACTCCTGTCCAGTTATTTGCCAAATTTCTTTCGGCCATCAGGCTTATCGCCTTTCGATGACTGGATTTTGCGACGAGCCGCTGAATCGGTCGTTAAATGACGAGATTAATTTACTTCAAACAAACTTCAAATGATCCGTAAATTTTACTTGTCGTTGACTCTGGATATCGCGGAATTTCGCGAAATTGGCGTCAAATTATCGGAAGTTTTGTGAGGTTGCCGGAAAGAACTTGTTCACCACGATAATGCGTTCACACAGCGGACCCCCGCAACACAGGCAGCGATCGGCGACTGGAGGCTGGAGACTGGAGGCCCCCTCACGTCCGGTGTCACGGCCCCTGCTCCGGCCGCTGCCCCGCCCGCGAGCGCACACGGGAATGCGTTGAGCCCTGCCCCGATGGCGACCTGTATAAAGGAGACGGCAGAAGACCGCGCCTGTACGAATTCTTTAAGGGAAGTCCTGTAGTCATCGACACATGATGAAGAAAAGTTTGGTTTCTTGGGGTGATTCAGAGTCGCGCAGTCGCCGCGACAAATGGATCATCGCGATTACAGGCATCCTGGTCTGGATACTCGCGCACAAGTTCAATTTACACGAGTATCTGGACAATTTTCTTGCCGGGCACGAACGCTGGCAACTGGATGAAGCGATGCTTGCCATCCTGCTCACCGGCGTGGGCGGCTTCGTCTACGGGTGGCGCCGTATTCAGGATCTGCGCAAGGAAATCGTGCGCCGTGACGCGGCCGAGATGCAGGCAAACTATCTGGCCAATCATGATGCCCTGACCGGGCTGTTCAATCGCCGCTACATGGAAAGGGTCAAGCAGGCCGACGATCCGCCGTTGCACGCCCATCCCGCGATTTTTTCCATCGATCTCGACGGCTTCAAGAGGATCAACGACCTCATGGGCCACCACGGCGGCGATGAGCTGCTGCGCGTCGTTGCCGAGCGTTTGCGCAACAGGCTGCCGCAGGCGACGATTGCCCGCATGGGAGGCGACGAATTCCTGATCGCCGCCGAGAGCGATGGCGACGACGCCGCCCTGACGATGGGACGCGACATCGTCGCCGCGATCTGTGAGCCGATCGCCCTGGACAAGACGATGTGCTCGGTTGGCGCATCGGTCGGCGTTTCCACCAAGGCCAGCAAGGACGGCTCGCTCGGCGAGGCGGAGCGACAGGCCGATGTGGCCATGTATGTCGCCAAACGCAACGGACCCAACAACGTCTGTCTCTACGACCCCTCCATGAATTCGGTGCTCGACGAGAAGATCAGGATCGAGCGGGATTTGCGGTCGGCCATCGCTGCAAACGAGATCACGCCGCACTACCAGCCTCTCATCAGGCTGGAAACCGGCGAGATCATCGGCTTCGAGGCATTGGCCCGCTGGCCCAGGGCCGACGGCACCGTCATGCAGCCGGCGTCCTTCATCGGAGTTGCCGAGGAGGCAGGCCTGATCACCGACCTCTTCAGCAATCTGCTGGAAAAGGCATGCCGGGACGCAGTCGAGTGGCCCGCCGGGTTCCTGCTGTCCTTCAATCTCTCGGCCTCCCAGCTGACCGATCGTCTGCTCGGGCTGCGCATCGTCCAGATTCTCGGCAAGACAGGCTTCCCGGCAAGTCGTCTCGAAATCGAACTGACCGAGAGCGTCGTCGTGCGCGAGATGGACGCGGCGCTCGCCATCATGACCGACCTGCGAAACGCGGGCGTGCGCATTGCCATCGACGATTTCGGCACCGGCTTTTCAAGCCTCTCGCAGATCGCCAAGATCCCCTTCGACAAGATCAAGATCGACCGCAGCTTCATCTCGGCCTTCGGCGACGACGACCGGCAGATGAAGATCATCAAGCTCATCGTCGGTCTCGGCCATGGCCTCGGCGTCACGACCCTCGCCGAGGGGATCGAAAATGAAGGGCAGCTTGAGATCCTGAACCGCCTCGGCTGCGAATACGGCCAGGGGTTCCTCTTCGCCAAGGCGATGCCATCAGAAGAGATCGCCGAGTTCCTGAGAACGCACGAACCGGCGAGCATCGCCACCGGAACGACGGCGCGCTAGAGAAAATCCAGGAAAAGCATGCCCTCGCGAAGGCGAGGGTGGGAACCGGATTGCTGCCCGAATTTGCGTGAAAACAAAGATATAGAGTATTTCCGCGACTCAATTTCTGAACGGAAATGCTCTGGCGTCATGCGTTCGTTTTCGTCCTCGACGCGCGCAGCCAGTCCGTGAGTGTCGAGTTGAATTCCGCTTCCGGGATGACCGCATATTTCCGGGCGCGATCGGCAAGATTCTTGTCGATGCCAGCTTCCGCCAGCGTTGCGCCGCGTTTGAAAAATGAGTTTCTTCTACCCATTGTCTTGCTGCGCTGACATTTCCGACAGGTGCCTTAACAGAAGGGCTTCCTGCATCGCGTGGAACCGGCATCATCTCGCCGAGGCAATCTTCAACACGCCTTGCGGACCAAAGCCAGCGGCGCCTTTTCCGCGTGATGGGAGCTGACGCCCAATCAATATGTGCTTCTCTCAAGTCTATTCAGCGATAGAGTTTGCATCATCTGGATGATTGCTCTTAGTGACCCACTGCTTTTGTCACAAAAAGGAACGTTCTTATACGCTCTACTCGTCCCTGGATTCAGACTCTCCACATCCCAAGCATCGCATAAAAGTGCATATTCAAATTAAGGCTCTCGACGTGAGCCTGCGCAATGATGCCATGTGCCAGATGCGCGAACTGGGAATCCAAGACATAATGAATAAGTGTATTCGAAAAATCGGCCAAAACATAAAAGATGTTTTTAGTCTCGGTCCGTCATTTCTGAAATATTATTTATCCGCATTTTCGAGAAACGGGGTCTATAAAGTCTCGATCAAAAATTTCGGTGATATGTATATCCGCCATGACAACAGCGACATAGATGTCATTCGTCAAGTTTTCAGGTATCGCGAATACGATATCAAACGACCGCAATTTCTTCGCAGAAGAATTGAAGAAAAATACAAGTCCATAGTAGATTCTGGCGGGACTCCAATTATTGTTGATGCCGGCGCCAATATCGGAGCTTCAAGTGTCTGGTTTGCAAAAACCTATCCCGAAGCAGTGATTGTTGCAATTGAACCTGATCCGGAAAACGCAAAACTGCTTAGAATCAATACTGAACGTTTCCCAAACTGCAAAGTATTGGAAGCCGCGATCGGCGCAGAATCTGGCTTTGTATCCCTGATAGAAAACAAACTCGGGTGGGCCGTACAGACGGAGCGCTCAGAGACTGGGATAAAAATCGTGACCATGAACGATGCGTTTGAAGCATCTGGGGCGGATACGCCCTTCATGGTCAAGATCGACATCGAAGGATTTGAGAAAGATCTGTTTCAATCCAACCTGGATTGGCTCAATTCAATTTATATACTGATTGTGGAGCCGCATGATTGGATGCTCCCGGGACAATTGAGCTCCAGCACCCTTCAAAAAGCAATCGCAGCCCATGACTTTGAACTATTCTTGGTCGGTGAAAACATTGTTTATGTCAAAGTGTAAGTCGCAAGAATGATTTTCATAATGCCGACTTCGCCAATTGACATCCAGTTCAGACGATCAATGCTGCATTGTCAAAATCAAACCTGAAGCGACGTATAGTGCTTCAGTAAAACATTGCCCATCGTTCTGCCCTGCCCATCAAACTTTTGACGGCATCGGGCACCAGTCCCGACACCGCACGTCCTGATGCAATGCGCGTTCAATCGCATGACCGAGGCGACCGTTCGACCTCCAGTCGCTGATGCAGTGGCCTGCGTGTTACCCCGAGAGTGACCCAAACGCAGAAGCCTGCCGATAAGCTCCCGAAATCTTGCTCGCAAAAACAAAAAGCCCCGGTTTCCCGAGGCTTTGTGAATGGTGGGCACTGTAGGGATCGAACCTACGACCCGCTGATTAAGAGTCAGCTGCTCTACCAACTGAGCTAAGTGCCCGCCCGCAGGGAGAAGCGTTTGAAGCGCGTTCCCTCGTGCGATGGGGGGCTTATAGTCGGCGGCTTTCCCCTCCGCAACCCCTTTCATGACGTTTTTTCGACTTTTGCAGCAGGCTGTTGGCGGACTGGCGGAAGACTGCGGTTTTCCTGAAGGATCTGGCCTGCTGTCGCGGTCCGCGGCCGCGGACCATCCGCGTTGCCTGTGCCTCCCCTGCCCCACACATGCAAAAGGCGCCACGCGGGCGCCTTTCACTCTCGTCCCCTGGCTCCGCCGGCTTCAGCCGACCGTCGCCATCGTCTTCTGGCGGCCGAGCGCCTGGCGGTTCAGCAGCTTGTTGATCGCCGAGACATAGGCGCGCGCCGAGGCGGCCATCGTGTCCGTGTCGGCGGCCTTGGCCGTCACCATGCGGCCGTTGTCCTCAAGCCGCACGGAAACCTCCGCCTGCGCGTCGGTCCCTTCCGTGACCGCGCTCACCTGATAGAGCCTCAGCACGGCGTCGTGGGGCACGATCGCGCGGATAGCCTTGAAGGTGGCGTCCACCGGGCCGTCGCCGGTCTCCTCGCGGGTGATGTGCTGGCCGTTGACGTCGAGCGTCACGATGGCCTTCTGCGGCCCGCCGGTGCCGGCGATGACGGTCAGCGACAGCATCTTGATGGCCTCGCTGCCGGTTGCCATCTCGTCGGAGACGAGTGCCTCGATATCCTCGTCGTAGACGTGCTTCTTGCGGTCGGCCAGATCCTTGAAGCGGCGGAAGGCCTCCTGGAAGGCGTTGTCGCCCAACTCGTAGCCGAGGTCCGCCAGCTTCTCCTTGAAGGCGTGGCGGCCGGAATGCTTGCCCATGACCAGCGAGGTTGCCTTCACGCCGACATCCTCGGGACGCATGATCTCGTAGGTCTCGGAGTTCTTCAGCATGCCGTCCTGGTGGATGCCGCTCTCATGCGCGAAGGCGTTCTTGCCGACGATGGCCTTGTTGTACTGGACATCGAAGGACGAGACCGCCGCGACCAGCTTGGACGCGCGGGTGAGATACACCGGATCGACGCCGCAGGTGTAGGGCAGCACGTCGTGGCGGGTCCGGAGCGCCATAACGACCTCTTCCAGCGCCGCATTGCCCGCGCGCTCACCCAAGCCGTTGATCGTGCACTCGATCTGCCGCGCGCCGCCGGCAACGCCCGCCAGCGAGTTGGCGACCGCCAGCCCCAGGTCGTCATGACAGTGGACGGAGAAGACCGCCTTGTCCGCGTTCGGCACGCGGGCGCGGATTTCCTCGAACATCTTGCGGTATTCCTCCGGCACCGAATAGCCGACGGTGTCCGGCAGGTTGATCGTCGTCGCGCCGCAGGAGATCGCGGCCTCCACGCAGCGGCAGAGATAGTCGATCGGCGTGCGCGTGGCGTCCATCGCCGACCATTCCACATCGTCGATCAGGTTGCGCGCGCGGGTGACGGTGGCGTTGATGATCTCCAGCACCTCCTCCTGCGTCTTGTTCATCTGGAACTGCAGGTGGATCGGCGAGGTGGAGACGAAGGTGTGAATGCGGCCGCGTTTGGCATGACGTACTGCCTCGCCCGCCCGGTCGATGTCGGCCGGGATGGCGCGGGCGAGACCGGCAATCACCGAATTTTCGGTGACCTTGGCAATCTCGCAGACGGCCTCAAAGTCGCCGTTCGAGGCGATCGGGAAGCCGGCCTCAATGATGTCGACGCCCATGGCGTCGAGGATTTCGGCGACCTGCAGCTTCTCGTCCAGCGTCATCGACGCGCCGGGAGACTGTTCGCCGTCGCGCAGCGTCGTATCGAAAATGACGACGCGGTCCTTGTCGCTGGGCTGGTGGGTCGTGGTCATGGACTGTCCTCTTGCATCTTGCCGGTGCCGGGCGATCGCGGCCTCAAGGTGTCATCGATCGCAGCCAAGGGCACCGCTATTCATTGAATCGTGAGCGGTTCTGCCGATGGTCTTCTCCCCTGAGTGCCTGCCCATGCGTGGGCCAGCCGGCGCTCAGGGGCCGGTAAGGAGGAGGCTGAGGGCAAGGCAAAGGGTCCGCGCGGAGCTGTGCTGCGCGGTCAACGCGGTCGGCCATGTCGTGCGGCACGTGTGCGTCAACGGAGGGATCCCGTCCTTAAAGACCTTTGATGGAGCAAGTGGATACTCTCTGGCGCCAAGGTCTGGCAAGAGAAAATTGCGGTCCGGCCGCCAGTTTGGCCGCTTGCGGGCATGAAGAGAGGCCCTCAGGCGGGCTCGCGCACGCGGCTTGCGGCAAAATCCCGCCAGGCCCGCGCCTCGCGGCGAAAGCGCGACGGCGTGCCCTTCACCCGGCGGTTCATGTCGGCGAGCACCGCCTCGGCGTCCTTCTCCCGTCCGCGCGCGGAGAGCAGCGCCGCATAGCGCGCCATGCCCTCCAGCCCCGGCAGGTGCAGCGCCGCCTGCTCATAGGCAAGCTCCGCTTCGTCGAGGTTGCTGAGCGCTTCCTGCGCACGGCCAAGCGCCAGCGCCGCCTGCGGCGTGCGGCCTTCCTCGCCAAGGTCGTGCAGCCGTTGCAGAAGCTCCAGCGCCTCCTGCGGCCGCTTCAGTTCAATGAGGGCCCTGGCTCTTCCGAGCAACAGGGCGGGATCGTCGGCATAGATGCCTTCGGCGGACTCGCGATAGAGCCGCTCCGCCTCCTCGTAGCGGCCGAGATCGAACGCGGCAGTGGCGAGCTGGATGCGGTTGTAGACGCTGGGATTGTCGTCGACAGCCCGCGCCGCCTGACGGTAAGCGCCGGCCGGATCGAGCTGCGCGCTAAGCGCCCGCCCTGCCCGCTGCGCCCGCCCGCCACCGAAAAGCTCCGGCAGCACGATCGCAACGCTGTAGATGATCGCGCCCAGCGGCTGGAAGATGAGGATCAGCAGCAACCAGTAATACTCGCGGCCCGTTCGCACGACATGGACGCAGGCAACAATCGAAATGATGAGCGAAAGACCGATGCTGGAATAGGCAGGAAACATAAGCCGGCTCCATGGAAAACAGCGCCCATGGCCTCAGGATGATGACCGTTTCTGAGGAGTAGATAGGAATGTGCGTGGTCCGATGCAAACGTGTCCGGCTGGCGACCATGGCGATCCGCATGCCGCATGCATATCGAGCCGGCCGGTCCGGACACGGTGGAGTCACGCCCGGTCGCGAACCAAACCCGAAGGTCGACCGTTTATCGCGCCTCGCCCATGACTTGGCGATCTCGTGTTGCAGAGGCCGATGCATGACACAGTCACGCCCACTCGCGCGCCCGCGCCAATGTTCACGCGCCGGGTGCCGGATTCATTGCGGCCACCGTTGCGCGCCGCGTCGACCTGCAGGCAAGGAAATCAGATGCGAAGGCTGCCTTCGGCGACCACGACCGCGCTGCCGGCAATCCGGGCGCCGGAGAGCTTGCCGCCGGCCACCAGAAGTTCCAGCTCGATATGGCTCGGCCGGCCCATCTCGTAGCCCTGCTCGATCACCATCGGATGCTCGCCGTCCGTCGCCCCGTCAAAGCGCATGATGGCACCGGCAAAGGCGGCGACCGCCGATCCCGTGGCCGGATCCTCGCCAACGCCCATGCTGGCCGACATCATCCGGGCGTGGAAATCATTGGCCACATGCTGCGTGTCGCGCGTGTAGAAATAGAGCGAACTGGTTCCTGTCGAGGTGAGGGCCCTGAGCACCTTGTCCGCGTTGACCTTCACCCGGCGGATCACCTCCAGGTCGGTGACCGGGATGAAGACATAGGGCACGCCCGCCGAATAGGCCGAAACGCAGTGGTTCTCGAATCCGATTTCGTTCGGCTCCAGCCCGACCGCATCGGCGACGACGTCCTTCGGCACCTCGACCGGGATCGCTTCCGGCAGCTTCGGCAGGTCGAACAGGGCGCGGCTCGCCTTGCCCGGCATCAGTTCCACCGCGCAGCGCACGGCCCCGATGTTTTCTTCCAGCACGATCACGGCGTCCTGCCGCTCCGCGACTCCGTCGAACCGCCGTTCGGCCAGCGCGATGGCCGTGCCGATGGTCGGGTGTCCGGCGAAGGGCAGTTCGTGCGCGGGCGTGAAGATGCGGATCTTGGCGGAATGGCCGGGATGCTCCGCCGGCAGCACGAAGACCGTCTCGGACAGATTGAACTCGCGGGTGATCGCCTGCATCGTCGCCGTCGACAGCTCCTTGCCGTCAAGGACGACCGCCAACGGGTTGCCGGCCAGCGCCCGATCGGTGAAGACATCGAGGACCATGTAGTCGCGCTTCATTCCACCCTCCGTTGAGCATAACGCGTTCAAGCGATCACGCATGAACGGGAACATGATGCTCCCGATCTAGAAACACAGAGCGGCGTGAAAGGCACTCATATGAACCATATGACTGAACGCCGCTCCAGGGCCCGGCCGCTGAGCAAAAGAGTGGGCACACTACAAGAAAAGAGCCGGCACATTACAAGATAGATTCCGCCCCCTATGAACGGTAGACGAACAGACGATTGCACCGACGGGGAAATTGGAATGCAAAATCCGACCAGTCTCGCACCTGCAGGGCCGTTTTCCGAAGACGAACGAGAGGCTGTCTACCGCGCGATCGAGACAAGACGCGATGTGCGCAGTCAGTTTTTGCCGAAACCGATCGCAGACACGGTTCTGCGCCGTCTGTTGGAAGCGGCCCATCATGCTCCCTCGGTTGGCTTCATGCAGCCTTGGAATTTCATCGTGATCCGCGATTCCGCGGTCAAAACCCGTATTCGGCAAGCGTTCAGCCGTGCGAATGAGGCGGAGGCAAATAAGTTTCCAGACAGTCGCCGCGCGCTTTACTCGGCCATGAAATTGCAGGGAATCGCGGAGGCTCCGATCAATTTATGCATTACATGCGACCGCGAGCGCGGCGGACCAGTTATTTTGGGGCGCACGCACAATCGCGATACGGACATTTATTCCACGGTCTGCGCGGTGCAAAATCTATGGCTCGCGGCGCGCGTGGAAGGGATCGGCGTCGGCTGGGTCAGCATTTTTGAAGAGGGCGATCTACGCGATATTCTGGGCCTGCCCGACCGGATCGTCCCGGTCGCCTACCTCTGCCTCGGCCATGTGGACGAATTATGCAGCGAACCGGAATTGCAGACGCGCGGCTGGGCCGAGCGCCTCCCCTTGGACGACCTGATCTTTCAAGACGGTTGGGGGCAAAAGAGCGGATGAAGAGGGCCAGTCACCCCTCCGGGGTCTTGAGCCGTCGTTGAAATACCGGACAGGCCCCGAACCGAAGGCCAGGCAGACATTGAGCGCCTCCTCTATGATCTTCGGTCCCCTGATGCGCCAGATCAGAAAATCACCACAGAGTGTTGCGGGCCATCGACGGAAGGCAGGCGCGAAACCAGCTTCGAAGCGGCGCGAAGGGCTGAAAGACGATAAGCATGCCGCCGTCAGTCCAGCAGGTGTCGGGCGAGAGCCATCGCATAAGCCGGCGTCCGGTCTTGGTCGAGGTCGGCTGGCGAGCGCAGGATGACGAGGTCGTCAAGCTCGGGGTGCGTGTCGGCCGCGATGTGGGCCCGGGCTCGCGCCTGCAGGTGTTCGGCCGAAACGTCGAAGCGCAGCACCTCGGCGAGCGACACACGCGGCCCGTCGAAGACCGCAAGAAGCTCCCGCCGCAAGGCATCGTTCGCTCCAAGCCCCGTCTCCTCCAGAAGCTCCGTTTCGATGGAGCCTAGGACATCAATGACGCCGTCCGAGCGAATGTCGCGCGGCTCCAGCGAGCCGCCGGGCGGGTAGATCATGCCCGCGTTCGCCGTCCACCCCGCCATGAGGCCGTAGAGCAGACAGCCGTCCGCCGAGAGGATCAGCGGCGAGCCGAAGACGTTACGGAACCCCATTTCGGGAAAGCCCCAGTCGCGCCAGGCGAGGAAGGTGGAGAAATCGACATCGACCGCCTCGGCGGAAAAGACGCCGTTCGCCACTGCGATGCCGCCCTCCGTTCCCGGTGCGAGCGTCATCAGTACGCGCCCGTTCCAGAGCCGCGGGTTTCGAGCCGCCGCCTCTGCCCAGTGTGCGGCAACACGCGCTTTCAGGTCGTCCGCAAGGTCGAACGGATGCGACTGATGTCGCAAATCAACCTGCTCGATGATCTGAATAACGACGTCCGCCTCTTTTCGAGACTCTTTTCCAGTCTCCATGGAAGAGCCTCTCAAAATTGGCTGAAAGAGCTAAAAACAAAGGAGAATCTCACGTGATCCGTGACCGGATCCTCCTCCGGACAGACGCTAGCGGCTCAGGGTTAATGGATTGACAACGAAAAAAGGGCCCCGCGCGAGCGGGGCCCTTCTGATTCTGGAGCGGCATACGGTCAGGTGGCTTCACATGACCGCTTCTTCACCGCTCGACGCATTTCGATCCAGTGCCCGGCGCATTCAAGCTCATCCGCTTGAGCACGCCATGCTCCAGGTCCGGCGGCCGGAAAAAGAACGCTTGGGCGCCCCCTCCCCGGACTGTTCGGACCCGTCGTCAGGCCAGGATCAGTTGCGGGTCTTGTCGACCAGCGCGTTCGACTTGATCCACGGCATCATGCCGCGCAGCTTGGCGCCGACTTCCTCGATCTGGTGCGCGTCGTTGAGGCGGCGGATACCCTTGAAGCGGGCGGCGCCGGCCTTGTATTCCTGCATCCACTCGGAGGTGAACTTGCCGGTCTGGATGTCGGTCAGGACACGCTTCATCTCGGCCTTGGTCTCGGCGGTGATGATGCGCGGGCCGGAGACATACTCGCCCCACTCGGCGGTGTTCGAGATCGAGTAGTTCATGTTGGCGATGCCGCCCTCATAGATGAGGTCGACGATCAGCTTCACTTCGTGCAGGCACTCGAAATAGGCCATCTCGGGCGCGTAGCCGGCTTCCACCAGCGTCTCGAAACCGGCGCGGATCAGCTCGACGAGACCGCCGCAGAGCACGACCTGCTCGCCGAAGAGGTCGGTTTCGCACTCTTCCTTGAAGGTCGTCTCGATGATGCCGGACCGGCCGCCGCCAACGCCCGAGGCGTAGGAAAGCGCGAGGTCGAGCGCGTTGCCCGAGGCATCCTGGTGGATGGCAACGAGGCAGGGAACGCCGCCACCCTTCTGGTACTCGCCGCGCACGGTGTGGCCCGGGCCCTTCGGCGCGATCATGACCACGTCGACCGACGACTTCGGCTCGATCAGGCCGAAGTGGACGTTGAGGCCGTGGGCGAAGGCGATCGCGGCGCCGTCACGGATGTTCGGGGCGATCTCGTCCTTGTAGATGTCGGCCTGGAGTTCGTCCGGGGTTGCCATCATCATCAGATCGGCCCAGCCGGCAGCCTCGGCCACCGACATCACCTTGAAGCCGTCGGCCTCGGCCTTCGCGGCCGTCGCCGAGCCCGGACGCAGCGCAACGGCAACGTCCTTGGCGCCGGAATCCTTGAGGTTCAGCGCATGGGCGCGGCCCTGGCTGCCATAACCGATGATCGCGACCTTCTTCGTCTTGATCAGGTTGACGTCCGCATCGCGGTCATAATAAACGCGCATGTCTTCTCCACCTTTCCTGTTCGGCTTGCCGCCGATGTTGTCGGCGCCGTCTTTTTCACCGTCACGGCGTCCGTGTCTCTTCACTCACTGACTAGGGTCTGCCGGCTCCATAGAGCCGAAAGAACTTGTCCACTGCCGCCTCGGAGCGGCGCTTCAGCGCCGCGGCATCCTCCACGGGAGCACCAAGCAGCAGCTGCACGTGGCTGTCTCCGACGACGAGGCCATAGAGCGCTTCGTAGGCTTCGCTGACATCGTCGAATTCCAGATGCCCGAGCCGGCGGCCAAGTTCGATCAGCGCCCGGGCGCGCGTCTCGATGGTGCGCCGGCCGCGCTCCATCAGGATATGGCCGAGGCGCGCACCCTCACCGCTCGCCTGCCCGATGGCAAGGCGGTTGAGCGCGATCGACACCTTGCCGGAGAGAACGGTCAGAAGATCCTCGGCAAAGACGGCGAGCGCGCGGCGGAAGGACGCCTCGTCCGGCATCGCCTCTGCAGGTGCGGGCGTGCGCACCTTGCTCGCCTGATAGGCGACCATCGCCGCAAGCAACCCGTCCCGGTCGCCAAACCACTTGTAGAGGCTTTCCTTGGAACAGCCGGCGGCCCGCGCCAGCCCCGCCGTCGTCAGCCCCTTCTCCCCGCCTTCGACCAGAAGATCGAGCGCGGCCGACAGCACGTCGCGCTGGCGCGGCGTCAGTTCGCTGGCATCGATGGGCGAATGCGAGGTCATCGGTATCGACGGGTCCGGGCCGGCCAAAGATGAATTGGCCATTGCTGCGCTGCAAAGTACCGTACGGTACGGTTCTTGGATGCGCTTATAGTGAACCGGCTTCGAGCCTGTCAATCCTTGCCAATCACAATACGCCCGTGGATGGTCCACTGAAGCGGATCGCCCGCGATTATAGTTGGCGATGCCGTTACTCGTACGCCCGCCATCGCCAATGGCGCTTCTGCCCCCTAGGTCCGGCCGGCATAGCGTAGTGACCTGGTGACACGTTTTGCTTCGCCACATTCGGAGCATTTGCCGAGTGCTCTATCGAAATCCGTAGTAAGAGCAAGTGATCGAGCAATAACATTGACCTGTTGTCGCGGCGAAATTCCAGAGCCAGTCGCAATGCAATCATCACAGATTGGTTCAGGAGTTCGTTCCGTCAGAAGGTGGTGGATTTTCTCAGGGTTATCCATGGTGCTAGACTTTTTCAGGCTCGACTAAGAATTCAGAGGTCGTTCAGACTTCTTCACAATGCAGACCAGGATATTCCCTCTTTCACGCAGGTCGGACGTCTCTGACCACCGCCGCACGGTAAAGATGCCAGGTCGTGTGCCCGAGGATCGGCAGCGTCACGATCAGGCCGGCGAAGAACGGCACCAGCGAAACGACGAGGACGAGGGTCACGATGAGCCCCCATCCCAGCATAGGAATGGGCGACAGGATGACGGCCTTGACGCTCGTGATCATGGCCGTGATGAAATCCCTGTCCTCTTCCACCAGGAGCGGAAAGGAGATCACCGTCAGCGAAAACAGGATGAGCGACAGCGCGGCGCCGACGAGATGCCCGATGGCGAGAAACATCAGGCCGTCGCCGGTAGTCAGCACCTTCATGATGAAGACGTCGAAGCTCGCAAAGGACTGGAAGCCCATGAAGATGGCGAGCAGCAGCCGCACCTGGTACATCCACATGAGCATCACGAAGAGCACCACGAAGGCCATCCAGGAGAGCTCCCGCCCCTTCTGCGCCCACATGGCGGAAAAGAGGCTCCCCCAGCTCAGAGGTTCCCCGGCTTCCAGGCGCCGGCTCACCTCGTAGAGGCCGACGCAGGCGAACGACCGATCAGCACGAAGCCGGCGGCGAGCGGATAGCTGAGGTAGCTCATTCCGAAGCGGGCCGCGCTCAGCACCACGAAGAGCCCGCCGAGGGTGAAGAAGGCACCGAAGCCGAGGCCGTAGAGCGGTGCGCGCTGAAAATCCCTCAGTCCGGCCTGAAGAGCGGCCTTGATATCGGCGACGCCGATGGGCCGGACGACCGGCATGGGGCGATAGCTTGCGGACGGCGGCAATCCCGCCGCACTTGGGTTCTCTGGCATGATGATCCTCCCTGTCCTCTTTTGGGACTTGCCTCATCATGCCGCCAAGGGAAGGAAAATGTCGACACCGCAGGCGCAATTGCGCCCTTCGGTAAGCGGTACTCCTGATCCCTGATCGGCGCCGACCGATCAGATCCGTGCCGTCAGCAAACGTAGACCGGCAAAGCCGAAGACCAGAGCGAGGGTGCCTTCGATCCATCGGCGCGCACGGCGATAGACCCCGACCATGCGGGCGGTCGAAAACAGCAGGGCATATCCCCCGAAGACCGTGACCGCCAGCAACGCGCAGCCGCCCAGGATGGCGGGAAGTGTCGAGGCCGGCGCTCCGGGTGGAAGGCCGAGCGACATGATCGCCGTCCAGCCGAGAACGGCCTTGGGATTGCCGAGGTGGAGAAGCAGGCCGCGCCGGTAATAGGTTGCGAGGGGCGCGTCGGCGGATGCAGAGGCGTCGCCGGGGCCTGCCTCGCCTTTGCGCAGCGCCGACCGGGCCGACTTGAAGGCGAGGTACAGGAGATAGATCCCGCCCGCGATCTTGACCGCCGTCAGCACCTCGGCAAAGGCGGCCAGCAGCGCGGAAATGCCGGTGGCGGCGAGGACGGCCCAGAAATAGCTGCCCGTGATGACACCGCCGGCGAGCGCCAGCGCTGGCGGCCGGCCATGGCGCATGGCAACGCCCATGATCGCCATGGTGCTCGGCCCGGGACTGGCCGTTGCCACCACATAGGCGACATAGACAAGGGCCAGGCGATGCATCTCAACGACGTCGAGGACCATGGGCAAATTCTCAAATTTCAAGGGCTTCCAGGCTTCCACAACCCAGCGCGCACGACAAGCTTCGTTTCGGCCCGGCGGGTGAAATCAGTCCGGCCGAAGTGACGTCAGTCACCCTCAGCCGATTTGCAGCGCCCGGATCGCGTGTGAGGCTCGCGTTTCGTCGAAAAGGCCTGCACGCAGGTGTCCAGCTCCAGTTCGATGGCGCGTTCATATGCGACGCATGCGTCGGCCGGACAATTCGTGACGTCCGCCCTTCAGCCGGCCAAACCTCCCCGGAATAATTTCATGGACTCCTCGGCAACCTGCCTGGCGAATTCGGCATCCAGCGGCAGATGCCCGACAAGGAGCCTGTAAAACACCGGCGCGTAGATCATATCGAGGAGCACCTCGATATTCTGAGGCCATTCGATTTCGGATCGCTCATGGGCAGCGATCATGAGACGCCGCCCGTTCTCCCTGCTGGACAGGATGACCCTGTTCCGGAACGCCTTCGTCATCTCGCTTTCCGGATCGGATGCAGCCAGCGTCAAGGCGATCTGACGTCCCCTGGTCGTGGCGAAGGCGGTGACGATCGTCCGCATCTGGGCTTGCAGAGCCTCGGACAATGGCCGGTTATCGCTGAGAATTTCACTGTCCGCGTCGACCATCAAGGCGGCCATCGCCAATTCGCTGGCGTTGGCCCAGTTGCGATAGATCGTCGGCTTCCCGACACCCGAACGAAGTGACACCGCTTCGACGGTCAATCGACCGAACCCTTCCTCGATGAGAATATCATGGGCGGCCAGCAATGCTTTTTGCCGCGCTTCCCGGCTTGGCGGGCGACCCCTTGCTTTCAACCGTCAATCTCCAGGTTGACTATTTATATTACGTATCGTAACGTAATTATAAACGAGCGGCAAGAGGTTTCGCCATGTCAGGAATCAAGACCGTTGTTCCCTATATCGTCGTCCGGGGTGCTGAAGCCGCCATCGGATTTTACCGCAAGGCATTTGATGCGGAGGAGATCTTCAGGATGACGGACCCTACCGACGGGCGCATTGGCCATGCCGAACTGCGCGTCGGATCGAGCATCCTGATGCTGGCCGACGAATATCCTGACTTTGGTGCGGTCAGTCCGGACACGATCGGCGGAACCGCGGTGACATTGCACCTTGCCACGCAAAGCGTTGATGCGGATCTGGAGCGGGCAAGGCAGGCAGGCGCGACTGTGCTGCGCGAACCGGCCGACCAGAGTTTTGGAGAACGCGTGGCCCTGATTGTCGATCCATTCGGTCACCGCTGGATGTTGTCGCAAACCATAGAGCAGGTCAGCCCGGCGGAAATGCAGCGGCGGTGGGAAGAGGAAACCCGCGCCTGACCGACGAAAAGACCGCGTTGCGGGTTGCGGAGGACGCTTCCAATCCCGCCGTGATCAGCAATGATGCCGACAGGATGCGCGCTCGCCTCACCGCGAATTGCGTGCTGGCGACGGAGGAATGCAGGCCCGTTCGGCTCGAAGACGTCCTTTGAGCGACGCCATTGGCGTTCCGGGCCGGCACTCGATGACGAGGAAGAAACAGTCGCCCGCAGTGCGGGCGACTTTGGTCATGCAACCGGGCGGGGCCAGAAAAGCCGAGCGGCAATGCTGGCCCTATCGAGGCTGACTACAGCGCTGTCGCGACCGCCTGCTCGCCGTCGCCGGGGCCGAGTACCCGCACCTTGGCGTCCACCTCGACGCGCTTGAAGAGATCCATCGCGTCCTGGTTCATCATGCGGATGCAGCCGGAAGAAACGCTGGTCCCGATCACATAGGGCTCGACGGTGCCGTGGATGCGGTAAAGCGTGTCCACATTGTCCTGCCAGAGATAGAGCCCGCGCGAACCGATGGGATTGCGCGGTCCGCCGGCAATGCCCCGCCCGCTCTGAAGTTCCTGCAGTTTCGCCGGCAACTCGGGATGGCGCGCGATATATTCGGGCGCGGGATACCAGTCCGGCCACTCGCGCTTGAACTTGATGTAGGCGTCGCCGCTCCAGGTGAAGCCCGCCTTGCCGGTGCCGACGCCATAGCGCACCGCCCATCCGTCCGGCTCGATGAAGTAGAGAAGATGCGCGGACGGATCGACCACGATCGAGCCCGGCGGCATGTCGGTGTAATAGCGCACCCGCTGGCGCAGGAACTTCGGATCGAAGCGCGTATAGTCGATTGCGGGGATCGGATAGGGCTCGGTAAAGACAGGGGCATAGATCGCCGCATAGTCCGGCGTTCCCACGAGCGCCTGGTCAAGCACGGCGTTGATGGCGAGAGGAGACGGCAAAGCGTTGTCGCTCGGCGCCCACGCCGTCGGTTGGACCGACGTGGTGGTGCTGCAGGCGCCGAGAGCGGCAAGGGCTGCTCCCTGCCCAAGCGTTGCGACGAAACGGCGGCGGGACATCAGGGACATGGCAATCCACTCTGAAACCGGTGCGTGAAAATGATTGTGTTCACTCCACAAGCACTGAACCGCGGTGATTTGAAAAGCCCCCAGAGGCGAAGAACGCGCGTCAAGGCAAACGCTTTCTTCCCATGTGTTCTTTGCGCAACGGCAATTCAACGGCGGTCAAGACCGATATTGTCGCGATGCGCCCGCAGGTTTGGGAATTCCGGATAGAATTCGGCGTGCGAGCCCGCATGGTTCGCCATGCCCGGCTTGGTGAGGCAGCCCTTCGGCGCGATGTAGCTGTCGATCCGGCGCTTCGGGCGTTCGTGCCAGGACAGATTGAAGGCGGCAAGCTTGGGAAAGAAACACATGTCCGAATAGGGCAGATGGTCGTGCACCCACCAGGCCATGGCCTGCCAGTCGGCACCCCGGGCATAGCGGTCGGCAAACCAGGGAATGACGATCGAGGCGGTCGCACCCATGCAGCCATTCCCGTCCCGCCGGTCCCAGATGTGTCCGGCAAAGCTCGCCTCGTTGCGGCTGCAATTGAGCTTGTTGGCAGCGCCGAAACCGTTCACCTCGACGGAGCGATAGGCCGACCGGATCGCGATGCGCCCGAAGGTCGCCTGAAGCGGCTCCAGAAGGTCTTCGCACAGCCGCCGGCCCGCCTCGATGGCCAGATCCGGATCGGTGGGGCTGTTGTTGAGGCCATAGGTCGCGGCGATCTCCGAATAAAGGAAATCGCGCATGAAGAAGCTTTCCGACAGCCTGACCCGGCCCAGCGTCTCCAGCGACCACATTGATTGGGGTCTTCGCATTCGCCTCTTTCCTCCGAAAAACCTCGCAGACCGCTGCGCCTGCCCGCCGGAACGTCTGTGGAAAAGACCAGAAACTCCAGTGTGTTGCGGCATTTCGCCCAGCATTGGCGCCGCATTTCAATCCCGCCGCGGCCAAAGGCAATCCTGCGCGCCAAATTCCTATTGAAATGTTATAACATTACACTTATACCCATCCGTGAAATCACGATGCTCCAACGGATAGCCTTCATGCTGCGCCCACGCGACCCGTTTCAGTCCTCCCTCCTCAGTCACTCCGCGTTCCAGCGTTTCCTGGGGGCGGCCGCCCTCCTCGCCCTCCTGTGGCTGGCGGTTCTCTGGGCGGTCTCGCTGCCATGAGCAACGCCGCGATCCAACTGCAGGACGTGACCGTCACCTACGATCGCCATCCGGCCGTGCATCATGTCTCGGGCAGCTTTGCGCCGGGCAGCCTGACGGCCGTCGCCGGCCCCAACGGTGCGGGCAAGTCGACCATGCTGAAGGCGATCATGGGCGAATTGCCCGTCTCCGAAGGCAGCATCGACCTTGGCGGACTGAAGCGGCGTGATTTCGGCTACCTGCCGCAGGCCGCCGAGATCGACCGCACCTTCCCCATCAGCGTCGCCGAAACCGTCATGCTCGGCGCCTGGTGTCGCTTCGGCGCATTCGCAGCCATCCGCGGCCCTTCATTGCAGCAGGCCCGGCGCGCGCTTGCCGCCGTCGGCCTGGAGGGCTTCGAGCGCCGTCCGGTCGGCACCCTGTCGGCCGGCCAGTTCCAGCGCGTGCTCTTCGCCCGTCTTCTGCTTCAGGACGCCAGGGTCATCCTCCTCGACGAACCCTTCACCGCAATCGATGAGCGCACCACGCGCGACCTTATGCTGATCGTGCGCCGCTGGCACGCCGACGGACGCACGGTGATCGCCGTCCTGCACGACTTCGAACAGGTCCGCACCCACTTCCCTCAGACCCTGCTGCTTGCCCGCCACAAGATCGGCTGGGGACCGACGGCTGAGACCATGACATCGGAAAACCTGCTCAAGGCGCGCGCCATGGCCGAGAAGTGGGACGAGACGGCCGACGCTTGTCATGTCCATCTCGACGCTCTGGGCGAAAGCCGGGACAGCGAGTTGGCATCGGCCAATGGTCATGACCATCACCACCACCATCATGCCCATTGAGCCGGTCTCAGAGTCATGACCCTCTACGACATCGTTCTTGCCCCCTTCGCCGATTACGGCTTCATGCGCCGGGCGCTCGTCGCCTGTGTCGCGCTCGGCCTCGGTGCCGGCCCGGTCGGCGTCCTCCTGATGCTGCGGCGCATGAGCCTCATGGGCGATGCGCTCAGCCATGCGATCCTGCCCGGCGCCGCCATCGGCTTTCTCATCGCCGGCGGTTTTTCCCTGCCGATCATGGGCCTTGGCGGCCTCGTCGCCGGCCTTGCCGTGGCGCTCGGCGCCGGCTTCGTCAGCCGCATGACGAAGGTCAAGGAGGATGCGAGTTTCGCGACCTTCTACCTGACGTCTCTGGCCGCCGGCGTCCTGATCGTCTCCGCGCGCGGCTCCAACGTCGACCTTCTGCACGTCCTTTTCGGTTCGATCCTCGCGATCGATACACCCGCCCTGCTGCTGGTCGCAGGCATTGCGTCCGTCACGCTCGTCGTGCTGGCGCTGATCTACCGGCCATTGGTCATCGAGTGTTTCGACCCCGGCTTCCTGCGCGCGGTTGGCGGCGGCGGACCTGTCTTCCACGTCGCCTTCCTGGCTCTGGTGGTCCTGAACCTCGTCGCCGGCTTCGAGGCCCTCGGCACCTTGATGGCCGTCGGCCTGATGATGCTGCCGGCCACGGTCGCGCATCTCTGGACCAACCGCCTCGGCGTGATGATGGCCATCGCTTCCGGCACGGCAATGGTCTCCGGCTTCGCCGGTCTCGTCATCTCCTTCCACCTCGAAACGGCCTCCGGCCCGACGATCATTCTCGTGGCGAGCAGCCTCTACCTGCTGTCGCTGCTGCTCGGGCCTGCGGGGCTGCTGCACCGCCTCATACCGAAGAAGGCACATCTTCAAGGATGACAACGCTTTACAGAAGGATTCTAAACATGAATCAAAACTTCAAGTCAGGCCTTGCCGCGGCACTCGCCCTTCTTGCGCTCACAGCGTCCCCGGCCTCGGCGAAAGAGCTCAAAGTCGTCGCAAGCTTCACCGTGCTGGCCGACGTGGCTCGCGAGATCGGCGGCGACAAGGTGACCGTCACCAGCCTGATCGGGCCCAATGGCGACCCCCATGAATTCTCGCCCTCGCCCAAGGACGCCAAGCTGCTGGCGGACGCGGACGTGGTCCTCGTCTCCGGCCTCGGCCTCGAGGGATGGATGGATCGCATGGTCGGCGCCGCCGGCCAGGTCAGCCCCGTGGTCGCATCGAAAGGCATCGAGACGCGCGAGATGGACGAAGACGGCCATATGGTCATCGATCCGCATGTCTGGAACAGCCCGCGCAACGTCGAGGTCTGGGTCGACAATATCGAAGCCGCCCTTGTGGCAGCGGACCCGGAGGACAAGGCGGCCTATGAGTCCAACGCCTCCGCCTACAAGGCCAAGCTCGAGACGATCGACGCGGACGCCAAGAAGCGCTTTGCCGCCATTCCGGCCGACAAGCGCAAGCTGCTGACGAGCCACGACGCCTTCGGCTACTTCGGCAAGGAATACGGGATCGAGTTCCTCTCGCCCGTCGGCCTTTCGACCGAAAGCGAGGCATCCGCCGCCGGCGTCGCGAAGCTGATCGACCAGATCAAGAAGGAGGGCGTGAAAGTCTACTTCTTCGAAAACTCCAACGATCCGCGTCTTGTCAATCAGATCGCCGAAGCGACGGGCGCCGAGCCGGGTGGCGAACTCTATGTCGAGGCCCTCTCCGGCAAGGACGGCCCTGCGTCGACCTATCTCGACATGATCCGCTACAACATCAACACGGTCCTCGACGCCATGAACAAATCCGTCTGACCGGATGACGGATCGATCCGCGACCAGTCGGTGAACTGGTTGCGGAACCAGGTCTCCTGCCGCTTGGCATAGCGGCGGGTGGCAGTCACGGCTGCCGCGATGGCCTCGTCCAGCGTCATGGCGCCCGAGGCCGCCGCCATCATCTCAGGAACGCCGATTGCCTTCATGGCGGGAAGCGCCGGATCAAGGCCGAGTGCCGCAAAACGCCGTGCCTCCTCCAGTCCGCCCTCGGCGACCATCTTGCCGAAGCGAGCCTCGATCCGGCCGTGCAGCCAGGCGCGATCGGGCGCGAGCACGATCCCTTCGAAAGCACCGGCTGGAAGCAGCGGATCGCCGGGAATGGCCTGCCAGTCGAGCAGGGAGCGCCCCGTGCTCTCGATCACCTCCAGCGCCCGCGTCACCCGTTGCCGGTCGCTTGGACGCAGCCTCTCTGCCATCGCCGGATCGCGCGCGCCAAGCTCCGCATGAAGCTCGGGCGCCGCAATCGCCTCCGCCCTCGCCCGCCAGTGTGCCCGCACCGCGTCGTCGACCGGCGGCACCGGCGACAGGCCTTTCGTCAGCGCCGAGAAATAAAGCCCCGTTCCGCCGACGAGGACAGGCAGCCTGCCCCGCGCCATGACATCGCCAATGACCCTCGCCGCATCATTGAGATAGCGCGCGACGGTATAGCTCTCCGACGGCGGAACATGCCCGAAGAGATGGTGCGGAATGTCGCCCATCTCGTCCTCCGTCGGGCGCGCCGTCAGGATCGCAAGCCGGTCATAGACCTGCATAGCGTCGGCGTCGATCACCTCCCCGCCGAGAGCGCGCGCCAGATCGATCGCAAGCGCCGTCTTGCCGCTGGCCGTCGGTCCGGCTATCAGGATCGCGCGCGGCGCGTTCCCGGTCATCTCTGGCTCCTTTCAGCCCGCATCCGTGGACCATCCGCCACAGCCTGACTGTCTTTCGCCGACCCAGGCTTACTTCGCAAGGGACCTCGCAAAAATGCCCGCCGGATCGCTCCTCGTTGCAACGCTCGTTTCCTCGCAGGAGGCCGCCTGCCTCATGCCCGCGCTCGTCGCCGAAGCCGCCGGGACCATCGCGGCCGAGGCAGCCGTCATCCTCCAGGAAGACGTCGCGGCCGATCTCTTCTTCGAGGGCGATGCCGCGACCGCCGAGGCGCGCCTGCGCGGCCTGATCGATACGGCGCCGATCGATGTCGTCGTTCAGCCCGCCGCCAGCCGCCGCAAGCGGCTGCTGCTCGCCGACATGGATTCGACCATGATCGGCCAGGAGTGCATCGACGAACTTGCCGCCGAGGTCGGCCTCAAGGACCATATTGCCGCAATCACCGAACGCGCCATGCGCGGCGAGATCGACTTCGAACCGGCCCTGCGCGAGCGCGTCGGCCTGCTCAGGGGCCTCGATCTTTCCGTCGTCGACCGGGTGATCGCGGACCGGATCACGCTCACCCCCGGAGGGCCGGATCTGGTGCGCACCATGCGCGCCAACGGCGGCTACGCGGCCCTCGTCTCCGGCGGCTTCACGGTCTTCACCGGCCCTTTGGCCGCCCGCATCGGCTTCAACGAGAACCGCGCCAACCTTCTGATCGCCGAAGGCGGCAAGCTGACCGGCGACGTCGACGAACCGATCCTCGGCCAGCAGGCCAAGCTCGATTCCCTCGTCGAATTGCGCAGCTCGCTGGGCCTGCACGCTCTTGAAACGATGGCCGTCGGGGATGGCGCCAACGATCTCGCCATGATCGGCGAGGCCGGCCTCGGCGTTGCCTATCATGCCAAGCCGAAGGTCGCCGCCAGCGCCGCCGCCCGGATCGACCACGCCGACCTCACCGCCCTGCTCTTCATCCAGGGCTATGCGGCAAATGATTTCGTGTCGGGCTAACCTATGCGTATCGAGACCGAACGCCTGCGCCTGCGCCCTTTCGAGGAGCGCGATCTTCTCCCGCTTGGCGAAATGAGCGCCGATCCGCGTGTCATGGAGTTCTTTTCCGACCCGCTCGACCTCCACGGCACGAAAGAGCTGATGCAGCGTCTCGTCGGCCGGCAGCAGCGCGAGGGGATCGGCATGGTCGCCGCCGAACGCAAGTCCGATGGCGCTTTCGTCGGGATCATCGGCCTCCAGCATGTTCCCTATGAGGAACGCTTCACACCCGCCGTCGAGGTCGGCTGGCGCCTCGCCCATCCCTTCTGGGGTCAGGGCTATGCAACGGAGGGCGCTCGGGCCTGCCTTGCCCACGCGTTTGAGCAGCACAGCATGAGCGAGGTCGTCGCCATCGCCCATGTCGGCAACGTCAACTCCCATCGCGTCATGGAGCGGCTCGGCATGCGGCGCGACGAGGGCGCCGACTTCGATCATCCCAGCGTCTCGCCGGAAAGCCCGCTCGCGCGGCATGGTCTCTGGCGGATTGCCAAGGCCGATTGGCTCGCGGCCAGATCCTGAAAACCGCCCTGAATGCAAAACGCCATCCCCGGTCGGAGATGGCGTTCTGATTGTTCATCGCAAAGGATGGCAGTCTCGGCCTAGTCGATCTTGACGGCGACGAAGCGCACCTGGCCGTCAGGATTGGTCACCAGCAACAGGGCCGAGCGTCGATCCATCGACTTGAGCTTTTCGACCGCCTTGGAGACATCCTCCGGCGTCGACACCGACTCCTGCGCGACTTCGACGATGGTGTCGCCGGGCATCAGCCGCTTTTCGGCGGCTTCCGAGTTCGGATCGACGGCCGTGATGACGACGCCCTTGACGTCAGGCCCGATGCTGAACTGCTGGCGCGCCGCATCGTCGAGGGTCGAGAGTGCGAGGCCGAGCACCTTGTCCATCGGCTTGGGCGCATCCGCCTGAGGCTCGTCGACGGTCGTGTCCGCCTGCGCCATCTCGGTCTCGTCGAGAAGGCCGAGCGTCACCTTGACGTGCTCCTCCTTGCCCTGGCGGAGGATGACGACATCGACCTCCTCGCCAACGGGCGTGTCCGCCACGATGCGCGGCAACTCGCGCATCTGGCTGATCTCTCTCCCGTCGAAGGACACGATGACGTCGCCGGGCTTGATGCCGGCGGTCTTGGCCGGGCCGTCGTCGGAGATGCCTGCAACCAGCGCGCCGCGCGCCGTGCCGATGCCGAGGCTTTCGGCCAGTTCGTCGGTCACCTGCTGGATGCTGACGCCCAGCCAGCCACGGCGTGTCTCGCCATACTGGATGAGCTGGTCGACGACACGCTTGGCCGACGACGACGGGATCGAAAAGCCGATGCCGATCGATCCGCCCGACGGCGAGATGATCGCCGTGTTGATGCCGATCACGTTGCCGAACATGTCGAACAGCGGACCGCCCGAGTTGCCCCGGTTGATGGCCGCGTCCGTCTGGATGAAGTTGTCATAGGGACCGGAGTTGATGTCGCGGTTGCGGGCCGAGACGATACCCACCGTCACCGTTCCGCCGAGGCCGAACGGATTGCCGATCGCCATCACCCAGTCGCCGACACGGATCCTGTCGGAATCGCCGAATTTCACCGCCGTCAGCGGCTTCGTCGGCTTGACCCGAAGAACCGCAAGGTCGGTCTTCTCGTCGGTTCCGATCAGTTCGGCGGTGAGCTTCGTTCCGTCATTGAAGTTGGCGACGATTTCGTCCGCGTCCTCGATGACGTGATTGTTGGTCACGATGATGCCGGCCGAATCGATCACGAAGCCGGACCCGAGCGACTGCACCCGCTGCGGTGAGTTGTCCTTGTTCTGCTGGTCGAAGAACTCGTCGAAGAATTCCTGGAAGGGCGATCCCTCGGGCACCTTCGGCATCGGCACCGAACGGTTGGTCGCAACCTTCTGGGACGTGGAGATGTTCACCACCGCGTCGAGAAGCCCCTCGGCGAGATCGGCCACCGAGTCGGGTCCCTGCGCATAGGCAGCCCGAACGGGAACCAGCAGCCCACCGGCAAGGACGGAGGCGGCAACCAGGCCACCAAAGACCCCTCGCACCAGGATGGTGAGCCCATTCGATTGTCTGGCCATGTGCCAAGTCTCCCAAAAAACGTCAGCCGGCGCCCTCAGCGTTCTCGCGCGCGGATCCGGATGTTCGCCGATACGCCGATCGCGGCGATTTTCAGCCGCAATCGGCATTATCCGACAATCCACGACCCTCGGACAGGCGCAATCATTCTCTATTCAATCACATTGTCACGACAATGGCACGATGCCGCCCCGTCGCCCATGGCTCTCGTGTCGCTCATGGCCGCCGCGAAGCGATCGCGGGCCGCAGGTCCGAAGGATGAGAGCGGACATTCGCCGCGGTCAGGTTCCGCGGACCAGCCAGACGATGGCGACACCGATCGCCATACCCGCAAGGCCGGCATACCGGAGGCGGGACTCGTCGAGCCCCGCCACCGACTTGAGATAGCGCTTCACGGCCTTGGGGACGGCTGCATAGAAGAACCCTTCCATGGCAACCGCGAGCCCCAAGGCCACGACGAAGTCTTTCATTGCGCGGGTGACACCGCAGGCGCCGTTGCACCGCCAGCCGCGGGCTCCGTGGTGCTGGGCGCACCCTCGGACGAACCGAAGAAGCGGAAGAACTCCGACGTCGGCGACAGAACGAGTTCCGAACTGCCATCCTCCAGCGCCTTGGCGTAGGCCTGCATCGAGCGATAGAACTCGAAGAACTTTTCATCCTTGCCATAGACATTCGCAAAGATGCGGCTCTTCTCCGCGTCGCCCTTGCCTCGCTCGATCTCCGCGTCACGCTGGGCTTCGGCGACAAGCACCGTTGCGCGGCGATCGGCTTCGGCCTTGATGCGCAGCGATTCCTGCGTGCCCTGCGCCCGCTCCTCGGCGGCCACGGCGAGACGTTCGGCCCGCATGCGGTCGTAGGTCTGCGCACGCACGTCCTCGGGCAGTTCCGTTTGCCGGATCCTGAGGTCGACGACGCCGATGCCGAGGCTGGCGGCATCCGGACGGATGAGATCGCGGATCTGCTCCATCATGCCGGCACGCTCGCTGGTGAAGGCTTCCTCGTAGGAGCGCTGGCCGTAGACCTCGCGAAGACGCGAATCGAGGCGGGTGCGCAAACGTTCGGCCGCAAGCGTCAGGTTGCCGCCAACCGCTTCACGGAAGATCTGCGGGTCGAGAATGCGGAACGCCGCGAAGGCATCGACGATATAGCGCCGGTCGTTGCGGAACAGCACTTCCATGCCGTCGAGTTCCAGCGTCAGCAGGCGGCGGTCGTAATACTGGACGGAATCGACCAAGTTCGTCGGCAGCTTGAAATAGATGCCCGGAGCCTGGATGACCCGCTGGATTTCGCCGAAGCGAAGCTGAATCGCCTGCTCCCGCTGGTTGACGATGAAGGTGGATGAATAGGCAATAACCGCTGCAACGACGAGAGCGATCACGACGCCTGGAAAAAAGGCCTGGCGCATCAGTTGGCTCCCTTCGTCGCATTGTTCATCGCCGGCAGCGGCAGATAGGGAATGACCCCACTGTTGCCCGTGCCGCTGTCGATGATCACCTTGTTCGACTTGCCGAACACATCCTCCATTGTCTCCAGATACATGCGCTTGCGCGTGACGTCCGGAGCGAGACGATACTGATCGTAGATGGACGTGAAGCGCTGCGCCTCACCCGTCGCCTCGGCGATCACCTGATCACGATAGCCGATGGCGGCCTCGCGCACCTGGCTCGCCTGACCGCGGGCATCACCCAATCGCTTGTTGGAATAGGCCTGAGCCTCCTGCTGGAAGCGTTCGCGGTCCTGCTCGGCGCGCACCACCTCGTCGAAGGCATCGCGCACATCCGCCGGCGGCAGCGCCTGCTCCAGGTTGACGGCCGTAACGCGAATACCCGCGTCATAGGAATCGAGAACCGTCTGGATGAGGTCGCGCACGGCAACGGCACCAGCCGTACGGCCGGCCGTTCTGACCGTCTCGGCCGGCGTCACGGCGACATATTCGCGCATGGCCGCCTCGGAAACGATCCGCACCACGCCGGGCTGGTCGGCCACCTGGAAGA
This sequence comes from Hartmannibacter diazotrophicus, assembly GCF_900231165.1. Classification (GTDB taxonomy): domain Bacteria; phylum Pseudomonadota; class Alphaproteobacteria; order Rhizobiales; family Pleomorphomonadaceae; genus Hartmannibacter; species Hartmannibacter diazotrophicus. Next base: position 3,080,685 of record NZ_LT960614.1, read on the forward strand.
GATATTTGATCGGGTCGTCGATCTTCCAGTTGACGGTGAATTTTACGTCGACCAGATTCTGGTCGCTGGCGAGCATGATGTTGCCCTGATTGGAGCTGCTGCGCCCGCCGCCGATGGTTTCCTGGTTTTCCTTCAGGATCTGCGGCTTCTCGACGGTCTCGAAGGGCCACACGATGAAGTGCATGCCCGGACCGTTGATCTCTTTCTTGACCTTGCCGAACTGAAGCTCGATGCCGACCTCGTCGGGCTGCACGACGTAGATGCTCTGGTAGAGCCAGAAGCCGACGGCGACGAGGAGCACAAGCGGCAGCATCGCGAAGGAGCTACCGCCGCTGCCGCCGGGCAGCACCTGCCTCAGCTTGTCCTGGCTGCGCCTCAGAAGTTCTTCCAGATCCGGCGGCTGCTGTCCGCCGCCTCCCGATCCGCCCCCGCGTGGCGGTTGTCCCCAGGGTCCATTTCCACCCCCGCGACCGCCGCCGCCACTCTGGTTGCTCCAAGGCATCAGTTCTCGTTCCTCTCCTTTTGGCCCGGTGACCGGGCAATATCTTCAATCGCTGACCTGTGCTTATAGGCGTTGGCGCAGCCGGGTTCAACGACACCCGCCAGCACGCTCTCTGGGCACAATTCAGGCGACCCCCGCTCGGTCCGCAGAAGCGTTTCACGGTTATGGCGGTCCATCCGACCGTCATTCGAAACGCCCTAACGTCCTGACTCTCGAACTTTTCTGCCGATCCGGCGGTACGCCCGATCAGAGAATGCTCCAGCGATGTGACGTGGTGTCACCGGATCGTGAAGTCAATGGCATCTCGCTCGGGCGCGTCGGCCTTTGGACAATTTCGCCCCCTCCCGGATGGCGGCCTCAGATGACCGCTGTCCGCGATGCCACGACACCGGCCGCCGCCTCGGCAGCCGCAATGCCGCTGAGATGCGCCCCGTGCGCGGTCGAAAAGGCATGCTTCGAGGCATGCTCGCCCGCTAGGAACATCCGCTCTCCGATTGGCTCCAGCAGCCTCAGGCGCTTGTCGCCCATGCCGGGCAATGCGCAGGAATAGGCTCCCTTGACGAGGGGATCGCTGATCCAGTGGGTCGTTGTCGTCTTCACGATGCGCTTGCGGATCCCGGAGCCGAAGATGTCGACGAGCCCACCCGTCGCGAAGTCGACCATGGCCGCCTCGCCAGCCGCTTCAAGGTCGCGGGCGTGCGAACCGCCGAGTTGCCCGACCGCCATCGGCCGGCCGAAGGGATTGATCGTGAAATTGATCGGCTTCCTGGACGGGTTCGCGGGATCGAAGGTTTCGACATAGGTCGTCGGCTCGATGCCCTCGATGGGACCGTCGAACTGGAACGCCACCTTCTCGGCCGTGCCGAGCGGACAGGCCGCGATCGCCTCCTCCACATCCGCCGGCAATCCCGGCAGGAAACGGATCGCGCCGCTTGCGAGCACGCTGGTCGACGCCGTCACGATCACCGCGCGGGCCGTCACGGTCCCCCCGCTCGTCGTCACCCGGATGAGCGAGCCGGAGCTGTCGATCTCGGTCACCGGGCAGGACAACCGCACCGGCACATCGGCCCCGTGGGCCGCGACGAGCGCGCCATAGCCGTCGACGACAGGATAGTTCTCGTGCGTGTCGTGATAGCGCGAGAGATCGAGCGTCGAGATCTGGTGCGGGTCGAGCGCCGAGAGAAGCCGCATCCAGTGGTCGACCAGCGGGAACCATTTGTCCGACGGATCGAGCACCGAAAGCGCCGAAACGTCCTCGCCTCGCTCTCCGGCCGCATCTGCTGCGGCAAAGCCGTCCTCGATTGCCTGCATCGCCTCGGCCCGCACCGCCTCGGGTGCGGGTTTGCCGGAGAGGAAAAGCCCCATCGAACGGCGCGTCGTGCGCACCTCGTAAGGGTGGCCGAGGTCGTCGGCGATCCTGCGATAGGGATTGACCGAGGCGGAGTGGAGCCAATGGCAGCCACGGTCGAAGGGCATTCCGAAAGTGGCCGTCTCGGTGAAGGCCCGCCCGCCCCGGCGATCGGCCGCCTCGAACACCTGAACGGTCAGACCAAGCTCCATGAGCCTGCGTCCGGCCGACAGCCCCGCCGCACCTGCGCCTACAACCACCACGTCGAATTCGTCTGCCATCGTCTCACGCACCTGTGTAGCCAACGTGTTCAAATATCGAGGTAATGAGGGACGTCCTCTCAAGACACTCCCGCAAGAGCCTGCCCCGGCGACGACGCCGCGAACATGCCTGCCGTGCCGTATCCGGCTTCCAGGCAGCAGGCGCGCCTCACCTCTGGAGTATCCGAATTGTCCTTGCAGAAACAGCTCGACGACTACAAGGCCTCATTCGAGGCAAAGGCCCCGCCCGAAACCCTCGCCATCATGCGCGCTGCCACTGCGGCCCTCGCCGCCTCCGGCCAGGCCGAACGCATTCCTGCCCCCGGGAGCACCGCCCCCGCCTTCAGCCTGCCCGACCAGACCGGCGCGCAGGTCTCGTCCGCCGATTTGCTTGCCCGCGGCCCGCTGGTGGTGAGCTTCTATCGCGGCGTCTGGTGCCCCTACTGCAACCTCGACCTGAAGGCGCTGCAGGCCGTGGTGGCCGAGATCGAGGCCGAGGGCGCCACCCTCGTCGCCATCTCGCCGCAGAACGCGGTCAACAGCCGCAAGACCGTCGACACGCTGTCGCTGACCTTCCCGATCCTGAGCGATGCCGGCAACGCGGTCGCCGACAGTTTCGGCCTGCGCTTCAAGATGCCGGACGATCTCGTCGCCCTCTACAAGGGCTTCGGCGCCAACCTGCCGGCGGTCAACGGCGACGAAAGCTGGTCGCTGCCAATGCCCGCCCGCTTCGTGATCGCGCCAGACGGCACCATCGCCTACAGCGAGGCGAGCGCGGATTACACCAGGCGTCCGGAACCGGATGCCATGCTGGCGGCATTGAAGTCGATCGTCTGACGCCATCCGACAGCCGGGCGGTCAGATGCGCTCGTAGATGACAAAGGCGGTCGCGGCACTGTCGCGCTCGCCGCGCGGGATCGGCTCATGCGAAATCCGCTGCCACATCGTCAGATCGATGTGGGGAAAATGCGTGTCGCCCTCCGGCTCGGCAGCGACATGCGTCACATAGAGCCTGTCGGCATGCGGCATCAGCCTTGCGTAGATGCTGCCGCCGCCGATCACCATCACCTCGTCCGCCCCGCTCCTGAGAGCAGCCTCAAGACCTTCCTCTGGGGTCCGGACAATCACCACGTCGTCATGACTGAAATCCGGATTGCCGGTCACGATGATGTTGAGCCGCCCGTCGAGCGCCCGGCCGATCGACTGAAAGGTCTTGCGGCCCATCAGTACCGGCTTGCCCATGGTCAGCGCCCGGAAGCGCTTCAGATCGGACGAAAGCTTCCACGGCATGTCGCCGTCGCGGCCGATGACATTGTTCTCGGCCATCGCGACGATCATCGAGACTGAAGGGCGGATCAGCGAACTCATGCGCGCCCCTCCGCGAGCTCGGCGAGCGCGGCCCCCGTGACCCGGCAGGGCAGCCACTCGCGCAGCACCTTCGCCCCCTGGCTCTCGTAGAAATCGATCGACGGCGCGTTCCAATCCAGCACCTGCCAGTCGAGCCGCCCGAGCCCCTCCTCGACGCAGCGCCGCGCCAGATGCACCAGCAAGCCCTTGCCGATGCCATGGCCGCGCATCGACGGCGAGACGTAGAGGTCTTCCAGATAGATGCCGTGCCGGCCGAGGAAGGTCGAGTAATTGTAGAACCAGAGCGCGAAGCCGGCTGCCTCCCCTTGCCATTCGGCGATGTCGCAGAAGACATGCGGACGGTCGGAAAAAAGCGCCGCCTCGAAGGAGGCCGCATCCGCCTCCATCTCGTGCTCGAGCTTTTCATAGATCGCGAGTTCGCGCACGAAACGAGCGATCAGCGCGCCGTCGCCGGGGACAGCCTTTCGAATGGTGAGGGTCATGAATACGCCGTTCGAAACCTACACTGCCACCGGCGCCTTGATGGCCGGATGGGGATCGTAGCCCTCGACCGTGAAGTGCTCGTAGCGGAAATCGAAGATCGAGCGCACGGTCGGATCGATCCGCATCCGGGGCATCGGGCGCGGCGCGCGCGACAGCTGCAGTTCTGCCTGCTCGATGTGGTTGAGATAGAGGTGCGCATCGCCGAGCGTGTGGACGAACTCGCCGGGCTTCAGGCCGGTCACCTGCGCCATCATCTGCGTCAGCAGCGCGTAGCAGGCGATGTTGAACGGCACGCCGAGGAAGATGTCGCCCGAGCGCTGGTAGAGCTGGCAGGAGAGCTTGCCGTCCAACACGAAGAACTGGAACAGGCAGTGGCACGGCGGCAGCGCCATGGAGGGCACGTCCGCGGGATTCCACGCCGAGACGATCAGGCGACGAGAGTCCGGATTGCGGCGGATTTCCTGCTCCACCCAGGCGATCTGGTCGATGGTTTCGCCATCGGTCGCAGGCCAGGAGCGCCACTGGTGGCCGTAGACCGGGCCGAGGTCGCCCTCCTCGTCCGCCCATTCATCCCAGATGGAAACGCCGTTGTCCTTCAGATAGCCGATGTTCGTATCGCCGGCGAGGAACCAGAGCAGTTCGTGGATCACGGACTTCAGGTGCACCCGCTTCGTGGTGACGAGCGGAAAGCCCTCCGAAAGGTCGAAGCGCATCTGATGGCCGAAGACGGACAGCGTGCCTGTCCCCGTCCGGTCGTCCTTGCGCTGGCCGTCCCTCAACACCCGTTCCAGAAGATCGTGGTAGACCTTCATGCCGATTGATCCTCCTGATGTGGTCGCGGCCCCATTCAGCCATCAATTGCCCCGCGCTGCGACACAGACAAGGCGCGAACCACCCTTTCCACCGATTTTGCCGCCGTCGGCCAGACTGGCCACGACCTGCACGTCACACCTTTGCAAAGGAGACAGCAACCCACTATATAGGGGCTGCCGGTGCAAGCCGGCTATGACGATAAATGGTTGGCGCAATAAACCTATCGGACCCGGGGGCGGTACCCGGCGCCTCCACCCAAGCCCATGGCACTGATTTTCCATGGGTTTCGGCGGGGGCGAAATAGGATCGACGAGGGCGTAAAGGTCATACTTTCGTTCGGCATGGTACCACCGATATCGGGCCAAACTTGATAGTTGCCAACGACAACTATGCTCCGGTGGCTGTCGCCGCGTAATGCGGTGCCGGTAACCGAATCAAAGTCCTGAGGGGTAGCACTTTCAGGCGGGGTCCGGAGGCACCTGGCAACAGAAGCCTCCACTCAACTCTCCCCACGAACGAAAGAGCTTCAACCGGCGTTTGCTGCCCGGCAACGACGCTGGCTTCCGCGACGGACTGGAAAAGCCCGGCAATTGCGCCATGTTTGCCTTATCGCCCCGGTTCGCGAGCCCACCGGTCCGCGCATGGCTGCCTGCTCAAAAGCATTTTGGCCGCCGAAGATCATCAGATAGGATCGGGGCAACGCACCCGGGATGGAGTCGCCATCCCCGATTTCAGACAGAAGAAAATTGTCGGCGCCCGGCAAAGACCGGCGGCGCCGAACGACAGGAAGGCACGATGTCCGACGACCTGATCCGCTACGACGTATTGACCCAGGAAGCGCTCCGGGGCGTGGTCAAGAAAGTTCTCGGCGAGGTGGCGCGGGCCGGTCTTCCCGGCGAGCATCATTTCTATATCGCGCTTGACACCCGTGCGCCCGGCGTGCGGATTTCGTCGCGCCTGCGCGAGCGCTATCCCGAAGAGATGACCATCGTCCTCCAGCACCAGTTCTGGGACCTCGTGGTCACCGAAAATGCCTTCGAGGTGGGTCTGACCTTCGGCGGCGTGCACGAACGCCTGCATGTGCCCTTCTCCGCGCTCAAGGGCTTCTTCGATCCGTCGGTCGAATTCGGCATCCGCTTCGAGGTGCCCGTCGACGAGAACGCCGAAGCCATTGAGGATGTGGCCGCGTTGCCGGCGTCGGGCGAGGCATCAGCGCCGGTGGCCTTCGACGCGGCCCGCAGTGCCGAGAAGTCGGCCGAAGCCGCCGAGAACGCCGACGGTGACGACAAGTCCGACGACGGCAAGGGCGCGGCCGTGGTCTCGCTGGACGCGTTCCGCAAGAAGACCTGATCCGCCGGGAGACTTGACCCATGGGCGACGTCGTCAATCTGCGCATGGCGCGAAAGCGCAAGGTCCGCGCCGACAAGGAAGCGGCCGCCGCCGAAAACCGCGTCATTCACGGTCGGACGAAGGAAGAGAAGACGCGCCTCGCTGCGGAACGGCGGATTGACGAAACTCGTCTCGACGGTCATCGCCTGTCATCTTCCGGCCAGACCGGCGATGACGGCGAAACCTCCTCCTGAAATCGATGGAAAAGCGCTCCGTCTCGCTAGCCGGACACCGCACCAGCGTCGCTCTTGAACCCGAGTTCTGGCAGGCAATCGACGAGATCGCCGCCGAGCGCGGCGTCAGCCTCGCGGGCCTGATTGCCGAGATCGACCGCTCGCGGGACGAGACGAATCTGGCATCGGCGCTGCGACTGATGGTTTTGGCTCGCTACCGCCCCAGCCCCGGGACAGGGGACTAGGGCAAATCCAGGAAAAGCATGCCCTCGCGAAGGCGAGGGTGGGAACCGGTTCTCCGCCCGGATTTGCCTGAAAACAAAGGCATGGAGCATCCCGTGGCTCCACTTTGAACGGAGATACTCCAGACGACCCTACTGGCCCGGCGGCGGTGCGACATTCACCGGCGGCGGCAGGGGCTGCATGTCGAGCTGGTCGAGCTGCCGCTTGATGAGGTCGGTGAAGGCGTCGCTGTCCGGGGGAATGGCGTCCGCCCCCTGCCCGTCTGCAGCCGGTTGGCGAGCTTGCTCCGCAGCCGCTTTCTCCGCGGCAGCCCTCTCAGCGGCAGCCTTTTCTGCAGCCGCTTTTTCTGCGGCGGCTTTCTCCGCGGCAGCTTGCTCTTCGGCCGCCTTGGCTGCGGCTTCCGCTGCGGCTTTTTCTGCCGCGGCCCTTTCGGCGGCAGCCTTCTCCGCCGCTGCCCTGGCTGCTTCCTCTGCTGCAGCTTTCTCCGCTGCCGCCTTGGCGGCCTGCTCGGCCGCTGCTTTTTCGGCCGCGGCCCGTTCGACGGCGGCTCTCTCGGCCGCGGCTTTCTCCGCGGCAGCCCTGGCCTCGGCATCCCGGGATGCCGCTTCGGCGGCGTCCTGCGCCGCCTTCTCCTGCGCGGCCTGATCCGCGGCCGCCTTTTCGGCAGCAGCCTTGGCCGCTTCCTCCGCGGCAATGCGGGCGGCCTCGGCATCGCGCGCCGCCTGCTCCTGGTCCTGCTTCATCCGTTTGAGCTGGCGCGTGAAGACCTCGCGCTCCTGAATGTCCGACTGCATCGCCTCGACGCGCTGCACCTCCCGCTCGAAGGAGCGCAGCGTCAGGTAAGCGGTAAAGGCCGTCACGTCGATGCGGCGCTGCGGGGCCTCGATCGGCCCGCGGAACAGGATCGCCGCTTGCGGCGTCGCCCCGGTCACCGCGTCGTCGCCCGGATCGACACTCATGGTCCAGTCGCTCAACAGGCTGTCGTTGACGAGATCGACGGTCGCGGTCGCATCCGTCTTCGCCCTGACGCCTTCCAGAATGATTCGCGGCGCGCGCAGTGTTCCGGCGGCCGCCGAGAACGCACCATCCAGCCTGGAGAAGGCAAGATCGCCGGAATTGACCTGCGCCGCGAAGGCCTTCTCGATTTCGGCGTCGTCCAGCCCAAGACCGGCGTCGACCGCACGGGTCACCGCATCGAAGGCGGCCGGATTGAAGGACCTGAGGCGGCCGTCCGTCACGGTGACGTTGCCGCCGCCGCCAAGACCCGCGATGATTCCGGCAAGGGTGCGCCCGGAGCCGGAGAGATCGACATTGAGGTCGAGAGCACCGGTCGCCACCGGCCGGTCGTCGCTGCGCCAGATGACATCCTCCAGCGCCCCGCCGGTCAGCGAGGCACGCAGCGCCACATGCGCCGACCCGCTGTCCTGGCGCTTGATGACGAGGCTCGCCGTCGTCCGGCCACCCGCGATCCCGCCGGTCATGTCGTCAATGGCAAAGCCCGTCGCCGAGGAGCGCAGATGGAACGCCGCGTTCGCCAGCGTGAAGCCATCCGCAAGGTCGAGGCGGCTGGTCGTCACCGCGATATCGCCGTCCAGCCCCTCGACGAGCGACGGCCCGAAGGGAACGTCCGGCCAGACCGTATCCGATGTGACGGGCGGCTCCAGCGTGCCGGAACCGAGCGCCAGCTCCGCAAACCCCGCAAGGCTTGCCTCGCCGAGCGACAACTGCCCCGTCAGCGACGGGCGCTGCGGCGCCAGATCGAGGGCGAGATCGCCCGTCACCGGCGTGCCGATCGCCGTTCCCTTGATGTCCGCCAGCGTGACCTTGTCCTGCTGCGAGTCAACATGCACGCTGACGTCGATGGGCAGGGTCTCGACGAGGCTTGCGAGCGTCGGCCCGCCGAGCGCCAGCACCGGCCCGATGTCGTCGCTGCGGATCGCGACATCGAGCGCAGTCGTCGGCCTCTGGCCTTCCGCGAATGTCGCGTTCCCCTTCACGGCGACCGACGTATTGCCGAGCGAGGCGTTGGCCGTCACGTCCATGCCCGTGGCCGGCGTTCCATTGGCCGAGGCAACGACCTTGCCCGCTCCTGGCTTGCCGCCGTCGTCCACGTCGAACCCGAGCTGGCGCATCAACCGCGCGCCGTTGGGTCCCTGAAGGTTGAGGTCGAAACCGATACTGGAGTCGCGCCACTCGTCGACATGGCCCTCGAAGGTGACGCGCGTGTCGATCTTGCTGGCACCGGCGTCGCCGTCGACCTCGGCCGACAGGATGCTGCCCTTGCCCCGCGCCCGGGCATCAAGCTTGGCCCTGAGACGCAGCGGCATCAGCACAGGCGCCGACGTCCGGAAGAGTTCGGCCGCCGACGTCCCCGGCATCAGCGCATTGACGAGCGCAACCGCATCGGCGGCCTTGTCGGCCGTCAGCGAGGCCTCGATCCGGCCGTCGGGCGCACCGATCACATCGACGATCTTGCCCGAGGCATTGACGCTCACCCCGCCGACATCGTCGATCTTGAAGCGGTCGAGTGTCACCGCGCCGCCCTCGACGCGTGCATTGATGTCGACACCGCCGGCGGAAAGGTTGCCCGAGACAAGCGTGCCGGCCGAAAGATTGAGTGCCAGATCCGCGCTCTCGACCGTTTTGGCCGGGTCCTTGCCCGCGATCAGGCCCGCAAGGGCGCGGGCCGCGTCGAGATCCAGCGTCTCGGCCGAAAGCGACAGGACAAGCAGGGGTTTGCGGCCCCGGATGGCCGGGGTGAAGTCGATCGAGCCGGCAACGTCGGCATCGGCAATCGTGGCGCTGAGATTGTCGAGGACAACGTGATCGGCCGACGCCGTGACGTCGGCGCCAAGCGTGAAGGCGGCAAGACGCCCGGTCTCGTTGCCGGGCCGCCACCAGGCGATGAGCGCCGACGGCTGACGCGAGGCGAGCGCCGCATGCCCCTTGAAGGCAAGGCCGGGCACGAGTTTGATATCGCCGGTCGCCGCCAGTTCGCTCTGGCCGGGAAGACGGGCTTCAAGCTGCTCGATATGCCATTGGCCGCTGCGAACCGACGCATCGAAGCGCAGGTTCTGAATGAGGTCGCCGCCGACGACGAGCCCCGGAATATCGAATCCGAGCTGCCCGGAGATCGGCGGCACCGGCAGGGAGGCGAGCGCTGCCCCGAGCCCCTGCAGCGCCTCGTCGAAGCCGACGGGCGACTGCGCCCCGCCGCCGAGCGCCCGGTCGACGTCGATCTGCCGCGCCGAAACCACGGCGTCGAAGGTCGGGTCCACCCCGAAAGTGACATTTGCCGCCCCGGTGAAGACGAGCGACTTGTCCTCGGTACCGAAACGCAGTTCACCGTCTTTCAGAAGCAGCCGGAAGGGATCGAGTTCCAGATCCGAGGTCAGCCGCAAGGGCCGCGTTTCGGTGTCGTCCTTGGCGATCAGCCGCTGCACCGTGAGCTTGCCGGCAAGACTTGGAACATCGTCTTTGACCGTCGTCAGGCCGTCGACAACAATCGAGAAGGGATGGTTCGCCGGTGTGATCTCCAGACCCACCCGTGTTCCATCCGCCGCCCCGATCTCGCCTGCCGACGCGCGGATCATCGCCGGTTCGCCGTTGAAGACGGCCGCCCCTTCCAGTTTGTAGGGCCCGGCCAGCGAGCGGGCATCGACCACGGCATTGAAATCGCTGGCGGTATAGGTGGTGCCGCGGCGATCGTCGAGGAGGTTGAGGCGTCCCCCGACGATCTCGACCTTTTCCAGGATGACCTTTTTCGGGTCGATCCGCTGGGTCATCGTCGTCGACAGCCATTCGAAGCCGCCCTTGTCGTCGATATGGACGTTGGCCGTCGGACGCTCCAGCGTCATGTTGATGACGCGGATCTCACCGGTAAGAAGCGGGAAAAGCTCCAGCCGGACGGAGAATTTCTTCACCGTCATCAGCGGCGGCGTGCCCGCCTCGCCGATGCGCACGTCGTTGAAGGTCAGGGAGGGAAGCGGCAGGAACTGGGCATCGGCGGACCCGTCGACCCGAACCTTGTGTCCGATCAGCGCTTCGGCCTGCTTCTCGAAATCCGAGCGGAATGCGTTCCAGTCGACAAAAAGGGGCCCCACCAGCGCCGTCAGCAGCGCCAGTACAATCGCGACACCAATACCGAAATAAAGCTTGTTCAGCTCAACTCCTCCACTCCACGGCGCTCCCTGAGCAGCACGCGGCGATAATTCAAAGCCCCGGCACCCGCCGGTCCCGATCGGTTCGGGACCTCGGCGGAAAGATCGTCACCCCGGCATCTTTCCCGGGTTCATGATCCCAGCGGGATCGATCGCCATCTTGATACGGCGCATCAGATCCACTGCCCCCTTGCCGTGCTCATGCTCCAGATACTTGAGCTTGCCCTGCCCGATCCCGTGTTCGCCCGAACAGGTGCCGCCCATTTCGATCGCCCGGTGGGCAATCCGCGAGACCAGGGCCTTGCCCCGCTCCACCATGCCGGCATCCTCGGGATTGACGAGCAGGCTGAGGTGGAAATTGCCGTCGCCGACATGTCCCACGATGGGTGCCAGCAAGTTGCTTGCCACAATGTCCTCGGCCGTCGCCGTCACACAGTCGGCAAGCCGCGAAATCGGCACGCAGGCGTCGGTGGACAGCACCTCCCAGCCGGGCTTCAGGGCCTGCGCCGCCCAATAGGCGTCGTGGCGCGCCTGCCAGAGCTTGGTGCGCTCCTCTGGCCGCGTCGACCAGGAAAAGTCCCCGCCGCCATATTCGGACGCGATCGCCCCGAAGAGCTCGGCCTGCTCCTCAACATAAGCCTTCGTGCCGTGCAATTCGATGAAGAGCGTCGGCGTTTCGGTGAGTTCCAGCTTCGAATAGGCGTTGCAGGCGGCCACCTGGGGCGCGTCCAGCAGTTCGATCCGCGCCACCGGAATGCCGCACTGGATCGTCGCGATCACGGCCTGGCAGGCGCCCTCGATGCTGTCGAACGGGCAGACGCCGGCGGCGATTTCCTCAGGGATTCCGTGGAGTTTCAGCGTGATCTCGGTCACGATGCCGAGCGTTCCCTCCGATCCGACGAAGAGCCGCGTCAGGTCGTAGCCGGTCGACGACTTGCGGGCCCGTCCGCCGGTCTTGATGATCTCGCCGTCGGCAAGGACGACGGTAAGGCCGAGGACGTTGTCCTTCATCGTGCCGTAGCGGACGGCGTTGGTGCCGGAGGCGCGCGTGCCGGTCATGCCGCCGATACTGGCGTCCGCGCCCGGATCGACCGGAAAGAACAGCCCGGTGTCCCTGAGATGGGCGTTCAGCGTCTTGCGCGTCACGCCGGCGCCGACCGTGCAGTCCTGGTCCTCGACGTTGACGGCAACGATCTGGTCGAGCCCGGAGAGATCGATCGATACGCCCCCGAAGGGCGCGTTCAGATGTCCCTCGAGAGACGAGCCTGTGCCAAAAGGGATCACCGGCACATTTTGGGACGCGCAGATCCGGACGATCTCGGACACCTCCTGCGTGCTCCTGGCAAAGACCACGGCTTCCGGAGGCTGGTTGGCAATGGAGGTGGTGGTGTGCCCATGCTGCCGGCGAACCGCCTCCGACCGCGTGAAGCGATCCTGGAACCGTTCGGCCAGCGCGGCAAAGACCTGGTCGCGCCCATCCGCCGATGCCGCAGTAGTCTTTACCTGATCCATGTCTTGGTGCTCCCTGCCCTGTTCAATCCCGTATTCGCCATGCCGGCGCGGTTTCCGCAACCCCATGGCGCAGCCGGGAGGCCGCAAAAGATGAGAAAAGCGTTAATGGGTCAAGCTTTTCCAACACCCTTACAGAGGCTCCATCGCAAATTTTCTTTGCCGGTGTCATGCCGCGTCCGGTGGGTTAAGATCGATTTCGCGGGGCGTCGTTCCCGTCTATCGACCAGGGGACCGTCGTGACCTTTCCCGTACCCTTCGTTTCCGCGCCAGCCTCGCTGGAATCGGCTTGGATCGACTATAACGGCCATCTCAACGTGGCCTATTACCATGTCCTCTTCGACCGGGCAGTCGACGATCTCTTCGCAACGCTCGGCCTTGGGCCGTCCTATGCGTCAAGACGCCGTCTTTCGACCTTCACGGTCGAGGCGCATGTCTGCTACCTCGCGGAAGTCCCGGTCGACTCCATCGTGACGGTTTCCTCGCAGCTTCTTGCCGCCGACCCCAAGCGGATGCATCTCTTTCAGGAAATGCACAGCGTCGGGTCCGGCACCTTGCATGCGACCTGCGAGAGCCTCAGCCTTCATGTCGATCTGGAACGCCGGCGCGCCTGCGATTATCCACCGGAAATCCGGCAGAATATCGAGATGCTTCTGACCGCGCATGCCGGCTTGCCGGTTCCCGAACGTACCGGGCGCAGCATTGCCCTGAAAAAGGCTTGAGCCTTATTCTTCTTTGTACCCGTTCAAGGGCATACTTGGCACGATAGACATTCGTCTCGCCCTGGCTTTCAATACGGTATTCAACCTGGTGGAGTGAAAGAAGACCCGATGCATCCAAGGCATCCCGACCTTCAACACCTTTGCCGTATTGCGGCATTCATCCTCGCTCTGCCGTTCATTGTCGTCCTCTGGGCCCTTCCGGTCCAGGCCGCCCCGGCCATGTGGGTCGCCCGCGACGACGACAGCACCGTCTATCTTCTCGGCTCCATGCATGTCCTGAAGCCGGGCACCGACTGGATGTCCGACGATATCGCGCGGGCTTTCGCGGACAGTTCCAAGCTCGTCATCGAGACGGACGTCAGGCAGATGGGCATGAATCTGCTGATGAAATTCGGCATGAGCCTCGACAATCCCCTGTCGAAGCAACTCGCGGCCGATGAACTTTCGCGCGTCAGGGCGGCGGCCGACAACGTCGACGTCCGATTCGGCTTCATCGACCCCATGCGGCCCTGGCTCGCCGCGGCGACACTGGGGATGGCCGCCGTCAACAAGGCCGGCTACTCGGAGGCGGCCGGCGTCGAGGCAAGGCTTCTGGAAATGGCCAGGCGATCCGGAAAACCCGTCAGCGGACTGGAAACGCCGTCCGACCAGCTCTCCATCTTCGCCGACCAGGGCAAGGCGCAGGAAAAACGGATGCTGACGGCGATGCTGGACGTGCTGGACGATCCGGACGACACCGCCGCCCTCGCTGACAGGCTGACGGAGGCCTGGAAAGCCGGCCGGGCCGAAAATCTTTCCGAACTCGTCGATCTGACCTTCACCGGCGTTGACGCCGACCTGCTCGACAGGCTGCTCAAGCAGAGGAACCAGCGCTGGGCGAGCCAGATCTCCCGGATGATGCAGGGCTCGGGCACGATCTTCATCGCGGTGGGCGCGGCCCACCTCGTCGGCCCCGACAGCGTGCAGCATTTTCTTGCGCTCAAGGGCATCGAGACGGAACGGCTCCAGCACGTGCCCTCGAACCTCTGACAGGCTGATCCTGACGCTGCATCCCGATCCCGCGACGGACCGGGGAACGGCTTGCGCGAAATCGCAACAGGGGCCGGTCGGAGCCCCCTCGCTCCGGCCGCAATGTTGCTCTATTGTTCGCCCATGCAGAATCACCCGACTTCCTCGCACGGGCAGGTGCCCCAGCCCGACGAGACGGCCCCGCGCCCCGGTTCCATCGCCGCGCGCGCCCTTGGCGCGGCTCGCCCGGTCGCCTATCTCGACAACCTCAATCCGGAGCAGAAGGACGCGATCCTGACGCTCGATGGCCCGCTTCTGGTGCTGGCCGGCGCCGGCACCGGCAAGACCCGCGTGCTGACGACCCGCATCGCCCATATCCTTGCGACGGGCCGCGCCTATCCCTCGCAGATCCTTGCGGTGACCTTCACCAACAAGGCCGCCCGCGAGATGAAGGAGCGTATCGGCAAGCTGGTCGGCAGCGCAGTCGAAGGCATGCCGTGGCTCGGCACCTTCCACACCATCGGCGTCAAGCTGCTGCGACGCCACGCGGAAATGGTTGGCCTGAGATCCGATTTCACCATCCTCGACACCGACGACCAGATCAGGCTGATGAAGCAGCTGATCCAGGCCGAAGGCATCGACGAGAAGCGCTGGCCCGCCCGTCAGCTTGCCTCGCTGATCGATGGCTGGAAGAACAAGGGCCTCGGGCCGAAGGACATTCCCGAGGGCGACGCCCGATATTTCGGCAACGGCCGCGGACGCGAGCTTTACACCGCCTACCAGGATCGACTGAAGGTTCTGAACGCCGTCGATTTCGGCGACCTGCTGCTGGAGGCGCTGCGGCTCCTGCGCGAGCATCCGGATGTGCTGGCCGACTATCACCGCCGCTTCCGCTACATCCTCGTCGACGAGTATCAGGACACCAACGTCGTCCAGTATATGTGGCTGCGGCTTCTGGCGCAGGGATCGAAGAACATCTGCTGCGTCGGCGACGACGACCAGTCGATCTACGGCTGGCGCGGCGCGGAGGTGGACAACATCCTGCGTTTCGAGAAGGATTTTCCGGGTGCCAAGGTGGTCCGGCTGGAGCGCAACTACCGCTCCACGGCCCACATCCTCGGTGCCGCCTCGCACCTGATCGCCCACAACGAGGCGCGCCTCGGAAAGACGCTCTTCACCGACGCGGTCGATCCCGACGCCGACAAGGTGCGTGTCGCCGCCGCCTGGGACTCCGAGGAGGAGGCCCGCGCCATCGGCGACGAGATCGAACGCCTGCAGCGCCACGGATCGAATCTCAACGAGATCGCCATTCTCGTGCGCGCCTCCTTCCAGATGCGCGAGTTCGAGGACCGTTTCGTCACCCTCGGCGTGCCCTATCGCGTCATCGGCGGCCCGCGCTTCTACGAGCGCCAGGAAATCCGCGATGCGCTGGCCTATTTCCGCATCGTCAGCCAGCCGGCGGACGATCTCGCCTTCGAGCGCATCGTCAACACGCCGCGGCGCGGCATCGGCGGCGCTACGGTCCAGATGCTGCACGCCTATGGCCGCGCCAACAGCGTTCCGCTGACGGACGCCGTTCACAATCTGCTCCAGACCGAGGAACTGCGCGGCAAGGCCCGCACAAGCCTGACCGGTCTCATGGCAAGCATCGAGCGCTGGAGAAACCAGCTCGACGCCCTCTCCCACACCGAGCTTGCCAAGATGATCCTCGACGAGAGCGGCTATACCGAAATGTGGCAGAACGACCGCTCGGCCGAGGCTCCCGGCCGGCTGGAAAACCTGAAGGAGCTGATCCGCTCCATGCAGGATTTTGAATCGATGACCGGCTTCCTGGAGCACATTTCGCTGGTGATGGACCGCGACGCCGACGACAGCGCCGAAGCGGTCTCCATCATGACACTGCATTCGGCCAAGGGTCTCGAATTTGAGACCGTCTTCCTGCCCGGCTGGGAGGAAGGCCTTTTCCCGCACCAGCGCGCACTGGACGAAAGCGGGCGGGCGGGCCTCGAGGAAGAGCGCCGCCTTGCCTATGTCGGCGTCACGCGGGCAAAGAAGCGCGCAAACATCTGGTTCGCCTCCAACCGGCGCATTCACGGCTCCTGGCAATCCTCGATCCCCTCGCGCTTCCTCGATGAGTTGCCCGAGGCGCATGTCGAGGTCGTGGAACAGGGATCGAGCTACGGCGGCTATTCGCGCAGCAACTACGGCGCCTATGGCGCGAGCCGCTTCGACAGCCAGGCGACCTTCGGCGGCTCCTCCTACAACACGCCGGGCTGGAAACGGGCGGCCAAGACGCAGGCCTTCGGCGACGGAAGCTGGTCGCAGGGCACAGGCTCCGGCCGCACACCCTCCGGCGTGAAGATGATCGAGGGCGAACTGATTGCCCGCTCGGTCGTCGGCGGCGAGGCCAAATACGACGTCGGTGCGCGCGTCTTCCATCTGAAGTTCGGCAACGGCGTCGTCTTCTCGGTCGACGGCAACAAGCTCACCGTCGATTTCGACAAGGCCGGCCGGAAGAAGGTCGTCGACAGTTTCGTGGAAAAAATCTGAGACCCGCGATTTTTCGGATTTTCGCTGTTCTCGCGGCGTCCTTGATCGCGTTCGAGGTCTCCGGCGGAAGCCGCACGCGCTAGCACCTCGGCAGTCGTCCACCGATCTGCCGAGGATATCTGCCCGATGCGCCGCTTTCTGTTCGCCGCCTGTGTGGCTCTTGCCGCAATCGCAACGGCCCCCGCGCTTGCGGAACCGATCGGAACGGTCGGCGTCCGCCAATTCGCCCTTTCGGTGCCGGATCGCCCGCAGCCATTGAGTGTCTCGCTCTGGTATCCGGCCTTATCCGACGGAAAGACGCAGGCGATCGGTGGCTCCGGTGTCTTCATGGGCATCGAGGCTGTTCCCGATGCTCCCTTGTCCGAAGGCTCCCTCCCCCTCGTTCTCATACAATTCGGCGGCCTGCGCGCAGCGCCTGGGCTCGGCAACTGGCTCGCGGCCGATCTGGCGCGGAACGGCCTTGCCGTTGCAATGATCGATCCGCCGAGGCTGACGCCCGATCAGGCGGCCACGGCCCCATTGGAAGTCGGACACCGCCCCCGCGACCTGTCGAACAGTCTGACGGCCATCGCCGCGATGCCCGCGATCGCTCCTCACCTCGACATGCGGCGGATCGGTGTCATCGGCTTCTTCCTGGGTGGAACGTCGGCCCTCCAGCTTGCCGGCGCTGACATCGATCCCGACGCCTACGCCCGGTCCTGCGACAGCGATGCCGGCAACCCGGACTGTCGCTGGTTCAAGCACAAGGGCGTCGACCTCCACGCCATCGACCTGCAGAGCCTTGCCGCAAGCCGTCGCGATGCCCGTTTTGCCTATGCCATCGCGGTCGATCCGGAACTTCTCTCCAGCATCGACAGCACGGGCAAGGACGGAACCGGAGCACCTGTCGACATCATCAGGCTCGGCTCGCCGTCGGACAACTCTGCCCGGAATGCGCCGGACGCCGTCTTGCACGGCAACCCGGCAGCCCGGCGTCACACCATTTCGGCGAAGAGCCCCTTTTCAGCCTTTCCCGAATGCACGGCAAAGGGCGCGGCAATCCTGCGCGAGGAAGAGGAAAGCGAGGCCATCTGCTCAGACGGCGACGGACGGCCGCGCAGCGAGGTCCACAATGACATTGCGGGTATGATCCTGCGCATCATCGCGGGGCGGCAGGGGAATGGGACCGGCATCGACGATTGAAGCCCAGGGCCGGCGCGAGACAAAAAAAGACCCGCGCCCTCTCTGGGCACGGGGTCCAGTGGGAATGGTGCCCCGCTATTCAGCGGTCACCATTCCAGCGCCCAGGTCGGCAACAGATTACTGGGTTGCCGGCTGGGTCGTGGTGTCCATACCGGTCGCCGGCAGGGGCTTCTCGGCGGCCTTCATGGCCAGCGTCTTGAACTCGGGAGCCTTTTCAAGGGCATCCTTCGTGGTGTCGAGCGTCACCTTGCTCTCGTTTTCGCCGCTGGCGATCACCGTGAACTTGTCGTAGTTCACCGCGACCTCCTTCGCGCCGATGCCGAGGAAGCCGCCGACGCTGACGACCAGCGCCTTGATCTGGCCCTGCCCGTCGGTGACGAAATCGGACACCTCGCCGATATTCTCGTCACTGGCGTTGTAGATGGTCTCGCCGACGATCTCGGACGACAGCACCTCGCCCGGCTGCTGATCGGCAAAGAACATCTGGTCGCTCTTGCCGGCATCGGCCATGGTCTTCGTGCTGTCCGTGGCCGAAGGCATCTGGGCGCTGTCGGCCGGCGCCATCTCCGGCATCGTCTTGTTCATGTCGGAGCCGGTGTCAGGGCTCGCCGGCGTCGTCATGTCGGTCGACGGGGCCGGAGCAGTCTCCTGCGCCATCGCAGGCGTAAGAGCCAGCATGGCGGCGATCGACGTAGCGGTCAGAAGCGTTTTCATGATGCGTCTCCCAGTCTTTCGTGCATGGTCATCGTCTCATGGAATTCGCCAAAGTAACGATGCCAATGTTCAAACATTAATCTGCCAGATTTTTGCCAAAATCGCTCAAGAGAAAGCAAAGCACTGGCTGACCATAGAAGAACATCCGAGCGGCGATATAGTTCCGGATGCAAGTGTGAATAATTGAGTTTGATTGTCGGTCTGACAGACGGAAAGGCCGGCCGCGACATCTGTCGCGACCGGCCCGGATCGTGACTGTCTGGACGGCGCTTTGCGCGCTCTTCGACATGTCACTCATGAACGACGGAGCCCGGTCAGTTGACGGAGGTATCCTCCTTCATCGTCTCGGTCGTCGTCATGTCATTCGTCGGCGCCTTGATGATGCCCTTGTCCATGTCCGGGGACGGCTGCTCGGCAGCGCCCATCTCGCTCGACTTCGGCAGCGTGGCATCCACGCCGTCGGCCGGGGCATTCAGGGCACCCGCGTCCATATCGGGCGCCGGCTGGGTAGCAGGCGCGGCGTTGTCAGCCTTGGGCAGCGTCTGATCGACCTGATTGGTCGGCGCAATCGCTTCTTCTGCCAGCGCAGGATTGATAGCAAAGATCGTCGCGAAAGAGGCGGCAAGAAGAAGTTTTTTCATGATCTGTCTCCCAGATTTGATTTTCATCGAAGAAAATCCGGGAAGTACCCGAATATAACTTCCGAATAACCGGCGACAGATATTCGAACATCGCACATGACAATTCCAAATACCGTTTAATCGCTTGGTCATCAGGAAAACAGATGAGCTGGGAGATGGTTCCTGAATTATTCCTCTGAAAGAAAATTCGATTATTCAACACAGCGTGAAAAATCGCTCCGTCCCCGGACTATCCGGGGAAGACCGGCCTCGCCGACAGCGGGGGCCGGAGATGGTCAGCGCGGTCCAAGCGGCTCGGTCGCGGCAAGCAGCCAGCCGCGAACGCCGTCCTCCTCGGAGACCAGCGGCATCAGCTTTTCCCGCACCTCGGCATGATAGCGGTCGAACCAACTGATCTCGCCTTCGTCCATCAGCGAGACATCGACAAGCCGCTTGTCGATCGGTGCGAAGGTGAGCGTCTCAAAGCCCATCATCGGCCGCTCGCCGCCCTCGATCGGCTCCTCCGCCGTCACGATGACGAGATTCTCGATGCGGATGCCGTAGGCGCCGTCCTTGTAGTAGCCCGGCTCGTTGGACAGGATCATGCCCGGCTGCAGCTTGACGTGACTGGCCTTGGAAATCCGCTGCGGCCCCTCGTGGACCGAGAGATAGACGCCGACGCCGTGTCCGGTGCCATGGTCGAAATCGAAGCCGGCGTTCCAGAGAGCCTGCCGGGCGAGGATGTCGAGATGCGCGCCTGTGGTGCCTTTCGGGAAGCGCGCCCGCGAGATCGCGATCATGCCCTTGAGAACGCGGGTGTAGCGGTCGCGCATCTCCGCGCTCGGCGTGCCGACAATCACGGTCCGGGTGATGTCGGTGGTGCCGTCCTCGTATTGCCCGCCGGAATCGATCAGGAAGATCTCGTCCATCTTCAGCGGCAGGCAGCTTTCGCGGGTCACCCGGTAGTGCGGGATCGCCGCATGCGGCCCCGCCGCCGAAATCGTATCGAAGGAAATCTCCTTCAGCGCCCCGGTATCTCGGCGGAATTCCTCCAGCTTCTCCGCCGCGATCACCTCGTCGACGCTGCCGGCAGGCGCGGCCTCGTCGAGCCAGGCAAGAAAGCGGACCATGGCGGCGCCGTCGCGAATGTGCGCGCCTCGCGTGCCGGCAAGCTCCGCCTCGTTCTTGATCGCCTTCGGCAGGGTGACCGGGTCCTCGCCCTCGACGAGCTTCGCACCGCCCTCTTTCAGGAGGGTCCCGATCTTCGCCGCGGCCGTGCTCGGGTCGATCAGCACGCGTCTTTCGTCCCGTCCAAGATCCTCCAGCGCGCCGGTAAACTGGTCCGGTTCGGCGATGTCGACGACGGCGTCCAGTGCCGCCCGAACGCTGTTGGAGAGCTTTTGCCCGTCGATGAACAGCAGCGGCCGTCCTTCGGCCTGCAGGATCGCGAAGGCGAGCGGCACCGGTGTATGGCCGATATCGGACCCCCGGATGTTGAAGACCCAGGCGATCGAATCCGTCATGGTCAACACGGCGGCATCCGCGTCGGCCTCCGCGACTGCCTTGCCGATGCGCTCGATCTTGACTGCCGAAGTTTCACCCGCAAGCTGGTCCGGATACAGCGACACGGGGCCGACCGGCGGGTTCGGCTGCTCTCCCCAGACCGCATCGATCGGATTCCTGTCGACCGCCACAAGGAAGGCGCCGACCTTCTTCAAGGCCTTTTCAAGCCGCGCGACCTCGGCCATCGTGTGCAGCCACGGGTCATATCCGATACGCCGGCCTGCCCCCACATTCTCCTTCAGCCACTCGCCGACAGGCTCGTCCATCAGGTGCTTCGGCTCGAAGACCTCCGTGTTGACCTGCTGGCGAACCTGGATCGTGTAGCGCCCGTCGACGAAGATGGCCGCCTTGTCGGCCAGCACCGCGCAAAGACCCGCCGAACCGCCGAAGCCGGTCAGCCAGGCAAGGCGCTGGGCCGAGGGCGGAATGTATTCGCCCTGGTGCTCGTCGGCGAGAGGCACGAGGAACCCGTCAAGATCGTTGCGCTTCAACTCCGCCCGTAGCGCGGCAAGCCGTGCTGCCCCGAAACGCGGATCGGCGGAGGAATCGAAACTTTGAAACATGGAAATGATCCTTCGGGTGACACCGGAAACAGCACGCATGAACCGGCAACGGTCGACGAAAGAGCTAGCGTCTGCAATCAGGAAGCGTCAAGCGATGCCGTTCGGTTCCTCCCAAATCTGTCCGCTCCCTGTGATCCATCGTCATCATATTGCAATGCAGCATCGCCGCGACTCATCCCGGTCACTTTAACGTTTTAGGCGGAATTCCGGCCTTTCATGCGTCTTATGCAGGGCTGCCGTCCCGAATAAGCAGTTCGCCTTAAAGTCAACGGCGCCTATATTACCTTCGCAACGCAACATCCAATCCGGCGCGGGTCGCACGGGGGGAAGCGGTCAGGCGGGAAGCCCGCCACCTTTCTCGAAGGACCAACGCGCCGAACCCAAATCAGGATTTGAAAGGTCAGACCCATGGTCACTTACAACAAGTCGTCCGAGCCTGCGGGGCTTCGCAACGGCAACGGGCTCTTCCGCCGCACCTTCGAGGCCATGATGGGCGCCCGCGCCCGCCAGGCCAACCAGTTCGTCAACCACTACCTGTCGTCGATGGACACCGAAACCCTCGCCGGCCTCGGTTACGACGCCGAGCAGATCCGCCGGATGACGGCGCGCCGCACGTCGATCTGACCGCAGCCGGCACGACCTGTCGCAGAAAGTCCGAGGCCGCCCGTCTGGGCGGCTTTTCCGTTTGTGGCCGAGGGACCGAGGCGTTCTTCAGCGCGCCGGCGCAAATCGCATGACGAGCGTCGCCCAGCCGTCCCGCGTCAGGCAGTCCTTGCGGATGAACCCCTGCGCCCGGTAGGCGGCATCGACGCTAGACGCCTGCGAGACCAGCAGGCCGGAGAGAATGATCCAGCCACCGGGCGTCATGTGGGCCCGCATTTGCGACGCCAGCGACTTCAGCGGACCGGCGAGAATGTTCGCCAGAACGAGATCGAAGGTCCCGCGCGACAGTTCCGGGTGTCCGAATCCTTCCGCGACGACACCGCTCACCTTGCGCGGCACGCCGTTGAGCCGGGCATTCTCCAGCGCGATCTTCACGGAAACAGGGTCGATGTCGCTGGCGACAACCCTCTCCCCCGTCACCTTGGCATAGCCGATGGCCAGCACGCCCGACCCGGTGCCAAGATCGAGCACATTGTGGAATCGCCACTGACGCAGCAGCCGCGAAAGCGCGACGAGGCATCCCCACGTGGTCGGGTGATGGCCGGTACCGAAGGCCTGGTTGGCCTCGATTTCGAGCCCGATCAGACCGGACGGCAACTGCCCCCGGTCATGCGCGCCATGGACGACGAAACGCCCGGCCGCCACCGGGGCAAGACCCTTGAGGCTTTCCGAAACCCAGTCGACATCTCCCAGCGCCACGACCGTGAGGTCCAATCCATCGCCCTCGCCGGCAAGGATCCCCCGCAGCAACGCCTCCACCTCGGGCGCGGTGCTGTCGTCGAAGTAGGCATCCACCGCCCACGGCAACGTCTCGTCGGTGCCGATTTCTGAAGGCTCGCCCTGCTCCGACCATGCGACCGGCACGTCCTCGCCAAGCGCCTCCTCCAGAAGATCGGCGAGACGCACCGCATTGGCGGCGTCGGTCAGGATGCGGGCATGAATCTGCGGCATGGGCATGGCCTTGAGACGAAGAACGTTTGAGTCACAGGCAGGAACACGGGGGCATGGCCAAAGTCAACACGCCCCCGCATCCATAGACACGTACGTCACAAAAGTCCGAGCGAGAGGTAGATCGCTCCGTGCGTCATGTGCTCTCGCGCCTCCACATAGTCGCGATCGACGATCGCGAGTGCGGCGCGAAGCAGAAGATGCGCTCCAAGTCCGCCATAGAGGCAAAAGTGAAGGTTGCAGTCCTGCAAGGAGGAGGCGAAGGTAAGGATCGTGTCCATGGGGTTTCTCCGTTCGTTGGAACGGTTCCCCAAAAATACCAACGGGCTGGAAAACGGGATGCCATCATCGGAAGGACCGGAAACGCCGGAAAAAACTGGAAAAGGATCCCCCTATCCGGAACATCAGGAATTTTCCAAGCTATTGGATTGGCACCTTAATTTCGGCACCCGGCCCGAAGGATCGCCAGATGCGCCGGGAAAGCGGTGGAACAACAAGCGATTCGCCTCTGCCGTTGGGAGCGTCAACGAACGCACTGTACGCAACTGGCGCACAGGCCGAAGCAGACCAAACGATCTTGCCAGTATCGAGGAGGAACTCTTCGGCAAAAATGCTGCCTATGATCAGTGGCGATTTGACCTGCGCCATGCTTTTGACAACCGCGACACACCCAAGCCCGAATCCATCAGTCTTCGAATCCCCCGCGCACCCCAGCATTTCCTTGGTCGCGCAACGGATATCGAGGTCATTCTTCCCGTTGTCCTGTCATCCGGCGCTCAAACGTCCGTCCTCGTTCAGGGCGGCCCGGGGATCGGCAAGACGGCGCTGACGAAAGCCATCGGGAATCACCCTGAGGTCGTCGCGCGGTTCGGCGAGGAACGGCGATGGTTCGTGGAACTGGAAACAACCGCGACCGCAGCCGACATGCAGGATGCGATCACGCGCGCCATCGGCGGCGATCCCTCGCGCGGCTTCCGGGCAACTCTTGATAGTCTCGGGGTAGAACCGGGCCTCATTGTCCTCGACAATCTCGAAACGCCATGGGAGCCGACCGCAGAACGACGGGCAACGGAATATACCTTGGCCGAATTGGCTGCCCTTCCGGGTCTGGCCGTCCTGGCCTCTTTCCGGGGCCTAAACAGAATTGCGGGGCCTGACTGGGGGCGTGTCCATCACGTCCAACATCTTGCAGCGCCCTTCGACGCCGATCTCTTCCGCCGGATTGCCCAGAACGATTTTACGAACGACCCGGATTTCGACAAATTCGTTGGGGCTCTCGGCGGTATCCCGCTGGCCATCGAATTGGTCGCAACCCGCGCCCACGGGCGACAATCGCTGGCGACGCTCTGGCAGCAATGGACGAAAATCGGCGCCGATCTGGCCCGGGATTCCTCGTTCGGCGACGGGCGCCTCAGCTCCCTGCCGCATTCCATCGAGTTGTCGCTGTCATCCGAGCGCATGACGCCGCCGGCTCGTCGCCTCTTCGCCTTGCTCGGCAAGCTGCCGGCCGGGATAGCCGACGAGGATCGGGATACGCTGCTCGGTGACGACGGGTTTCCGGCCGAGGAAGCCCTGCTGAACCTTGCCCTTGCTTTGGAACATGAAGGCCGGATCGATTTGCTGCCGCCAATCCGGGAGCACGCCTTGCGCTACCATCCGCCCGGCCCACCGGATGATATGGCGTGGCCAAAGCATTATCTTGCACTGACGAAAGAGCGAGGCGAAGTTATCGGCAAACAGAAAGGCGAAGGTGCCATTGCTCGCCTCATGCTGGAGTTCGCCAACATCGACGCCGCCATCCGTGCTGTCCTTGGCATCGGACGGCGCGCTGACGCCATGGCGGCTCTCAGTGGCCTATATCGCCTGACCTATATTGCATCACTGCCTGCCCCGGTCTTGAATGACCTAGCCAAGGCGTGCAACGCAGACGGTGACCTGCTCGGTGAGGCCAACTGCATCTTTGGACTAGGCAATGTCGCTCTTGCCCGTTCCGACCACAACGGCGCCCAAAAGGCCTTTGAGGACGCACTTCCCCTCTACCGAAAGGTCGGCGACCTCCTTGGCGAGGCAAACTGCATCCATAGCCTCGGCAACATCGCTCTTCTCCACTCCGATCACGACGGCGCCCAAAAGGCCTACGAGAACGCACTCCCCCTCTACCGAAGGGTCGGCGCCGTCCTTGGCGAGGCAAACTGCATCAGAGGCCTCGGCGATATTGCTCTAGCCCGCTCCGACCACGACGACGCCAGAAAAGCCTACGAGGGCGCACTCCGCCTCCACCGAAAGGTCGACGACCTCCTTGGCGAGGCAAACTGCATCCAGAGCCTTGGCGACATCGCTCTTCGCCGCTCCGACCACGACGGCGCCCAAAAGGCCTATGAAGACGCCCTCTCCCTCTACCGAAAGGTCGGCGACCTCCTTGGCGAGGCAAACTGCATCAAGAGCCTCGGCGACATCGCTCTTCGCCGCTCCGACCAAGACCGCGCCCAAAAGGCCTATGGGGACGCACTCCCCCTCTACCGAAAGATCGGCGACCTCCTTGGCGAGGCAAACTGCATCAGGAGCCTCGGCGACATCGATTTAACCCGTTCCAACCACGACCGCGCCCAAAAGGCCTATGAGGACGCACTCCCCCTCTGCCGAAAGATCGGCGACCTCCTTGGCGAGGCAAACTGCATCAGGAGCCTCGGCGATATTGCTCTAGCCCGTTCCAACCACGACCACGCCCAAAAGGCCTATGAAGACGCACTCCCCCTCTACCGAAAGGTCGGCGACCTCCTTGGCGAGGCAAACTGCATCAAGGGCCTCGGCGACATCGCTCTTCGCCGCTCCGATCACAACGGCGCTCAAAAGGCCTATAAGGACGCACTCCCCCTCTACCGAAAGTTCGGTGACGTCCTTGGCGAGGCAAACTGCATCAGGGGCCTCGGCGACATCGCTCTTCGCCGCTCCGACCACGACGGCGCTCAAAAGGCCTATGAGAACGCACTCCACCTCTACAGAAAGGTTGGCGACGTCCTTGGCGAGGCAAACTGCACAGACGGCCTCGGAAATATAGCCCTCGCTCAAGGTGACAATCGGAAGGCGCGCGAGTGTTTTGATCTGGCGATGTCACTCTACGGTAAGATCGGCAACAAGGAATGGGAGGAAATCTGCCAAAAGAAGCTGGTCGAGCTGCCATGAGTGATGGCAATCAATCGAATGAAGACGCTCACGCCCCCCGCACCAGCTCCAGCCAGGCATCCTCGTCGATGACCTCGATGCCGAATTCCGTAGCCTTTGCGAGCTTCGACCCCGCCCCCGGCCCGGCCACCACAAGATCGGTCTTCTTCGACACCGATCCCGACACCTTGGCGCCGAGCCGTTCCGCCGTCGCCTTGGCCTCGTCGCGGGTCATCTTTTCAAGGCTGCCGGTGAAGACCACCGTCTTGCCCGCGACCGGTGAACCGCTGGCGACGATCGCCTCCTCGTCCTGCGGGATCACCTCGGCCAGAAGCGCCGTCAGCACCTCGATGTTGTGTTCCTCGGCGAAGAAGTCGACGACCGCCTCGGCCACGACCGACCCGATGCCCTCGATGCCGACGAGCTCGGCCCAGGCGTCGTTGCCCTTGTCGCCCTTCGAGACGGGCGGGACGGCCGCGCGCGCGCCGGCCTCGAAGGCCGACCAGCTTGTGTAGTGGCGGGCGAGCCGCTTGGCGTTGGTCTCGCCGACATGGCGGATGCCGAGACCGAAGATGAAGCGGGAGAGCGCCGGCGCCTTGCGCGCCCGGATGGCGGCGAAGAGATTGCCGACGGAGGTCTCGCCCCAGCCCTCGCGGTTCTTGAGCTTGGAAAGCTGCGAGGCCTCCTGCCGGGCCTCCAGCGTGAAGATGTCGGCGGGCGTGCGGATTCGCATCGCGTCGTCATCCGCCTCGAAGAAGAAGGCGATCTGCTTGTCGCCGAGCCCCTCGATGTCGAGCGCGTTGCGCGAGACGAAATGGCGAAGCCGCTCCTGCTGCTGCGCCGAGCAGACGAGACCACCGGTGCAGCGGTGCTTGGCTTCCCCCTCCTCGCGCACCGCATGGCTGCCGCAGATCGGGCAACGATCCGGAAACACGTAGGCCACCGCATCGGCAGGCCGCTTGTCGAGCACCACGTCGACGATTTGCGGAATGACGTCGCCCGCCCGCTGCACGATCACCGTGTCGCCGACGCGGATGTCCCGCCCCTCGCGGATCGGCTCGCCCGAATTGCCGATGCCCTTGATGTAGTCCTCGTTGTGCAGCGTCGCATTGGTGACGACGACACCGCCGACGGTCACCGGTTCGAGCCGCGCAACCGGCGTCAGCGCACCCGTGCGGCCGACCTGGATATCGATCGCCGTGAGCACCGTCGTCGCCTGCTGGGCCGGGAACTTGTGCGCCGTTGCCCAGCGCGGTGTGCGCGAGCGGAAGCCGAGCCGTTCCTGCAGGTCCAGCCGGTCGACCTTGTAGACGACGCCGTCGATGTCATAGTCGAGGCTGCCACGCAGGGTCTCGATCTCGTGATAGTGAGCGAGGAGGTCGTCCGTGGACACGCAGCGGGCCATCAGGGGATTGACCTGGAATCCCCAGGACTTGAAGGCCTCGACGACGTCATACTGCGTGCCGGCCGGAATGCTGGTCATCTCGCCCCAGGCATAGGCAAAGAAGCGCAGCGGCCGCGACGCGGTGACCTTGGGATCAAGCTGACGCAGCGAGCCCGCCGCCGCGTTGCGCGGATTGGCAAAGACCTTGCCGCCCCTCTCGGCCATGCGGGCATTGAGGTCCAGGAATGCCGCCTTGGCCATGTAGACCTCGCCGCGCACCTCCACGACATCGGGCGCGCCGGCTGGCAGAACCTGCGGAATCTCGTTGATGGTGCGGATGTTGGCGGTGACATTCTCGCCCGTCGTTCCGTCGCCGCGGGTGGCGCCCGTCACCAGCCGCCCCTTCTCGTAGCGAAGGCTCATGGAGAGGCCGTCGATCTTGGGTTCCGCCGTAAAGACGAGCTCGGCATCCGGACCGAGCCCCAGAAATCGCCGCACGCCGGCGACGAAGTCGACCACGTCCTCGTCGGAAAAGACGTTGTCGAGCGACAGCATCGGCCGGGCGTGCGTCACCTGACTGAAGGCCTCGGAGGGCGCGGCGCCGACCTTCAGTGACGGCGAATCCGGCCGGATCAGATGCGGAAATCGCGCCTCGATGGCCTGGTTGCGGGCCTTCAGCTCGTCGTATTCGGCATCCGAGATTTCCGGCGCGTCTTTCGAGTAATAAAGCTGGTCATGATGCGCCATCAGGCGCGCCAGCCGCTCCAGTTCGCCGGCCGCTTCGAGTTCGGTGAGCTGATCGACAGGCGGACCGGCGGGATGGGACATGGCGGACACTCGAAGGCTGGAAAATTCGGTGTCGGACTATAGCCGAGCAGGAGGAGGAGGAAAGGCCCCGGATGGCTCTGGCCACAGGGAATGCTCAGCCGGCGGCGCTGTCGCCACGCTCAAAAGTGTCACCCCAGTCCGCTCGCCGCGCGGCCTTGAAGGCCTCGCCGTCCCGGCGGCTGACAATGACATTGGCGACAGTCCCGTCCGGTCGGCAGAGCTTCAGCCCGATCCGTCCCTTGCCGGCATCCGGCGGCGCAAGGATGCGCGAAACGGATACCGGCCTCAAAAGTTCGGGCGAGCGTGCAACGGCAAGGAAGATGTATTTCTCGTCCTCGTAGGGAACTTCGGCGCGCTTCACCTGCCGGTGCAGGCGCGAGCGGGCAAGCCGCTGGGCGAAATGGCACCAGTCCGGCTCCGTGAGCGGACACTCCAGCGAATGCATGCAGGGCGCCACCACATGCGCGCCCGACGCCAGCAACTGACCCCGTGCCTCGACGATGCGTCGCCAGCCGGCCGGCGTGCCCGGTTCGACGATGACGAGAAGTTCGCGCGAAAGATTGTAGGCTTGCGCGATCAAGGCGGCGCGGGCGGAAGGCGCTACCTCGTCGAGGACATAGGCCATGGTCACGAGATCGGCCTTCTCCACACCGGAAAGACCGCCGAGGATGTCCGCCTTCAGCCAATGGCTCTGCAAGCCCTTGACCGTCGCCAGCAGCCGCGCGCCCCATTGGGCGATGTCCGCGCTTCCTTCTGCTAGAACAGCGGACGCCAGCGATGGCCAGACGCCGGCGGCAGCAAGCGTCGCCGTTCCCGGCCCTGCCCCGATGTCGAGGATGGACGTCGGCTGGAAATCGTCGAGCCGGGCATCCGCCATGGCAAGCGAAGCACTGACGGCTGCATAGGTCGCCGGCAGGCGGCTTGCGAGATAGGCCCGCGCCGCAAGATCGCTGGAAAGATGATAGCGGCCATCGCGCACTTCGCCGCGATAGCGCTCCGACAGCCGCTCGGCGGCCGTCGCCAGCGTTTCGAGCGCAATGCCGTCCGCCGAAGTTTCGACTACGGCGCGAAGGGCGGGCGGCAGGTCGGTCATGGAGGCGGGAGCGGACCGGCGGCGATCAGTAGAGCCCGCCGGTTCCCGTAATCGCGGCGCGCTCGGCCTCCGAATTCACGGCGCCGGGAACACCGCTGTAAGCCCCGTCGTAGTCGCCGATGATGTCCATCTGGTCGGACGGCTCGGTTCCGGGCTTGAAGGCCTCGAGGATCACGCCCGGGCCGCTGCCGCTGGCACGCAGTCCCGTCTTGCGATCGATCGGGATCAGCGTCAGGCCCTCCGGTACCTTGAACTCCACCGGCGGCTGGCCCGCGAGAGCCTGCTGCATGAAGTCGAGGAACACGGGCGCAGCAAGCTGACCGCCGGTCGAGCCATGGCCCATCGGACGCGGCTTGTCGTAGCCGATGAAGACGCCGACGGTGAGGTTCGGCGTGAAGCCCATGAACCAGGCGTCCTTCTCGTCGTTGGTCGTGCCGGTCTTGCCGGCGACGGGACGTCCGAGCTTCTTGACCACGGTTGCCGTGCCGCGCTGGACCACACCCTCCATCATCGAGGTGATCTGGTAGGCGGTCATCGGGTCGAGCACCTGCTCGCGATCGTCGATGATGGTCGGCTCGTCCTGGCCTTCCCATTCCGGCGCATCGCAGCCCTGGCAGACACGCTGGTCGGCGCGATAGATCGTATGGCCGTAGCGGTCCTGCACGCGGTCGATCAGGGTCGGCTCAACGCGGCGGCCGCCGTTGGCGATGATTGCGTAGGCGTTGGTGAGCCTCAGAACCGTCGTTTCGCCGGCACCGAGCGACATGGAAAGCACCGGCGGCATGTCGTCATAGATGCCGAAGCGGCGGGCATATTCGGCCACCAGCGGCATGCCCATGTCCTGGGCAAGACGCACCGTCATCACGTTGCGCGACCGTTCGATACCGGTCCGCAGCGTTGCCGGGCCGAGGAATTTGCCGCCGTAGTTCTTCGGCTTCCAGACGCCGAGCCCGCCGCCCTGGTCGATTTCGAAGGGCGCGTCCATGACCACGCTCGACGGCGTATAGCCATTGTCGAGGGCGGCCGAATAGACGAAGGGCTTGAAGGAGGAACCTGGCTGGCGCCATGCCTGCGTTGCGCGGTTGAACTCGCTTTCCGAATAGGAGAACCCGCCGACCAGCGCCCGGACGCGGCCCGTGAGGGGCTCCATGGCCACGAGCGCGCCGCTGATTTCCGGAATCTGGCGCAGACGGAAGATGCCCGTGCCGTCGGCATTGGTGTCGACCCGCTCGACGAAGACGACATCTCCGACATTCAGGACGTCGTCAGGCTTCGTGACCTTGCGTCCCCGGCGATCGCCGCTTGTCCACTTGGCCCAGGTCATCTCGGAGACAGGCAACTCGCCCGTCACCCGGTCATCGACGACCTTACCCGTCGGCGTCTTGCCCGGCTGCAGGCCGACCGTCGCCGCCTTGTCATCCATGGACAGGACCACGGCAAGCTGCCACTCGGGTATATCCGAAAGCGCCGGAATGTCGGCGAGCGGAACGCCCCAGTCGCCGGCAACGTCGATGCTCTTCACCGGTCCACGCCAGCCGCGCGCCATGTCGAACTTTTCCAGCGCATGCTGGAGAGCGTCCCGCGCCATCACCTGCATCTGCGGGTCGAGCGTGGTGCGCACCGAAAGACCTCCCTCGTAGAGACCCTTCTCCGAGTAGCGCTGGATCAGTTCGCGGCGCACCTCCTCCACGAAATATTCGGAGGCCGTGACCTGCGTGCTCAGCTCGCGCCGCTTGATCTTGATGGGCGTCGCCTTGGCCGCAGCCGCTTCATCGGGCGTTGCGTAGCCGTTCTGCACCATCTCGTCGATGACCCAGTTGCGGCGCTCAAGAGCACGGTCGTAGTAGCGATAGGGATTGTAGTTGGTCGGTGCCTTCGGCAGCGCGGCCATGTAGGCGGCCTCGGCCAGCGTCAGATCACCCACCGGCTTGTCGAAATAGAACAGCGCCGCCGCAGCCACACCATAGGAACCGAAGCCGAGATAGATCTCGTTGAGGTAGAGCTCCAGGATCTGGTCCTTGGTGTAGGCCTGCTCCATGCGCAGCGACAGCAGCATTTCCTTGACCTTGCGGTCGACCGTGCGATCGCTCGTCAGGAGGAAGTTCTTGGCGACCTGCTGAGTGATGGTGGACGCGCCGACCAGACGGCGACCGTTGATCGCGTTCTCCACATTCTTGACCATCGCGCCGGCAAGCGAGATCGGATCGATGCCCGGGTGGCTGTAGAAATCCTTGTCCTCGGCCGACATGAAGGCGTGCTTGACCAGATCGGGAATGAGCTGGATCGGCAGGAAAAGACGCTTCTCCCGAGCATATTCGGCCACGAGCTGTCCGTCGGCCGCGTGCACGCGGGTCATGACAGGCGGCTCGTAGTTCTGCAGGCCGGCAATATCGGGAAGGTCGCTCGCCTCGTTCTTGATGTAGACGGCGACGACGCCCGCCGCGATCAGCGCCAGGAAGGCCCCGATCGCGAAAGCCCAGCCAAAAAACCGAACAAAGATCATGGTCTGCTTTCTCTTTACCGGCCAACCTGCCGGATCACATTCATCGTCGACGGCATTCGCATCCGAGATGCGGCGCCGGACTTGCCCGCCTTGCCCCGGCCGGACGCGACCACGCGCAACCGACCGCCACTCAATCCCTTTTCCACGCGATTTGTGGCAAAGCTTCGATGAGTTGGTGTCTTTTATGTCACATGTCGAGGCCTACTGTCGCCTGCAACACTACAAATAACGCAAACTCAACAGGTTGGTTGCAACCAGGATCTCACTGGGCAGCCGACACAACACGATGGCCGAAGAAGGAGCGGACCGAATCGACGATCGAATCGGTCACGCGGTCGCGCCAGTCGTCGGACGTCAGCATCTGGACGTCCTGCGCATTCGAAAGATATCCAAGCTCGACCAGCACCGAGGGAAAATCAGGCGCCCGCAGCACCTGGAACCCTGCCGAGCGATGCGGATTCTTGATCAGGCGGGTCGATGTCGAAAGCCCCGCCACCAGATCCCGCGCGAAGAAGAGCGAGAAGTTGCGCGTCTCGCGCCGGGCAAGGTCGATCAGGATCGAGCCGACACCCTTCGGTTCGTCACTGAGATCGACGCCCGCAATCGTGTCGGAGGCGTTTTCCTTCGCCGCAAGCGCGGCCGCCTGCCGGTCGGACGCCTTATCGGACAGGGTGTAGACGGTCGCGCCGCGAACGTCGTGCTCGCCCGTCGAATCCGCATGCACGGAAATGAAGAGATCGGCCTCGTGATCGTGGGCGAATGTCACACGATCGCCGAGACTGATAAAACTGTCGTCGTCGCGCGTCATCAGCACGTCGAACTGCCCGCTCGCCTGAAGCTTTGCTTTCAGCGCCTTGGCGAAGGCAAGGACGATGTCCTTCTCGCGCTCCCCGTCGGGCGCGACCGTGCCGGGATCGATGCCCCCGTGCCCCGGGTCGATGACGATGAGCGGATGAATGCGGTCGGCATTGACCAGGCCCGACGGAAGCCGGTCGGACTTCGACACGGCAACCTCGGCCATGGCCTTTCGGGCGGTCGCCGAGCGGGCGAGTTCGGCGACGAATTCCTTGCGGGAAACGCTGACGATGTCGATGACAAGGCGCGCCGGCTGCCCCTCGACGGCCGGCAGGATGAAGGACTTGTCGATGGAGACCGGCCCTTTGGCGTCGATCACGATCCGCGATTTGCCCCGTCCGATCATCCCGAAACGGAAGCCCTCGATCAATCCGCGCCCTGCGTCGCCGACGCCGTCGGGCAACT
Organism: Hartmannibacter diazotrophicus; assembly: GCF_900231165.1. Classification (GTDB taxonomy): domain Bacteria; phylum Pseudomonadota; class Alphaproteobacteria; order Rhizobiales; family Pleomorphomonadaceae; genus Hartmannibacter; species Hartmannibacter diazotrophicus. The sequence goes on from NZ_LT960614.1 coordinate 3,113,696, forward strand.
CGAAGGCCGTCTCCGGCAGATCGACGACGATGCGGTAGGGATCGTCCAAGGTGAAGACCGAAATGTCGATCCCCTGCGAAAGGTCCATGATGAAACGGGTTCGGGCGGCATCGCCGACGATCCGCGCGTCCCTGGCAACGACCGGACGGCTGGCCGAATCCACCTGCTCGGTGTCCGACGTCGCTCCGAAAGCAGCGGGCACCGACGCGCAAAGGGCCGCCGTCACGAGGCCGGCAGCCATGAGGAAGAATTTGCGGGTCGACTGACGCCTGGACATCACGCTTGTTTCTTATGGGCCGCGGTCAGCGCGGCGAACTGGCCTGCATTCCACTCCGCTCACCGGATACCCCTGGGGCTTCGCTTCAGCATCATGGCCGCGCAACATGACTGATCGATACGCGACGTTGGTTAACCATTTGTTTATCTCGTGTCACCCTCAAGGGCCGGCTTGAGGGCGAGAGATCCACCAAAAAGCCGGGCCTCGCCCCACTTTCCGGGCACCCCACGGCCTCACCTTTGGCCGGAAAGGTGCCCGAAAAATAGCTCCGGCCATCTTCGGCGGCACGCTGTCGGCGCTGCCCGCACTATGTCTCAGATGCGTCGCGGGAGAAAGTCCGGATCGAGACGGCCGCGACATCGCGGACGGCGCGACAGACCTTGCCAATTGCTGGAAGGCTGCTTAAAAGAGTGCAAGGAGTCCGAATCCTAATTTTTCGGCACTGCGCTCGATCTCGAACCCGCCGTCCGGCGCAAAACGACGGATGGAAACGGGCAGGCAAAGAGGCAGCCACGCACGAGCGGATCACATCGAAGGATGCTTGTGCCGGTTGATCCGCCTGGACGACCCGCCGGTTCGACTGCATCGCTGCCCTAACGTGGCAGAACCACGCCGTTGCCGTTTCAGCTTGAGGGCTCCGCCCGGCGCTGTCGCGCCGGAAGGCAAATGAATTTCGCCATGCGCATACGCTGCATGGCAAGTGAGACCGACGGACAATTGGAACGTGGCGATCAGGGCGGACGTTTTAACGACAGAACATGATGAGGCGACGGGACGCTTTTTCCTCCCGCTGCCCCGTTTTGTCGACGCCGCTCCTCTTCCTCGTTCCGAACACACTTTCCCAAATACCGAGAACGGCCGCAGGCAATCGCGCCGCATCGCCCGATGGCGAGCGGGCGCGCTTTTGCGCGCCGTGGAGACCATAGTTGATGTCGAACAAGATGCTGATAGATGCCACGCACCCGGAGGAAACCCGGGTCGTGGTCGTGAAAGGACAGCGTGTCGAGGAATTTGATTTCGAGTCCGCGAACCGTAAGCAGTTAAGAGGCAATATCTACCTGGCCAAGGTGACGAGGGTCGAACCTTCGCTTCAGGCTGCTTTTGTGGAATATGGCGGCAACCGCCACGGGTTCCTCGCCTTCTCCGAAATCCATCCGGACTATTATCAGATCCCGGTCGCGGACCGACAGGCGCTGCTCGACGCCGAGGCCGAGGAAGCCCGCGAGGAAGCCGAATCCCAGAACAATCGCCGTGGCCGCCGGCCGCGTGGCCGCAGCCGTAGCCGTGACAACGACGCGGCGGCGAACGGCAAGAATACCGACGAGTCGACCGTTGCCGCCAGCAGCGACGAGCCGGTCGTCAGGGAAGCCGCCGACGAGGCGGAAGAAAGGTCCTTCGATCAGGGCGAAGGTGTCGAGACCTTCGAAGCCGGTGCGGGGACCGTTTCGGACGATACGGCGAACGATGAGGCCACGGGTGACGCGGATGACACCGCATCCGGCGATGCCGCGTCCGACGACGAGGGCGAGGCCGTGCGTGCCCGCCGCGACGACCAGCATGACGACGACGACCACGACGAGGACGACGCCTCCGACGAGGAGGACAGCGTCGAGTCCGTCGGCGCCGAGGATGCGCTCGAGGAATTGCCCGAGCGCCGCAAGCCGCGCATGCGGCAGTACAAGATTCAGGAAGTCATCAAGCGCCGCCAGGTGCTGCTGGTGCAGGTCGTCAAGGAAGAGCGCGGCAACAAGGGCGCGGCGCTGACCACCTATCTCTCGCTCGCCGGCCGCTATTCGGTCCTGATGCCCAACACGGGCCGTGGAGGCGGCATCTCGCGCAAGATCACCAACCCCGCCGACCGCAAGCGCCTCAAGGAAGTCGCCCAGGAACTGGAGGTTCCGGACGGCATGGGGATCATCCTGCGCACGGCCGGCGCCAGCCGGACGAAGGCGGAGATCAAGCGCGACTTCGAATATCTCCTGCGTCTTTGGGAGAACGTGCGCGACTATACCTTGAAGTCGAGCGCGCCGATGCTCGTCTACGAGGAGGGCTCGCTGGTCAAGCGGTCGATCCGCGACCTCTACAACAAGGACATCACCCAGGTCCTTGTGTCCGGCGACGAAGCCTATCGCGAGGCCAAGGACTTCATGCGCATGCTCATGCCGAGCCATGCCAAGAACGTCCAGCCCTACCGCGACACGGCGCCGATCTTCGCGCGCTATTCGGTCGAGCCGCAGCTCGACGCGATGTTCTCGCCCCAGGTCACGCTGCGCTCCGGCGGCTATCTGGTGATCAACCAGACCGAGGCGCTCGTCTCCATCGACGTGAACTCGGGCCGGTCGACGCGCGAGCACAACATCGAGGACACGGCCTACCAGACGAACATGGAAGCGGCCGAGGAAGTGGCCCGCCAGCTTCGCCTGCGCGACCTTGCCGGCCTCATCGTCATCGACTTCATCGACATGGAGGAGCCGCGCAACAACAAGGCCGTCGAGCGCAAGCTCAAGGACTGCCTGAAGAACGATCGCGCGCGCATCCAGGTCGGCCGCATCTCGCACTTCGGCCTCATGGAGATGAGCCGCCAGCGCATCCGCACCGGCGTTCTTGAAGGCTCCACCGAGGTCTGCCCGCACTGCCTTGGCGCCGGCATCGTCCGCTCCACGGAAAGCGTCGCGCTGCATGTGCTGCGCTCGCTGGAAGACCAGTTGCTGAAGGGCGTGACCCATCACCTGACCATCCGCACGCGCACCGCGGTCGCCCTCTACATCCTCAACCAGAAGCGCAAGCATCTGGGCGAGCTCGAGGAGCGCTTCGGCCTGACGATCACGATCTCCGCGGACGAGCACATGGCCGGCCAGCATTATGTGCTGGAACGCGGCGAGATCATCACCAACCCGATCCCTGCCCCGCAGTTCATTCATCCCGATACCGTCTATCCGGATGACGAGCTGGACGAGGTCGAGGAGATCGAAGAGGTCGAGGAGAGCCGCGAGGAACAGGACGACGGCGACGACGAAAGCCGTGGCCGCAACGGCAAGCGCCGTCGGCGCCGGCGTCGGCGGGGCGGCGATCAGCCCCCTGCCCAGGCCCAGCGTTCGCAGGAAGCCGAGACCGACGAGGGCTCCTCGGACGATGAGGACGAAGGCGACACCGCCGAGGCTCAGGCCGGCGACGATGGCCAGGGCGAGAATGGGCGGCGACGCTCGCGCCGCCGCGGTCGCCGTGGCGGACGACGCCGTGGCAACGGGACCGGAACGGACGCCAATGCGGCCGATGGCGAGTCGGACAAGGCAGCGGACGAGATGACCGCCAACGGCGACGAAGACGCCGAGGCTGTCGAGGTCTCTGCCGCTCCGGAGGCTGAGGTTCAGTCCGAGAGCCCTGCGGAGCTTCCGAATGAGGCTGAGGCAACGGTCGAGGTTCATGCAGAGACCGAGGTTGAAGCCGAAAGCCAGCCCGATGCCGAGGAAGGCACCGAGCCTCAGGAAACGGCCGCCGCCGAGGAACCGGCAACGGAGACCGTGACCGAAGAAGCGCCTGAGGAAAGCCGCGAGGCGGAACTTGAGACGGTCGATGCAGGGGCTCCTGCATCCAGCACCTCCTCGGGCGCTGCATCAGCTCCCGAGCCCGAGGACGACGATCGTCCCAAGCGCAGCGGCTGGTGGCAGCGCAGATCCTTCTTCTGAAGAGCTCTGTTCAAATCGAGATCATGAAAGGCTCAGGCGGCATCCCCTTGCCGCCTGAGCTTTTTTTCGAGCGCCCTGACGCCGAGCGACAGGCTGACCGTCGTCACCAGATAGATGAAGGCGACGACGTTGTAGGTCTCGAAAAAGAGGAAGGTCGAGGAGGAGTAGACCTTTCCAAGCTGCGTGACGTCCTGGACGCCGAGCACGGAAACGAGCGAGGAATCCTTGATCATCGCGACGAAATCGTTGCCGAGCGGCGGCAGGATCGTGCGGAACGCCTGCGGCATGACCACCAGCCGGAAGGTCTGCCAGCGCGTCATGCCAAGCGCCCGGGCCGCCTCCACCTGCCCCGCGCCGACGGCTGCGATGCCCGCGCGGAAGACCTCAGACAGGAAGGCGGCGTAGCTCAGGACGAGGGCAAGGATCGCGCGCCAGACGAGATCGAAATCGCGGATAAGCACCGCCTTCATCAGTCCGGCCGAGACAAGCGGCGCGATGACGAAATTGACGGCGGCGATGAGAGCCGGCGCGCCGACGAAGGCGATGTAGAAGAGCAGCACCAGAACCGGCACGCCGCGCATGATCTCGACATAGAAGATCGCGGCTTCCCTGACGATGCGCAAACGCGACGATTGCGCCGTCGCGATTGCAAGGCCCAGCGCGGCAGCGCCGAAAAAGGCAACGACCGTGACGAAGAGCATCGTGCCGATGCCGGCGGAAAGGGCGTGGAAGATCGTGCGATAGTCCGCATCGGCTGCAATGACGACGGCGAAACCGACCGCGCAGATGACGGCCGCGACAAGCCACCAGGGAAGCTGGTCAAGCCGCTTCCTCAGTGCCGACTTCGGCCGCGGGCCGGCTTCGCTCAATTGGCGCTCGCGTAGTCGAAGAACCACTTCTTGTTCAGCGCCTCGATGGTGCCGTCGTCCTGCATCGACTTGATCGCCGCATTGACGGGCTCGACGAGGTCCGAGCCCTTCTTGAAGATGAAGCCGAAGGATTCCGAACCGAGCGGCCCGCCGACCGTCTTGAAGCTGCCCGGCGAAGCGCCGATGTAGCCATTGGCCGAGGTCTGGTCCATCAGCACCGTGTCGACATCGCCGGCCTTGAGAGCCTGAACCGTGGCCCCGAAGGTCTCGAAGAGCTTGATGCGTGGGTTCTGCTCATTGCCATCGAGCACGTTGTAGACGGCCGTGTAGAAATTGGTCGTGCCCGGCTGGGCGCCGACCAGAAGGTCCGGGTTCTCGCCGAAGCTCTTGGCGTCGGTGAACCGCGTTTCGTCGGCCCGCACCAGCATGAACTGCTCGGAGATCATGTAGGGGATCGAGAAGTCCACCTGCTCCTTGCGCTCGTCGTTGATGGTGATGCCGTCCATGCCAACGTCGAACTGGCCTTCGCGCACCGACTGGATCATCGCGTCCCAGCTCGACAGCTTCCAGTCGACCTTGGCGTTGAGCCGCTTGGCGATCTCGTTGAAGGCGTCATACTCCCAGCCCATCCCCTCGCCCGTCTTCGGATCGACGAAATTCAGCGGCGTATAGGCGTTTTCCGTCACCGCGACGATGGTGCGGCCACCGAGATCGGGAAGGTCGGCGGCATTGGCCGATCCCGCCATGAAGCTGAGCGCAAGTGCGAGGGTCGAAGCGAGAATGGACCGCATGGGGAGCTCCGCAAGCAGATATGATGACACAAGACACGACAGGCCCCTGAAACAGGGAACGGTCACGAAGGATGTCACGGAGCCCTAGCCCCGTCCAAGGCCCTTTTCCGCAAGTTCCTCCAGATAGCCCGTCCAGAAACGGTCGTGCTCGGCCCCGAGCTGGTAGAGGTAGTCCCAGGTGTAGAGGCCGCTGTCATGCATGTCGTCGAAGGTCAGCCGCACCGCATAGGAGCCGACCGGCGAGACGCCGAGGATCTGCACATTGCGCTTGCCGGGCACCGTCTGGCGTTGGTCCGGGCTATGCCCCTGCACCTCGGCGGAGGGCGAGAGCACCCGCAGGTATTCTGCCGCAAGATCGAATGTCGCGCCGCCGTCGAAGGTGACCGTCAGGCTCTTCTTGTCCTTGGAAAGGCGGATTTCGGTGGGCCAATGACCGCTGGCAGACATGACGACGACTCCTGACAAGCCCCGATTGGCTCCGAACTGGCATTTTCGTGATCGCGGAACAGTTGGTATGACGAGGAACCGTTCCTACATCGCTTGTGAGGAGACCTAACGGCCATTATGTTGGCCGTCAAACGGTCCCGCGTTCTTCGCTGCATAAACCAATGGACCGAACTGGGAGACACTCATGGGATTTCCGGGCCACCCGACCGGACAGGACGGTCTTGATACGCGCGCGCCACTGATCGACCCGTTCGGGCGCTCTGTGACCTATCTGCGCGTTTCGGTCACCGACCGCTGTGATTTCCGCTGTGTCTACTGCATGGCCGAGAACATGACCTTCCTGCCGAAGAAGGACATCCTGAGCCTGGAGGAACTCGACCGCCTCTGCTCGGCCTTCATCGACAAGGGCGTCGACAAGCTGCGCATCACCGGCGGCGAACCGCTGGTGCGCAAGAACATCATGACGCTGTTCCACGACCTGTCGCGCCATCTCGCCAGCGGCCGCCTCAAGGAACTGACGCTGACGACCAACGGCTCGCAGCTTGCCCGCTATGCGGACGAACTCGCCGACTGCGGCGTCAAGCGCATCAACGTCTCCATCGACACGCTCGATGCGGACAAGTTCCACCAGATCACCCGATGGGGCCATCTCGACAAGGTTCTGGAAGGCGTCGAGGCCGCAAAGCGCGCGGGCATTCAGGTCAAGATCAATGCCGTGGCGCTGAAGGATGTCAACGAGCACGAAATCCCGGACATGATCCGCTGGGCGCATGGCGAAGGCCATGACCTGACCCTGATCGAGACCATGCCGCTCGGCGACATCGAGGGCGACCGCACCGACCAGTATCTGCCGCTCTCCCGCGTGCGCGCCGACCTGATGGACCGCTTCACGCTGACCGACATCCCCTACAAGACCGGCGGGCCCGCCCGCTATGTCGAAGTGGAGGAGACCGGCGGCCGGCTCGGCTTCATCACGCCGATGACGCACAATTTCTGCGAAAGCTGCAACCGGGTCCGCGTCACCTGCACCGGCACGCTCTTCATGTGCCTTGGCCAGGAAGATGCCGCCGACCTTCGCGCCGCCCTCAGGGCCTCCGAGAGCGACGATCTCCTGAAGCTCGCCATCGACGAAGCGATCTCGCGCAAGCCCAAGGGTCATGACTTCATCATTGACCGCGTGCGCAAGGCGCCCGCCGTCTCGCGTCACATGTCGATGACCGGCGGCTGAGGCAATCAGGCAACAGAGGGGTGAAAACCATGCCACTGGTCTGCGATGCAGGCCGGTGCAATACGGCCATGCGTTTTCCGGCATCGACTTTCGCCGCGCAATGGGACATTGCTGCCTGATCCATTCGATTCCAGCCTTGCGGACCGGCCAGCGCCACCTCCCATTCCATGAACGATTTTCGCCAGACCCTCATCGGCATCGGCGCCATCATGGCGTCGAGCGCCTGCTTCATCACCAACGACACGCTGATGAAACTGGCAAGCAGCGACCTGCCGCTCGGACAGGTCATGCTGGTGCGCGGGCTGATCGCGAGCGCGCTCATCATGGCCGTTGCCTGGCACTTCAGGGCCTTTCACGGCGCCCGGCAGCATTTGACCGGGCTCTTCGGCCTGCGCACGCTCGGCGAGGTCGGGGCCATGGTCCTCTACCTGACCGCCCTCTTCCACATGCCAATCGCCAACTCCACGGCGATCATGCAGATCGTCCCGCTGATGATGACGGCCGCCGGTGCGGTCTTCCTCGGCGACAAGGTCGGCTGGCGCCGTTGGGGGGCGGTCGCCGTGGGCTTTGCCGGCATCCTGATCATCGTCCGGCCCGGCGCTGAAGGCTTCAACATCTTCTCGATTTTGGCCCTTGGCGCGGCAGTCTCCGTCACATTGCGCGATCTTGCGACACGCCGGTTTCCGCCTTCCATGCCGACGCTTCTCGTCACGGCGATCACCACAGTCGTCGTCATGCTCGTCGGCGGTGTCATTTCAGCCGGTCAGGCCGTTTCCGGCACGCAGTTCCAGCCGCTGACGCTCGAAGTCCTCCTGCTTCTGACCGGCAGCGCCTGTTTCGTCCTCGGCGGCTACACGATGGTCATCGTCGCCATGCGCCATGGCGACACGCTGACGGTAGCGCCTTTCCGCTACACCCAGGTCCTATGGGCCATCGTCGCCGGATTTCTCATCTGGGGCCAAGTTCCCGAACCGCTCACTTTCCTCGGCATCGCCATCGTCGTCGGTTCCGGCATTTACACGGTCCAGCGCGAACGCATACGCCAGCGGGCGGAAAAGCGGGCCGCGACGGCGTTGATCACCAATCGCTGATCTGCGTCATCCTGCGGGCAAGACGTCTTCTCCGCCCCGGATGGTTGCGGCCCGGATCGCCCCCGCATAGCTTCCCATCCGGGACGAGCAGAGGAGAACGACTGTGGAGCGCGGGAAACCGGGATTGCCGATTGCGGGCTGCCTTCTGGCTGGCGGCCTGTCGCGGCGCATGGGCGGCAACGACAAGAGCCTCATCGAGCTTGGCGGCAAGACGCTGGCCCGCCATGCGATCGACCGTCTCCGTCCGCAGGTCGCCACCCTCTTCATCAACGCCAACGGCGATCCCTCCCGTTTCTCGGACCTCGCGTTGCCGGTCGTGGCCGACGAGATCTCCGGCCACCAGGGCCCGCTTGCCGGCGTCGAGGCCGCGCTCTCCTTCGCGGCGCGCTACCTGCCGGGCATCACCCATGTGCTGACCAGCGCCGCGGACACCCCCTTCATTCCGCGCGACCTTGCCGAGCGCCTGATGGCAGCGGGTAAGCCCGGCGACATCGTCGTTGCCCGGTCTGCCGCCGGCACTCATCCCGTCAGCGCCCTCTGGCCGCTCGTCGTCGCACCGAAGCTGCGCGAGGTGCTGGCGGCCGGCGAGCGCAAGGTCATGAAATTCGTCGACGACCACCCGCATGCCGAGGCCCTGTTCGAACCGATCCGGAGCCGCGGCAACAGCATCGATCCCTTCTTCAACATCAACACGCCCGACGACCTGAAGATCGCAGAGGCCTTCTGGACGGCTGACGGCGACATTCCGCCGGGCCTGCCCGTGATCGGCGTCGCCGGCTGGAAGAATTCCGGCAAGACGACCCTCGTCGTCCGTCTCGTCAGCGAACTCGTCTCGCGCGGCTTCCGCGTCTCGACCGTCAAGCACGCCCACCACAAGTTCGACATCGACCACGAAGGCACCGATTCCTGGCGACACCGCGAGGCGGGAGCCAAAGAAGTCTGCCTCGTCTCGACCCGCCGCGTCGCGTCCCAGCTCGAATTGCGCGGCGATCCCGAGCCGCCGCTGGGCGACATCCTTGCCGGGCTCGCTCCGACCGACATCATCATCGCCGAAGGCTTCAAGGAATCGCCGATCCCGAAGATCGAGATCCGCCGCCTCGAGGCAAAGAGCCACGATCCCCTCGTCGACGCTGTGCCGAACGTGGTCGCCATCGTTGCTGATCACCCGGTCGTCGATCTCAAGGGCCTTCCCGGATTTTCCATCGACGCCATCAGCGACATTGCCGACTTCGTGGCGCAGATGACCGCGGGAAAGACCCGGCCATGACAGGAGCCCCGATATCCGGGAGTTTCTCCGACGATTGCTTCCGCCAGGAAGAACGGCTGCTTCTCCACGATGAGGCCATTCGCCTGATTCTCGACCGTGTCCCGCCAATCGCCGCAAGCGAGCGCATTCCGATCGACCAGGCCGTCGGACGCGTGATGGCCGAGACGGTCGTTGCCCAGCGCAATGTTCCGCTGACCGCGACATCGGCCGTCGACGGCTGGGCCTTCGCCCATGCCGATTGCCTGCGCCTTGGCGGCCGCCTGCCGATCTCCGGTCGCGTCCTCGCGGGCAAGGCCGCCCATGGCCCGCTGACGCTCGGCACGGCCGTGCGCATCTTCACCGGCGCCGCCGTTCCGGATGGCGCCGACACGGTCGCCATGCAGGAGGATTGCCGGCAGGATGGCGAGGCGATCCTGGTTCCCGCCGGCTTGAAGCCCGGCGCCAACCGCCGCGATGCCGGTGAGGACGTGGCGGCGGGGGCGATCGTGATCGCGCCCGGAACGGTCCTGCGACCGCAGGAGCTTGCTGCCATCGGCTCGCTCGGCATGGCCAAGATCGCGGTCACCCGGCGCCTGCGCGTCGCCCTCCTCTCCACAGGCGACGAGATCGTGCGTCCCGGCCAGCCGATCCATCCCGGCGAGGTCTACGACGCCAACCACGTGATGCTGTCCAACCTGCTGGCGCCGATGGATGCGGTCGTCCATGACCTCGGCATCCTGCCCGACGACGCGGCCCTCGTTCATGCCGCGCTGGAAGAAGCGGCAAGGCATCACGACCTCATCCTGACCAGCGGCGGCAGCAGCCGGGGCGATGGCGATCATATCGCCGAGGCGCTGGCAACCCTCGGCCATCGCCACCTCTGGCATCTGGCGATCAAGCCCGGAAAGCCGCTCTGCTTCGGCCAGATCGGTCCCTGCCTCTTCCTCGGGCTGCCCGGCAATCCGGTGGCAGCACTCGTCAACTTCCTGCTCTACGGCCAGCCCCTGCTCGCACGGCTCTCCGGTCACGCCTGGCGCGCGCCGACGCGCTTTCCCGTGCCTGCCGGCTTTTCCATCGGAACGCGCAAGACCGGACGCCGCGAGTTTCTGCGCGGCATCCTCACCACCGACGCCGACGGGCATTTGAGCGCTCAAAAATTCAGCCGCGATGGCTCGGGCTTGATCACCGGGCTTCGCGCCGCCGACGGGTTGATCGAGATCCCCGAGACTGTGCACAGCGTTACGGCGGGCGAGCCCATCGCCTTCATTCCATTCACGGAATTCGGCTTGCCTCCGCGACGTACTGCTCTTCCCGACGACCTGATGTAGGCGAAACCGGCCGGAGTCCTCTCCTGCCCGTTCTTTTGGCACGCCCGAGACTGTTGCAACTTTATTGCAATGCGTATCATCATGCCCCTGATGCCCGGGAGGTTTCCCCTCCGGAAAGCCGCCGGGTATCGCCAACAACAAACGGGATCCAGGGGCCGCGGAGGCCGGTCGCAACCGGTATCAACGCGCGGATGTCCCAAATCATCAGGTAGGTGAAGATGAGTTTCTTCAAGCGTATTGCTCTCGCGGCCGCGGTCGTCGTCATGGCCGCCGGAGCCGCAGAGGCCAAGGATTGGACCGTCGTCCGCATGGGGACGGAAGGCGCCTATCCGCCCTTCAACTACATCGACAGCAACGGGGAACTGAAAGGCTTCGACATCGACATCGGCAAGGCGCTCTGCGAGGCCATGAAGGTCAAGTGCGAGTGGGTCACGCAGGACTGGGACGGCATCATCCCCGCCCTTCAGGCCGGCAAGTTCGATACGATCATCGCCTCCATGTCGATCACCGACGAGCGCATGAAGCAGATCGACTTCTCCAACAAATATTACAACTCCCCGCCCGCGATCGTTACGCCCAAGGACACCAAGATGACGGGTGCGACGGCCGACGACATGAAGGGCGCTGTGATCGGTGCCCAGACCTCGACGACCCACTCCCAGATGATCGAGAAGCACTTCCCCGGTGCCGAGCTGAAGCTCTATCCGACCGCCGAGGAACTGCAGCTCGACCTTGAGAACGGCCGCCTCGACGGCGCCATCGACGATGTCATCGTCATCAAGGACTGGCTTAAGACGGACGCCGGCGCCTGCTGCAAGGTGCTGTCCACGCTGACCCCGGATCCTGAAATCTATGGCCCCGGCGCCGGCATCGGCGTGCGCAAGGAAGACGCTGATCTGAAGGAAATGCTGAACAAGGCCATCGATCAGATTCGGGCCGACGGCACCTACAAGAAGATCAACGACGCCTATTTCGACTTCGACGTCTACGGCGGCTGACACAGTCGCAAAGTGAGTTGGCCGGGCGCGCGGACGAAAATTCCCGCGCCTGGCCTTCGCACCGTCAAGGGCGAGCCTTGGACGCGACGACCCGTCATCGCGTCCATGGCCGTCCGGTCGAAAGGTGACGGTCCATGGAATCGCTCTGGTCGCTTCTTTCCGTCGGTGCCGACGGCTGGGGAGACGAAATTCTCGCCGGCAGCCTGCTGACGATCTCGCTGGCGCTCTGCACCCTGCCGATCGGCCTCGTCATCGGCTTCTTCATCGCGCTCGCCAAGAATTCCGGCGAGCCGACGCTGGTCACGGCATCCAATATCTACACCACGATCTTCCGTGGCCTGCCCGAGCTGCTCACGCTCTTCATCATCTATTTCGGCGTCCAGATCGCATTGAAGACCCTGCTTGCTCTCGTCGGTCTGCCGCCAATCGAGATCAACAGCTTCGTTGCGGGCATGATCGCACTCAGCCTGGTCTTCTCGTCCTTTTCCAGCGAGGTGTTCCTGTCCGCCTTCAAGGGCGTTGCCTCGGGGCAATATGAGGGCGCCGATGCGCTTGGCCTGACGCGTTTCCAGACGATGCGGCTCGTGATCCTGCCGCAGATCATTCGTCTCGCCCTGCCCGGCCTGTCGAATCTCTGGCTGATCCTCCTGAAGGACACCTCACTCGTCTCGGTCATCGGGCTCTCCGATATCCTCCGACAGACCTCGATCGCGGCGCGCGTCACGCGCGAGCCCTTCTTCTTCTTTTTCGTCGCCTGCATGATCTATCTCGTCCTCTCGATCATTTCCTCCTTTGGCATTGGACGAATCGAGGCCTGGACACGGCGCGGGGAGGCTCGCTGATGAGCACGACGGACACCCTGCCGCCGCCCGTCTCCACGGTACGCCCCTGGACGGGCAAGCGAATCGCTGGCCACGTCTTCCTGGGCTTCTGGATCCTGCTCGGCCTTGTAATCGTTTATTCCGTCGCGTCCGGCTGGGATGGCGAATTCATCGCCAAATACGGCCCCCGCTTGTGGGACGGCCTCCAGACCACGCTCTGGCTCTGCTTCTGGTCGCTCCTGATCGGCGCGCTGCTGTCGCTGCCGATCACCCTGGGCCGCCTGTCGAGCAACCGGATTTTCTCCAGCCTCGCCTTCGCCTGGGTCTACTTCTTCCGCGGCACACCGCTGCTCGCCCAGACCTTCCTCGTCTACTACGGCGCGGGCTCCTTTCGTGAAGCCCTCGAAGTCGTCGGGCTCTGGAGCTTCTTCCGCGACGCGGTCTTCTGCGTGATCTTCACCTTCGCGCTCAACACCTCGGCCTATCAGGCGGAGATTCTGAGCGGTGCCATCCGCAACGTGCCGAAGGGCCAGCGCGAGGCCGGCGCGTCGCTGTCCCTGCCCGCATGGGTGACCTTCTTCAAGGTGATTCTGCCCCAGGCGCTGATCGTTGCGCTCCGCCCCTACGGCAACGAGATCATCCTGATGATCAAGGGCTCGGCCATCGCCTCCATCGTCACCGTGCTGGATCTCATGGGCGAGACCCGCTACGCCTTCTCCAAATCCTTCAATTTCGAGGCCTATCTCTGGGCCGCCGTGCTCTACCTCGCCATGGTGGAAGTCATCCGCCGAATCTGGGATATGCTGGAAGGCCGGCTGACCCGCCATCTCAAGCGCAAATCCGAGGATTGACCCGCAGACGGGCACGGCAGGCCGGCTTTTCCGGCGTTCGAAAAAATCCATTGCAGAGCCAACGAATTCGCTTGTGTCGCCCAATGGCTTTTGTTACATCGCACGCGTCGCCGGTGAGAGCCGGTAACGACAAGCGGTCGTGGCGGAATTGGTAGACGCGCAGCGTTGAGGTCGCTGTGGGGCAACCCGTGGAAGTTCGAGTCTTCTCGACCGCACCAAAAAACCCCTGGAACGTCAGGCAATCCTGATTTTCCAGGGGTTTTTGTTTGTGCGCCTGTGCCGGTTCTAGTCTTTCCCGCCGGCCACCTTCTTGACCGCCGGCGTATAGCGGAAGAGCGGATTGCGCTTCAAAACCTCGGTGATCTGGATGCTGACGCGCTCGCCCTTCAGCACCACCTGACCGCGCGCGATCTTGATGTCGTTGGCATAGATGTCCACATCGTCGTCGGCGCCGGTCTCAAGCTCGATCACGGCGCCGCGGCCCATGCGCAGAAGCTGGTGCACCGGCATAATCGACGAGCCGAGCATCACCGAGATTTCTACCGCAATCTTGTCCATCGTTGACATCGGGCCGCCAATCCTTCTGAAGTCCCCACGCCGCAGCCTCCGCGGCGCCTCTTCCGGGTCATGGTTAAAGCATTCTTACCGCAGAGTGAACGAATGGTTAATGCGCGCGATGAAATCGAGACCGATTTTCTGAGCCGGGACGGTTCGCCTGCGGTCGAATGGGTCATCTCGGACCACCTCATCCCCTACCCCGAGGCCATCGCCGCCATGGAAGCCCATGTCAACGCGATCGCGGCCGGAACGGCCGGCGAGCGGGTCTGGCTGCTCGAACACCCACCGGTCTATACGGCCGGTACCAGCGCCCGGCGCGAGGACCTTGTCGAGCCGGAGCGCTTCCCTGTCTACGAGACCGGTCGCGGCGGCCAGTTCACCTATCACGGCCCCGGCCAGCGCGTTGCCTACGTCATGCTGGACCTGAAACGCCGGCGGCAGGACGTCCGCGCCTATGTGGCGGCGCTGGAGGCCTGGATCATCGCAACGCTCTGGCAGTTCCACGTGCGCGGCGAGCGGCGCGAGGACCGCGTCGGCGTCTGGGTGCGCCGGCCGGACCGCGGCGAGACGGCAGAGGACAAGATCGCCGCCATTGGCATCCGCGTGCGCCGCTGGGTCACCTTCCACGGCATCAGCCTCAACGTGGAGCCGGATCTGTCTCATTTCTCCGGCATCGTCCCCTGCGGCGTGAAGGACCATGGCGTCACCAGCCTCGTCGATCTCGGCCTGCCGCTGACGATGGAAGACGTCGATTCGGTCATGCGCACCGAGTTCGAGAAGATATTCGGCCCCACAACGGCGATCACGCCATAGGCGCTGGCCAGAAGCACCTTCCGTGTCGACAGCAATCTGGCACAGCTCGCCGCCCTGAGAGCCGGCTTCGGCATCGGCGCTTTCCAGGTCCAGATCGCGAGGCAAAACAAGGATCTGGTCAGGGTTCTTGAATCAGATTTCGAACTCGCGCTGCCCGTCTGGATCGTGATGCACGAGGATCTGTCGTCAAGCCCGCCCTGCCGGGCGGTCTTCGATGCGCTGGTCGACGGAATGACGGCCTACATCGCGGCCTGACGGGACAGCAGCGCACCGCCGTCCCGCCTTGGGTGCCTTACTCGATCCCGAGCTTGGCCTTGACGATCTCGTTCACCGCCTGCGGGTTGGCCTTGCCGCCCGTCTGCTTCATGACCTGACCGACGAACCAGCCGGCAAGCGTCGGCTTCGCCTTCGCCTGCTCCACCTTATCGGGATTGGCCGCGATCACCGCATCGACCGCCGTCTCGATGGCGCCGGTGTCGGTGACCTGCTTCATGCCGCGCGCCTCGACAACCTCCTTCGGCGAGCCGCCTTCGGTCCACACGATCTCGAAGAGGTCCTTGGCGATCTTGCCGGAAATCGTCTTGTCGGCGATGAGGTCGACGATCTCGCCAAGCTGTTCGGCCGACATCGGACTGGAGGCGATGTCCTTGCCGTCCTTGTTGAGGCGGGCGAAGAAATCGTTGGTCATCCAGTTGGCGGCAAGCTTGGCGTCGCGCCCCTTGGCGACCTTCTCGAAAAAGTCGGCCGAGGACTGCTCCAGCGTCAGCACCATCGCGTCATAGGGCGTCACGCCATAGTCGGCTATGAAGCGGGCCTTCTTGTCGTCCGGCAGCTCCGGCAGCGCCGAGGCAAGCTCATCGACGAACGCCTGCGTGAATTCAAGCGGCAGAAGGTCGGGATCGGGGAAGTAGCGGTAGTCGTGCGCTTCTTCCTTGGACCGCATCGAGCGGGTCACGCCCTCGCGCGGATCGAACAGCCGCGTTTCCTGGTCGATGGTACCGCCGTCCTCGATGATGCCGATCTGGCGGCGCGCCTCGTATTCGATCGCCTGACCGGCGAAACGGATCGAGTTGACGTTCTTGATCTCGCAGCGCGTGCCGAACTCGCCGCCGGGCTTGCGCACCGAGACGTTGATGTCGGCGCGCATGGAGCCTTCGTCCATATTGCCGTCGCAGGTGCCGAGATAGCGCAGGATCGTGCGCAGCTTGGTCAGATACGCCTTCGCCTCGTCGGAGCAGCGCAGATCCGGCTTGGAGACGATCTCCATCAGCGCGACGCCCGAGCGGTTGAGGTCGACGAAGGACATCGTCGGGTGCTGGTCGTGGATCGACTTGCCGGCGTCCTGTTCCAGGTGCAGACGCTCGATGCCGACCTCCACCGTCTCGCCCGGCATGTCGAGGATCACGGTCCCCTCGCCCACGATCGGCTGCTTGAACTGGCTGATCTGGTAGCCCTGCGGCAGGTCCGGATAAAAATAGTTCTTCCGGTCGAAGACGGACTTGAGATTAATTTCCGCCTTGAGGCCAAGCCCCGTGCGCACCGCCTGCTTGATGCATTCTTCGTTGATCACCGGTAGCATGCCCGGCATCGCCGCGTCGACAAGGGAAACATGCGCGTTTGGCGCCCCGCCGTATTCCGCGCTGGCGCCGGAAAACAGCTTCGAATTGGAGACCACCTGCGCATGGACTTCCATGCCGATGATCACCTCCCAGTCGCCGGTGGCGCCGTTGATGAATTTTTTCGGATCGGGCGTGCGGGTATCGATAAGGGACATGGGAACCTGAGTTGGTCGGTCGGAAACGTCAGACCTGTTCAATGGTTCGGAACGCCCGCGTCGTCAAGACCGGCCGTCGATGACAGCCGGTCTTCGAGATCAATGATCGCCGGAAATCCGGTCTGTCACGGCGAGCAGAACGGCCGAGACGACGAAGACCATGTGAATGCCGACAAGCCAGCCAAGCTGCGTCCAGTCGGAGCCGGGCTGAAGGTTCATGAAGGCCTTCAGCACCTGGATTGCCGAAATGGCCACGATCGAGCCCATCAGCTTCTGTTTCAGGCCGGCGAAATCGATCCGGGACATCCATTCCGGCCAGCCCGGATGTTCCTCCGGATCGATCTTCGCCACGAAATTCTCGTATCCGGAGAAGACGACGATGAGCAGCAGGCTGCAGGTCAGCGTCAGGTCGATAAGCGCAAGGATGCCGAGGATGATGTCGCTTTCCTTCGATCCCGCGCTGTGGGTGACAAAATGGAAGAGCTCGACGCCGAAGTGGTAGAGCAGCACCAGGGCCGCCACCAGCAGGCCGATATAGAAGGGCGCGAGGATCCAGCGGCTGAAGAAGATGATGCGTTCAACGGATTTTTCGATCACGGACCGGCTCCCGGTAAAGGCGACTTGGGCGGCAGCTAAGGCAATGCGTCGGGTGCACCGCCGCATGCTTCTACCCTGCTGATTCGGGATATTTTCTGGCACAGACCTGCGACAGCCGCCAGCGGCAACGAGCCGTGGCGCGGCCCATGCGGCGATCCGTCATAAGCGCCGATGACGGCCCGACTTCAGACGTGCACGTCATCACGGCCAGGAGGAATTCCTCCGACCGCTTCGCAGCTCAATCGCGCGCAGGTCTCAGCCCTTCACCACCACTTTTCAGCGGTGAAATGCCCTGCCGCCTGCTCGATCACGGTGCCGAGCTTGAAGAGGGTCGCCTCGTCGAAGGGACGGCCGATGAGCTGGAGGCCGAGCGGGAGGCCCTCGCCGGAAAGCCCGGCGGGAACGGCGATGCCCGGCAGGCCGGCCATGTTGACCGTCACGGTGAAGACGTCGTTGAGATACATCTCGACCGGATCGGCGCCGGCCTTTTCGCCGATGCCGAAGGCCGCCGACGGCGTGGCCGGGGTCAGGATCGCGTCGACGCCCGCATCGAAGCAGAGCTCGAAGTCGCGCTTGATCAGCGTGCGGACCTTCTGCGCCTTGAGATAATAGGCGTCGTAATAGCCGGCCGAGAGCACGTAGGTGCCGATCAGAATGCGGCGCTTGACCTCTTCGCCGAAACCCGCGGCACGCGAGTTCTCGTACATGTCGGCGATGTCGGTGCCCTTCTCGCGCAGGCCGTAGCGCACGCCGTCATAGCGGGCGAGATTGGACGAGGCTTCCGCCGGGGCGACGATGTAATAGGCCGGCAGGGCGTATTTCGTGTGCGGCAGCGAGATGTCGACGATCTCCGCGCCGGCATCCTTCAGCCAGGCGATGCCCTGCTGCCAGAGTCCGTCGATCTCCGCGCTCATGCCGTCGAGCCGGTATTCCTTCGGAATGCCGATCTTGAGGCCCTTCACCGACTGGCCGACAGAGGCCTCGTAGTCGGGCACCTCGATGTCGACCGAGGTCGTATCCTTCAAGTCGACCGACGCCATGGATTTGAGAAGGATCGCCGCATCGCGCACGTCGCGGGCGATCGGGCCGGCCTGGTCGAGCGAGGAGGCGAAGGCGACAACGCCCCAGCGCGAGCAGCGCCCGTAGGTCGGCTTGATGCCGACGGTGCCGGTGAAGGCTGCCGGCTGGCGGATCGAACCGCCGGTGTCGGTCGCCGTCGCGCCGGCGCAAATGCGCGCGGCAACGGCCGCCGCCGAACCGCCCGACGAGCCGCCCGGAACGAGCGCCATGTTGGAGCCGGCCTTGCGCCACGGGCTCTTCACCGGGCCGTAGTAGCTCGTCTCGTTGGACGAACCCATGGCGAACTCGTCCATGTTGAGCTTGCCGAGCATCACCGCGCCGTCGGCCCAGAGGTTCGACGTCACCGTCGATTCATAGGCCGGCTTGAAGCCGTCGAGGATGTGGCTGGCCGCCTGGGTGTGGAAGCCCTCGGTCGCGAAGAGATCCTTGATGCCGAGCGGGATGCCTTCCAGCGCACGCGCCTCGCCAGCGGCGATCTTCGCATCGGAGGCCGCCGCCATCTCCAACGCCTTTTCGGGCATCTCCACCACATAGGCGTTGAGGTCGCGGGCCGCTTCCATGGCCGCGAGATAGGCCTTGGTCAGCTCGGTGGCGGAGAAATCCTTGGCATCGAGCCCCTTGCGGGCCTCGGCGATGGTGAGGGCGGTCAAATCGGTCACGGGCGTGTCCATCAGGGTCGGCGCGCTTCAGGCGCGAAAAAGGCAGAAACAGCGAGGAACGGTCGATTACTCGACCACCTTCGGCACCATGAAGAAATCGTCGTCGGAGACGGGCGCATTGCCCACCACGCTGGCCGGATTGTCGCCATCGGTGACGACATCCTTGCGCCAGCGCATCTTCGTCTCGACGACGGACGTCATCGGCTCGACCCCGGAAACGTCGACCTCGTTGAGATGCTCCACGAAACCGAGGATGGAATTGAGTTCCTCGGTCATGCGGCCTGCTTCTTCCTCGCTCACCTTGATGCGGGCGAGATGGGCGACGCGGCGGACGGTGGCCGTATCAACGGACATGGATGCACGTTCCTTCAAGAGCCGGTTCTGGATTGCGACCGCCGACACGCAAAGGCTTCGGCAATGTCCCTTCGCCCGTGAAACGGCGAAGGGAATGGCTCATTGCTCAAAGGCCGGCGCGGCAGTCACAACGAATATCGCTGTGCCTATAGCAGAGGGAAAAGCGCCGCGCCAACGGGGGAATTTCCCCGCCTGTCTCAAACCGAGATCGTATCGCCGGGCTTGAGCACCTTCACCTTGCCGGCATCCGCCCCCATGGCGGTGACGAACTCGTCCGCCGTCGCCGCAATATAGGGCACGAACGAGGCATAGTGGCAGGGAAGAATGGTCTCGAAGTCGAAGAAGCGCTTGCAGGCGAGTGCGGCCACCTTGCCGCCCATGGTGAAGCGGTCGCCGATCGGAACGAGGCCGATCTTCGGCCCATGAATCTCGTCGATCAGCGCCATGTCGCCGAAAATGTCGGTGTCGCCCATGTGGTAGAGCGTCTTCTCGCCCGGCGCCTTGATGATGACGCCATTCGAATGGCCAAGCGACTGCGAAACCCCATCTTCCAGGACGGCGGCGGAATGCAGTGCATTGACGAGCGTCACCGTGAAAGCGCCCTGATCCGTCGTCCCGCCCGTGTTCATCGGGTCGAGCTTCTCCAGTCCCTTTGAACCGAGCCAGGAACAAAGATCGGCGTTGGTGACGACCTTGGCCCCGGTCTTCTGCGCGATCTGGACCGTGTCGCCCACGTGATCGCTGTGACCGTGCGTCAAAACGATGTGGGTCACGCCCCGCGAAGCCGTCTCGACATCGGAGGGAAAGGACGGATTTCCGGTGAAGAAGGGGTCGAGCAGGATGATGGTGTCCGCGATTTCAACGCGAAAGGCCGAATGTCCAAACCAGGTCAGCTTCATGGCTTCGGTTCTCCAATGTGGTTGCCGGTTAGATAGGCTGCCGTTCGGCCAAGGCCAACCGCTTCCTCATCACTCAACTGTGCGATAGCGCTTTGCCGTATCGCGATTCGTCGCATTCGTGCTAGATTGTGCATTGCAGCATTACCGTTCTGCGACACGGCAGGGAGCGGCGCGATGAACCTCAGTCCATTCTGGCCGGACTTTTTCGGCCTCGGCGACGGCGGCGGAAACACATTCAACACCCGCTTCGGCGTCACCGACAGCAACCGGCAGAATTTCCTGCCCGTCACCAGTTTTCTCTCGCCGACGGTCGTCAATTACAACGACTATCAGGGCGATACGCGCATCGAGGAACGCGTGATTTCCGATGTGGCGAGCTTCGGCAAGCAGCTCGGCATCGTCACGGAGGCGCTGCTGGCCGTCATCGACAGCGACGACGATGGCGAGAAATTCGACCGGCTGCGCCATCTGGTCGCCCGCGTGGAGGAGATCAAGCAGCGCTGCCAGCGCTCCGACGAGGAACGAGCCAAGGACGCTTTCGAGAAGTTGCTGAAGTCGGACGGAAAGCGCGCCAGGCAGTTGCTTGAAGCGCTCCAGGCCGAATGGGCAGATCGGCCCGCGAGCGTCTGACGAGATCCCGGCCTGGACCAAACAATTGGATGGAGCCGAGGCGACATGCTAGATCGACGGCATGTCAGCGCCCTCGCCTCTTTCCTTCGATGAGTTCCTCGCCCGTCTCGGCCTCGATGACCGCCTGCTCGGTCTCGATCTCGGCACCAAGACCATCGGCCTTGCCCTTTCCGATGTCGGCCGCCGCATTGCCTCGCCGCTGGAGACGATCGCGCGCAAGAAATTCACCATCGACGCGGAAAAGCTGCTGGCGATCGCGGCCAAACAGGGAGTGGGTGGCCTCGTTCTCGGGCTGCCGGTCAACATGGACGGCTCGGAAGGCCCGCGCGTCCAG
This sequence comes from Hartmannibacter diazotrophicus, assembly GCF_900231165.1. GTDB lineage: Bacteria > Pseudomonadota > Alphaproteobacteria > Rhizobiales > Pleomorphomonadaceae > Hartmannibacter > Hartmannibacter diazotrophicus. Next base: position 3,135,027 of record NZ_LT960614.1, read on the forward strand.
TCGACCCGCGCCTTTGTGCGCAACCTTGCGCCACTGACCTCGCTGCCAATCACCTTCTGGGACGAGCGCCTGTCGACGACGGCGGTCACGCGCACCCTGCTCGATGCCGACGCCTCGCGCCGGCGGCGCGGAGAGCTTGTCGACAAGATGGCCGCCGCCTTCATCCTGCAGGGATTTCTGGACCGAATTCATCTCGCCGAACGCAGCGACGACCCACGGCGGCTGTTCTGAAAACGTCGCCTTCCGGCAGCGGCAGGCAAGAAAACCGTGGATGGTCCGCCCGCCCGGGCCTTGCCCCGTTCCTTTGTGCCCCACGGGCCCTTGCGGCACTGGCCGGCGTCACCTAAAAGGCACGCTTTAATGACACCGCAACGCGACCCCGCCCTGCCGACCTTCGCCCGCAAGCACCTGCTCGGGATCGACGGTCTTTCGCCCCACGAAATCAACGATCTGCTCGACCGGGCCGAGGCTCATGTCGAAATCGGCCGGCAGGTCTCCAAAAAGCTCGACACCCTGCGCGGGCGAACGCAGATCAACCTCTTCTTCGAGGCCTCGACGCGGACGCAGTCGTCCTTCGAGCTTGCCGGCAAGCGCCTCGGCGCCGACGTCATGAACATGTCGGTTGCCTCCTCGTCGGTGAAGAAGGGTGAAACGCTCATCGACACGGCGATGACTCTCAATGCCATGCACCCGGACATCATCGTCGTGCGCCATCACGCCGCCGGCGCTGTCGCCCTGCTCGCCCAGAAGGTCAGCTGCTCGGTGGTGAACGCCGGCGATGGCGCGCACGAGCATCCGACGCAGGCCCTGCTCGACGCCCTGACGATCCGCCGGCACAAGGGCAAGATCGCCCGCCTCACGGTGGCGATCTGCGGCGACGTGCTGCATTCGCGCGTCGCCCGCTCCAACATCCTGCTGCTGACGGCGCTCGACGCCCGTGTCCGCCTTGTCGGTCCGACGACACTGGTTCCCCCTGCCTTCCGCGACCTCGGCATCGAGGTGACGACGGACATGAAGGCGGGCCTGAAGGACGCCGACATCGTCATGATGCTGCGCCTCCAGCGCGAGAGGATGCAGGGCTCCTTCGTGCCGTCCGTGCGCGAATATTTCCGCTACTACGGCCTCGATCAGGAAAAGCTCGCCTATGCGAAGCCGGATGCGCTCGTGATGCATCCGGGGCCGATGAACCGCGGCGTGGAGATCGATCCGGCGATTGCCGACGGCCCGCAAAGCCTCATCCGCGAACAGGTCGAGATGGGCGTCGCCGTCCGCATGGCCGTGCTCGACGCCGTCGCGCGCAATCTTCCGAACGCATGAGGCCCCCCATGCACCCGAAAAGTGGAAGCCGGTTCTCGGTCCGGTGTATGGGCCGGTGTATGGGAAAGACAAGCCGATGAATGCCATGCGCAAGGAACCGGTGGCGACCGCCCCGCTTGTCATCGAGAACGCCCGCATCATCGATCCGTCCCGCAATCTGGACGAGATCGGCTCGGTGATCGTCGCCGACGGCGTCATTCTGGCCTCGGGCGCCGGCGCCAAGGGTCAGGGCGCGCCGGACGGCGCAACCATTGTCGACGCCAAGGGCGCCGTCGTTGCGCCGGGCCTCGTCGACATGCGCGTCTTCGTCGGCGAACCGGGCTTCGACCACCGCGAAACCTTCGCTTCCGCCAGCAAGGCGGCGGCGGCCGGCGGCATCACCACCATGGTGACGCAGCCCGACACCGACCCGATCATCGACGATCCGGCCCTCGTCGACTTCGTGCTGCGACGGGCGCGCGACACCGCGATCGTCCGCATTCATCCGATGGCGGCCCTCACCAAGGGGCAGAGCGGCCACGAGATGACCGAGTTCGGCCTCTTGCAGGAAGCCGGCGCCGTCGCCTTCTCGTCCGGCCGACATACCGTGACGAATGCGCAGGTGATGCGCCGCGCGCTGACCTATGCCCGCGATTTCGGCGCCACCGTCGTCCACAATCCCGAGGACCCGGACCTTGTCGGCACCGGCGTGATGCATCTTGGCACCCTGTCGACCCTGCTCGGCCTGCCCGGCATTCCAACCGAGGCCGAAACCGTCATGCTGGCCCGCGACCTGCGTCTGGCGCGCCTCGCCCAGGGCACCTATCACGCGGCGCAATTGTCGACGACGGAATCGGTCGCGCTGATGCGCTGGGCCAAGCAGGAAGGCATCTCGGCAACGGCCGCCGTCTCCGCCGCCCACGTCAGCCTCAACGAGAACGACATCGGCGCCTACCGCACCTTCTTCAAGATGTCGCCGCCGCTGCGCGCCGAAGAGGACCGGCAGGCGCTGGTCGCGGGGCTCGCAGACGGCACCATCGACATCCTCGTCTCAAGCCACGATCCGCAGGACGTGGAGATGAAGCGCCAGCCCTTCGCCGAGGCCGCCGACGGCTGCGTTGGCCTCGAAACGCTGCTCTCCGCAGGGCTGCGCCTTGTCCACAACGGCGATCTGACGCTGATGCGCCTGATCGAGGCGACCTCGACCCGGCCAGCCGCGCTGCTCGGTCTTGAAGCAGGCACCCTGAAGCCGGGCCAGCCCGCCGACATCGTCATGATCGACCCGGACATGCCGTGGGTTCTGAGCGAGGAGAACATCATCTCCCGCTCCAAGAACAGCGCCTTCGAGGGTGCGCGCTTTTCCGGCAAGGTCATTGCGACCTACGTCGGCGGTAGCCAGGTCTTCGGCGCGTAAGGCGCCGGCGGGCGAGGCGCCAAGGCTTCCCTAGATGACCGGCCTAGACGACCGGCACGCCGATCAGCGCAAGGTGCAGTCTGGCAACGAAGAGCCCGTAGACGACAAGCGCCAGCACAACGGCCAGAACGTCGTATTTCACAGGTCCGGGCTTGGGCAGGACGACGCCCGGGCGGCGCTTGAGCGCGATGCGGTCGACGACGGCCCATGCCAGGAAGGCGCCGAACAGCAGGATCGAGGCAAGATCCCCGTTCGCCAGCAGATGCCCGAAAGCCCACAGCTTGATGCCGGCCAGCATGGGATGCTTCAGCATCGGCTTCAGCTTGCCCGGCGGCAGCAGGCTGACGGCAATCGCGATGAACGCCAGCAGAACCAGCAGCATCGTGATGTGACGGCCCCAGGACGGCGGATCATAGACCGCGATCGGATCCTGACGGGCGAGACCGAAGCCATAGATGATGAGACCAAGGCCAATGAACGAGACGACCGAATAGAGGCCTCTCCACGGCATTTCGCCGATGCGGGCCACCAATCCGTCCCGCATGGCGGGCGAGACGATCCGCAAGGAATGCACGGCAAAGAAAACGACGAGGCCCAGGATCAAGATCGCCATTGCTCACCCCTTCAAGGCGCCGCTGCGGCAGTCGCAAGGACGGCGAAAATGATCGCCATGAGTGCGATCTCAACACCAGTTGCCACAATGGCAGGACTTTCGTATCGAATGCGGCAAGCGTTTGCAAATCACCGTCACTTTTGACAACGTAACCATACAAATCGTTGGCCAAAAAGAACGTTCGGCGGCAATCACGGGGGGGTCCGGTGCCGGAGTATTGGGTCATTGCCGTTCAATGGCGGCTCATCGTGGCAGGCCTTCTCGGCGGCTATCTGCTCGGGTCGATTCCCTTTGGCTATCTCTTCACCCGCCTGGCAGGACTGGGAGATATCCGCTCTATTGGTTCGGGCAACATCGGCGCGACGAACGTTCTGAGGACGGGACGAAAGGGCCTGGCGCTGGCAACCGTCCTGGCGGACGGCCTGAAAGGCACCCTAGCCGTCCTGATTGCCATGCAGTTCGGCCCGATCGCTGCGGTCTCCGCCGGAATGGGCGCCTTTCTCGGCCACCTCTTTCCGGTCTGGCTGAAGTTTCGCGGCGGCAAGGGCGTTGCAACCTATATTGGAATCCTGCTGGGCCTCTATCCGCCGGCAGTCCTCGTCTTTGCCGCCATCTGGATTCTGGTCGCCTACCTCACCCGCTATTCCTCGCTCGCCGCCCTGCTCGCAACGCTCGCGACGCCGGCCGTGCTCTGGAGCTTCGACAAGCCCCTGCTCGCCTTGCTGTTCGTTGCCCTCACGGCCCTCGTCTACATCCGGCACTGGCAGAACATCATCCGGCTCATGGCCGGGACGGAGAGCAGGATCGGCGCCAAGAAGACATGAGCGCCGGCGGCCCCATCCAGTTGACCGACGCTCAGCGTCTCGCCTGGCTGAGGCTGATTCGCAGCGAGAACATCGGGCCTGCGACCTTTCGTGAACTGCTCAATCATTTCGGCTCGGCAGGCACCGCCCTTGAGGAGCTGCCGAAACTGTCGCGGCGCGGCGGCGCAACGCGAAGGCTGAGGATCGCCACCCTCGACGAGGCCGAGCGCGAACTCCAGCGGACACGCGATGCCGGCGCCGACATCGTGGCTCTCGGCGAGGCCGCCTACCCCGAACACCTGGCGCGGATCGACGCCCCTCCTCCCCTCCTGACCCTTCGCGGCAATGGCCCCGGCCTTGCCCGTCGCCCGACCGTCGCCATCGTCGGCGCCCGCAACGCGTCCGTCGCGGGCAGGAAGATGGCCGAGCGCATCGCCTCCGGGCTGGAAGCCTCCGGCTATGTCGTCGTCTCCGGCCTTGCCCGCGGCATCGACGCGGCCGCTCACGGCGCGGCCCTCAGGGGCGGTACGGTCGGCGTCATCGCCGGCGGCATCGATCACGTCTACCCGGAAGAAAACCGCGACCTTTATGCCCGCATCGTCGCAAGTGGCGGCGCCATCCTGACGGAAATGCCCCATGGCTGGATGCCTCGCGCACAGGATTTTCCGCGCCGCAACCGTCTGATTTCCGGGATGTCGCTCGGTGTGGTGGTGATCGAGGCTGCCGAACGGTCCGGTTCGCTGCATACCGCCCGTTTCGCGCTGGACCAGGGCCGCGAAGTCATGGCCGTTCCCGGTTCGCCGCTCGATCCGCGCAGCGCCGGCACCAACTCGCTCATCCGGGCCGGCGCCGTCTTGATCCGCTCGGAGGCCGACGTCATCGAGGCGCTCACCCCGATGATCGGACGCGCCATGCCGGTCTCAAGAAGCGAGAGAACGGCCATCCGCGAAGGCGGGCCGGCCGCAGGTGAGGACGCCGACATTCGCGAGGCCGAGCGCGCCATCGTGACCGAGGCGCTTGGACCGAGCCCGGTCGAAATCGACGAGATCATCCGGATGACCGGACTGCCCGCGTCAAGCGTTCAGCTGATTCTCATCGAACTGGAGATTGCCGGACGGCTGGAGCGGCACGGAAATGGCCGCCTCGTGTCATTGCAGTAGGCCGCGGCAGTACGCGCAGGTCGGACTGCAATCCCTGATTATATTTCCACACAACAAACTTTTTGGTTGAATAGAAAAGTCGCCCAACCTATCCTCCACGCATGGGTTGTGTATCCATTTTTATCTACCCAGAGTCAATATGACCGGATAGTGGGCGAGCGCAAGGCGCGACAGGTCTCACGTGGGCGCATGGTCATGCAGGGGCTGACATGAGCATCGACAATCTTGGCAACCGCAAGCCATCGCTGCGTCTTGATCGCAGGATCGGCCCAACAAATGGCACGGGCGCAGCTGGAATCGGGGCCTCCGGGATGGGCAACCGGAATTCGCGCCCTGCACTGATGGCAACGGCCGCGATTGCCCGTGTGATCGGCCGCTGGTCGCTGCAGCAAACGATAGCCCCCTTGCATCCGCCGCGCGGCAAGGAAGACGGCGACTCGACATCCAGCGCGGATCTGTCGACTGGGTCGACTGGCACCGGCCGGGACAAGTGGACGACAGCCTTCAAGGCGTTGCGTGCCTACAAGGATTTCATCAACCCGCAGACGTGGAACGCCATTCTTCGGCTCTCGGCCCAGAACGCGGACAACACCGAACTGAAGTATCGCCTGGCCGACCGGATCGCCGAACTCGCCGCATCCGCGCAATCGCGCCGGGACTACGCCGAACAGGACCGCGCGATGCACGCCGAAACCCACGTTTTCAGCGTGCGGGCCGGCATTCTTCTCGGCGCGATCGGCGAGGAACTCGTCGCTGCTACGATCAACCGGCTCTTCGCGGGCGGCGAAGCCGACGAGCAGGACTCCACACCGCCGGACCAGGCGAATGGCATGATCCGGGACGCCGTGTTGAAAATGCCGGACCTGATCCTGTTTTGCCCGGCCGCCAGGCTGAGCCAGTCGCATCGCGACTACCTGATCTTCGCCTCGCGCCTGCGCCACTTTGGCTGCGGCGATCAGGAAACGGTCGCCAGGGCCCTGTCTTCTCTCGTCTATGATGACGGCCAGGCGGCAGTGAGGCTGCCCCACGCGGACAATCGATATGGCGACCTGCTGTCCTCCGCGTTTCAAAGCGGCTTTCGGACCTGCTTCTGGTCGGTGCGGCAAGCGGTCGAGCAGCTGGATCAAATCCGTCTCGGCGATCCACTTGCGGCCGCGCTGTTCTCCGCACCCGACCTCCTGCCCGTCATGCGCACCTTCGAGGACAGCAGCTGCCTCCAGGCGATGGATTTGGCACGGACCTGACAGCTGATGACCGTCGGCGGCTCTGTCCGGATGGTCGGCGGTTCGCTTTGGCGCCTGCGCGGCGGTAAGCCGCAAACCAGACGAGGAGACACAGGCGCACTTCTAACGCCGTTTGCGTTCGTCCGGCCTGTTCTGTTGACGCATCTGCGTGAGGGCTCCTGTCGCCTCTTCCCGGGCCATCGAAAGCAGATACGCAAGCATCGGAAGCCCGGACGTTCGGGCAATTTGAGCCAGTTCGCCGCTGAGTTGCGCGATATAGTGCAGCTGGGCCGCACTGTCCCTGCCCTCAATGGCCAGAGGGACATCGCCGTCGGCCGGCGAAGGATCATGAGGGTTCGCAGTCACGACACAACCTTAAATTTATTGGAACTTATATTCTCCTTATAGGAGCATAAGACATTTGAGGTTGAAAGAAACATTTGAACATATCTGAAGTTGAGAAAAACGGCAGGCTTCGCCCCGGCCGATTGGCAAGCCTGCGACAGCATCATGCATCGGGTCTTGCATCTGCGTGCCGAAACCATCACTTTCCGGCGTCAGACTCCGGTCGCCCGTCAGGCGGCCACCGCTTCTCCAGCCAATCGGATTTCGATGAACGTCGTCGTTGTGGAATCGCCCGCCAAGGCCAAGACAATCAATAAATATCTGGGTTCGGGCTACCAGGTGCTCGCCTCCTATGGCCACGTGCGAGATCTGCCGGCCAAGGACGGATCGGTCGATCCGGAGCACGATTTCGCGATGACCTGGGAGGTCGACGGCAAGTCCAACAAGCGCATTTCCGACATCGCCAATGCGGTCAAGGACGCCGACACGCTGATTCTCGCCACCGACCCGGATCGCGAGGGCGAGGCCATCTCCTGGCATCTGATCGAGGTGCTGGCGAAGAAGCGGGTGCTGAAAGACAAGAAGATCGAGCGCGTTGTCTTCAACGCGATTACCAAGCAGTCGGTGCTGGAGGCCATGGCCAATCCGCGCCAGCTCGACGAGCCGCTGGTGGAGGCCTATCTCGCCCGCCGTGCGCTCGACTATCTGGTCGGCTTCACCCTCTCCCCGGTGCTCTGGCGCAAGCTGCCGGGCGCCCGCTCGGCCGGACGCGTGCAGTCGGTGGCCCTTCGGCTCATCTGCGACCGCGAGGCCGAGATCGAGACCTTCAAGCCCCAGGAATACTGGTCGATCATCGCCAGGCTGAAGACGGCGGCCGGCGAACCCTTCGAGGCTCGCATCGCCGAATATGCCGGCAAGAAGCTGACGCGCCTCGATGTCGGCACCGAAGCCGAGGCGATGGAGATCAAGCGTCACCTGGAGGCGGCGAGCCTGACGGTGGCGAGCGTCGAATCGCGGCCCCAGAAGCGTAATCCCTACGCCCCTTTCACCACCTCCACGCTGCAGCAGGAGGCCTCGCGCAAGCTCGGCCTCTCCGCCCAGCGCACGATGCAGATCGCGCAGCGTCTCTATGAGGGTGTCGACATCGGCGGCGAGACGGCCGGTCTCATTACCTATATGCGAACCGACGGCGTCCAGATTGCCCCCGAGGCCGTCGGCGCGGCCCGCAAGCTGATCGGCAACGACTATGGCGCGCGCTACCTGCCGGAAAAGCCGCGCTTTTATTCCACCAAGGCCAAGAACGCCCAGGAGGCTCACGAGGCGATCCGTCCGACCGACGTCTTCCGTCTGCCGAAGGCCGTCGCCAAATTCCTGGAGCCGGAACAGGCCAAGCTTTACGAACTGATCTGGAAGCGCACCATCGCCAGCCAGATGCAGTCGGCCGACTTCGAACGCACCACGGTCGATATCGATGCCAGCGCTGGCGGCAAGTCGGCAACGCTCCGCGCCACCGGCTCGGTGATGAAATTCGACGGCTTCCTGACGCTCTATACCGAGTCGCGCGACGACGAGGAGGACGAGGAGGGCAGCCGCCTGCCCGCCATAGCAACCGGCGACAAGCCGCAGCGCGAGTCGGTGGAGGCTGCCCAGCATTTCACCGAGCCGCCGCCACGCTACACCGAGGCGACGCTGGTCAAGAAGATGGAAGAGCTCGGCATCGGCCGCCCGTCGACCTATGCCGCGACGCTCGCCACCCTGCGCGACCGTGAATATGTCGAGATCGACAAGAAACGCCTCATCCCGCAGGACAAGGGCCGCCTCGTCACGTCCTTCCTGGAGAGCTTCTTCGAGCGCTATGTGGAGTTCGACTTCACGGCCGCGCTGGAAGAAAAGCTCGACCGGATTTCCGCTGGCGAGCTCGATTGGCGCGAGGTGCTGCGGGAGTTCTGGAAGGACTTCTCGGCCCATGTCGACGGGGTCAAGGATCTGCGCGTATCGCAGGTGCTCGACGCCCTTAACGAGATGCTCGGGCCGCACGTCTTCCCGGCCAAGGCCGATGGCACCGATCCGCGCCTTTGCCCGACCTGCGGCTCCGGCCAGCTCTCGCTGAAGCTCGGCAAGTTCGGCGCCTTCATCGGCTGCTCCAACTATCCCGAATGCCGCTACACGCGCCAGCTCGGCACTAACGGCGAGAATGGCGACGAAGGCGGCGAGACGAGCGACAAGTCGCTCGGCACCGATCCCGTCACCAGTCTGGAAGTTTTCCTGAAGGCCGGCCGCTTCGGCCCCTATATCCAGCTTGGCGAGGGTGAAAAGCCCAAGCGCTCGTCGCTGCCGAAGGGCTGGTCGCCGGCCGACATGGATCTGGAAAAGGCCTTGAGGCTGCTCTCGTTGCCGCGTGAGGTGGGCAGCCATCCGGAGGACGGCGAACCGATCCTCGCCGGTCTTGGCCGCTTCGGACCCTTCGTCCAGCACGGCAAGACCTATGCGAATGTCGAGTCGATCGACGAGGTCTTCACCGTCGGCCTCAACCGCGCGGTTTCGCTGATCGCGGAAAAGCGTGAAAAGGGCGGCCGTGGCCGGTCGACGCCGGCGGCCCTCAAGTCCCTCGGCGATCATCCGGACGGTGGAGCGATCACGGTTCGTGACGGCAAATACGGGCCCTACGTCAACTGGGGCAAGGTCAACGCCACGCTGCCCAAGGGCTCCGATCCGCAGGCCCTGACCGTGGAAGAAGCCCTGAAGCTCATCGCCGAGAAGGCGGGCAAGGGCGGCAAGACGGCGAAGGCGAAGGCCGCTCCGAAAAAGAAGGCGGCTGCGGACGGCGACAAACCGAAGAAGGCGGCCGCCAAGAAGGCACCGGCGAAGAAGAAAGCCGCGAAGACCGCAGAGGCATGAGAAACCGGCGGCGCCGCGCCGCCGGACAGATTTCGCGCATGCCCCGCGACAACGTCCTTTCCTCCCGCTAGTCTTGGCCAAAACCGCCAGACTGGATCGAAATCACATTGGTCAAGAAAATCCGTCCGCCGAAGGCCGACAGCCCGCCCGCGCCAACCCGCGAGGCGGTGCTGCGCTTCATTGCCGAACATCCCACCAAGGGCACCAAGCGCGACATCGCCCGGGCTTTCGACGTCACGGGCGACGCCCGCGTCGAGCTCAAGCGTCTCCTGAAGGAGCTTGAGGGCGAAGGGCTGATCGAGCGCAAGCATCGCCGCATCGCCCTTCCCGGCGCCCTGCCCGACGTCATGGTCTGCGAGGTCATCTCGCGCGATGCCGAGGGCGACATCTTCGCCGAGCCGGTGAAGTGGGACGAGGAAGAAAACGGCCCGCCGCCGAAGCTGCTCGTGATCGTGCCGAAGGTGAAGCGCGGCGGCGACCGCGTGCCCGGCATCGGCGACAGGATTCTTGCCCGAACGTCCGACTTGCCGCGCGGCTACGAGCATCTCGCCCGCGCCGCCCTGCGTGTCATCAAGCTGCTGGACCGCAAGCCCACCGGCATCGTCGGCGTCTTCAAGAAGACCTCCGGCGGCGGCCGCATCGTTCCCGTCTCGCGCAAGCAGGACGAGATGATCGTCGATCCCGAGCATGCCGGTGACGCCGTCGACGGCGATCTCGTTTCCGTCGAGGTGCATCGCATCGGGCGCTACGGCCTGCCGAGCGCCAAGGTGCGCGAGGTCATCGGCTCGATGAAGTCGGAGCGCGCGGTCTCCATGATCGCGATCCACGCCAACGACATTCCCTATATCTTTCCGCAGGAAGTCCTGGCCGAGGCAGAACAGGCCAAGCCTGCGACCCTGTCCGGAAAGCGCGAGGACTGGCGCGACCTGCCGCTCGTCACCATCGATCCGCCGGACGCCAAGGACCATGACGACGCCGTCCACGGTATGGCCGACCCCGATCCCGCCAATGTCGGCGGCCATATCGTGACCGTCGCGATTGCCGACGTCGGCGCCTATGTCCGTCCCGGAACGGCCCTCGACAAGGAAGCGCTGAAGCGCGGCAACTCGGTCTATTTCCCGGACCGCGTGATCCCAATGCTGCCGGAGCGGATTTCCAACGACCTCTGCTCGCTGCGCGAGGGCGAGGACCGCCCTGCCCTCGCCGTGCGGATGATCTTCGACGCCGACGGCCACAAGAAGAGCCACACCTTCCACCGCATCATGATGCGCTCGGCGGCAAAGCTCGCGTATACGCAGGCGCAGTCCGCCATCGATGGGCACCCGGACGAGAAGACCGCGCCGTTGCTCGATCCGATCCTGAAGCCGCTCTGGGAGGCCTACGCCTGCCTGCATCGCGGACGCAGCGCCCGCGAGCCTCTGGAACTCGACCTGCCCGAGCGCAAGATCGTCCTGAAGCCGGACGGCACGGTCGACCGTGTCGTGATCCCCGAACGCCTCGACGCCCACAAGCTCATCGAAGAGTGCATGATCCAGGCGAATGTCGCGGCGGCGGAAACGCTGGAGCGGCTGAAGAGCCCGCTGGTCTATCGCATCCACGACCAGCCGACGCTCGCCAAGCTGGAATCGCTGCGCGAGTTCCTGTCAACCATGGACCTGAAGCTCGCCAAGCAGGGCAACTTGAGGCCCGGCCAGTTCAACACCATCCTTGCCAAGGCGGCGGGGTCCGAGAACGTCCACCTAGTCAACGAAGTGGTGCTGCGCTCGCAATCGCAGGCCGAATATCACCCGGTCAACATCGGGCATTTCGGCCTCAACCTGCGCCGCTACGCCCATTTCACCTCGCCGATCCGCCGCTATGCCGACCTCATCGTCCATCGGGCGCTGATCCGCGCCCTGAAGCTCGGCGACGACGGCCTGCCGGACGGCATCGAGGAAAGGCTGGAGCGGATCGCGGCGGACATTTCCGCCTGCGAGCGCCGGGCGATGGTGGCCGAGCGCGAGACCATCGACCGGCTTGTCGCCGAATGGCTGTCGGACCAGATCGGCGGCACCTTCCGGGGCCGCATTGCCGGCGTCACCAAGGCTGGATTGTTCGTGAAACTGGAAGGATCGGGCGCGGACGGCTTCGTGCCGGCGTCGACGCTCGGGGCGGACTTCTATGCCTATGATGAGCCGAGCCGTGCCCTTATCGGCAACCGGTCGGGCGAGACCTTCCGTATGGGCGATGTCGTCGACGTGAAGCTCGTGGAGGTCGCCCCGCTGGCGGGCGCCCTGCGCTTCGAGATGCTCTCGAACGGCCGCAAGGGCAAGCCGATCGGCAACCAGCGCTTCGCCAAGCGGGCCGAGCGGCGTGCAAAGACACCGCCCGGGCGATCGCCCAAGACCCGGGGGTGGGCCAGGGGATGAGAAACCTCGCCCCCTGACGCCGCCCGTCCGGCTGCTTATTCCGCCGCCTCGGCCTTCAGCGTCGGATAGTCGGTGTAGCCCTTCTCGGTGCCGCCGTAGAAGGTGGAGGTGTCTGGCTCGTTCCAGGGTGCGTCGAGCTTGATCCGCGACACGAGATCGGGATTGGCGATATAGGCCCGGCCGAATGCGATGGCATCGGCATGCCCCTTGCTCACCGACTCGATGGCGAGTTCCCGCGAAAAGCCGTTGTTGGCGATGTAGACGCCGCCGAAGGCCGCCTTCAGCGCGGCATAGTCGAAGGGGATCGTGTCGCGGCCGCCGCGGGTCTCGCCCTCGATCACGTGGATATAGGCAATCCCGCGCTTGGCCAGTTCCTTCGCCACATAGCCGAACAGAGCCTGCGGATCGCTGTCGAGCCCGCCGTCGTTGGCAGGCGTCACCGGCGACAGGCGCACGCCGACACGGCCCTTGCCAAGAACGCCGACAACCGCATCGACGACTTCGAGCAACAGGCGCGCGCGGTTCTCGATCGGGCCGCCATAGGCGTCCGACCGCTTGTTGGTGGAATCGCGCAGGAACTGTTCGATGAGGTAGTTGTTGGCCGCATGGACCTCGACGGCGTCGAAGCCGGCCGCCTTGGCGTTTTGTGCCGCCCGCACATAGTCGGCGACGATGCCAGGAAGCTCGCCGATATCGAGCGCGCGCGGCTCGCTGACCTCGGCCATGCCGCCTTCGATCAGCGTCCGGCCGTTGGCCTTGATGGCCGAGGGCGCAACGGGAGCGGCGCCATCCTTCTGCAGGCTCACATGCGAAATGCGGCCCACATGCCAGAGCTGGATCGCCATCTTGCCGCCGGCCGCATGGACGGCGTCGGTCACCTTGCGCCAGCCGGCAACCTGCTCGGACGAAAAGATGCCGGGCGTCCAGATGTAGCCCTGACCCTGCTGCGAGATCTGCGAGGCCTCGGTGATCAGGAGGCCCGCATCGGCGCGCTTCACGTAATACTGGACGTTGAGATCGTTCGGCGCGTTGGTGCCGCGCGTCGCGCGGTTGCGCGTCAGCGGCGCCATCACGATCCGGTTGGCAAGTGTCAGGTCGCCAACCGCAAGCGGCTGGAACAGCACGGAAACGTCGGAAGTCATGGGAGGATATCCTTCGGAAGTTAAAGCGCGTTCCGAAAAGTGGGAAATGGTTTTCGGATCAAGACGCGCGACAACACAAAAGCCCGAAGCACGTCGCATGAAGACGACTGACTGCAACGCGCTCTAGGGCTGGGAGAAGCCGTTCGTGGGAGGCGAACGGCAGGCCGACGGTTCCGGGTCTGGGTTATCTCAGGCCCATTCACCGCCGCGCATGACAGGAACGCGCGAGCCGTCAGGCTTGATCCCGTCGATGTCGATCTTGTCGGAGCCGATCATCCAGTCGATGTGGATGAGCGAGGAGTTGCCGCCCTGCGCCGCGATCTGCTCCTTGCTGAGCGAGGCGCCGTCGAGGAAGCACTTCGAGTAGCACTGGCCAAGCGCGATATGGCTCGCGGCATTCTCGTCGAAGAGGGTGTTGTAGAAGAGCAGGCCGCTCTGCGAGATCGGCGAGGAATGCGGCACCAGCGCCACTTCGCCAAGCCGCCGGGCGCCCTCGTCCGTGTCGAGCACCTTGTTGAGCACCGCCTCGCCCTTGGAGGCCTTCGCCTCGACGATCCGGCCGCCCTCGAAGCGGACCTGAATGTTGTCGATCAGGGTGCCCTGATGCGACAGCGGCTTGGTGCTGGACACTGTCCCTTCGACGCGCATGGCATGCGGCGTCGTGAACACCTCTTCGGTCGGAATGTTCGGATTGCAGGTGATGCCATTCTTGGCGGTCGACTCGCCGCCGAACCATTCATGCCCGTCGGCAAGGCCGAGGGTCAGGTCCGTGCCAGGGCCGGAATACTGGAGCGCCGAGAAGCGGTGGTCGTTGAGCCAGGCGGACCGCTTGGCAAGTTCCGCGTTGTGCCCGGTCCAGGCGGCGACCGGATCGGCGACATCGACGCGGGACGCGGCGAAGATCGCGTCCGCCAGCGTCTTCACCGCCTCTTCCTCGGGAAGGTCGGGAAACATCTGCTTGGCCCAGGACGGGTTCGGATAGGAGACGATGTTCCAGTTGATGTCGAAGCCGGCGATCTTCTCCAGCGCCGGCTTGTAGGCGAGAGACATGGCCTTGTTGGCCCGTGCGACCTTGGTCGGATCCTGCTCCGACAGGAGCATCGGGTTGTCGCCGGAAATGGCGAGACGCGCCGCATTGTCCGAATAGGCCTTCGCCATGCCCTCGTAGAGCCAGCCGGCGGCCTTGTCGAAACTGTCGTCGCTGGCAAAGGCAAAACGCGCCAGCGCCATCTCCTCGTCGGAGAAGAAGGTCGTCACGAGGCCGGCGCCGGCCATGTAGGCATGCTTGGTGATCAGCCTTGCCAGAGGCAGCGCATTGACCGGGGCGGTCATGACCAGATCCTGCCCCTTCTGCAGCCTCAAGCCCACCTTGACCGCGACCTCGGCGAGCTTGTCCAGCTTGGCAGGATCGATGGCGTTCTTGAAGTCAGGCATGAAGGTCATGGGAAAGCCTTGCTCTGTCGCAGATGCGTCGTCGGAAGATAGGCAACCCTACGATCGAATCGAAGGGGCGCCGTGCGAAATCCCGTCACGATTTGTTGACGGGATTTCGTCGAGGAAAATCGGGAAATGAACGAGCGTCAAGTCTCTGGGGAGACGCGCCGAAATCAGGCCGCGGCCATCAAGGCGGTGTCGCCCCGGAACTGGGCGCGAACTTCCGTGAGGAAGGCTTCAAGTGGCGCGGATCTGTTCCCGGGCCGGGCCATGATGCCAAGCCCCTCGCTGCCCAGCGGATAGAGCGCATCGAGGTCGTCGAGCACCCTGAGACCGGGCTTCAGATACCAACGAGGCCCGATGGTGATGCCCAGCCCGTCTCGCACGGCCGCAAAGAGCAGAGGCGAATTGGACGTCGTGAAGGCCACCCGCCAGGGGCGCCCGGCTGCCGAGAGAGCCGCCTCCGCCTTGGATCGCCACGCGCAGCCCTCCGACCACATCACCAACGGCATCTTTTCTTCCTGGTGGCGGCTGTACTGATCCGACCCGATCCAGTGCAGCTTGTCGGTCCGCAGTGTTTCGACGTCGCCCCCGCCACGGCTCGTCGCGATCAGCATCGCGTCGAAGGAATTCCTGTCCCGCCGCTTCAGGAGCCCCGAGGTGTCGTCCGTGAGCACCTCCACCTCGACCGCCGGATGCGTGGCGGCAAAGCGCGACAGCACGGGGATGAGAAAGGCCTGGGCATAGTCGTCGCTGGTGCCGATGCGGATGAAACCGGAGACATCCGGCGGATGGAAGGCCCGCAGCGTCTCGTCGTTGAGATGCACCATCTGGCGTGCGAATTCGAGCAGCCGCAGGCCCGACGGCGTCAAAGTGTTCCGTCGCCCGTTCTTCTCGAACAGGCTGACGTTCAAGACCTCCTCCAGCCGCTTCATCTGGGCCGAGACGGTCGACTGCGTCTTGTTCACCCGCTCCGCCGCCGCGCCATAGCTGCCGGTTTCGGAGATGGCGAGAAAACTGCGCAGGAAATCTGGGTCGAGCGAGAGCAACATCGTGCACCTCCATTTGCATCGAATTTCTCGATATGAATATCAAAAAACATTCGTTTGTTCAATGAATGAAAATCGGCGATTGTCAGCATCAACAATGGGGCGTCACCAAAATTGTCTCCCCAACTGCCTGGAGCAATTGACATTTCACGAACCTGGCAGACGAAGTTGTTTGCCCTTTGTCTCTGGAAGGAGAGAAAGCCATGTCCGCTCAGATCTATCAGTTCACCCATCATCGCCCGCATGTCTCTGCCTGGAAGCAGTTCACCGACATGCTGCGGCAGAGCCGTGATCGCCGCGTCGCGCTGGCCCGGCGCCGGCGGGTCCTGCAGGACCTTGCGCTGCGTCCGACCTGGCAGCTGGAAGACATGGGTCTGACGCGCGAGGAAATTCACTCCGCCCTCAGCCGGGACGAGTCGATCCTTCGCCTCAGCGACGAGCAGGCCCTGCGCTGGTTCTTCCGCTAGGTGCGAACAGGCCGGACATCCGGAACAGTCGGAAAATGAAAAAGGCGGACCCTTGAGCCCGCCTCTTTGTTTTCGGTCCCGGAAACGGAGGTCTCTCAGGCCTTGAGCAGATCCGCCAGCGCCAGCGCAACGACCTCCGTTGCCGCGCGAAGGTCCGAGATCTCCAGATGCTCGTCGGCCGAATGGGCATTGGCCTCCAGGATCGAGCGCGGGCCCGCACCGTAGAGGATCGTCGGAATGCCTGCCGCCGCATAGTGGCGGGCATCGGTGTAGAGCGGAACGCCCGTCGGCCCCACCTCGACGCCCAGCACGTCCGTCGCGTGCTTTGCGACAGCCGCGACGAGCTTGTCGACGCCCTCGATGGGACGCAGCGGCTCGGCCAGCATGATGCGCCGGCATTCCACTTCGAGCCCCTCGATCTTCGGCGCCGCCGTCTCGATGAGGTTGATCAGTGCCGTCTCGACCTCAGCCCCGTTTTCTTCCGGAATCAGGCGGCGATCGAGCCGCATCACGACCCGGTCCGGAACGACGTTGGTGTTGATGCCGCCGGAAATGAGCCCGACGGTCAGCTTCGGCGAACCGATGCCCTTCTGCCCGCTGACGGTGACATTGAGGCGATGGCGTTCGGCATAGAGCGCGGCGAGGATCGGGGTCGCGGCCTCCAGCGCATCGACGCCGGATTCTGGCATCGCCGCATGCGCTTGCTGCCCGCGCACGACCACCTCCAGATGGAGGCATCCGTTGTGGGCGGTCGTGATCGCGTAGGAAAAGCCGGCAGAGAAGGCATAGTCCGGCTTGGAAAGCTCGTGCTCCAGCAGCCACTTGGGGCCGACGAAGCCGCCCGCCTCCTCGTCATAGGTCAGATGCAGTTCGATGGTGCCGTTGAGGGGCAGATCGCTGGCCATCAGCGCCTTGAGCGCAAAGGCATAGGTCGCGAAATCCGACTTCGACACGGCAACACCGCGCCCGTAGATCGCCCCGTTGCGGATTTCCGCGCCATAGGGATCGGCCGTCCAGCCCTCGCCGGGCGGCACGACGTCGCCGTGTGCGTTGAGCGCGATCACGGGACCGGTCCCCTCACCGAAGCTTTGCCGGACGATGAGGTTGGTGACGCTCTTCATGCCGTTCTGGATGACGAAGGGCTCGGGAACGGGGTGACGCTCGACCGTGAAGCCCATCTCCTCCAGAAGTTCAGCCGCCTTCTCCGCATGCGGGTCGCAGTCGCCCGGAGGATTGTCGCTCGGCACCCGGACCAGTTCCTGCAGAAAGGCCACCTCGTCGTCGAAGGCGGCATCGATCAGCGATTTCATGAGTCTCCTCCAAAGTGGCCGGCAAGATGCTCGATGGCACCCACCAGGGCCTCGACCGCTAGCCCCAGATCATCGGGCTCGGCAAATTCTTTCGGGTTGTGGCTGATGCCGCCACGGCAGCGCACGAACAGCATCCCGACATCGGTGAGATGCTGGACCGCATGACCGTCGTGGCCAGCCCCGGACGTCAGCCGCAGGACCGGCAGGCCAAGCCTTTCGATACCGGACGCAAAACCGTCCTGCAGATGAGTGGCGCATGGGGTCGTCTGGCTCTCGTGGTAGCTCTCGATCATCACGGCGACATGGCGGCGCTCGGCGATCTCCCGGGCGGCGGTGCGAATGGCGGCGATGGCATCGAGGCGCGGCTGATCGGTCGCAGCGCGCACATCCAGCGAGAAATCGACGCGGGCCGGAACGACGTTGACGGCGCCCGGTGAGACGATCAACTGGCCGACGGTCGCGACCAGGCTGTGCTCGCGTCCCTCGCGGGCGAACCGCTCGATCTCGCCCATGATTTCGGCGCTGGCGGCAAGCGCATCGCGGCGAAGGCCCATCGGCGATGTGCCGGCATGGCCGGCCTCGCCGAGCACGATGCATTTGAAACGGGTCTGGCCGGCGATCGAGGTGACGACGCCGAGCGGCAGCTTTTCATGCTCCAGCACCGGCCCCTGCTCGATGTGGACCTCCAGATAGCCGAGCACCTCGTCCCGGTCGTAGGCGGCCTCGTCGATCTTGTCCGGGTCGCAGCCGAAATCCATGAGCGCCTTGCGGACGCTGACGCCGTCTCTGTCCGACTTCAGCAGCATTTCAGCCGTGATCGTGCCGGCAATGGCGGAGGAAGACAGAAGCGTCGTCGGAAACCGCACGCCCTCCTCGTCACCGAAGGCGAGGACGTCGATCCCGAAGGGCAGCTTGATGCCCCGCCGCCGGATTTCATCCACCGCCAGGATACCGATCACGACGCCGGCCGTTCCGTCGTAGCTGCCGGCATTGGTGACGGTATCGATATGCGAGCCGATCAGCAGGCGTCGGCCGGCATTCGGTCCCGGCGACGTGGCGTCGAGCGAGCCGCGCACGGTCCCCAGCGCATCCATCGACGTCTTGAGGCCGGCGGTGCGCATCCAATCGCCGACGAAATCGGCCGCCCGCCGGTGCGACGGCGAGAGATAGAGCCGCGTCAGATGGGTGGGATCGTCGGAGATACTGCCGAGAACGACCAGAAGACTCTGCGCCCGCACACCGAGTTCGTGCGGACTGGAAGGCTCGAGGGAATTTGGATCCGGAGGGCTCACGGCAGGACGCGATCTTCTATGCGAAAACGAATGATCCGGCCAATCTGCGCCAGTGCCGTCTCGCGTTCGGCGACAGGATCATTTTGGACACGGACCTGAAACTCGCGAAGGATGATCTCCTTCGTGGCGCCCTTGACGGCAAGAATGAACGGAAAACCGAACCGCTTCTTGTAACTGTCGTTGAGACGCTGAAAGGTCTCGTACTCGCTCTCGGTCAGCCGATCAAGGCCCACGCCGGCCTGTTCGCGCCGGGAGTCCTCGGCGATCTCACCGGCGATGGCAGCCTTGCCGGCAAGATCCGGATGGGCGCGAATGAGAGCAAGCCGGGCTTCGAGCGGCGCCTTTCCGATCGCGTCCGTCATGGCTTGGATCATCGCCTCCCGGTCCGCAAAGGGGCGTCCGGCCATCGCCTGTCGCGCGACCCAGGGCGAATGTTCCGCGACGTCGCCGAACATCGCCATGAACCGGCCCTCCGGCAGGCCGTTGACGCCCTCGATACTGAGCGGGTCGCTGCTCATTGCGCGGCAATCCACGCGCCAAGCTGCTGGCGCTCTTCCTCTGTCATGCCCGTCTCGTTGCCGAGCGGCATGGTGTTGGACTTGACCGCCTGCATCTCGACCACCGGCCCAAACTGCCTGAGCTTGTCGACGGAGGTCAGCACGACGCCCTTCGGCGGCTCGTCAAAGCCCTCATGCGCCGGATGATCGGCATGGCACATGACGCAGTGCTTGCCGACGATGGTCATCACCTCGGTATCGGAGACCTCCATGCCGGCAACGGCCGGATCCGTGCGCGGCGCCGTCATGACGATGGCGATCATGAGACCGATCGCCGCGACCGGGAGCGTCCAGCCGATCTCCTTGAAATGATCGCCCGCCTCATGCCGGTTGATGAAATGACGCACCATGGCGCCGATAATCAGGATCAGCGCGACGATCAGCCAGGAATTGGAGTGGCCCGTCAGCAGCGGATAGTGGTTGGACACCATCATCAGCAGGACCGGCAGCGTCAGGTAGTTGTTGTGAACCGAGCGCTGCTTGCCGATCTTGCCGTATTTGCCGTCCGGCTCCTCGCCCTTCATCAGCGCACCGACGATCTTGCGCTGGTTCGGCACGATGATCATGAAGACGTTGCAGGCCATGATCGTGCCGACCAGTGCGCCGACGTGGATGAAGGCGCCGCGGCCGGAAAAGACGTGGGTGAAGCCATAGGCGGCCCCGACGATGCCAACGAAGACGATCGTCGCCAGAAGCGGCGTGTTCTGCCCGATCCTCGAGCGGCAAAGCCAGTCATAGAGGAACCAGCCGCCGACGAGCGACAGAACGGAAATGAGGATCGCCTCGGAGGGCCGCATCGGCAGGATCGACTGGTCGATGAGATAGGCCGAGGCGTTGAAATAATACTGGGTGATCAGAAGGCCGAAGCCCGTGACCCAGGTGAGATAGGCGTCCCACTTGAACCACTGCAGGTCCTCGGGCAGGAACTCCGGCGCGACCGTGAATTTCTCCACGTGATAGAAGCCGCCGCCGTGCACCTGCCAGGCGGTGCCGAAAACGCCCGGCGTCATCTTCTCCCGGGCGCGCAGCGAAAGATCGAGGGCGATGAAATAGAAGGATGTTCCGATCCACGTGATGCCGACCACCAGATGCGCCCAACGCAGAAGAATATTGAGCCAGTCGGCAATGAATGTGGACATCGGGTCTCCTTGAAACGCTGGCTTGGCCGGAGGGTCCGGCTCCGGAAAATTCATTGATTGCGCAAGAAAGCGGGCATTGCCGCAGGCAGGATCCCCGCGGCGTCAACCGCGGAGATCCAAGCATCATCCGTGCCGGATGGATTTACTGGGGCAGCTTGTCGTCGATGCCCTTGATGTACCAGTTCATGCCGAGCAGGTCCTTGTCGGCCATGACCTCGCCGTCCTTGAGCACGAGCTCGCCGGCCTGGTTGTAGATCGGTCCGGTGAAGGGATGCAGTTCGCCGGACGCGATCTTCTTCTCGGTCTCTTCGGCCATCGCCTTCACGTCGTCGGGCATGTTGGTGTAGTCGGCCATGTGAACGGCGCCTTCCTTGATGCCGTCCCACGTGTCCGTCGCCTTCCAGGTGCCGTCGAGGGCCTCCTTCACGCGGCTGATGTAATAGGGACCCCAGTCGTCGACGATCGAGGTGAGCTGCGCCTTCGGGGCGAACTTGATCATGTCGGACGACTGGCCGAAGCCCAGTAGGCCGCGCTCCTCGGCCACCTGCAGGGCGGCGGTGGAATCGGTGTGCTGGGTGATGATGTCGGCGCCCTGGTCGAACAGCGCCTTGGCCGCGTCCGCTTCCTTGCCCGGATCGAACCAGGAATTGACCCAGATGATCTTGACCTTGAAGTCGGGATTGACGCTCTGCGCGCCGAGCATGAAGGCGTTGATGCCCATCACGACTTCCGGGATCGGGAAGGAGACGATGTAGCCGGCCGTGCCGGACTTCGACATCTTCGCCGCGATCTGGCCGATGATGTAACGGCCCTCATAGAAGCGGGCGTTATAGATCGCCATGTTGTCGGCCATCTTGTAGCCGGTCGCATGCTCGAACTTCACGTCCGGGTGCTTCTTGGCAACCTTCAGCTCCGGGTCCATGAAGCCGAAGGAGGTGCCGAAGATGAGGCCGCAGCCCTCGCGGGCGAAGCGCTCGAAGACGCGCTCGGCGTCAGGGCCTTCGGCGACATTCTCCACATAGGCCGTCTCGACCTTGTCGCCGAATTCCTTCTCCACCGACAGGCGCCCCTGGTCGTGCTGGTAGGAATAGCCGAAGTCACCGATCGGGCCGGTGTAGACCCAGCAAGCCTTGAGATCGGCCGCAAGGGCCGACGAGGCGACGGTCACAGCGAGGGCCGCCGTGCCGGCCAGAAGAAGCAGCTTTTTCATCTGATACGCTCCCTTGAGAAACGGTCTTCAAGTCACAATTGCGATCCGGAAATTGCTGGCCGGTGCGGATCGCTACGCACCAGCAGACTGTGATCCGGGCGCGTCAGCGGTCCGGAACGAAAGGCGTGCCGAGGCAGGCCGGCGTGTTGAAACGTGTCGCCCGCGTGTTGCGCGAGATCGCCACGAGAACGACGATCGTCGCAAGATACGGCAGCATCGACATGAACTGCGAAGGCACCCCAAGCCCGAGCGGCTGGGCATAGAGCTGCAGGATCGAGACGCCGCCGAAGAGATAGGCGCCGATCACGAGCCGGCCCGGCAGCCACGAGGAAAAGACGACCAGCGCCAGCGCGA
The DNA here is from genome assembly GCF_900231165.1 of Hartmannibacter diazotrophicus. GTDB lineage: Bacteria > Pseudomonadota > Alphaproteobacteria > Rhizobiales > Pleomorphomonadaceae > Hartmannibacter > Hartmannibacter diazotrophicus. Next base: position 3,157,141 of record NZ_LT960614.1, read on the forward strand.
TCCAGCCGCGGCCGGCGGACATGTTCTCCACCCAGAGCGGCGTATAGGCCGTCGACAGATACGCCCCGCCAAGGCCCGCGCACGCACCGCCGAACATGACCGCGAGATAGCGCACCTTGATCACCGAGTAGCCCAGCGCATGCGCCGAGGTGTGGTTGTCGCCGACCGAGCGCAGGATCAGGCCGGCCCGCGTGCGGAACAGGAACCAGTTCACCCCAATGACGAGGGCAAAGGAGAGGTAGACGAGCACGTCCTGCCCGAAGATCAGCTTGCCGACGACGGGAAGGTCCGTGAGCACGGGAATGTCGAGGCCCGGCAGCTTGACGCCCGGCTGGCCGACATAGGATTCGCCGATCAGGCCCGAAAGGCCGAGGCCGAAGAGCGTCAGGGCAAGACCGCTCGCCACCTGGTTGGCGACCAGCGTCAGGGTCACGAAGGCGAAGACGAGGCTCGTCGCGACGCCCGCCATCATGCCCAGCAGAACTCCGACGAGCGGGCTTCCCGTGGTGACCGCCCCGGCGAACCCCGCGACGGCGCCCATCACCATCATGCCCTCGACACCGAGGTTGAGGACACCGGAACGCTCCGTCACGAGTTCGCCGACGGAGGCGAGCAGCAGCGGCGTTGCCGCCGTGATGACCGTCAGCAGGAAGGGGGTGATGTCAAGCATGAGCGGTCTCCCCGCTGGCACGCGGACGGGTGAAGCGCACGCGGTAGAGAATGAAGGTGTCGCAGGCGAGAACGAAGAAGAGCAGCATGCCCTGCAGCACCGTCGCCACCTTCGAGGAAATCTGCATCGACGTCTGGATCGCCTCACCGCCGAGATAGGAGATCGCGATCACGAAGCCGGCGATCAGGATGCCGACCGGATTAAGCCGGCCGAGGAAGGCGACGATGATCGCCGTGAAGCCGTAGCCGGGCGAGATGACCGGCTGCAGCTTCTGGAGTTCGCTCATCACCACCATCATGCCGGCAAGACCGGCCAGCGCCCCGGACACAGCAAAGGTGAAGAGCGTCATTTTTTTCGACGAGAAACCGGCGAAGGCCCCTGCCCTCGGGCTCTGGCCGAGGACGCGGATTTCGAAGCCCTTGAGCGTCATCTTCAGGAGCACGGCGAGCACGGCCACGGCGATGAGGGCGATCAGCGCCGAGGCGTTGAGATAGACGCCGCCGATGTCATAGGAATTGAGGACGGCCGCCTCGTTGAAATCGACCGTGATCGGGAAGTTGTAGCCCGTCGGCGAGCGCCATGGCCCGCGCACCAGCCAGTCGAGAAAGTAGGTCGAACAGTAGACGAGCATCAGGCTCGTCAGGATCTCGTTGGTGCCGAATTTGACCTTGAGGCCCGCCGGGATCATTGCGTAGGCCGCGCCGCCCGCCGCCGCCATGATCAGCATCAGCGGGAAGACGATGGGGCTGGCGAAATCCGGCGCCAGCACCGGCAGCATGGACCCGACGATCGCCCCCATCGTGAGCTGACCCTCGGCGCCGATGTTCCAGTTGTTGGAGAGGTAGCAGAGCGACAGCCCGAGCGCGACGAGGACGAGCGGCGTCGCCTTGGTGACGAGTTGCTCCAGTCCCCAGAGCGAGGAAATCGGCTCCAGGAAAAAATAGTAGATGCCGAGAACGGGATTTTGGCCCTGCAGCGCGAAGACGATGGCTGCGGCGATGACCGTCAGTCCCACCGCGATCAGCGGCGAGAGCAGCATCATCTTTCGGCTCATTTCCGGCCGTTTGACGAGTTCCATCCGGACCATCAGACCCGCGCCTCCTCTTTTTCCGCTCCGCCGGCCATCAGGAGGCCGATGGTTTCGCGCGTCATCTCGCCGGCCGGCTTGGGCGCGGAGAGATAGCCGCGCGAGATCACCGCGATGCGGTCCGCAACCTCGAAGATCTCGTCGAGATCCTGGCTGATGACGAGAACCGCCGAGCCGCTGCGCGCCAGATCGATCAGCGACTGGCGGATGACCGCCGCAGCGCCCGCGTCGACACCCCAGGTCGGCTGCGAGACGACGAGAACGCCGGGCTTGCGGTCGACCTCGCGTCCGACGACGAATTTCTGCAGGTTGCCGCCGGAAAGCGCCCGCGCCTCCGGATCCGGCACGCCCTTGCGCACGTCGAAGCGATCGGTGACGGCCCCGACGATCTCGATCGCACGGGCGATCTTCATCAGGCCGGTCACGACGAGCCCGTCCTTGGTGGAATGGCGCGTCAGGACCACATTGTCGGAAAGCGGCATGCCCGGAACCGCGCCATGGCCAAGCCGCTCCTCCGGCACGAAGGCCGCGCCGCGCTTGCGCCGGTCGTTGACCCCGAGCGTGCCGACCGGCTCGCCGTCGATCACCACCGAACCGCCGTTGAGGGTACGAACCTCGCCGGAAATCGCGTCGAAAAGCTCGCCCTGGCCGTTGCCGGCAACACCCGCGATGGCGATGATCTCGCCGGCGCAGACTTCCAGGTTGATCCGGTTGAGCGAGACGCCGAAATGATCCTTGGCCGGGATATCGAGATTGACGAGGGCAAGGCGCGGGTTGCCGCGCTCGGAGGTCGTCCGGCTCACCTCGGAAATCTCGCTGCCGACCATCATCCGGGCGAGCGAGGCCACCGTCTCCTTGGTCGGATCGGCATAGCCCACCATCTTGCCCCGGCGCATCACCGTCGCCTTGTGGCAGAGCGCGCGCACTTCCTCGAGCCGATGGGAGATATAGAGGATCGCACAGCCCTCCGAGGCGAGACGCCTCAGCGTCAGGAAGAGCTGGTCGGCCTCCTGCGGCGTCAGCACCGAGGTCGGCTCGTCCATGATGATGAGGTCCGGCGACTGCAACAGGCAGCGCGCGATCTCCACCCGCTGGCGGATGCCGACGGGCAGGTCCGCCACGCGGTCGTCGGCCTTCAGCGGCAGGCCGTATTCGGCGGAGACCTTTTCGATGGCAGCGGATAACTCGGCCATCGGTGTGCCCTTGGGGCTCGCTAGGGCGATATTCTCGGCGACCGTCAGGGCATCGAACAGCGAAAAATGCTGGAAAACCATGCCGATGCCGAGCTTTCTTGCCTCGGCGGGCGAGCCGATCGTCACCGGCTGTCCCTTCCAGATGATCTCGCCGCTGTTGGGCTGCAAAGCGCCGTAGAGGATCTTCACCAGCGTCGACTTGCCGGCGCCGTTTTCACCCAGCAGCGCGTGGATTTCGCCGGGCGCGAGCGACAGGCTGACGTCGTCATTGGCGACGTTGTCGCCAAAGCGTTTCACGATATGGCGGGCCTGAAGGAGCAGACCTCCTTCAGCCGTCGCAGCTCCGGCATCGCCTGTCGCACTCATGCCTGTATCCACCCCCCCAGCCCTCCACCGTCGTCCGGTTTTCAGCCCGCCGCCTTCAGCCTGCCTACCCCATGCGCCGCCTTTGCCATCGCCTCATCGCGGATCAGAAGATCGGCGATCACCGAGGCCGCAATGGCCGCCGGTTCCTTCGAAGTGATCCCGTCGATCCCGACCGGACAGACGAAACTCTCCGCTGTCTCCCTGTCGAGCCCGCCCGCCTTGAGGCGGCTGACGAAACGCGCCCGCTTCGTGTCCGAGCCGATGAGGCCGACATAGGCCGCCCGTCCCTCGCGCAGCGCCGCATCGAGGATCGCCAGATCCAGCGCGTGATCATGCGTCATGATCAGCACGAAGGCGCCCGGCTCGGCGTCCGCGAAGATCGCGTCCGGATCGACCGCATCGACAAGTGTCACACTTGCCGGAACGCGCGGCGGAAACTGCCCCTCGCGCCCATCGACCCATGTGAGGCGGAACATCGGTAGGCTCGCCATCTGCAGCATCAGCGCCCGTCCGACATGACCCGCGCCGAAGAGAATGACCTGCCGGCTCGGCTGGCCAAAATCCTCCACGAGACGGCCATTGTCCCGGAGCACCGCACTCGGGCGGCGCTGGCCGGACGAAAGGATCGTGCGGAAAAGTCCTCCGCCCGCCGACGTCGTGTCGGCCTCGGTCGTCATCCCGCCGGCCTCGGCCTCGGCGAGGCGCTTCACCTCGTCACGCCGGGCCTTCGAAAAGACCTCGACGGCAATGGTCATCGCGCCGCCGCAGCACTGGCCGAGTTCCGGACCGAGCGCGAAGCGATGCAGGAAGAAACGATCCTCGCCACTAGCCGCTGCCGCAGACGCCTCCGCCAGCGCCTCATATTCGAAACGCCCGCCGCCGATGGTGCCGGAAAAGCTGCCGTCCGGCGCCACCACCAGCCGCGTGCCCGCCTCGCGCGGGGTGGACCCGCGCGTTCCGATCACCGTCACCAGGCTTGCGGCCGGGTGGTCATCGAGAAGCGGGAGCAGGCGGGCGAAGGTCGACATCGGATCAGGCCCCTCCCCGCCGCATGGCGTGCACGGCCTTCATGATCGCCTCGGGCGTTGCCGGCGCGTCGAGCGGCGGCACCATGCCGGGACGGATCGAGGCGAGCGCATCGACGATCGCCGAGAAGACCGAGGCCGGAAGCATCAGCGGCGGCTCGCCCACCGCCTTGGAGCGGAAGATCGATTCCTCGCGGTTGCCCTCGGGGCTTTCGTAGAGTTCGACCCGGAAATCCTCCGGAACGTCCGAGCAGGTCGGGATCTTGTAGGTCGAGGGCGCGTGGGTCCGAAGTCGCCCCTGCGCGTCGTGCACAAGTTCCTCGGTGGTCAGCCACCCCATGCCCTGCACGAAGCCGCCCTCGATCTGGCCGATGTCGATGGCCGGATTGAGCGACTTGCCGCAGTCGTGGAGGATGTCGACCCGGTCGACCCGCATCTCGCCCGTCATCGTGTCGATGGTGACTTCAGAGCAGGCCGCGCCATAGGCGTAGTAGTAGAAGGGGCGCCCTTCCGCCTTGTCGCGGTTCCAGTGGATTTTCGGCGTCTTGTAATAGCCCGCCGAGGACAGCTGAATGCGATTGAGATAGGCCTTCTTGGCCACCTCCTTCAGCGGTACGGCCTCGTTGCCGATGATGACCTTGCCGTCGCGGAAGGCGATCTGGTCTTCCTGAACGCCATACTCGCCGGCAAGGAAGGGCACGAGCCGTCCCTTGATTTCGCGGCAGGCAATCAGCGCCGCCATGCCGTTGAGGTCGGAGCCGGAGGAGGCCGCCGTCGGCGCCGTGTTCGGCACCTTGGCCGTGTTCGTCGCGGTGATCTTCACCTGGTCGACGGACACGCCGAATTCCTCGGCTACCACCTGCGCCACCTTCAGGAACAGACCCTGCCCCATCTCGGTGCCGCCGTGATTGAGGTGGATCGACCCGTCGGTATAAAGGTGCACCAGCGCGCCGGCCTGGTTCAGGTGAATGAGGGTAAAGGAGATGCCGAACTTGATCGGCGTCAGCGCCAGCCCCTTCTTGAGAATCCGGCTTCGGGTGTTGAAAGTCCGGACCGCCTGCCGCCGCCTGGCATAGTCGCAGGAGGTCTCCAGCTTGCCGACCAGATCCTGCAGGACATTGTCCTCGACCGTCTGGCCATAGGGCGTCACGTCCCGGCCCGGACCGTAGAAATTGCGCTTGCGCACCTCCAGCGGGTCGCGCCCGAGCGTGATCGCGATGGTGTCGATGATGCGCTCGGCGGCGATCACACCCTGCGGCCCACCGAAGCCCCGGAAGGCCGTGTTCGAATAGGTGTTGGTCTTCAATCGCCGCGAGACGATGTCGACCACGGGATAAAAGTAGGCGTTGTCGGCGTGAAACATCGTCCGGTCGTTGACGCCGAGCGAAAGGTCCGCCGAATAGCCGCAGCGCGAGTCGAACGCGAGGTCGACGGCGAGGATGCGTCCGTCCGCGTCATAGCCGACGTCGAAGGTCGCGACCTCGTCGTGGCGCTTGCCGGTCATGATCATGTCGTCGTCGCGGTCGAGCCGCATCTTGCAGGGCTTGCCGGTGACATGCGCGGCAAGGGCGGCCAGCGCCGCCCACTGGTTCGCCTGGGACTCCTTGCCGCCGAAACCGCCGCCCATGCGGCGCGTCTCCACGACGACGGAGGCCTCCATGAGGCCAAGCACTTTGGCGACCGTATGCTGCACCTCGCTCGGGTGCTGCGTCGAGGAATAGACGAGCATGTCGCCATCCTCGCCCGGCACGGCCATGGCGATCTGGCCTTCAAGGTAGAAATGCTCCTGACCGCCGATGGCGATGCTGCCCGAAAGGCGGCGCTGCGTATTGAGCAGCGTCTTGTCGACATCGCCGCGCCCGAAGCGGTATTCCGGCAGCACGTGGCTATCGGCAGTGAGCGCATCCTCGACGGTGATGAGCGGCGTTTCCGGCGTTGCCTCGAAGCGGGCAAGCCTTGCCGCCCGGCGGGCCGCGTCACGGCTCGTGGCGACGACGCAGAAGACGACCTGTCCCCAGAAAAGGATCTCGCCGTCGGCCAGCATGGGATCGTCGCCCATCGCCGAACTGACGTCGTTGATGCCGGGAACATCGTCCTTGGTCAGCACCGCGACGACGCCGGGGGCGGCCTTCACCTCGGAAAGATCCACCGAGCCAAGCTTCGCCTTGGCATAGGTCGGGCACCAGCCGGGCGCCAGATGCAGCGTTCCCGCCGGCTCGCGGATGTCGTCGATATAGATCGCGGCGCCGGTGACATGCTTGATGGCGCTGTCGTGCCGGATCGGCTGGCGCACCGTCGCATAGGCAGGTTCGGGCGAGGCGCTGCCCGGCAGTTCGGCAACGTCCTCGGCAGAAGCGGTCGCGGGCTCGGTCTCGAAGTCCGCCGCGGACGGTTCCGCGCCCTCGGACAGAACGGGATCGGCGAGGTCGACGTCGGACACGTCGGTCTTGCGCATGTCGGTCTCAGACATGGAGCGCCTCCGTCTGGAAGGCCGCATCCGCCTCGCGCCGTCCGATCACGCGGGTGATCTCGCTCGGCGCCCCGGCAAGCTCGACCAGCGCCTTGGCCAGCAGCGCCCAGGCGGTCTCGAGCCGATAGTGATCGGAGGCGCGCATGTCGCTGAGTGGCTTGAAGTCGATCGAAAGCCCCTCGCGCGCGGTGCCCCAACTCGCCGTCTTGGACGGCTCGGTGCCGATCAGGCGTTCCTCGGTCGAATAGGCCCGCCGCGGCGTTCCGGCCATGCCGCCAAAGGCGATGCGCGCCTCGGTGATGACGCCCTCCTCAACCGTGAAGCGGAACGCGCCGAGCAGCGCCGAGATGTCCTGGTCGAAGCGCTTGGAAATCTTGTAGACGCGCAGATGCTGGTTGGCGGCAAGCTTCGGCACCATGAGCCCTGCCACGAACTCGCCCCGCTCCCGATCCTGCTTGCCGTAGTCGATGAAGAAGGATTCCAGCGGCAGCGCGCGGCTTTCATTGCCCTTGCGCAGCTCGACGGTCGAGCCGAGCGCGATCAGGACCGGCGGCGTATCGCCGATCGGCGAGCCGTTGGCGACGTTGCCGCCGACTGTGCCGGCGGCCCGCACCTGCTTGGAGCCGACCCGGCGCATCATCTCGCCGAAATCGGGATCGATGGCGGAAAAATGCGGCATCGCGTCCTCGAAGGTCGCCGAGGCGCCGATCAGGATCGCATCGCCGATGTCCTCGATCTGGCTCATGCCGAGGATGCGTCCGAGATGGATCACTTTCGGCAGCTTGCGAAGCTGCTTGGTCACCCAGAGGCCGACGTCGGTCGCTCCGGCAACCAGCGTCGCATCCGGGTGGCGCAGATAGAGGTCCGCAAGCGAGTCGATGGTGCGCGGTGCGGCGAAGAAGCTCTTGTCGTTGCCGATGAAGATGTCCTGCCGGTCGGAGAGGAACTGCAGGATTCCGACGGTCGCATCGGCCTCGCGCGCGAAGCGGTCCCCCACCTCGCCCGTGCAGACGGATTTCGCCGCGTCGACGATCGGCCGGTAGCCGGTGCAGCGGCAAAGGTTGCCCGCGAGACAGTCGTTGATCGCGAAACGGTCGGCGGCCTTGCCCGCATGATAGAGCGTGAAGAGGCTCATCACGATGCCGGGCGTGCAGAAGCCGCATTGCGAGCCGTGGTGGTCCACCATCGCCGCCTGAACGGGATGCAGGATATCGCCGTCGGCAAGATCCTCCACCGTGACGATTTCCTTGCCGTCCAGCATGCCGAGAAGCTGGATGCAGGCATTGACCGGCCGGTAGCGGATCGTGCCGCGATGCGGCGCACCCACCGCGACCGTGCAGGCGCCGCAGTCGCCCTCGTTGCAGCCTTCCTTTGTGCCGCATGAGCCTTCGCGCAGGCGCAGGTAGTCGAGCAGCGTCTCCGTCGGACCGACATCCGACAGTTCGACGATCTTGCCCGCCCGCAGGAATCGTATGGTGTCGCGCATGGCTCTCAGCTCCCGCGGTAGGTGGAATAGCTGTAGGGCGACATCAGCAGCGGCACGTGAAAGTGCTGCGTCGCATCGGCAATGCCGAAACGGATCGGCACGGTATCCAGGAAGGGCGGATCGGTGACCGGCACCCCCTTTTGATGGAAATAGGGGCCGCACAGAAAATGCAACTCATAGACGCCGACCACGAAGTCGTCGCCGAAGACCAGCGGCACGATCCGGCCGTCCTCATTGGTGACGGCGCGCGTCACAAGCACCGCGCCGCCCTCCTCGATTCGATAGAGTGCCACGCTGAGACCCGCCGCAGGCGTCCCTGCGACGGCATCGAGCACATGCGTCGTCAATCGACCCAAACTATCCCCCTGTCAAACATCGGCGCCGAATCTTTTCCTCGCGTCACCGAACGTTCGTTGCCCAAGAGTGTGGCACGGTCAACCGTGCATCAAAAGCATGAATTCACGGACGAGATGATGCCGTATCGGCATCATCCACTGCCAAAATTCGCGCCAGTTCCTGAACAACGAAAGTGTGAAACGTGGCAGGCGCCAGCTTCAATGTCCCGGAAGCCCGGGAAATGACTGCAAACTGATCGATCGGCAGATCGGCATCGGAAAGGGGACAGAAGACTAGCGTCCGATCCGCCAGATCCGGCTCCATTCCGATGCGGGTCTGGAAGGCGACCACATGCCCTCCGCGCGCCACCTGCTTCATCAGCCGCAGCGAATTTGCCTCGACCTGCATCCGGTAGCCGCCGCCCCGCATGACTGCGGTGGAGTCGAGCGCATGGCGCAGCGACAGCCCCTTCGACGGCAATGCCAACGGATAGGCCATGCAGTCGGCAAGCCCGATCGTTCTCGCTTTCGCGAGCGGGTGATCCGGCGTCACCACGGCGCCTATCCTGAGGTTCCGGCGAAAGCCGATGTCGAGGGCCGCCCGCTCGCGCGGGTTGAAGGTGAGCCCGACGTCGACCTCGCCAAGGAGCACCAGTTTTTCCGCTTCATCGGAGATCGTCAGTGTCACGGCGATGTCGATGCCCGGATAGGCGGCCGAAAAGCGCGAAAGGATATCCGGCAGCAGGTCCTCGCCGACGCTCTCCACCGTCGCGACCCTGACGCGCCCGATCTTGAGCCCGCGCAGGGCATCGAACTCGCCGGTCATGCCTTCCAGGCCGCGCACGGTGCTGGAGACGTGGCGAAGCAGGATCTCGCCGGTGGTGGACAACTGGATCTTGCGTCCGATCCGCTCGAACAGCTTCGTCTCCAGCACCTCTTCCAGCGCGATGATCTGCCGGTTGACCGCCGAGGAGGCGACGTTGAGCTCCCGCGCCGCCGCCCGGAACGAGCCATAGCGAGCTGCCGCCGCGAAATAGCGCAGCGACGGGCTCAGGAGATGACGGATACGATCGTCCATGTTGAATTGGCCGCCCGTTGACTGCGCAGGTCGTCCCGAACGGACGCAAGACCCGTTCCAACTCAGGGCAGAAGAAGGGTCGCTCCGGTCGTCGCCCGTCCTTCCAGCGCCCGGTGGGCATCGGCGGCCTGTTCCAAGGGAAAGGTCTGGTTGACCGAGATTTTCACGATTCCCCTTGCCACCACGTCGAACAGATCCGCGGCACAGGCAAGCAGCGCCTCACGGCTCGCAATATAGCTGAAGAGTGTCGGCCGCGTGACGTAGAGCGAGCCCTTCTGCGCCAGGATGCCGAGATTGACGCCCTCGATCGGGCCCGACGCATTGCCGAAGGTAACGAACATGCCGCGCATCTTCAGGCAGTCGAGCGAGGCTGGGAACGTGTCCTTGCCGATCGAGTCGTAGACGACGTCGCAGCCCTTGCCATCCGTCAGTTCCTTGACCTTCTCGACGAAATTCTCGGTCCGGTAGTTGATGCAGTGGTGATAGCCATTCTCAAGCGCGAGCGCGCATTTCTCGTCCGAGCCCGCCGTGCCGATCACGGTCGCGCCGAGATGACGCGCCCACTGGCCAGCCATCAGGCCGACGCCGCCCGCCGCGGCGTGGAAAAGGATCGTCTGGCCCGGCTCGACCTTGAAGGTCTGGCGCAGGAGATATTGCGTCGTCATGCCCTTCAGCATGATCGCCGCCGCCGTCCGGTCGTCGATCGCCTCTGGCAGCGGCACGAGCCGCGCCGCCGAGATCAGCCGCTTCTCGGCATAGGAGCCGGGCGGGCCGGCATAGGCGACACGGTCGCCTGGCTTGAGATCCGTGACGCCCTCGCCGACCGCCTCGACGACGCCTGCGCCCTCGCTGCCGGGAATGAAGGGAAGACCCGTCGGCGACGGATAAAGGCCGGTGCGGAAATAGACGTCGATGAAATTGAGGCCAATCGCCGTGTGCCGGACAAGCGCCTCGCCGGGGCCGGGCGACGGCACCGGGATGTCGTCGAGCACCAGGGCTTCCGGCCCGCCGCATTCATGAACTCGAATGGCACGCATTGAACACTCCTTCGCGACGCTCGATTCCCCTCAGGCGATGTGATCGGCCCTCGGGCCTCCGGTCAAGCCCGCGGCGAGACCGAAAAAGCAGCTTCATGATCGAAATTATGTGTTTTTACCTATGGACCGACTTCCCCGCCGCGCCGCATGATTGACGCGCCATCCTCGGCAGCGGCCCATTTGAAAGACCCTCGCGATCAAGATCGTGAGGGCGTTTTCGTTTGAACTTCGCCCGCCGAACGAATGAGGAACGAAAGCAAATGGACAGGCTGAAGGGCGCATGATGGAAACGGCAACACGCAAGACGATGACGACGCCCCCGAAGTCTCCCAGCTACGCGGATATCTTCACTCCCAAGCTCATCAGCTGCTTTCGCGAAGGGTATACCCTTCAAACGCTGAGGGCGGACGCGATCGCGGGCCTCACCGTTGCGATCGTCGCCCTGCCCCTGTCGATGGCGATCGCGATCGCCTCCGGCGTCCCGCCCGAGCGCGGCCTCTTCACCGCGATTGTCGGCGGTCTCCTGATTTCCGCTCTCGGCGGCAGCCGGTTCCAGATCGGCGGGCCGACGGCGGCCTTCATCGTCGTCGTCTTCAACGTGGTCCAGCGTCATGGCTATGATGGATTGGCGCTTGCCACCCTGATGGCGGGCCTTCTGCTGGTGATCATCGGCGCGCTCCGGCTCGGCACCTACATCAAGTATATCCCCTATCCCGTGGTGACGGGCTTCACCTCGGGCATCGCCGTCTCGATCCTGGCGTCCCAGTTCAAGGACATCATGGGCCTCGATGTCTCACTGCCCGGCGACTTCCTGCCCAAGATGATGCTGCTCGTCCAGCATGCGGGCGAAACGGTCCCGGCTGCCGTCCTGGTGACGGTCCTGGCGCTCGGCATCATCATCGGCACCAAGCGCTTCAGGCCGCATTGGCCGGGCTTTCTCATCGCCGTCGTGGTCGCCTCCGCCGTCACCTACCTGCTCGACCTTCATGTCGCGACGATCGCCTCGCGCTTCGGCGGCGTGCCGCGCACCCTGCCCTCCCCGGCCATGCCCGCCTTCGACCTCAATCTCGTCAAGGAACTGCTGCCGGATGCCATCACCATCGCGCTGCTGGCCGGCATCGAGTCCCTGCTCTCCGCCGTCGTCGCCGACGGCATGACCGGCCGGCGCCATCGCTCCAATTGCGAACTGGTGGCGCAAGGCGTCGCCAACTGCGCCTCCGTCTTCTTCGGCGGCATCTCGGCCACCGGTGCCATCGCCCGCACCGCGACCAACATCCGCTCGGGCGGCCGCACCCCGGTCGCCGGCATCCTGCACGCGGTCTTCCTGCTGCTGTTCATGGCCGTCGCCGCGCCGCTTCTCGGCTACATTCCGCTTGCCGCCCTTGCCGCCATCCTCGTCATGGTCGCGTGGAACATCTCCGAGATCCGGCACATCCGCCATATTCTCGGCCGCGCCACCATGGGCGACCGCTTCGTGCTCGTCTCGACCTTCCTGCTCACCGTCTTCGTCGACCTGACGGTCGCCATCGAATTCGGCGTCGTCGCGGCCGCCATCCTCTTCGTCCACCGCATGGCCGAGGCGGTCGAGGTTGAGACGCACGAGCACCTGATCGACGAGGACGAGGCCGATATCCTGAACCGCCCCGATGCCACCACGCCCGGCGACGTGGTGGTCTACACGATCAGCGGCCCGTTCTTCTTCGGCGCCGCCCAGCGTTTGTCGTCGATCCTCGACCGCATCGGCGATACGCCGAAGCGCTACATCCTCGACATGTCGACCGTTCCCTTCGTCGACGCCACCGGCGGCTCCGCTCTCTCCAGCTTCTTCGACACCGCCCATGGCAGAAACGCCGAGGTCGTGATCGTCGGGGCGCGCGACCATGTGATCCGGGACATCAGGCATCTGACGCACGAGAGCGCACTCCAGCCGCACTTCATGGCCAGCCGTGAGGAAGCACTGAAGCTCTGAGGCCCCCGGAAAGGTTGAACAGGCCAGCGGCACCATCCGGCCGCCGGTTGCCCGCCGACGTGGGCGAAGACCCTGCCGATGCCGGTCAGGGACGATCGAGAAATGCCGCGATTTTTGCCGTCGTTTCCTCGGGCGCCTCGATCGAGGAGAGGTGGCCGCTGCCCGAAATGACGGCGAGATCCGCTCCGGCAATGCCGCTGGCGATCTCCCGCGCCACCTCGACAGGGGTGATCTGGTCTTCCTCGCCGACGATCACGAGGGTCGGACATCGGATCGTGGCAAGTGTCGGCCGCGAATCCGGCCGGCTCAGGATTGCCTTTTGCTGACGCACGAAATTGTCCGCACCGGTGGCAAGCGCCATGCGGCGCACCAGCGCCGGCAACGCCATGCCCGCCTGCGCCGCCTTGCCCAGCAGCATCGGGATTTGCAGGTCCGGCACCTGGGCGAACCGCCCGGCTTGTGCGAGCGCGATCAGCCGATGCCGCCGCTCGGCTGCTTCTTGCGTGTCGCCGCGCGCGCTCGTGTCCATCAGAACCAGTTTTTCCACCCGGTCCGGTGCCTGCCGCATGATCTCCAGCGCGATGTAGCCCCCCATCGAAAGCCCGACCAGCGCGAAGGTCTCCGGAGCGAAACCAAGGATCGCCCCGGCCAGTGCGCCGATCTCGTCATGCGTGGAATGCTCCGCAACGCTGACAGCCTGTGAGTCGGACAACGCGGCCATCTGCGGGGCGAAGAGGTCTTCGGTGCAATTGAGCCCCGGCACGAAGACCACCGGCTTGTGAAACATCGTTGCAGTTCCCATGTCTAACCCTGTTCAGGGCCCACCAGAGGCCCGAACATGCGGCAATCATGTTGCAGATGCCGAATTTCTGCTTCCGCGCCGCGGAAATCTGGCCTTTTCCGTTGACAATGCAGCTTCACTGCCTATGGTTCGACGCAATTCTGGCCTGGCCGGCCCGCGCGCGGCAATCTGGCATTTTTCGACGGCTTGCGAACCGCAGTCTGTCTGGCAACACAGCACAACTCGAAAGATCAAATGAATTTTTCCGAACTCGGATTGAGTGACAAGGTTCTTAGCGCCGTGGAAGCGGCGGGATACACGACGCCGACTCCCATTCAGGAGGCCGCGATCCCGCATGTTCTCCAGCATCGCGACATCATCGGCGTCGCCCAGACCGGCACCGGCAAGACGGCATCCTTCACGCTGCCGATGCTGACCCTGATCGAGAAGGGTCGTCCCCGTGCCCGGATGCCCCGCACGCTGATCCTGGAGCCGACGCGCGAACTCGCTGCGCAGGTTGAAGAGAACTTCTCCCGATACGGCGTGAACCATCGCCTGACGGTCGCCCTCCTCATCGGCGGTGTCTCCTTCGATGAGCAGGACAAGAAGCTGGCCCGTGGCGCGGATGTCCTGATCGCGACGCCGGGTCGCCTGCTCGATCATTTCGAGCGTGGCAAGCTGCTGCTGAACGGCGTTGAAATCCTCGTCATCGACGAGGCCGACCGCATGCTCGACATGGGCTTCATCCCGGACATCGAGCGCATCTGCAAGCTCTGCACCCGTCCGCACCAGTCGCTGTTCTTCTCCGCGACCATGCCGCCAGAAATCCAGCGCCTTGCCGACACCTTCCTAAACGATCCGGTCAAGATCGAGGTGGCAAGGCCGGCGTCGACGGCCAAGACCGTTTCGCAGAATCTCGTCAAGGTTGGCCGGGAGGCCTACCAGAAGCGCGACGTTCTGCGCAGCCTCATCCGCGACGCAAAAGAGCTGAAGAACGCCATCATCTTCTGCAACCGCAAGCGCGATGTGGCGACGCTCTATCGGTCGCTGGAAAAACACGGCTTCAACGCCGGCGCCCTGCACGGCGACATGGAGCAGCGCGCCCGGATGGCGACGCTCGACGCCTTCCGCAAGGGAACGCTCACCGTTCTCGTCGCCAGCGACGTTGCCGCGCGCGGCCTCGATATCCCTGAAGTCAGCCACGTCTTCAATTTCGATATCCCGACCCACGCCGAAGACTATGTCCACCGCATCGGCCGTACGGGCCGCGCAGGACGCCTTGGAACGGCCATCACGCTCGTCGGCCCGGCTGATGCCAAGTATCTCGCCTCCATTGAGAAATTGATCGGCGAGAAGGTCAACTGGATGGACTCTCCTGTCGCCATCGAGGAAGAAGACGACGAGGCCCCGCGCCCGGCTGCCCGCTCCTCGAAGGAGCGTCGGGCCAAGCCAAGCCGGCAGCAGGAAGAAAAGGAAAGTGCGCCGGTCCAGAGTGCTAGTGCTCCGGAGCAGCGCGCCCCGTCTTCCCCCAGGAACAAGCGGTCCGAGCACCGGTCTTCGCCGGCCGATGGCGCCGGACGGCGCCCCAACCGTGAACGCGGCCGCTACCGCGATGACGACGAGCCCGTGATCGGCCTCGGTGACCATGTCCCCGCTTTCCTCCTGCGACCGGTCCGAACGGAAAAGCAGGCATCCTGACAGCTTTGAAAAAGGCGGTGCCGATGACTTGGCGCCGCCTTTTGAATTTCGATCCGAACGACTGGTCGAACCAGTGCGGTCGATGCAATCGTTCGACCGCAATTTGAGAATTGTTCAACAATAGCGGAAAGTATTTTATCCGCTGCGTCATGATTTCGACGAATTAACTCAAACTTCAAATTTTTTCCCTACTGTTTCTGCATCTTTCTGGGGGAATGGGACGGAAACGTCGAATGAGCGGTCGCGATGAATTTCAAAGGACCATCGCCTACGGCGAGGCTGCCATCGGCCAGCTCAAGCGCAATGAAATTGCCGCTTATCCGCGCAATTATGAACTCTGGTACACATACTGCGCCGGCTTCAATCACGCCCTGAACAAGGCCATCAACGAAATTCTGCGTGCTCGTGGCGTCATCACGATGGACGAGGTCAACAAGATCTATGCGGTCTTTTTGTCTCCGAGCCGCATTGCCGATCGCATCGATGACGTCGGAACACGCATTTCCGGCGAATTGTCCGGTGTCGTCGGCGCGATGGAAAAATCGATCATCGCGACGTCGGATTACTGCACGTCCCTCAATGGCGCCAGCACCGCACTCGAAGGGGCGACCGACAGCGCCGACGTCAGCGAGATCGTCCAGACGCTGATTTCCGAGACGCGCAAGACGGAAGCGGTCAATCGCGAGCTTGAAGTCCAGCTTGCCGAGTCACGCCGCCAGATCGCCGAGCTACACGAGAGCCTCGATGCGATCCGCTTTGAATCGCTGACCGACGAACTCACCACGCTCGCCAATCGCAAGCACTTCGACCAGTCGATCGAACGCGCGATCGCCCAGGCCTCCGAGGAGGACGAGCCCTTCTCGCTTCTCGTGACCGACATCGACCATTTCAAGAATTTCAACGACACCTACGGCCACCAGACCGGCGACCAGGTGCTGCGCCTCGTCGGTCTTTCGGTGAAGCAGAACGTGAAGGGCCACGACATCGCCTGCCGTTACGGCGGCGAGGAATTCGCCATCATCCTGCCGCGCTGCAATCTCAAGGGCGCGGCCGCCGTTGCCGAGCAGATTCGTGTCGCCGTCATGTCGAAGGAACTGATGAAGCGGTCCACCGGCGAGAACCTCGGTAACATCACGATCTCGATCGGCGTTGCGACCTTCAACAACCGCGACTCGGTGCAATCGATCATCGAGCGTGCGGACTCCGCTCTCTATCTTGCCAAGCACACTGGCCGGAACCGGGTCTGCACCGAAAACGATCTGAAAATGGAATCGCGGTCGAAGAAGACCAAGACGGTCGCCTGACGCCCTTTCTGACCGACCGGTTGAACGGCTAGCCCGACTTGCGTCGGCGCGGGGCCTTCTTGGCGTTTTCGGCCCTCAATGCCACCTGAAACGCGCCCCTCGCCCACTCGGCGAAGTCGTCCGTCTCATCGAACAGCCGTTCCGGAACCCGGCGATAGGATGTGATCACGCGCCGCTCGCCCTTGGCTTCATAGGAGAACGGCTCGCATCCCTCCGCTTCGAAGGCCGCATCCGTCTCGCCATCGCTCTTGAGATAGAGGACGTCGCGCGCCAGCAGCGCGAACATCAGGCCATCGCAGAAAACGCCGACGCCGCCGAACATGCGCCGCATCGAAACGCCACCAAGAGGCTCGAAGAGTTCGGTCAGATAGTCGCCAAAACCCTCGTTCGCCATCGCCCTGCTCCCCGGCACGCCCCTGCTTCGATCGCCAGAAGGTGCTCCCGTCAGCCGGCGGCGTCGAGACCCATCTGCCAGAAATCCGCTTCGAGCCGACTTGCCTGGGCAAAGAGATCAGACACGGCGGTAAACCGCTTCTCGGTCAGAAGCTCGTCGCCGAGGCTGTCGAGCTTGGCGATGGCTGCCTCGGCGACCGCTGCATAGGCCTCGCCCGAATATTCGGCGATCCAGCGCGCGTAAGGGTTGGCAGGGTCGGCGCCCTTTGCCGTTGCCGCAAGCCGCCTGGCGATCTCGGCATAGCCGATGACGCAGGGCGCGAGCGCGACGTGAAGGTCAAGAAGGTCTCCGCGCAGGCCCGCGTCGATGACAAAGCGGGTATAGGCCGTGTTGGCACGCTCTTCCGGCGTCCTCTCCAGTTCCGCTTCCGAAATCCCCCATTCGGCACAGAAGCCAACATGCAGGTCCATCTCACCGAGGATCGCGTTGACGGATGCAAGAGCCGAACGCATGTCCGCCAGATGGCGGCCCTTGAAGATGCCGAGCGCATAGGCCCGGGCAAAATGGATCAGGAACAGATAATCCTGGACGAGATAGGTCCGGAAGGCCGGCACCGGCAGCGTTCCCTCGCCAAGCTGGCGAACGAAGTCATGCTCGACATAGGCGGTCCAGTCGTCGGCCGAGGCAGCCTTCAGGCGGTCAAACAGGGTCATGGGGATTTCCGGTGTCGGCCACAGGGGCCAAGAATGGGTCACGCTCCGTTGTGGCGATGGCCCGCGGTTGCGGACCATCCACGTCAGATCGATACCGCTGAAATGCCCGGAAAGGCAGGGCCCGATGCGGCGCAACACTTTCGACGCGCCGCAAAAGGGAACGCATGGGTCATTCATCTCTAAGGACGAAGACCATGGCCAGTGGTCTTCAGTCCACCTGTGCCGGCTTCAGTTCCACGGATTCGCCGCAGCCGCAGGCCGAGACCTGATTGGGGTTCTGGAAGGTGAAGCCCGAGCGAAGCTCGCTCGTCTCGAAATCCATCTCCGTGCCGAGCAGAAAGAGAACCGCCTTGGGATCGATGAAGATGGAGACGCCCTTGTCGTCGATCCTGTCCTCGCCCGGCTGCGGCTCGCTCACATAGTCCAGCGTATAGGACATGCCGGCACAGCCGCCGTTCTTGACGCCGACGCGCACGCCGATCACGTCGTTCTCGGCGTTTTCCATGATCTCCCGCACGCGCTCCGCGGCGCGGTCGGTGATCGTCATCACCTGAAGCTTCGGCCTCACACCCATTGTCTTACCTTCCTGTCGATGCCCGGTTAAAGGCCGGGACCGCCTGGGGCGACGCAAGCTGCTCAATACATGTTGAGCGCGACCTGCGCCTCTTCCGACATCATATCCTGTGACCACGGCGGATCGAAGACCATACGAACGCGTATGTCGCCAACGCCCGCAACCGCTCCGACCGCATTTTCCACCCAGCCCGGCATCTCACCAGCCACCGGACAGCCCGGCGCCGTCAGCGTCATGTCGATGGCGACACCACGATCATCGTCGATGTCGATCCGGTAGACGAGGCCGAGTTCATAGATATCGACCGGGATTTCCGGATCGTAGACGGTCTTCAGCGCCGCGATGATGTCGTCGGTCAGCCGGTCCAGTTCCTCCGGCGGAATGGCACTCTCCGACGAACCGGGAACGGGCTTTGCCTCGTCAGCCGCCTCGCCTGCGGTTTCGACCGCCGTCTGGTCAAGATTTTCGCTCGTCATTCGAACATGCTCCGCGCCTTTTCGAGCGCCATTGCCAGGGTGTCGATCTCCTCGCGGGTGTTGTAGAGCCCGAAGGATGCCCTGCATGTGGAGGTGACGCCAAAGCGGTTCAACAGGGGCTGGGCGCAATGCGTCCCTGCACGAACCGCAACGCCCGCACGATCGATCACGGTCGCAACGTCGTGGGCATGGGCGCCCTTCATCTCGAAGGAGACGATGGCCGCCTTGCCCGGCGCCGTGCCGAAGATGCGCAGCGAATTCATCGCGCCAAGCCGTTCATGGGCATAGTCGCGCAAGGTTTCCTCATGCGCAAGGATCGCCTCGCGACCGATCTCGTCCATGTAGCGCAGCGCGGCACCGAGGCCGATCGCCTGCACGATCGGCGGCGTGCCTGCCTCGAAGCGATGGGGCGGATGGCCATAGGTGACGAAATCCTCGGTCACGTCGAGGATCATCTCGCCGCCACCCATATAGGGCGGCATCTCCTCCAGCAGCGCCTTCTTGGCGTAGAGGACGCCGATGCCCGTCGGCCCGTAGACCTTGTGGCCGGTGAAGACATAGAAGTCCGCGTCGAGATCGCGCACGTCGACCGGCAGGTGAACCGCGCCCTGGCTGCCGTCAATCAGCACCTTGATGCCATGGGCATGGGCGATGCGGATCACTTCCTTGACCGGGACGACCGTGCCGGTGACGTTCGAGACATGCGTGATCGCGACCATCTTCGTCTTCGGCGTGATCAGTTTCTCGAACTCTTCGATCAGGAAGCTGCCGTCCTCGTCGATCGGCGCCCACTTGATCACGGCGCCCTTCCGCTCGCGGTGGAAATTCCATGGCACGATGTTGGAGTGGTGCTCCAGGATCGAGAGGATGACCTCGTCCCCTTCCCCGAGCACCATGCCGCCGTAGGAACTGGCGACGAGGTTGATCGCCTCGGTCGAGGAACGGGTGAAGATGATCTCGTCCGTGCTCGCCGCGTTGAGGAAGCCGCGCACGATCTCGCGCGCCTCCTCATACGCTTCCGTCGCCGCATTGGAGAGGAAGTGCAGGCCGCGGTGGACGTTGGAATACTCTTCCGTATAGGCCTTCATGATCCGGTCGAGAACGGCCTTCGGCTTCTGGGCCGAGGCGCCGTTGTCGAGATAGACCAGCGGCTTGCCGTAGACGGTCTTCGACAGGATCGGGAAATCCTGCCGGATCCGCTCCACGTCATAGGGTTTCGTTGCCGCGTCCATGATGGTGTTCTTTCCGTTTGTCGGTCCTGCCGGCGGCCGGAACCGGCGCCATTCGGCGCCTTGATCCTGTGGCCGCCAGGCACACCGGCATGTTGCCGTCGTCGTTCCCGCGCGCCAAGAGCGCAAGAGGACGACCGATCCGCCTTACGCCGCAGCCGCTTGCGAGCGTGCCGCCAGCCAGGCCTCGATCCGGCCTTCCAGCGCCTCCTTCAGCGCCTCGTTCTCGATCTCGTCGATCACCTCTTCCACGAAGGCGGCCACGAGAAGCCTTTCGGCTTCGTGCCGGGGAATGCCCCGCGCCATCAGATAGAAGAGATGGGTCTCGTCGATATCGCCGCAGGTCGCACCGTGACCGCAGACGACGTCGTCGGCGAAGATTTCGAGCTCCGGCTTGGTCAGGAAATCAGCCTTATCGGAGAGCAGCAGCCCGTTCGACATCATCTTGCCGTCGGTCTTCTGCGCGCCCGGCTCGACGAGAATCTTGCCCTGGAAAACGCCTCGCGCCTCGTCGGTGACAACCGCCTTGAAGGTCTCCTTCGAGGTGCCATGCAGCGCGGCATGGTCGACAAACATCGTCACGTCGCCATGCTGACGGCCCTTGAGAAGGCTGGCCCCCTGAAGCGTCGCGTTGACGTGGTCGCCGGCAATCGTGAGGTTGATCTCGCTGCGCCAGAGGCCGGCACCCGTTGCGACGGCATGAAGCGCGAAATCTGCCTTCTCCGCCAGCGTGACCGAAAGACGGTCGAGCCTCGTTGCCGTGTCGCCCTCTTCCTGCAGCCGCACAAGCGTTGCCTTGGCGCCCTCGCCCACCGCGATGTCGAGCACCTCGGTGGACAGATAGTCGGTCAGGCGCGGACCGCTCTGCCGGTCGACGATCGTCACTTCAGCACCGGGCTCGACGACGATCCGATGGGCCAGATGCACCTGGCCTTCGCCGACGAAAACGGACTGAAGCTCAATCACCGTGCCTGCCGGTACGTCCTTGGAGACGACGATCCGCGCGCCGTCCGTGGCGAACGCCGCGTTGAGGCTCGGCACGGTGTCGGCAGGATCGTCCTTCACCGCAACGTCGAAGCTCGAAGCCGACGCCACGACATCCGTGAAGCTGGTGAAGGCAACGCCCTCGATCTCTTCCGGCAGATGCGTCAGGCGGCCATTGGTGAAGCCGACGAGCATTGCGTCGGCAACAAGCGCGTCCTCAACCGCATCCGGAGCGACAGCCGCGAGCGGCGGCACGCTGCGCAGAAGCGACCGCAGGTCGGTATAGTGGAACGCCTCGATACGGCGGTGCGGCAACCCCTTGTCGCGGATCAGCGCGAATGCCTTGCGGCGGGCTTCTCCGACAGCATCCGTACCCGGAAGGCTGTCGATCGCCGCGTCGAAGATGGCCGCGAGGCCTTCCTCGGCGGCGGTCTTCATACGGATCGGTTCAACAACAGTCATCGTCAAACCTCACGCCGCTTCCTGGCCGACATAGTCGGCATAGCCGTTCTTTTCCAACTCCAGCGCCAGTTCCGGCCCGCCGGTCTTGACGATCCGGCCGGCGGAAAGAACGTGCACCACGTCCGGCACGATATGGTCGAGCAGGCGCTGGTAATGGGTGATGACGACGAAGGCGCGGTCCGGCGAACGCAACGCGTTGACGCCGTCGGAAACGACCTTGAGCGCGTCGATGTCGAGGCCGGAATCGGTCTCGTCGAGAATGCAGAGCTTCGGCTCGAGCAGGGCCATCTGCATGATCTCGTTGCGCTTCTTCTCGCCGCCGGAGAAACCGACGTTGAGCGGCCGCTTCAGCATCTCGGCCGAGATGTTGAGGCGCTTCGAGGTTTCCTTGACGAGGCGCATGAAGTCCGGCGTCGTGATCTCGCTCGTCCCCCGCGCCTTGCGCTGGGCGTTGATCGCGGCCTTCAGGAAGGTCATCGTCGCAACGCCCGGGATTTCGATCGGATACTGGAAGGCAAGGAAGAAGCCGGCCGCCGCGCGCTCGTCCGGCCCCAATTCCAGGATCGACTCGCCGTTGAAGAGGATGTCGCCCTCGGTGACCTCATAGTCGTCCTTGCCCGCGAGGACATAGGAAAGAGTCGACTTGCCAGAGCCGTTCGGGCCCATGATGGCGTGCACCTTGCCGGCCTCGATGGTCAGGTCGATGCCCTTCAGGATCTCGGTGCCGTCTTCGGCAATGCGGGCATGCAGGTTCTTGATCTCAAGCATTTTCGTCACGTTTCCTATCGTTTCCAGGCCTCGACGCTGTCGCGGAGGCCGAATTTCGCAATCACTTGTCCGTACCGGTCATGGACCGCGAAAGCGGACCATGACCGAATTCAAGTGTGAAGCAGTCAGCCGACGCTGCCCTCGAGGCTGATGCCGATCAGCTTCTGGGTCTCGACCATGAATTCCATCGGCAGGTGCTGCAGCACGTCCTTGACGAAGCCGTTGACAATGAGCGCCACCGCCTCCTCCTCGGAAAGCCCGCGCGAGGTGCAGTAGAACATCTGGTCGTCGGAGATCTTCGAGGTCGTCGCCTCATGCTCGAAGACGGCGGTCGCGTTGCGGCTCTCGATATAGGGCACCGTATGGGCGCCGCAGGTCTCGCCGATCAGAAGGCTGTCGCACTGCGTGAAGTTGCGCGCGTTGTCGGCCTTGCGGTTCGCCGAGACGAGGCCGCGATAGGTGTTGTTCGACTTGCCGGCGGAAATGCCCTTGGAAATGATCCGCGAGCGCGTGTTCTTGCCGAGATGGACCATCTTGGTGCCGCTGTCGATCTGCTGGCGGCCGTTCGAGATGGCGATCGAATAGAATTCGCCGACCGAATTGTCGCCGCGCAGGATGCAGCTCGGGTATTTCCAGGTGATCGCCGAACCGGTCTCGACCTGCGTCCAGGAGATCTTCGAGTTGTCGCCGCGGCAATCGCCGCGCTTGGTCACAAAGTTGTAGACGCCGCCCTTGCCATTCTTGTCGCCCGGATACCAGTTCTGGACGGTGGAATACTTGATCTCGGCGTCCTTCAGCGCGACCAGTTCGACGACGGCCGCGTGAAGCTGGTTCTCGTCGCGGGTCGGCGCGGTGCAGCCTTCCAGATACGAGACATAGGAGCCTTCGTCGGCGATGATCAGCGTGCGCTCGAACTGGCCGGTGTTCTTCTCGTTGATGCGGAAATAGGTCGAAAGCTCCATCGGGCAGCGCACGCCCTTGGGGATGTAGACAAACGAACCGTCCGAGAACACCGCCGAATTCAGCGTCGCATAGAAGTTATCCGACGTCGGAACGACCGTGCCGAGATACTTCTTCACAAGCTCGGGATGCTCGCGCACCGCCTCGGAGATCGAGCAGAAGATCACGCCGTGCTTGGCAAGCTCCGCCTTGAAGGTGGTGACGACCGAAACGCTGTCGAAGACGGCATCGACGGCAACCCGCGGCTTGTCGGAGCCTTCGACACCGGCAAGGATTTCCTGCTCCTTGAGCGGAATGCCGAGCTTCTCGTAGGTCGCCAGCAACTCCGGGTCGACCTCGTCGAGGCTCTTCGGACCCGCCGTCTTCTTCGGAGCGGAATAGTAGTAGAGATCCTGAAAATCGATCTTCGGATACTCGACACGCGCCCAGGTCGGCTCGCTCATGGTCTGCCAGCGGCGGAACGCTTCAAGGCGCCAGTCCAGCAACCACTGCGGCTCGCCCTTCTTGGCGGAAATATAGCGGACGGTGCTCTCGTCGAGCCCCTTGGGCGCAAGCTCGGACTCGATGATTGTCTCGAAACCGTACTTGTACTTGTCAACGTCAATCGCCGAGACGGTTTCGATCGTCTCTTGAACTGCAGCCATTTTCTCACTCCATCCGAGGCGGCTTCAAGGGCCGCGGGATTGCGTCTTCTCTATCGAAATGCCTGACGAGGCGCGCGCTGTCGATGCGGGTCGGTCTCAAGAACCGGCACATCATCGGGCAAGCTTTTCAGGCCGCGCGGCTTTCGCCGCTGTCTCCCTTCAGATCCTGTTGCGTCTGCGCGCCCGCAAGCCCTTTGGCAACCTTGCGCCATTCGGCAACGAACCGGTCGATCTCGTCGGCCGTCGTCTCAAGGCCGAGGCTGATGCGCAGTCCTCTCCTTGCCATATCGTGGTCGAGGCCCATGGCCGCAAGCACATGGCTGGGTCCCACCTTGCCCGACGAACACGCGGAACCCGAGGAGACCGCGATGCCGGCGAGATCGAAGGCGATGACGGCGGTCTCCGCATCCAGCCCCTCGGCGGCGATCGCCAGCGTGTTCGGAAGGCGCGGCGCATTCGCCGAAAGAACCCGGACCGAAGGCGCGAAGTCCGTCATCGCGCCCTGCAGGCGGTCGCGAAGCGCCGCAATTTCAGGCCAGCCAGCCATCTCCGCGCGAGCATGCTCGACCGCGGCGGCAAAGCCGGAGATGGCGGCGACATTCTCGGTGCCGGCACGGGCATAGCCCTCCTGCCCACCACCAGTGATGAGCGGTGCGAAGGAAATCATGTCGGTTGCCCTGACGATCGCGCCCGCACCCTGCGGCCCGCCGATCTTGTGGGCCGACAGCGTGATGACGTCCGCACCGAGCGTTGCAAGATCGATTTCGATCTTGCCGAGCGCCTGCACGGCATCGCTGTGCATCAGCCCGTGCGCGGCATGCGTCAGCGCCGCGATCTCGCTCACCGGCTGGAGGACGCCCGTCTCGTTGTTGGCGAGCATGACGGAAACGAATGGCCGCTCACCGGCGGCGGCGATCTCGCCGAGGCGATGCGCCAGCCAGCCGAGGTCGACGAGCCCTTCGCCGTCCACCGGGATCGTCTCGACGCGGTCGGCCGCAAAGCGCCCGCCCTTGAGGACGCAGGGGTGCTCGACGGCGGAGACGAGAAGCCGGTCGAAGGTGAGCGGCTTGCCGTTCATGTGCCAGTCGGGCGTCAGCACGGTCATCGCGGCCTCAGAGCCGCCTGACGTGAAGGTGACGGCCTTGGGGCTTGCCCCGACGAAGCCGGCAAGCACGCGGCGCGCGGCATTGATCCGCTGGCGGGCCGCCCGCCCCTCGCCATGGACGGAGGAGGCATTCCCGGACGCCGACAAGGCATCGATCATCGCCTGGCGCGCGCTTTCCAGCAGCGGCGCTCCGGCGTTATGATCAAGATAGATGCGCTTTGCGGGTGCCAACTTGGTCTCTTCCTCGATGCCCGGTTTCGTCGATCTCAAAGCCTGCCTGAATCCCGATTTTCAGATGTCGTCGGGTCTATCGGCCTGTCGCTCTTTAGACGAATTACAAATTCGGAAATTCACTCCGAAATTTCGAATTTTTTTCTCCGGTCCCGCACCCCATATAGACCGTGACACGATCCTCGTCGCCGGACGGTCCCTGCGCCCCGATCGTCGCAGGCGGCCGATTCTGCCGTCGTCCGCTTGGATGAGGTCGGATTTTTCTTGACGTCGGCGCGAAGGACGCGCCATGTCGCGAACCGACAACAAGAACGACCATCGAAACCGTCGCGGACCTTACCTATATAGGGTCCACAGCAGTTTCGAATAGTTCCAAAGTTTGTAGGCAGCAGGCCGTCGCGAGTCAAGGTGAGACTACGTGACTCTCCGTAAAGGCTGCCCGTCTCAAAACGCCCAGGAAGGTTGAAGACACCGAATGCCTGAAGTGATTTTCAACGGACCGGCCGGCCGGATCGAAGGCCGTTTCCAGCCGTCCAAGGAGCGCAACGCTCCGATCGCTCTCATCCTGCATCCGCACCCCCAGTTTGGCGGCACGATGAACAACGCGATCGCCTACCAGCTCTTCTATATGTTCAAGGAACGCGGTTTCGCCGTTCTCAGGTTCAACTTCCGCGGCGTCGGCCGCAGCCAGGGCGCGTTCGACCATGGCGCTGGCGAACTGTCCGATGCCGCCTCGGCGCTCGACTGGGTCCAGACCGTCCATCCGGATGCACGCGCCTGCTGGGTTGCCGGCTTTTCCTTCGGCGCCTGGATCGGCATGCAGCTTCTGATGCGCCGTCCGGAAATCGAGGGCTTCATCTCGGTCGCCCCGCCCGCGAACCTGCATGACTTCTCCTTCCTCGCCCCCTGCCCGTCGTCCGGCCTGATCATTCACGGCGACGCCGACAAGGTGGCGCCGACGAAGGACGTTCAGACGCTTGTGGACAAGCTGAAGAGCCAGAAGGGCATCACGATCGAGCAGCAGATCATGACCGGTGCCAACCACTTTTTCGAGAACCGCGTCGACGAGCTGATTGACTACTGCGGCGACTATGTCGACCGCCGGATGGCGATGTCGGAAGTCTGACCGGTTTTCATCGGGAATTTCGAGAGCGGGTCTGTCAAACGGCAGGCCCGCTTTCTTTTTGACCAACAACCACGCATATCGGCCAACGGCCATCTCGCGGCAGATGTCTCACGCCGCTTCGGCCACCACACCGCCGCGCATCGGTTCCCTGACGCCCGTCGTTCCCGGAAAGGTCAGCGGCAATCCCCTGACGCTGCGCGCCGCCAAGAACCCGAAGGCCTGGGCCTCGACGAAATCGCCGGCAAAGCCGAGCGTGTCGCCAGCAACCGCATCGACGCCGCACGCCTCGGCGATATGCCCGAGGAGCACCGGATTGCGCGCGCCGCCGCCAACCGCCACGATCCGCGTCGGCCGATCCGGCAGCAGGGCGATCCCCGCCGCCAGAGACCGGGCCGTGAAAGCTGCCAGCGTCGCCAGCCCGTCCTCCACGGAAAGCGCCTCCACCGCCGATGCATCGAAGGCGTCGCGGTCGAGCGATTTCGGCCACGGCGCGGCAAAGTAGGGATTGTCCATCAGCCGGGCGAGCGTTGCCTCGTAGACTCGGCCCTTGGCGGCAATCTGTCCCGCCTCGTCGAATGCATGCCCGAGGCGGCGCGAAATGAAATCGTCCATCAGCGCGTTGGCCGGCCCGGTGTCGAAGGCGCCAAGCGTTCCGTCCGCCCCGAGATAGGTGATGTTGGCAACGCCGCCGAGATTGGCGAGCACGACCGGCAGGGCAAGCCCGGCCCTTTGCGCCAGCGCCCGGTGATAGACGGGAACGAGCGGCGCGCCCTGCCCGCCGCTCGCGACATCAGCCGCGCGCATGTCGAAGATGACCGGCAGACCCGTTTCATGTGCAAGCCGCGCCCCATCGCCGATCTGCACGGTCAGACGCCGATCCGGCGCATGAAACACGGTCTGTCCGTGGAAACCCACGAGTGCCGCCGCGATGCCCGCTTCATCTGCCTTTGCCACAAGCGTTCGGACGACCTCGATATGGCAGTCGGTGACGATGCGCTCCGCTTCCGCCAGTGCCGGAGGGCGGGCTGATCGGTCATCGAGGCCGCGCGCTTCCTTCAGCGCCGCCCGCATCGCGTCGCGCTCACGCTCCTTGTAGGGCCGGAAATGGGTCGGACCAAAGTCGGCAATCGTCTCGCCATCCGTCAGGATCAGGGCGGCGTCGACGCCATCCATGGAGGTCCCGCTCATGAGACCGAGACACCAGACCGGCCGGCCGGCTTGGGGAACAGGATGGGACGAATTCATCTCGCAGACCTCCGAGCGGATCAGTGAAGGCGCATCGCCGTCCAAATTCAGGCGTGAATCACCGTCCGTTCTTTGCTAAACACCGCGCCACGCGGCGCCAAGTCCTGCCGCTGGATCAAGAGGAATTGGGTTTCATGAGCGCGTTCAAGTCGGATTTCCTGAATGTCCTGTCGGAACGCGGCTTTGTCCACCAGATCTCCGACCCGGAGGGGCTGGACGCGGCCGCCGTCAAGGGTCCGATCACCGGCTATATCGGCTTCGATCCGACGGCGCCAAGCCTGCACGCCGGCTCGCTGATCCAGATCATGATGCTGCACTGGCTGCAGGCCACCGGCCACCGCGCCATCTCGCTGATGGGCGGCGGCACCGGCATGGTGGGCGACCCCTCCTTCAAGGACGAGGCGCGTCAGCTCATGACGCTGGAGACGATCGAGGCCAACATCGCATCGATCAAGCGCGTGTTCTCGAACTATCTCGACTACGACGCCAACACGCACACCGCGCTGATGATCAACAACGCGGAATGGCTGCGCGAGCTGAACTATCTGGAATTCCTGCGCGATGTCGGCCGCCATTTCTCGGTCAACCGCATGCTGTCCTTTGACAGCGTGAAGCTCCGGCTGGAGCGCGAGCAGTCGCTCTCCTTCCTCGAGTTCAACTACATGATCCTGCAGGCCTATGACTTCGTGGAACTGGCCAAGCGCTACGACTGCCAGCTGCAGATGGGCGGCTCCGACCAGTGGGGCAACATCGTCAACGGCATCGACCTCGGCCATCGCATGGGCACGAAACAGCTCTTCGCGCTGACCTCGCCGCTGCTGACCACGTCGTCCGGCGCCAAGATGGGCAAGACGGCGAACGGCGCGGTCTGGCTCAACGCGGACATGATGAGCCCCTATGATTTCTGGCAGTACTGGCGCAACACCGAGGACGCTGACGTCGAGCGCTTCCTGAAGCTCTACACGACCATGCCGCTCTCCGAGGTCGCCAGGCTCGCCGCCCTCGGCGGATCGGAGATCAACGAGGCCAAGAAGGTGCTCGCCACCGAGATCACCGCCCTGCTCCACGGCCGTGAGGCCGCCGAGACGGCTGCGGAAACCGCGCGCAAGACCTTCGAGGAAGGCGCCCTTTCCGAAGATCTGCCGACCATCGAGATCCCGGCCGCCGAGCTCGATGCCGGCCTCGGCGTCCTGACCGCCTTCGTGACGGCCGGCCTCGTCGCCAGCAACGGCGAGGCTCGCCGCGCGGTTCAGGGCGGCGGCCTCAAGGTCAACGACAAGACGGTTTTCGACCCCAAGGCGGCGCTGGCGCGCACCGACCTCAACGCCGACGGCGTCATCAAGCTCTCCTTCGGGCGCAAGAAGCACGTGCTGCTGAAAGCGGTCTGATTGGACGAGGTGCGGGGCTGGAAGACCGGTCCCGCCCTCACCCGAGTTCGAAGAGTTTCCTCAGAATTCCCGGCGCGACCACTGACAGCGGATTGATCGAGAGCTGCGGTTCGGAAATCGGTCCGCTCAGGTGATAGGTGACGCCGACGAGACCGGCGCGACCACTGGCGAACAGCGTCTGCCCGAGGATCGGAATCCGCGAGAGGAAGTTGTCGAAGGTTCCGGCCGGGAAATAGGACCCGGTGATCCTCAGCACATTGCGACGGAAGTCGACATCGCCCTGAAGCGAAAGGCCGGCATTCGCCGCCCGCACCATGCCGTCCGAAATCGAAACGCGGCCATCCGCGAAGGACAGATCGAGCAGCAGGCGCCGGATCTGCACTTCTCTTGCGTCCTGCGGATTGTTGGGATCGGGCGCCTCGGACGCAAGGCGGGCCAATGCCGGCTCGCCGACGATCTTCCAGCGCTGACCGTCGACGCGCCCCGTGACCCTGCCGGCCTTGTCGATACTGGCCTGGAACGTCGTCCGCCCGCCATAGACACGCGTGTAGAAGCCGAGGAAGCGCAGCAGCCGGCCCGTTTCGCTCGCCTCGACCATCAGCCTGCGCTGGTCCCCCCCGGCATCCATCGTCGCCGACGTCGCGCCGCCGCCGGATGTCTGTGCGGTCAGCGACAGGTCGGCCAGACCCGCTGCCAGAATGGTCGCGTCGAGATTGACGCCATCGAGCGCCTCGTCGTAGTTGCCGAGGACGTTGTCGACCCGCACCTGGAGATTTATCGGGCCGAAAGCCCCATTGACGCCGACGGGGCTTTGCTGCGTCTGCGCCTTCAGGAAGCCGCGCGCGTCGAACTGCGCGCCGGTGATGAAGAGATCATGGCCGCCGTTTGCGGCCGCGCCGAAGGAAACCTGCATCTTGTCGCCGCGCGACAATCGCACCAGCGGGAACTTCGCCAGCACCAGCCGACCGTCGTCGAGCCGAAGCGATCCCTCCGCCCGAGCCACACCTGCGTCGAAGACGATCTTCTCCACTTGCGTGCTGTCCGCCGTCTGGAAGAGACGGAAAGAAGCTGTGGCCGGATCGCCCTTCGGCTTGGACCAGCCGATCGTCGGCAGGGACAGGCTCGCCGATTTCAGGTCGACGGTCAGATCCTGAAAGTCCTTTCCGTCCTCGGTCTTTCCCGGCTTGACGGTCACGCCGATGTTGCCGCTGAGCAGGCCCGACATGTCGAGGCCGAGCTTTTTGCGGGCGGCCTCGTCAAGCACCATCTTGAAGGCCGACTGGCCTTCCTCGCCGCCATCGAGGGGCCGGTCAGCCTCGATCGAGGTATCGACACCGTCGACGCTGGCGTGGCCCGTGACCTTGGCCCGGTTGTCGGCAATCAGGATGTCGATCTCGCCGTTGCTGACCTGATGTCCGAGAAAGGGCGTGCGCGCGCCAAGCGCCCTGAGCTCGAGCTGCGCCGTGTACTTGATCCGGTTTACGGGCAGATCCTTGATCAGCGGCATCGCCAGCGAGACATGCGCGCTGCCGGTCCCCATCAGGTCCGCGGGCGCGACGCCAAGATCATTGCCCTTCGAAAGCGGCAGGCTTTGCCAAAGGGCCAGCATGGCGGACGCGGTTCCCTCCAGATCCAGCTCCACCGATCCGTCCGGATCGCGCATCGTCACCACCGGAACATGGAAGGTGCCAGCCGGCATATCGAGCGTCTGGCCGTCCGGGAGCTTTGCCACGCCCTTCTTGAGCGTCACGGTAAACGTGTCGTCCTGCAGGACGCCGTGACCGCTTGCCTGCGTGACGATCGGGCCGCCGTCGTAGATGTCGAAGGTCACGTCCTCGAAGTCGAATGCAACGGTTGCAGCCCCCGGCGGAAGCGCATCGCCTCCCTCATCGGAGGCGAGCATCATGCCGAGGTCGATGGAAGCGTCCGTGACGGTGCCCGACTTCAGGTGATCGCGCACCCAGTTATGGGCATTGGTGATGATGAATTCGGGCCAGATGGCCTTGAGTTCGTCCACGGAGACCGTCTTGGCCGCCCCGGAGAAGGCGACGACGGGCTGCGTCTCATGCATGGCGACCCGCAGCGCCGACGTGAAGCTCAACTGTTCGGACTGGGCGGCCAGCCTGTTGACGACGATCGTCCCTTCAGCCGGATCGTAGGTGCCATCGAGAACGAAGTCCGCCGGGCGGCGATTGCTGCCCTCAACGCGGGCAACGCCCTTCATCGCCAGATTGTAGCGAAACACCGTGTCCGGGCTCTGGGGCATCTCGATGCGCCCGGCCAGCGTGGCACTTCCCCCGGCGAACGCCGTACTGGAGGGTGTGATCATGATGGCATGGCCGGCGGGGTCCCACGCGAACGTCAGGTCGGCATGGTGAAGCAGGGTCTCCCCGATGGAATCGCGGTCGCCAAGGGCGATCTGGCTGAGCGACAACTGCCCGTCAGCGGACAGAACGCGGCCACGGCGATCGATCTCGGCGCTGACATCGGCATCGAACTGCCCCGAAGCGAAGGGAAGTGCATCGCCGAGACGACGGGCAAGGTCGGCGACATCGACGGAACGGGCAACGACCGCCACCTTGCTGGACTGGCCTCCCGGTTCCGCATTGATGGTCATGTTGGCCGACCATGGGCCCGAATCGCCCCGCCCCGCGACACGAAGCTCCACCGGCTCGCCGCGCTCCTGGGACGGCGAGGCCAGCGTGACCGCCACCCTGTCGAGCAACGTCACCCGACGGTCGCGATTCGTGGCGGCCATGACCGTCAGCGAGGAAACTTCGGCCGAGCCGAGCCCGGCATGCACCAGTTCGCCTTCCAGATATCCGAGCATCAGCATGGGATCGGGAATCTCGACGCCGGCGCCGGGCACCATTTCCACCAGCACATGGTCGGCGAAGATGGAGGTGAGCTTCCTCGACCGCCCCAGAAGCGTCGACCAGTCGGTGGTCGCCTCGACCGTGTTAGCCGAAATGACGTCGCCACTTGCAAGCTTCACCCGGACATCGCGCAGATGCAGGACGGGACGCAGGCTGACGTCGAGCGAAAGGCCAAGGTTGCCGATGCCGATCTCGCTGCCATCGCTGCGGGCCTGGGCATAGGCCGCCACCTTGCCGGCGATCCATTCGGACTGCACGGGCCCGGTCAGCAAGGCCCGGCCGGACCAGATGATCAGCCCCAGCAGCGCCAGCCCGACGAACAGACGCTTCCAGCCGCGCCTGGACGCAGGCCGCACGGGCCCGTCAACGGGCGGCAGTTCCCCTTGTCCGGCGTCTGGCTTTGGCTCAGATGTCAATATGTGCTCATCCCTTGCGGCATCGCGTCCCCTAAGGCGGACGTTTTTCCGATCCATCCGAATCCGGCGGACGTATCCGCTTCATGCCGACTTGCTTATCGCACGGCCATCATGCCAAACACCGTCAATAAGAGGAAAGGACGATTTCATGACCGACGCCCCGCAGACCGGACAGATGGCCCCCGATTTCTTGCTGCCGACGGCCGATGGGACCCCTGTCAGCCTTTCCTCGCTCAAGGGAAAGCCGGTCGTCGTCTACTTCTACCCCAAGGACGATACCAGCGGATGCACGGTGGAAGCCCTTGATTTTACGGCGGCCAAGGCGGATTTCGAAGCCGCCGGCGTCACGGTTCTCGGCATTTCGCCCGATACGGAAAAAAAGCACGCCAAGTTTCGCGACAAGCATGGACTGACCGTTGAACTTCTCGCCGATCCCGAGCGCCAGGCCATCGAGGCCTATGGCGTGTGGGTGGAAAAGTCGATGTATGGCCGCAAGTACATGGGCGTTGACCGCTCCACCTTCCTGATCGACGCCGAGGGCAAGGTCGCCAGGGTCTGGCACAAGGTGAAGATCCCGGGCCATGTCGCCGAGGTGCTCGCCGCCTCCAGGGCGCTCTGACCTCCGGCACCCGTCAACAAGAGGGACATCGCCGATGGAGCGCGACAGCCTGCGCGAACGGGCCCGTTCGATCGTTGCGACCGCCGATCTTCAGGCGAAGGTCGACCTTGCCTATCAGACGGCGCGGGACTGGTTCCAGCGCCGGCTCGATCGCGGGACCGGCTTGACCGGGCCGGCGCTCAGCGAGCGTCCGGGCCGCCCGGCCCGCCCTCTCCTGCTTGCCCCGCGCGACATGCCCCGCCGGTCGTCCGTCGGGCTTTCCGGACGCATCGCGCTGCTGCACTCGCTGACGCATATCGAACTCAACGCCGTGGATCTGACCTGGGATCTCGTCGCCCGCTTCGTCGATCAGCAGGTGCCGCGATCCTTCTTTGACGACTGGGTGCAGGTCGGCCTTGAGGAAGCCAAGCATTTCTCGATGCTCGACACGCGGCTGAAGGAACTCGGCGCCGCCTACGGCGACCTGCCCGCTCACGACGGCCTCTGGCAGGCGGCGGAAAGCACGGGTCACGACCTGAAGGCCCGACTCGCGGTCATCCCGCTGGTTCTCGAAGCACGCGGCCTCGACGTCACGCCGGCGATGGCCGAGAAGATCCGGTCCGGCGGCGACGAGGCGAGCGCCGCCATCCTCGACATCATCTACCGGGACGAGAAGCGCCATGTCGCCTTTGGCGCAAAATGGTTCCGCTTTCTGTGCGATCGCGAGCGCGTTGCTCCGGAACCGGCCTTCCACGATCTCGTGCGCCGCAATTTCCGCGGCGCCCTGAAGCCCCCCTTCAACGACCGGGCTCGTTCCGAGGCGGGACTGACGCCGGGCTTCTACAAGCCGCTTGCACGAATCATAGGTTAATCCCGCAAGGGGTTTCTCCCTCTC
Source organism: Hartmannibacter diazotrophicus (assembly GCF_900231165.1). Taxonomy (GTDB): domain Bacteria; phylum Pseudomonadota; class Alphaproteobacteria; order Rhizobiales; family Pleomorphomonadaceae; genus Hartmannibacter; species Hartmannibacter diazotrophicus. Next base: position 3,190,724 of record NZ_LT960614.1, read on the forward strand.
ATTGCAGATTGCCCACCCGGCGCAGCAAAAAGCGATACTCGCGCATTACGCGAACGTGTTTCCGCACCTCAATCATTAATATATCCATTGAACGCGGACATATCACGAACATTCAGTGTAATAAATTGTAATATAACCGCTAATCCGGACAGTCCGACGCCCACCCGCCTTTCGCGGCGGTCACTCGCCATTCGACACCGTCGAGGCGTCCCAAACGGCAAAAAGGCAAAACTTCATTAACCTTAACAAGGTCTAATGACCGACACACGCGAACCCATGACACGCAGAAGCAGGTCACCAAGATGGCGCGACAGAAGTCGGAAAATCGCTATCGGTCGCAACGACCGGTCCGTCGGATCATCATCACGAATGGTGATGACGTTCACAGTTACACTGTCCGACCCTGGCTGGCCGGATCGCTCGCCGTCTTCGGAACGGTGTTTGCCGCCGTCTATCTCGGTGCCACCGCCTATCTGATCTTCCGTGACGGGTTGATCGACGCCTCCACGTCCCATACCGCGGACATGCAGCAGGCGTATGAGAACCGCATTGCCAATCTGCGCGGCGAGATCGATCGCATCGCCAGCCGGCAGTTGCTCGATCAGGTCGCCTACGACCAGAAGATCGAAAAGCTGCTGACCCGCCAGGCGGAGCTGACCGACAGCCAGCGGCTGATTGGCGATCTCCTGAAGACCGCCAGGGCCGAAGGTCTTGAAGTCGTTCCGACAACGGCAGTCAAGGCAGCCACCAAGCAGGATACGGCGTCTCTTGCGCCGGCCATGCCGCGCCGCAGCCCGAACCTTTCCACGGCGTATGCCGACGACAGCATCCAGGACACCATCAACGCCCGGTTCGACGCGCTGATGGGCGCCAAGGCCGACAGCGAGCCCCTCGCCATCGGCGGCCCCTCCCCCGAGCTTCGCGGCGCCGCGGAGCCCTCGAACGGCGCGGCCAAGGAAGATCGGCCAGATCTCTCCGCCATGTCGGACCAGCTCAAGCACTATCGCCTGTCGCAGTACGCGGCTGTCGAGGCGATCGCCAGCGCCGCCGAGACCAAGGTCTCCAAGGCCAGGGCAATCATGCGCTCCATCGGCATCCATCTGAAGCTGGCAAGCGCCGATCCGATCCCCACGGCAACGGGCGAGGAGACCAGCGACGTCGGCGGCCCCTTCGTCCCGCTCGCCGTTTCTCCCGAATTCGTCAGCAACGTGGAAAAGGCCCGTGCGGCCCTCGAGCAGATTGGCAGCGTCCGCAAGGCCGTCGCCAGGCTTCCCCTGACCGAGCCGCTCGACAACGCGACGATCACCTCGACATTCGGCGCCCGCCGCGATCCGTTCCTCGGCCGCCTCGCCATGCATCCCGGCATCGACTATCGCTCGCCGGTCGGGCGGGACGTTCCGGCCGACGCACCCGGCAAGGTCATCTTCGCCGGACGCAACGGCGGCTACGGCAACATGGTCGAGATCGACCACGGCAAGGGCCTGACGACGCGCTATGCCCACATGAGCCGCATTTCGGTCAGCACCGGCGATGTGGTCGCCAAGGGCGACAAGATCGGCGAGGTCGGTTCCACCGGGCGCTCGACCGGACCGCATCTCCACTACGAGACCCGTGTCAACGGCGAGGCGGTCGACCCGATGATCTACATCCAGGCCGGAGAAAAGCTGGCCAGCGTGCTCGGCGACAATTCCTGAGTTGCACACGACACACGACCCGAAAAAGGCGCCCCTGAGGCGCCTTTTTTCGTTTCTCGCGACATGCGGCTCACTAGCGTGGATCATTTTCATTCTCCTATCGCCGAGCTGTGATCCAAGGCCACTTCTTGAGATGTAGGCATAGTATGCCTTAGAATTTTTGTTGCCGAAAAATTTCGAATACAGCGGATCTCGCCGCTTATTGTCGTCCAAGAGCGAAAATACGACCACCGGACGGCGACACTCGCGCACCCGCCAGCGTGGTGTGTTGCATCTGTCGCGCCTGCTCTTTGCAACTCCATCTGCTATGAATCTCGGCTGAACAAAACGCCATTTTCGCCTATTAAAGTCACCCGATGGGCTGAATCTGACGATGGGCGGCAAACCCAAAATTCGGGCGGAAGGAATTTCCAAAGTGCCTGGAGTTACCAAGCGCCATCTCAAACACGAAAATGGCCATGCTTTTCCAGCCAGCCGTTATATTGACCCTCGCGGTGGACGCCCCTCAGCCATTGAGCGCAACATTTTACGCTATCGCGCCATTGAGGCCGCGCTGTACCTTTTTTATTCAGAGGAAATCCACTCGTTTTTGTTGGGCGATGTCCATCGAGAGACAACCCGCAAATCAGGTCAGCTCCTTCCAGAGCCTCCCGAGGAAAAGCGTCTGCAGCGGCTGTTTGCGCACCTACTGAGCGACGCTAAGACCGCAGATAAGGTTTCGTCAGAAGACGCTGCCGCACTCCAAAATCTTTTGGGACACGACCGTCAGCAAGGAAAGAGACTCAAGACTGCACTCGCATTTGCGATTGAAATCGGCATATTCACCAACGAAGAAGCCAATGAATTGAATAGCTTACTCAGCTATCGAAACGACATCGCACATCGCATCCACCTAGTAATGTCCGATATCAGTCGAAACAATTGGTCGGTAGATCATCTCACGTTTGCGAGTCCCACCTATAAGAGCGATGCGCTGGATCGCCTGCGCATATATAGGCGCTCGCTATGGGAGCGCGCTCGCAGTCGGCTCATTTTGACGTTATCGCCTAACAGAATTTTGTTTGAGCTTGCGGAACAAGCCTTTGAAGCGGATCTTAAACGTCTTGGTAAAACCATCGAGAAGCAAATTAATCGAGAGCGAGAACGATTCAATGCAATCAATGCAGAGCTGGATTTACGTGGAACAGAGCTAGTCGGTGATCTTTCACCGCGATTTCCGGCTAATCACCGCCCGAGCTACAGCTATGGCGATGAGTATATTCCCGCGACGGGTCATCTCACAGAACGTGGCGTCGAAATCTGTTATCGCCTGTTCGATCTCGGCAAAAGCCCAATTGCGGTTGCATATCTGATGGGAATGACTCTGCGGTCTGCAGAACGTCGGCAGCAAAGCTGGATTAAAGCTGGTGGTTTTCAGCGCATTCGCACAGATGTTGATCGCTACGATATGCAATCTCTGCGTCGACGGCCAGTCGACCAAGAGAAATAGATCAAGAGTATCGTTCTTATTTAGCTTGATCTACTGAAAGCCTTCCTTAACGAAATGATACGATCCATTGCATCAATCCCTGCAATCTGACCGTCAATAGCTGAGACGGGGAGCAGCTCTCTCGGCAGCTCCCCGTCCCGTCCGTCGTTCAGTCCACGTCGGCGATTTCGCCCGCCGTCGTGCCATGGACGCGCTGCGCAAGCGCCGCCTCCATGAACTCGTCGAGGTCGCCGTTGAGCACATCCTGCGGCGAGGTGCTCTCCACCCCGGTGCGCAGATCCTTCACGAGCTGATAGGGCTGCAGCACATAGGAGCGGATCTGGTGCCCCCAGCCGATCTCCGTCTTCGACGACGCCTCGGCGTTGGCCGCCTGCTCGCGGATCTCCAGCTCGCGCTCATAGAGCCGCGCCTTCAGCATGTTCCAGGCCGTGGCGCGGTTCTTGTGCTGGGAACGCTCGCTCTGACACTGAACCACGATATTCGTCGGGATATGCGTGATGCGCACCGCCGAGTCGGTCGTGTTGATGTGCTGACCGCCCGCGCCCGAGGCGCGATAGGTGTCGACCCGGCATTCGCTCTCGTTGATCTCGATGTTGATCGAGTCGTCGACGACCGGATAGACCCAGACCGAGGCGAAGCTGGTGTGCCGGCGAGCCTGGCTGTCGTAGGGCGAAATGCGCACGAGCCGGTGCACGCCCGATTCCGTCTTCAGCCAGCCGTAGGCGTTGTGGCCCTTGACGACGATGGTCGCGCTCTTGATGCCCGCCTCTTCACCGTCGTGGATTTCCAGAAGCTCGACCTTGTTGCGATGCTTCTCCGCCCAGCGGGTGTACATGCGCAGGAGCATGTTCGCCCAGTCCTGGCTCTCGGTGCCGCCGGCGCCGGAGTTGATTTCCACATAGGTGTCGTTGGAATCGGCCTCACCAGACAGCAGTGATTCGATCTGCATCCGGTCGATCTCGGACTTGAGCGCCTTGAGGGCGTTCTCCGCGTCCGTGACGACGGTCTGGTCGCCTTCCATTTCGCCGAGCTCGATGAGCTCGACATTGTCGGAAAGCTCGGCCGACATCTTCTCGACAGCCGTCATCCGGGTTTCCAGATCCGTTCGCTCGCGCATGATTTTCTGCGCGTTTTCCGGATCGTTCCAAAGGTTCGGGTCTTCGACGAAGCCGTTCAGCTCGGCAAGCCGTGCCTGGGACGCATCCCAGTCAAAGATGCCTCCTCAGCAGGGCCATCCCCTGCTCGATCTCGTCGACGATGGCCTCGATTTCAGCACGCATGGCGTCTCAAATCCTTCGAGGGAAGTGTTGAACATGGCCGGCCGGGGAAAGCCCCCGGTCCGAAGTCGGCGCACCATAGGGATGAGCCGGCAGGATGTAAACCGTCAGCGGGACTGTCAGCGACCGCTGCCGATCAGCCGCTCCGCCGCCGCCCGCGCCTCGTCGGTGATGACGCTGCCGGCCAGCATGCGGGCAATCTCCTCGCGCCGGTGATGCTCGTCGATCGGCGTGACGCGAGTCGCGACCCGCGCGCCGCCTTCCACCGCGTCCTTGGCGATCAGAAGGTGTTGGTCGGCCCGCGCGGCGACCTGCGGCGCATGGGTCACGGAGAGCACCTGCACGCGCTCGCCAAGACGCCCGAGACGGCTGCCGATCGCCTCGGCGACCGCACCGCCGACACCGGTGTCTATCTCGTCAAAGACGAGCGTCGGCGCCGAGCCCTTGTCGGCGAGCGAGACCTTCAGCGCCAGCAGGAAGCGCGAGAGTTCGCCGCCCGAGGCGACCTTCATCATCGGCCCCGCCCGCGTGCCCGGGTTCGTGCGCACCCAGAATTCGATCTGGTCGATCCCCTCAGGCCCCCTCGCCTCTGGGTCGACGCCCTGCGTGACGATGAATTCGGCACGCTCCAGCTTCAGCGCCGGCAGTTCACCGGCAACGGCGGCTTCGAGATGCCGCGCCGTCTCGCTGCGGCGTGCCGAAAGCTCGCCGGCCAGCGTGTCGTAGCGCGCCTTCGCGGTCTCGGCCGCCCGCGCCAGCGCCTCCAGCCGTCCCTCGCCGGCATCGATCTCGGCAAGGTCATTCGCCATGCGCACGGCGAGTTCCGTCAGATCGTCGGGCTCGACATCGAACTTGCGCGCCGCCGCCCGGATCTTGAAAAGACGCTCCTCGGTCGCTTCCAGCACCGCCGGATCGAATTCGCTCTCCCTGAGTGCCCGTTCAAAACCGAGGCGCGCCTCTTCCAGCTGATCGAGCGCGGCGGATAGCGCCGTCAGAGGTTCTTCCAGAAGGCCCGCCACCTCGGGCCCCTTGCGCTCCAGACGGCGCATCAGCGAGGCAAGGCCCGGGATCGGCGAGGCGGTTCCGGAAAGATGCTCGCTGGCCTCGGCAAGATCGGCCGCGATCTTCTCGCCGCGCATCATGTGGGCACGTTTTTCCGCAAGCTCGACCTCTTCGCCGACCATCGGCGACAGGGCCTCCAGCTCTTCCACCGAAGAGCGCAGGAAGTCGGCCTCGCGGCGGGCGGCATCGATCCGGCCGCGCAGTTCGCCGAGCGCCTTTTCGGCGCCGCGCCAGTCGCGATGAGCCGCCGACAGGACACGGCACTCCTGCTCGAGCCCGCCGAAGGCATCGAGCAGCCCCCGATGCGCGACGGCATCGACCAGTGCCCGGTCGTCGTGCTGACCATGAATTTCGACGAGACCAGCCCCCAGGTGACGCATCAGTCCGGCTGAGACGGCCTGATCGTTGACGAAGGCGCGCGTGCGGCCATCCGAGGTCTGCACGCGCCGAAGGATCAGATCGCCTTCGTCGGGGATGTCATTTTCGGAAAGGAGGGCTCGCACCGGATGGGTGGCGTCAATCTCGAAGACGGCCGTCACCTGCCCCTGGTTCGCGCCATGGCGCACCAGCGAGGCGTCTCCCCGGCCGCCGAGCGCCAGCGACAGGGCATCGAGAAGGATGGACTTTCCGGCGCCGGTTTCGCCCGTGAGCACGGTCAGTCCGCTCGAAAAGGCAATGTCGAGCCGCTCGATCAGGACGATATCTCGGATCGCCAGGGTCAGCAGCATGCGAAGAAGCTCGTCTCGTTACCGGCAGCGGTTGAATGGATACACAACAGGAAACGCGGAAATACCATGATCGGAGGGAGTTGCCGAGCTCCGGCGTCCCATCCCCCGGTTCAGCCTGCGGCCCCGGCGCGATGCCGGGCCCGCAACCGCTTAGCCGAGCGCGGCCTTGAAGGTGCGCGAAATCCAGGAACCGGTATCCTCGCGCGGCTCAAGCCCCTTCGTCTGAAGCAGGCTGTAGGCGTCCTTGTACCACTGGCTTTCCGGATAGTTGTGACCAAGGATGGCGGCCGCTGTCTGCGCCTCGTTGACGATACCGAGCGCGAAATAGGCTTCCGTCAGACGTTCCAGCGCCTCTTCCGTGTGGCGCGTCGTCTGGTACTCGGTCACGACATTGCGGAAGCGGTTGACCGCGGCAATGTAGTTGTAGCGCGCCAGATAGTAGCGGCCGATCTCCATTTCCTTGCCGGCGAGCTGGTCGCGGCAGACGTCGATCACCCGCTGCGCTTCAAGCGCGTAGGACGAGTCCGGATACCGCTGCACGAGCTCGGTCATGGCCTGGAGCGCCTTGCGCGTCATGTCCTGATCGCGGTCGACGTCGGGGATCTGCTGGAAGTAGGACTGGCCGATCATGTATTGCGCGTAAGCGGCGTCCTCGGAGCCCGGATAGAGCGTCACATAGCGTCGGGCCGAGATGATCGCGTCGTCGTACCTGCCGCGCGTGAAGTTCGTGTAGGCCGTCATGATCATCGACTTGCGCGCCCACTCCGAATAGGGGTGCTGCTGGTCGACTTCCTCGAATTTCTTGGTCGCCTCGCGAAGATCGCCTGCCTTGATGTAGGCAAGACCCTCATTATAGGACTTCTCGGCCGGGATATCCTTGAAGGCGAGGTCGTCGACGGGGTCGGACGAGCAGGCCGTCAGCAGGGCAAGAAGCGAGCCTGCAAGAGCACCGGAAAGGACACGGCGGCCGGAAGCCGCTGACACAAGGTTGGATCGCACCGCCCGCGAAGAAGCCATTCTCATAAAGGTCCCAGTCTCGTCGCATCCCTCGGGAGCAGCTCATACGTCCGACGTGACGATGGTCCGGAAATCCTGACCTGGCTGCCCTGCCGCTTCCCGGTCCGAAGTGCCGCAACGCGCAGCTTCGACCGACAAGGGCTTTTATCTCAATCGAACGGCCTCCGCCACGTTCAATCCGTGCCGAAGGCCGTCGCAACTCAGATTCTCATAAGATTTGCCGAAAATTGCGGCATCCGCATGGCGCCTTCGTGCTCAGATGTCCGGCGCCGCGGCAAGACCGCTGCCAGCCACCATGACGGCACTGCCAGCCTCGCGCCGCACGGCCGACTTGCTGACGAACTCATAGGCGGCATGGTCGGCGAACAGCGCCTTGAGCACCGCGACGTTCATCCGGTGGCCGCCCTTGTAGGACCGGTAGCGGCCGACAAACGGCGCGCCCGCAAGCGCAAGGTCGCCAACAGCGTCGAGCGTCTTGTGGCGAGCGAATTCGTCCGGGAAGCGCAGGCCTTCCGGGTTCATCACCCGCCCCTCGCCGACGGCGACGGAATTCTCCAGCGACGAGCCCAGCGCGAAACCGATCTTCCAGAGCTTTTCGACATCGCTCATGAAGCCGAAGGTCCGCGCCCGCGCCAGTTCCGTACGGAACCCGTGGGCGGAAAGATCGAAGACATAGGACTGGCGGCCGATCACCGGGTCGGTGAAGTCGATGGTGACGTCATAGCGGCAGCCCTCGAAGGGCGAGAGTTCGGCAAAGGCATCGCCCTGCTCGACGCGAACCGTCTTCAGGATGCGCAGCACCTTGCGCGGGCTCGCCAGCACGGTGAGCCCGGCCTCCTGGATACCGTCGACGAAGGTCACCGAGCAGCCGTCGAGAATCGGAACTTCCGGCCCTTCGACCTCGATGTCGACATTGTCGACACCCAGCGCCAGCAAGGCAGCCATGAGATGCTCGACCGTCGCGACCGAAAGACCGTCGACACCTAGAACCGTGCAGAGATCGGTTGCGACCACGTAGTCGAACCGGGCGGGAATCTCGACCTCCCGTCCCGTCTCGTCGGTCCGGCGGAAAACGATGCCGCGATCGGCGGACGCGGGACGCAGCAAAAGGCTCGCGGGCTTGCCGGCGTGGACGCCGACGCCGTCGAACCGAATTTCGCGTGCGAGCGTCGTCTGATAGCCGCCGAATTTCTTGAGCTGCATCGCAAGTCCTTGAACGTCTAGGGATCCCGGACCAAGATGACCTGACAAGGACCGCGGCCGGCCCCCACACCATCAGATCGCCTCGGATCGAACAACGCGGGACATTCGGTGGGTCTTTGGAACCCGAATGCGGCCAGCGCCAATCCGGTGAATGCGGGTCGAAAATCCGGGCGGCAAGCGCACCATCTCATACGACCTGCTGCACTCTACTGTGGGGTCCGTGCAAAAGAAAATCACTCTTCTTTACGCAATGTTACCCCATGGAAAGACTCATGAATCCCGGCTGACGCATGAGAAGACCGCATGCGCCATGCGATGAAAAAACCCCGCCGTTTGGGCGGCGGGGTCTTGTCCTGTTTCACGTTCGCGATTGCCGCGCGTCAGCTGTTCTGGCGGCGCAGGAAGGCCGGAATCTCGAGCTGATCGTCGTCGGCAAGGCGCGGCGCCGATGCGGGCCGTCCCTGCGGGTCGAGCTGACCGGTCGCCATGCGCGGTGCCGGCGCCGGCCGCTGGGCCGGGCGGGCAAACTCGCTCTGCGCCGGCTGCGGCGCACGCGGCGCGACCGGGGGAGCCTGATGAACCGCCGCGGGCTGCGGACGGGCAGCAGGCTGCTGCATCATCGCTTCCGCCGCATGATCGCCTTCTGGATGCCGGCCAAGCCCTGCCGCAAGCCGCCGAAGAAGCCCCATGGGACGGCGCTCGTCGTCGCCGTCGTCGTCGGCTTCCGCCCGGACTTCTCGCTGGACGATGGGGGGAAAGTCCTGGATATCGGGCATCCGCGGGGTGCGGGCAACGGTCGGCCGTTCCGCCGCCGGGGGAATATAGGGCTGCGGAGCGGCTTCCGGCTCGCTGCGCGGCGCCCTGTAGACGGGCTCCTCGGCCGGCACGTCGAGCATGGACGGGCTCGGCTGCTGGTAGGGCTCGATGGTCACGCGCGCATCCTGCGCCGAAGCGACAGGACGCGGGGCGACCGGAGCGGGAGCCGGCATCTCGGCGACCGTGGGGGCCGGAGCGGGAGCCGGTGCCGGAGCGACCGGCTGAGGTGCGGCGGCCTGCGGCTGCAACACCGGCGCGGCCGGCTTGGTCGTACGGATGTCTGCAATGGCCGCTGCGGCCGGCGACGCCGAACCGCCACGCGCCTGATTGAGGCGGTTGTTGGCATCCGCCGTGCGGGCATCGGCGTTGCGGATCAGCTGGCTTGCTTCCTGGTCGATACCGGTCGCGACGACCGACACGCGGATGACGCCTTCGAGTTCGTCGTCGAAGGTCGCGCCGAGGATGATGTTGGCATCCTGGTCGACTTCCTCGCGGATGCGGGTCGCGGCTTCGTCCACCTCGAAGAGGGTGAGATCCTTGCCGCCGGTGATCGAGATGAGCAGGCCCTTGGAGCCCTTCATCGACACTTCGTCGAGCAGCGGATTGGCGATGGCCGCCTCGGCGGCCTGGATCGCGCGACGGTCGCCCGAGGCCTCGCCCGTGCCCATCATCGCCTTGCCCATGCCGCGCATGACGGAGCGCACGTCGGCGAAGTCGAGGTTGATGAGGCCTTCCTTGACCATGAGGTCGGTGATGCAGGCAACGCCCGAGTAGAGCACCTGATCAGCCATGGCGAAGGCATCGGCGAAGGTGGTCCGCTCGTTGGCGATGCGGAACAGATTCTGGTTCGGAATGCAGATCAGCGTGTCGACGTTGGCCTGCAGTTCCTCGATGCCGGCATCCGCGAGACGCATGCGGCGCTGGCCCTCGAACTGGAACGGCTTGGTGACGACGCCGACGGTGAGGATGCCGTGCTCGCGGGCAGCGCGCGCCACGACCGGCGCAGCGCCCGTGCCCGTGCCGCCGCCCATGCCGGCGGTGATGAAGACCATGTGGCTTCCGGCCAGATGATCGTTGATTTCGTCGATCACCTCCTCGGCGGCCGCGCGGCCGACTTCCGGCTGCGACCCGGCGCCAAGGCCTTCGGTGACCGCGACGCCCATCTGGATGATGCGTTCGGCTCGCGAAGCGGTCAGCGCCTGCGCGTCCGTGTTGGCCACAACGAAGTCGACGCCCTGCAGGCCGGCGTTGATCATGTTGTTGACCGCATTGCCGCCAGCGCCACCGACGCCAAACACCGTGATGCGCGGCTTCAGTTCCGTGAGGTCGGGTATCTTCAGGTTAATGGTCATTGCACCCTCATCATCCTCGGCCGGATCATTTCGCCGGACCGCATTCTGCTTGTTTCACGACGGCCTTCTGCTCGCCGTTCATTTTGAACCTGACCACGAATCGCCACGGCGGCTTTTCGCATTGTCGCTGAACCAAAACTCCCGATCCACTGGTACCCCTCGATTTTCCAGTGTTCAGAAGCTTTCCCTGATCCATCGCTGGACCTTGGAAAAGTAACCGCCGTGATCAGCATAGCCGGATGTCCTGCGGCGGCCGGCAAGGACTTCCATCTCCGCGACCTGCGGATAGATCAGCAGGCCGACACTTGTTGCGAAAGCAGCGCCCCTCGCCGCATCCGGCAGCCCGGCGATCCCCATCGGGCGCCCGAGCCGCACGTTGCGTCCGAGGGTCTTGCGCGCCAGTTCGCCAAGCCCGGTCAGCTGGCTCGCGCCGCCCGTCAGCACGATCCGGCGCCCGACGCGCGAGGCAAATCCGCTGGCATTGAGACGGTCGCGCACGAGTTCCAGAATTTCTTCCACGCGCGGACGGATGATCTGCACGATCTCCGAGCGCGGCACCTGATTGGGAATGTCGTTTTCGTCGCCGACCGGTGGCACCGCGATGATCTCGCGGTCGTCGGCGTCGGTGTGGATGACGCTCCCGTGCAGCGCCTTGATGCGCTCGGCGTCCGCAAGCCGCGTCGTGAGGCCGCGCGCCAGATCCATCGTCACGTGATGACCGCCGAGGGCAAAGCCGTCGACATGCACGAAGGCCCCGTCAGCGAAGACGGCCATTGTCGTCGTCCCGCCGCCGATGTCGACGCAGGCGCAACCGAGATGCGCCTCGTCGTCGACAAGTGTCGCAAGACCGCTGGCATAGGGCGTGGCGACCATCGTCTCCACTTCGAGATGGGCCCGGTTGATGCAGATTTCGAGGTTGCGGACCGGCGCCGGATCGGCCGAGACGATATGCGTGTCGACCGAAAGCCGCCGGCCAAGCATGCCACGCGGATCGCGGATACCCTTGTTGCCGTCAAGCGCATAACCGATCGGCAGCGCATGGACGACGACGCGGTTCTCGCCTTCGACCGAATACTGGCTGGCCGCCGACAGAACGCGCTGGATTTCGGCCTCGCCGACCTCGCGGCCCGAAAGATCGAAGCCGGCGCTGTAGGTCTCGCTGCCGAGACGGCCGCAGGACAGCGACACGATCAGCGATTCAACGGTCAGGCCGGCCATGCGCTCGGCCGCGTCGACCGCAAGCCGGATCGCCTTTTCCGCCTGATCCAGGTCGACGACCTGCCCCGCCTTGATACCGCGCGAGCGCTGATAGCCGAAACCGAGCACGTCGACATGGTGGCTGCGTCCCGGCAGGACGTCGCCAAGCGGACGCGGGGTCAGGCGCGCGATCACACAGCAGATCTTGGATGTGCCGACATCGAGCACGGAGACGATGGTCGCCCGCTTGCTGGGAAGCGGGCGCATGCCGTGAATGCGGGGCTCGACATGGCGGGTCATGCGCGCTGCTCCCGCTTGCGGGCCTTGGCCTCGGCGGCGAGCATCTCGTCGCGCCAGGTCTTGGCTTCATCGGTCAGGCGCACGACCATGCGATCCGACATGCGCATGTCGACGGTGGTGATCGACTTGGACAGAAGGCCGCTCTCGCGGTCGAGGCGCGCCACTTCCTCAAGCGCCCGCTGGGGATCCCGCTCGGGCAGCATGATGCGCACGCCGTTGGTCAGGAAGATATCCCAGCGAAGGCCGGAAACCAGCACCGACGCCTTGATCCGGGAGCGCAAGGTCGGAACGGAGGAGAAAAGGTCCTTGATCTCGCCGGCGCGGTTTTCCGCCCCGACGCCGATCACGCGCGGCAGACCGGCAAAGCGCGGATCGACGTAGGTCGCGACGATATCGCCGCTCTCGTCCACGATGGCCGGCTCCACCGAGGCATCCGGCTGCCAGATGGCATAGGGCACACGCTCGGAGATCGTCACGGCCAGCTTGTCCGGGAAGAGCTTCATGATCGAGACTTCGGAGATCCACGGGATCGCCTTGACGCGGTTGCGCGCCTTGTCCACGTCGTAGAGAAGCAGCGACACGTGCTTGGAAACGCCGAGAAGATCGAGGATTTCCTGTTCGCTCGTCTGCCTTTGGCCGGAAATCCGCACAACCTGGATGCCGAAGCCGACCTCGGTCGAGAAATCGTTCACGACGCGCTTGGTGCTGCCGGAAATCACCATGCCGTAGGCGGCGAAGCTGCCAAGGAAGAGGATGGACGCAGCAATGCCCGCCCCGCGCGGCAGACGGCCGAGCAGGCTGTTTTCAAGCGCAGCCGGACGCAGGCTGAGGCGGGACAGCCGCGGCAAACCGAGGCCGGCGCGCAACCGCCCCTTTGGCTCAATGCCGAATCCTCGCCTCACGATCGACGCCAACTTGCGTCCTCCACCATCCAACGGACCAATTCAACGAAATCCAGCCCTTCATGGGCCGCCATTTCGGGCACGAGCGACGTCTGGGTCATGCCGGGCTGCGTGTTCACTTCCAGGCAGATGAGTTCGCCCTCACCGTTGCCCTTGTCGTTGAACCTGAAGTCCGCCCGCGATACGCCGCGGCAGCCCAGCGCGCGATGCGCCGTGACAGACATGTTTTGTACAGTTTGGTAAATAATCGGTGAAAGAGGTGCCGGCAGAATGTGGCGCGAGCCACCCGGCGCATACTTCGCTTCATAATCATAAAAAGCGTGTTCATTTGGCACCACTTCGATGACGCCGAGCGCGCGATCTCCCATGACGCCGCAGGTAAGTTCCCGTCCTGCAATGTATTTTTCGACCATCACGTCATCGCCATGGGTCCAGGCGCTCGACGCCATTTCCTGCGGCGGATGGGGCGCACCCTCAGGGACAATGAGAACGCCGAAGCTCGAACCCTCACGCGGAGGTTTAACGACATAGGGAGGCGAAATGGCATGCGCCTTAACGGCTTCGAAACGATTGACGATCTTGTGCTCGGTCACCGGGACGCCTGCGGCGGCCATCACGACCTTGGCCCGGGGCTTGTCCATGGCGAGCGCCGAAGCCATCACGCCGGAGTGCGTGTAGGGAATTTCGAGCAGTTCCAGGAGGCCCTGAATGGTGCCGTCCTCGCCATAGGGACCGTGCAACGCATTGAAGGCGACATCGGGCCGAAGCTCGGCGAGAACCATGGGGATGTCGCGGTCGACATCGACGCGCGTCACCCGGTATCCGGCCTTTTCCAGCGCGTCCGCGCAGGCCTTGCCCGAATTGAGGCTGACAGGGCGTTCCGACGACCACCCTCCCATCAGAACCGCAACATGCTTGGTCATTCCTTGACCTCCTTGAAACTGGTTTCCGGTGCCCTCGGATCAGGCGCCGAGAAATTCCTTGATCTCCTGGCCCTCGACGAACAGCCCGAGCCGCTTGATCTCCCATTCCAGACGAATGCCACTCGTTGCCAGCACCCGGGCTCGCACGGTCTCGCCGACGAGTTCGAGATCGTGGGCGGTCGCGTTGTCGACGTTGAGAAGAAAATTGCAGTGCATCTCGGAGACCTCGGCCCCGCCGATGCGCAGCCCCCGGCAACCGGCGGCGTCGACAAGCTTCCAGGCCGAATGCCCGTCCGGGTTCTTGAAGGTCGACCCGCCCGTGCGCGACCGGATCGGCTGCGCCGCCTCGCGGTGCGCGGCAACCGCGTCCATGTCGCGGCGGATGGCGTCCTTGTCCTCGGGAATGCCTTCCATGAGAACAGAGGTGAAGATGAGATCGGGCGCCGCTTCGGAATGGCGGTAGGAATACCCCATGTCGTCGGCTGCGAGCCTCACGATCTCGCCGGCCCGGTTCACGGCACGAACCTCGACCACCCGCTGGCAAGTCTCGATGCCATGCGCGCCCGCGTTCATTTTCAGCGCTCCGCCGATGCCGCCCGGAATACCGTGATAGAAGGCAAAGCCCGAAAGCCCCGCATCGAGCGCGGCGGCGGCAAGCCGCTTGTCCGGCACGCCTGCCCCGACCTTCAGATGCGTTGCGTCCACCGTCTCGACACCGCCGAAACCGCGCGGCGACAGACGAATGACGACACCCGGCACGCCGCCGTCGCGGATCAGGAGGTTGGAGCCGAGCCCGACGACGAGCACCGGAATTTCTTGCGGCAAGCGCTGGAGGAAAGCGGCCAGATCGGCCTCGTCCGCCGGCTGGAACAGAAGCTGCGCCGGACCGCCGACCCGGAACCAGGTGAGATCGGCCAGCGGACGGTTGACGTCGATCGCCCCTCTGATCGCCTCAATGTCTGGAATCTCGGGCCGAAGATCGGGGAAGGTCATCATCCCTCTCCGCCGGAAAGCTTCTCCAGCTGTCCCGGCAGCGCATAGGCCCATTGGGTGATGTTGCCGGCGCCGAGGAAGATAACGAAATCGCCCGGCTTGGCCATCTTCGCGATCATCGGGGCAAGCTTTTCCGGAGCCTCCAGCGCCATCACGTTGCGGTGCCCGGCACCCCGGGCGCCGCCCACCAGCGTATCCCGGCTGACGCCCTCGATCGGCGCTTCGCCTGCCGCATAGACATCCGCGATGATGACGATGTCGGCGTCATTGAAGGCCACGCAGAAATCGTCGAACAGGCTGGCAAGGCGCGAATAGCGGTGCGGCTGCACGACCGCGATCACCTTGCCGTCGCCGGCGGCAACACGCGCCGCCTGCAGGACGGCCCGGATCTCCACCGGATGGTGGCCGTAGTCGTCGAAGATCGCGATGCCGTTCCAGCTTCCCGTGCGGGTGAAGCGGCGCTTGACGCCGGAAAAGCCGGCAAGGCCCTTGCGGATCGCCTCGTCGGACAACCCCAACTGGTCGGCCACGGCAATCGCCGCCGTCGCATTGGAAACGTTGTGGCGCCCCGGCATCGGCAGTTCGAGCGCGGCGATCTTGCGCTCGTCGCCGGTGACGCGATTGCGGATCACAACGGCGAACTGCGAAGCCCCGGCCTCGGTCTTGAGATCCATGAAGCGCACGTCGGCCTGCGGATTCTCGCCATAGGTGATGACGCGCCGGTCCTCGATCTTGCCGACCAGCGACTGCACCTCCGTATGGTCGAGGCACATCACCGCGAAACCGTAGAAGGGCACGTTCTCGACGAAGGTCCGGAAGGCAGCGCGCGCCGCGTCGAAGGTGCCGTAATGGTCGAGATGCTCGGGGTCGATATTGGTGACGATGGCGATGTCGGCCGGCAGCTTGACGAAGGTGCCGTCGCTCTCGTCGGCCTCGACGACCATCCAGTCGCCCTCGCCCATGCGGGCGTTGGTGCCGTAGGCGTTGATGATGCCGCCGTTGATCACCGTCGGATCGAGCCCGCCGGCATCGAGCAGCGCCGCAACCATCGAGGTCGTGGTCGTCTTGCCGTGGGTGCCGCCGACGGCGATCGCCTGCTTGAAGCGCATCAGTTCGGCCAGCATCTCGGCCCGCCGCACGATGGGCAGGAACTTGTGGCGCGCGGCGACGAGTTCCGGATTGTCGCGCTTGATCGCCGAGGAGACGACGAGCACCGCCGCCCCGTCGATGTTCTCTTCCCTGTGACCGACGCTGACCGGAATGCCCTTCGCGCGCAGACGCTCCACGTTGGCGCTCTCTGCGACGTCCGATCCCTGCACCCGGTAGCCGAGATTGAGGAGCACTTCGGCAATGCCGCTCATCCCGATGCCGCCAATGCCGACGAAATGGACCGGCCCGATATCACGAGGCATCTTCATGGTCAGTCACAAGCCTTTCAAATCAAAACGTCTTTAACATGAAGCCGTTACCGGCCGTTCTTGAATCTGGTTGTCACGCGGACTTGTCAGGGCTGGCAATCCGTTCGGCAAGGTCGGCGAGCCGGTCCGCCGCGTCCGGGCGCCCAGTGCGCGCGGCGGCCGCGGCCATCAGTTCAAGCCGGGAGGGCGCGCGCATCAGGTCCGCCAGCATGTCGGCAAGACGCTGCGGATCGAGCCACGCCTGTTCCGCAAGGATCGCCCCGCCCGCCGCCTGCAGCCGTTCGGCATTGGTGCGCTGATCATTGTCGAGCGCATGCGGCAGCGGCACCAGGATCGACGGACGGCCCAGCACGCCGAGTTCGGCCACCGTCGAAGCGCCCGACCGGCAGACGACGAGATGCCCAGCGGAAAGCTTGGCCGGCAGGTCCATGAAGAAGGCCCCGATCTCCGGCGTCACGCCCATGGCCTTGTAAGCCTCGCTGACGCGTTCGGTATCCTCGGGCCGCACCTGCTGCACGATGTGAAGCCGCGTCCTCAGATCGTCGGCGAGCAGCGCGATCGCAGGCGGAACGAGATCGGAAAAGACCCGCGCGCCCTGGCTGCCGCCGAAGACGACGAGATGGAACGGCTCGTCGGAGAGCGGCGCCTCGTAGGGCCTCACCGCATCGATGACCTTGGCGCGCACCGGATTGCCCGTGTGCACGACCTCGCCCTTCGGCGCGGCATCCTTGAAGTCCGTCTCCTCGAAGCCGGTGGCGACCGCCGTCACCCTGCTGGCAAGGAAGCGGTTGGCCCGGCCCATCACCGCATTCGCCTCATGCACCATGGTCGGTACGTTGAACGAAACGGCGGCCGTGAGCGGCGGCACGGTCGGATAGCCGCCGAAGCCGATCACCGCGTCGGGCTTGACCTCGCGCATCAGGCGGCGCGCCTTGAGATAGCCCGCTCCGAGGCGAAAGAGGCTCTTTGCGAGCGCGACGGGCGAACGGCTGCCGAAGGTCGCCGACGGCACGACGTGTACCTTGCGGGCGGGAAAATCCTTGCCGTAGCTCTCCACCCGCTCGTCCGTCGCCAGATCCACAACATGGCCGCGCCGGGTCAGGGCAAGGGCCAGCGCCTCGGCTGGGAAAAGGTGGCCGCCGGTTCCCCCGGCGGCGAGCAGGAAGGTCGCCATGATCTCCTCACTCGGCCGGGGTCAGGATCGACCGCCCGTCGAACGGCGCGACAAAGCGTGTCTGGTCAGGCCGCTTGCGCGTGAGCGCCAGGAGCATACCCATGGTCATGGCGGCCGAGATCAGCGACGAACCGCCGTAGGAGATGAAGGGCAGCGTCATGCCCTTCGAAGGCATCAGGTGCAGGCTGACGGCGATGTTGATGCAGGACTGGACGCCAACGAGCACCACGAGCGCCGACGAGGCAAGGCGGATGTAGCTGTCATTCTCGCGCACCGCATGGCCGAGTCCGCGCATCACGATGAAGGCATAGATGGCGACGAGGCCGATGCACAGGATGATGCCGTATTCCTCGGCCGCGACGGCAAAGATGTAGTCGGTGTGGCTGTCCGGCAGGATGCGCTTGACGATCCCCTCGCCCGGGCCGCGACCGAGCCAGCCACCGCCGACGATCGCGTTGAGCGCCTGCTCGACCTGATAGTTGTCGCCGGAATCCGGATTGAGGAAGCGTTCGATACGCGAGCGCACGTGATCGGCCATTTCGTAGGCGGCGAACCCGCCAAGCACGCCAATGCCGAGGAGACCGAGGATCCAGAACCAGCTCATGCCGGCTAGAAACAGCAGCGAAGCCCAGGTCACGCTGACGAGGATCGTCTGGCCGAAGTCGGGCTGAAGGATGAAGAGACCGGCGACGAGAACGAGCATGCCGGCGGACAGGAGCCGTCCGGGCACTTCCCTGTGACGCATGCCCTCGGCAAAGAGAAAGCCGGAGATCACCGCGAAGGCCGGCTTGATGAATTCCGACGGCTGCACGGAGACGCCTGCAATCGACAGCCAGCGGCGCGCGCCCTTCACTTCCGGTCCGATGAAGAGAACCGCGACGAGCAGCACGATGCAGACCACGAAGATCAGCATGGAAACGCGGCGAATGGTCTTCGGATCGAGAAAGGACATCCCGAACAGGATCGCGATCGCCGGGACGCAGTAGACCCCCTGGTTCTTGACGAAGTGATACGGGTCGGCAATGCCGATGCGCTCGGCGACGGGCGGGCTGGCGGCAAGCGACAGCACGATGCCGATGAAGATCAGCGACAGCGACGCGACGAGAAGGTGCTTGTCAACGGTGTACCACCAGTCGGCCAGACGGCCTCGTTCGACGCGGGAAACCATCAGTGGACCTCCGGGAAAGGAACGACGCCGTCAACGGCCAGGGCAAGCGCGCGGAAGGCATCGCCCCGCACCTCGAAATTCCGGTACTGGTCAAAGCTGGCGCAGGCCGGCGAGAGCAGGACGACGCTCGGATGCCCGCCCCCCTCGGTCGCTGCTTCCTCGATGGCCATGGGGACGGCGACGTCCAGCGTCTGGCAGATCTCGTAAGGAACCTTGCCCTCGAGAGTCTTGGCAAAAGCCTCCGCGGCTTCGCCGATCAGATAGGCCTTGGCGATGCGGGGGAAGAAGGGCGCAAGGTCTTCGATGCCGCCGGTCTTCGGCTTGCCGCCGGCGATCCAGTGGATGCGCGGATAGCTCGAAAGCGCCTTGCCGGCGGCATCCGAGTTCGTGGCCTTGGAATCGTTGACGATCGTCACCGACCCGATCTTGCCGATCGGTTCCATCCGGTGGGCAAGGCCCGGGAACGACATGATGCCCGAGCGCACCTCGTCGAGGCCGATATGGATGCCTCGTGTCGCCGCGACCGCCGCCGCCGTGTTCTGGGCATTGTGGGCGCCGCGCAGCACGGGATGCTGGGAAAGATCGATGATCACCGTCTGGGCAAGACCGAAAGGCTCCACCACGCGCTGGCCGATGGCCCAGACCCCGTCCTTGACGGATCCCTTGGTGGAAATGCGCTTCAGCGGAAGACCGCTCGCCGCACGCCGGTCGGCGATCGAGGCGCTCCAGTTGTCGTCGACGCCAATCACTGCGAGGCCGGCCCGCTGCACGAGCCGCTCCTTCACCTCGGCGTAGTGCTCCATCGTGCCGTGGCGATCGAGATGATCCTCGGTGAGATTGAGCAGAACAGCCACCGTCGGATCGACGGTCGGCGCGAGGTCGATCTGGTAGGACGAGCATTCGATCACATAGACCCGATCCGGGGTCAGCGGGTCGAGCGAGAGGATGGGCATGCCGATGTTGCCGCCCATCTGCACATCGCGGCCGGCCGCCTTGAGCATGTGGGCGATTAGCGCCGTGGTCGTCGACTTGCCGTTCGTCCCCGTGATGGCGATGAAGGGGCTTGCCGGCGAAATCTTGCGCCGCTCGCGGGCGAAAAGCTCGATGTCGCCGATGATCTCGACTTCGGCAGCCTTGGCCTTCTCGACCACCCAGTGGGGTTTCGGATGCGTCAGCGGCACGCCGGGCGCAAGCACGAGCGCGGCGAAGGCCGAGAAATCGGCGTCCTTCAGATCCTGGGTCGGAATGCCCTCGGCCGCCGCCTTCTCCAAGCTTTCGGAGCTGTCGTCCCAGGCCGTGACTTTGGCTTCGCCGGCAATGAGCGCACGCGCCGTCGCCAGCCCGGACCCTCCGAGACCGAAAACCGCGACCCGCATTCCGGCAAAACTCGTGACTGCGATCATGTCGCCCTCACCGCAGCTTGAGGGTTGCAAGACCGAGCAGGGCCAGACACACCGAGATGATCCAGAAGCGGATCACCACCTGGGCCTCGGTCCAGCCGAGATGCTCGAAGTGATGGTGGATCGGCGCCATCTTGAAGACGCGCTTGCCCGTGAGCTTGAAGGAGGCGACCTGGATGATGACCGACACCGCCTCCAGCACGAAAAGACCGCCGATGATCATGAGCACGATCTCGTGCTTGGTCGCCACCGCGATGGTGCCCAGCATGCCGCCGAGCGCCAGCGAGCCCGTGTCGCCCATGAAGATCGCTGCCGGCGGCGCATTGAACCAGAGGAAGCCGATGCCCGCGCCCAGCATGGCGCCGCAGACGATCGCAAGCTCGCCTGTGCCGACCACATAGTGAATCTGGAGATAGTCGGCAAAGACCTTGTTGCCCGCGAGATAGGCGATCAGCCCGAAGCTCGCCGAGGCGATCATCATCGGCACGATGGCCAGCCCGTCGAGGCCGTCGGTGAGGTTCACCGCATTGCCGGAGGACACGATCACAAAGGCGCCGAAGGGAATGAAGAACCAGGACAGGTTCCAGAGCACGTCTTTCAGGAACGGAAAGGCGAGCGAGCTGTCGAGCGGCGGATCGCCGATGCGCATCAGCGCATAGCAGGCGATGCCCGCCACCACGAACTCGAGGCCGAGACGCGCGCGGCCGGAAAAGCCCTTGTGCGACTGCTTGGTGACCTTCAGGAAGTCGTCATAAAAGCCGATCGCGCCGAAGCAGAGCGTGACGAAGATCACGGTCCAGACGTGCGGGCTGCGCAGGTCCGCCCAGAGCAGCGTCGAGACCAGCAGGCCCGACAGGATCATCAGTCCGCCCATCGTCGGCGTTCCGGCCTTCAGGAGATGCGACTGCGGCCCGTCGGCGCGGATCGGCTGCCCCTTGCCCTGCCGGATTCGCAGCGAAGCAATGATCGCCGGCCCGAACAGGAACACAAAGAGAAGCGCGGTGATGATCGCCGCACCGGTCCGGAAGGTGATGTAGCGAAAGACGTTCAGGATGGAAACTTGACCGGCAAGCTCGGCCAGATAAACAAGCATTTTTAATTCAACCCCAAGGGCTTGAAGCCAAATCCCCGCGAACTTCGCTACTCGGGCGCGGACCGGACACTTCGTCGGACGTTCAGGTCGGGTGCCGATTCCCTCGGGAGCCGGCGACCCTGAAATCTATTCTGTTGCAGCCTCGTCGCCATAAGCTGCAATGAGCGCATCCACAAGAGGCGCCATGCGGCTGCCGAGCGATCCCTTGATCATGACGACGTCGCCGGGACGCAGATCGTCGATCAGAGGCTGGCGCAGCGCCGCCGAGGTCTCGCCGTGCATCCCGCGCACATTGGTTCCCAGCGCTTCGTGCAGGTTTGCCATCAGCGGACCCGCGGTGTGAACGACATTGACGTCGTTGTTGGCGATGACCGTCGCGAGCCAGCGGTGGAACTTGGCCGCCTCGGGTCCAAGCTCCAGCATGTCGCCGAGAACCGCGATGCGGCGCCCGTTCTCGCCAGGGGCCGCAAGACCGAGGATCCTGAGCGCCGCCCGCATCGATTCCGGATTGGCGTTGTAGCTTTCGTCGATCAGCGTTGCCTCGCCGCCCTTGACCTTCAGGACATGGCGCCGGCCACGGCCCTTCGGCTGCTGCAGGTCCTGCATCGCCGTCGACGCGCGCCAGAGATCGCCATTGACGAGCGCGACCGTCGCCATCACCGCAAGGCTGTTTTCAACGAGATGCTGTCCCGGCGCGCCGATCTTGTAGGTCATCGTCTCGCCGAGAATATTGGCGGTGACGGTCGAGAAGGCCGGCGCCAGCGACTGCTTGAGCCGGCGCGCGTCGGCGCCCTGGGCCGAGCCGAAGCTCACGACGCGGGCGCCATGGCTCCGCGCCTTTTCCACGAGGCGCCCGAAGAAGGGATTGTCCGCGTTGAGCACGGCAACGCCGCCCGGCTCCAGGCCCTCGAAGATTTCCGCCTTGGCGTCGGCGATGTCCTCGATCGAGTTGAAGTGTTCAAGGTGAACACCGGAAACCGTGGTGACGATCGCCACATGCGGCCGGACGAGCTTCGTCAGCGGCGTGATCTCGCCGGCATGGTTCATGCCGATTTCGAAGATGCCGAAATCGTCGTCCGCCGGCAGGCGCGCCAGCGACAGCGGAACGCCCCAGTGATTGTTGAAGGAGGCGAGCGACGCATGGACCGTCCCGGTCTCCGACAAGGTCCGGCGCAGTGCCTCCTTGGTCGAGGTCTTGCCGACGCTGCCGGTCACCGCAATGATCTTGGCGCGCGAACGGGCCCGCGCCGCGGCGGCAAGGCGCGTGAGCGCGGCAAGCACATCGTCGACCACCACCAGAGGACCGAGATCGGCAGGCAGATCCGCGCGGCGCGCTTCGCTGACGACCGCGACGGCCGCGCCGTTCTGAAGCGCCGAAACCGCAAAGTCGTGTCCGTCGAAGCGATCGCCCTTGATCGCGAAGAAGGCTTCGCCGGGAGCGCCGGACCGGCTGTCGATGGAAATGCCTTCGATGCGCTCGGGGATATCCCCCTCGACCCGCCCCTTAAGGGCAGCGACGAAATCGCTCGCGGTCCAGAGCGGCGGCGGACCGCCAGTCCCCTCCCGTGCATCCATGTTGGCGTGGGGCAGCGCTTCCAGAACGGCCTCCTGGTCGGAAAAGGGAAGAACCTCGCTACCGACGATCTGGCCGGTCTCGTGTCCCTTGCCCGCGACGAGCAGGATGTCCCCTGTCTGAAGCCCGGAGATCGCCTGCCGGATGGCCGTTGCGCGGTCGCCGATCTCGATCGCGCCGGGGCAGCCGCCAAGAACCTCCGACCGGATGGTCGCCGGGTCCTCGGTGCGCGGATTGTCATCGGTGACGATGGCGATATCCGCGAGCTTCGCCGCCGCCTCGCCCATCAGCGGACGCTTGCCCTTGTCGCGGTCGCCACCCGCCCCGAAAACAACGACGAGCCGCTTCTTCACGTAAGGGCGCAGCGTCGACAGCGCCGTTTCCAGCGCGTCGGGCGTATGGGCGAAGTCCACGAAGATCGGGCAGCCGTGCGAGGTCGTCGCCACCAGTTCGAGCCGGCCCGAGGCGCCGACAAGACCCTCGACGGCATTCAGCGCATCGTCCATGGCGACGCCGGTGGCCACGCAAAGGCCGACCGCGATCAGTGCGTTGGAGACCTGGAAGGCACCCGTCAGCGGCACGCGGACGCTGCGCGGGCCCTTGCCGACGTCGACGGTGACGATCTGGCTGAACCCTTCCCGCTCGATGTCGAGAATGCGGATCGCCTTGCCGTCGCGCCCGACCGTGCGCACGTCCAACCCGTTGATCCGGGCGGCGGCCGCGAAGGAGGCGCCATGCCGGTCGTCAACGTTAATGATCGCGGCCGCGCCGTCGTCGAGCACACTCTCGAAGAGACGCAGCTTGGCGGCCATGTAGGCTTCGAAGGAGCCGTGATAGTCGAGATGGTCGCGCGTGATGTTGGTGAAGGCACCGGCGCAGATCCTGAGGCCGTCGAGACGGCGCTGCACCAGCCCGTGGCTGGAGGCTTCGAGCGCGACGTGGTTGATGCCTTCGGTCTTGAGTTCGCCCAGCGTCTTGTGCAGCGTCACAGGGTCCGGCGTCGTCAGGTTGCCGTAGCGGGTCATGCCCTTGGCGACGACGCCGACGGTGCCGACGCTCGCGGAATCAAGACCGTTCGCCTGCCAGATCTGGCGGGCGAAGGCAGCAACCGACGTCTTGCCGTTGGTGCCCGTGATCGCGACAACGGTGTCGGGCTGCGGGCCGTAGAACCGCGCCACCAGGCGGGCAAAGCGGCGCGCCGGATCGGCATCGCGCAGAACGGGCACCGGCACGTCGCCCGGGATATCCTCGTCCTCGCCGACGAGGACGACCGCGGCGCCCTTGCGCACCGCATCCTCGATGAATTGCGCCCCGCGAACCTTGGTCCCGGGCAGCGCGGCGAACAGCGTGCCGGGCGTGACCTGACGGCTGTCCGACGTGACGCCATTGATCACGAGTCGGCGCACGTCGGGCGACTGGGCCCAGATATCCGGTGCGAGGTCCGTCAGGTTCATCAGGTCTTCCTTGTGCCGCTCAAATCAGTGGTCGCGACCCTGCTTGTCCTTTGCGTCCGAATTCGGGACGCCCGTCATTCGACTGCACGAAATTGCCGCAACATCGCGGCAAGGAATACGAAGGCTTCTACAAACGGTTGGACGATTCTCCAAAGAAAGAAACGATCCACGTTCAAGGTCAGAGTTCGGGATGGCGATCGCATATCTTGCCGTCCCTCGAAAATTGGTTCTCCCACCTAGAAACTCGCGTCGATGAGCCGGTCGATGTCACTGTTGTAGCGGGGCATGACGCCGAGCATCGGCGCGGCCCTGCGAATGATGTTGCCGACGGTCGGCGCGGCATTGAGGCCCGCGACCGCGCTGTAGGCGCCCTCTTCCTTCTGGGGCTCGTCCAGCACCACAAGCACGATGTAATCCGGATCGTCGATCGGAAACGCCGCGAGGAAGGCATTGCGGCGCTTGTCGTTGGAATAGCGCCCGTTGACAACCTTCTCCGCCGTGCCGGTCTTGCCGCCGACGAAATAGCCGGGCACGTCCGCCCGCTTGCCCGAGCCCCTGCGGTCCTCAACGTTGAGCCGCATCAGATAGCGCATTTCCTTCGAGGTGCGTTCGTTGACGACGCGCTTGGCCATCGCCTGGGCTTCCTGCCGGCTGCGCGGGAAGAAGGTCGGCTCGATGAGATAGCCGCCGTTCATGATCGCCGCCGCGGCGACCGCCGTTGCCAGCGGCGACACGGAGATGCCGTGGCCGAAGGAGACGGTGATGCCCGTCAGTTCCGTCCAGCGGCGCGGCAGCAGCGGCGCGGCGATCTCCGGAAGTTCGGTCTGCACCTTGTCGAGAAGTCCGATCCGGCCGAGGAAATCCTTCTGTCCGTCGACACCGACCCGCATCGCCTCGTGCGCCGTGCCGATGTTGGAGGAGTAGATGAACACCTCCGGCACCGACAGCGGCCGGTACTTGCCGTGGAAATCGTGGATCGTGCGCCCGCTGACCCTGAGCGGCTTGGAGGCATCGATCGTGTCCGTGATCTTGATCGCGCCATCGTCAAGCGCCATCGCCGTCGTGAACAGCTTGAAGGTCGAGCCCATTTCGTAGACGGCCGCCGACGACCGGTTGAGCCGGTTCGGATCGAGCGCCTGGGCCGGATCGTTCGGGTCGTAGTCGGGAACCGACGTCATGGCGATGACCTCGCCGGTGTGCGCATCGAGCACGATCCCGGCGGCCGCGATGGCGTGGTAGCGCTCCATCGCCTGCGAGATCTCGTCGTGAACGACATGCTGGACGCGGGCGTCGAGCGACAGCGTGATCGGCTCCAGGTTCGGCGTCGAGGCGAAGCCGAGCTGATGCAGGTCGCCCAGCCATTGGTCGTCGATGTATTTCTCGATACCGGCAATGCCCTTGTTGTCGATGTTGACGTGACCGGTGACATAGGCCGTCGAGTTGCCGGCCGGATAGAAGCGCTTGTTTTCGCTGACGAAGCCGATGCCGGGAAGACCGAGGTTGAAGACCTTGTCGCGCTGTTCGGGCGTCAGTTCCCGGCGCAGCCACTGGAAGCCGGCATTGGAGGCAAGGCGCTTGCGCACCTTCTCGTCGCCAAGGTCAGGAAAGACGGTGGCGAGCTTCTCGCTGGCCTCGTCCGGATCGACGATGCGGCGCGGCTCGGCAAACAGCGAGGCCGTCTTGATGTCGGTCGCAAGGATCACGCCGTTGCGGTCGAGGATGTCGGGGCGGGCGGCCGCGATCTCGCTGGCCGGCGCCATCAACGGCTTCGGCTCCTGCGCGAAGCCGAGGAGAACCAGCCGGCCGGCGATAACCACATAGACGAGCGCGAAGGCACCCTTCGCGAAGACGACACGTCCCCGCGTGACGTCGCCGATACCGCGACGGCGGCCTGCGGGCTTCGCATTGCCGGACCGGCTCTTGCCGGGAAAAAGGCTCTTGAGACGCAACGCCATATCCTAGTCCTCCACCTCCGGTTCGGGAGGCTCCGGGGCCCGGCGGACGGAGCCCGTGACAATCTCGTCGTCCTTCTGGCTCGCCTCGGCGCCCGCGCCGGCAATGATGCTGGCGTCTGGAATGTCGGCGATCGTGGCAAGCTGGGACGGATCCATCGGCTGCAGATGCAGCGTGTCCTGGTGCCGTGTGACGAGTTCCTGCAGGCGCTCCGGCCGGGTCAGCGCGGCCCAGGTCGCCTTCAGCAGGCTGATCCGCTCCTGCTCGGCGGCGACATCGCGTTCCAGCGCGCTCACGCGCTCGGCCGCGGCCTCCGCCTCGTATTTCATGTCGTAGACGGCGGCGGCAGCGAGCACCATCAGGCAGACCAGCAGAAGATTGACGATCCGGCTCATGACGTCGCTCATGCCTTTCGCGCCGATGCGGCCATCGGCAATTCGGGAAGTTGGGGAACGCCGAGGTCGGCAAGATCAAGGGCACGCGCCGGTGCCGGCGTGCGCACGGCAAAGCGCAGCCGCGCCGAACGGGCGCGCGGATTGCGGGCAACCTCGACCTCGGAGGGTTCGATGCCCGAGCGCTTGCGCATCTCGAAGGTCGGCGGCGCGACGGCGACATCGGCCATGTGGCGCGAGCCTTGCGCGCTCGTCCGGCTGCGCTCCTGCAGGAAACGCTTGACGATCCGGTCCTCCAGCGAATGGAAGGAAACGATCGCGAGACGCCCGCCCTCGGCAAGCAGCCGCTCGGCGGCGGCAAGGGCAAGGCCGAGTTCGTCGAGCTCGCGGTTCACGTAGATACGGATCGCCTGGAAGGTGCGCGTCGCCGGATGGCTCTCGCCGAACCGCTTCTGCCCGAGCACACTCTCGATGACCGAAACGAGATCCGCCGTGCGCTCCAGCGGAGCGTTGTCGCGGCGGCGCACGATCGCCCGGGCGATCTGTCCCGCGCGCCGTTCCTCGCCGAGCACCGAGATCACCCGCGCCAGGTCGCGCCCGTCGAGTTGATTGACGACGTCGGCGGCGGACGGCCCCTCGCGGCTCATGCGCATGTCGAGCGGTCCGTCGAAACGGAAGGAAAAGCCCCGGTCCGCCTGATCGAGCTGCATGGAGGAGACACCGATGTCGAGCACGATGCCGTCGACGGAGGCAAGCCCGCACTGTTCGGCATGCGCTTCCATGTCGGCAAAGCGGCCGTGGACGAGATCGAGCCGCCCGCTGGACGAGGCGACGAGGTCGGCCCCGTTGGCGATCGCGGTCGGATCCTGGTCGATGGCAATAACGCGGCCCGCACCAGCGGCGAGGATCGCGCGGGTGTAGCCGCCGGCCCCGAAGGTGCCGTCGATAACGCTCGCGCCGTCGAGCGGCTGAAGTGCACCGAGCACCTCGTCGAGGAGTACCGGAACATGACGCTCGTCGGATGCAGTTGCCAGAACGGGATCGGTCATGCCGCGCCCTCCCCGGCAGGCGAAGCCTCGGCCTGTCGCCCGTCCGCGCGGCGTAGCGCCAGCAAACGACGGCGCGCCGTTTCGCGATGCTCCCGGAAGCGGCCTGGCTCCCAGATTTGGAACTTGTAGCCGAGCCCGACGAAGGAGACCTCGTCGGCAATGCCCGCCATCTCGCGCAATTCGTCGGTTAGCATCACCCGCCCCTCGCCATCGAAGGACAGATGCGCCGATGCGCCATAGAAGGCGGTGGACAGAAGATCGTGGTCTTCGCTGAAGGGCTTGAAACCGGAAAGCTGGCGCTCGATCTCGCCAAGCAGCCCATTGCCGCCGGCGTCGAGCGCGGCAAAATCCAGCGACGGATAGCAGTGCAGCCCCTCGAACCCGTCGGCGGCCAGCACCTGACGGAAGGCGGCGGGGACGGAAACCCGCCCCTTGCGATCGATCCTGTTGGTATAGCTGGAAACGAAGCCGTTCATGAGGTCCCACGCAAAACGCAAATCGCCGCCCGGCACATCCTGCCGGGGCAAATCGCAAAGCCTACGGACGGAACGGCGATCGCCCGCCCTCCGCTCCCATGCGGCAACAACGGGGCTGCGCCGGTGCTGAAGCACCGCCGGAAACCGCGGAAAATTGCGGTTAATGTCCGCCATGCGAATAGGATGGCTTGGGATAACATGGGCATACATGGGCGTCAATGGAACCAGCCGGACCATCCCGCCGCAATTGGCGGGCTTACCCCATTGAAACACCGTTAAGCTTAACAAACCGTTGGCATCGGCTTCGGAAGGGCGCGAACTTGATTCAAAATGAGACGTCCTGTTTACGAATTGAGGCAGGACTTGTGCGCCGCGATGCCGCGCGCTCCCCTGCCCGCCCGGCGCTTGCATCCGCGCCCGGTTGCGGAGAAAGTGCGCGGAGAACATAAGGCTCACTGACGAGATGAACGGCCGCCGGGCGCCAGCCGGACGGCCGAAGGACAGGAAGACCGCATGACCGACACACCGGCGGCCCCGCTTCGGGCCTTCGAGGATTTCACGGCCGGCGAGAGCGGAACGCTCGGCACCGTCGACGTTACCCATGACGAGGTGGTGGAATTCGCCAGCCAGTTCGACCCGCAGCCCTTCCACCTGGAGGAAGAGGCCGGCAAGGCAAGCCCGCTCGGCGGCCATGCGGCAAGCGGCTGGCACACCGGCAGCATGATGATGCGGCTGATGGCTGAAAACCTCCTCAACATATCCCGCTCGATGGGATCCGGCGGCATTCAGGATCTGAAATGGCTGAAGCCCGTGCTCGTCGGCGACACGCTGACGGCGGGCTACGAGATCACCGGCGTCCGCCCCTCCGCCTCGCGCACCGACCGCGGCTATGTCGACATGAAGCTCCAGATGGTCAACCAGCGCGGCGAGCGCGTGATGTCGTTCCTCTGCACCGTCATCATGGGGAGGGCCGGCTGATGGGACTTGAGGCAATCGAGCTCGGCGTTCCGGTCAAGGTCGGCTCCCACACATTCGAGGCCGAGGAAATCATCCGTTTCGCGGAGAAATACGATCCCCAGCCCTTCCATGTGGACGAGGCCGCCGCCCGCGCCTCCCACTTCGGCGCGCTCTGCGCCTCCGGCTGGCACACCTGTTCGGTCTGGATGCGGCTTACCATCACCAACACGCGCAAGAACGGCGGCTTTTCCGGCATCTCCCCGGGCACCAAGGCGATCCGCTGGATGAAGCCGGTCTACGTCGGCGACACGCTGGAGTTCTTCAACGAGGTCACTTCGAAGCGCGAGATGAAGACCCGCCCGGGCTGGGCGCTCATCGAGGTCTTCAGCCACGCCGACAACCAGAACGGCGTCCGTGTGTTTGAAATGGAAAGCACGGTACTGGTGCCCATTGCTTAAATTTTTGGGAACACCAGCCCCCTCACCACAGCACCTGTTGCCTGAGGAAAGCACCTATATCGATCAGCATCATTTAGATTCTATTGCGGCATCCATAGCGATGCAAAGCTTTGCAACCGCCCAAGAACAATTTATAGTCGCAAACAAATTTCTCGACATCGGATGGCGACGTGCTGTTCTCGGAAGCCTTCAAGATCGACCTAAAGGGCGACGAACCTTGGTTCGATCCACTTCTATCGCTTGATACGAAGCTGTACATCGACCCTTTTTTGATCTTCCAAGCTGAATTCGGCCCGTTTACTGGGGCACACGCGGAACTCATTGCTTTTTATGAAACAGCATTTCAACTAGTAGCGGATGCTGGAGAGCAGAAACGAGCACTACCGTGGAACAAGGCTATATCGATACTCGGTACTCCAGAGGTCGAAGAATTCTGTCTCGGATTGACCGCCTCAGGCACACGAGGATCTGGGGCTGCAGCAGGCAAAGCGAAGTTGATTGCCGATGCTTTCCATAGAGCAATTCTATTTGGCTTGGCAAATCCTGATCACTTCGAAACAATACAACTTTTCCAAGAGGGGATTGCAGAGGACACAATTTCTGATGCTGTTGGAAATATTCTGCGGCATCGTTTTGCTAATTATACAAAATTGATATGTGACGAACTTAGCATACCAACTAAGAAACACCCCCACTTGAGAGGCCGCTTTAATATTGAGACACAGCGATGGGAACGCATTGAAGTCGATGCGCCAATCAATCCATTTAGCAATAGGCAAATTCTGCTAGTTCCAAAAGAATATCTTCGCCCCATGCCGACATTAAATCCCGATGATTTTTGGGGGTATTGCTACGATCAAAGCGCGCAAGAACTCCGGACAGAACTTGGACAAGAAATAAGCCGAAACGTAAAAAAGGAAGTAATATTAGAAAAAGCATTGAGAGACTATGAGTCAGTGGAAGAATACATAAGATTTTTGGAGCGCATAGGAGGCGCCCCATATGATTTTGACAGAGATCCAAAAGGCCTTGTCAAATGGTACAATGAATCGAAAAATTTTGTTGAGAAAAATCCAGTAAACTTGAGTTTCAATGATAGTTCCGACTTTCCAGAATTTATAGATAGATTATTGAGCATATTCAAGAATTACGTAGAAAATCATGGAGGATGGGAGTTACTACATAACGATGACGGTCATAGCAAAAGCGAAAGTGCCTGTCAGCGTCTATTTCTTGGAATAGTGCGGCACTACTGCATTGCAAACAACATAGACGTCTCGCCAGAAGTCAATATTGGCCGCGGACCTGTTGATTTTAAGATTTCACAAGGATCAGAATTTACTGCACTAATAGAAATGAAACTGGCCAAGAATTCAAAATTTTGGTCCGGATTAAAGAAGCAATTGCCAAAATATCTCGAAGCCGAAGAAATTCAGATTGGAAGATTTCTTATTATCGCCTTTACAGATTCCGACATTCAAAGGTTGAATGACATTTACAAAGAAGTTTCCGAGATCAACAGCAAGACCGGATATCAAATAAAGCACTGTGTTGTCGAAGCCATGTACAGACCACCATCAGCCTCAAGACTTTGATCGATTACAGCATTTTCAATTCGGTTAAACAACAGGCTTAAATTCTGTGAAACTGAGGCTTAAACGACCATCCGATCGCCGTCCTATGCACCCAAACAGTGCATTCAGCGCATCTATGCTTTCGCTAGACAAGCCACCTCTGCCTCGCCGATCCGGCCAGACAGAGTGCATCATTTTCAACGCTGAAGTGACGAACTGACTTGCTCAGTCCTTGGCGCGTTCGACGTAGGAGCCGTCTTCCGTCATCAGCACCACGCGGGTGCCGGTGCCGATATGCGGCGGCACCATGGTGCGGGCGCCATTGTCGAGGATCGCCGGCTTGTAGGACGAGGCGGCCGTCTGGCCCTTCACCGTCGGCTCGGTCTCGACGACTTCGAAGACGACGCGCGCCGGCAGTTCCACCGAGATCGGCAGGTCGTTGAAGCGGCTGATGCGGCAAACCATGCCTTCCTGCAGCCAGACCTTCTGGTCGCCGATCACGTCTTCCGGCACCGCGATCTGCTCGTAGCTCTCCATGTTCATGAAGTGATAGCCGTCGGCGTCGTTGTAGAGATAGCTGAAGTCCTGGTCCTCGATGAAGGCACGCTCGACCTGTTCGGTCGTCTTGTAGCGCTGCGTCGTCTTCACCCCGTCGGAGATGCGGCGCATGTCGATCTGCGTCGTCGGCGTGCCCTTGCCGGGGTGAAAGTTCTCCGCCGTCAGCACGACGTAGAGCTGATTGTCGACTTCGAGGACATTGCCCTTGCGGACTTGGCTCGCGATCACCTTGACCATGACTTGCCTTCGTTTCTGTCTTTGCCCTAAAGGCTGAATTCCGATGGTGGCGCACGACGGGTCGGTTCACGGTCATATGCATTCATATGAGCGTCGTTCGAACCGCCCGAAGATCTAGGGCCACCGATTGCGCACTCCTCTTGCATTTTCAGCCCCGAAAGGGAAGCCTTTTATGATCGAAGCCTCACCCTGGTGGACGCCCGACATCCATGCCGACCGCCGCCCCTTCCTGCTGGCGCGCGGGCGGATCAAGGCCGCGATCCGCCGCTGGTTCGAGGATCAGGGCTTCGTCGAGACCGAATGCGGCGCGCTGCAGGTCTCCCCCGGCAACGAGGCGCATCTGCATGCCTTTGCCACGACGCGGGTGACGCCGGATCTTGAAGAGCAGCGGCTCTATCTCCACACCTCGCCGGAATTTTCGATGAAGAAGCTGCTGGCAGCCGGCGAGGAGAGGATCTTCGATTTCGCCCGCGTCTTCCGCAATCGCGAGCGCGGATCGTCCCACCAGAGCGAGTTCACGCTGCTGGAATGGTATCGGGCGAACGCGCCCTACGAGGCGCTGATGGACGACTGCGCCGCCCTCCTTGCCCTTGCCGCGCGGACGACCGGCATCACGGAATTTCATTTTCGCGGCCTTGCCTGCGATCCCTTCGCCGAGCCCGAGCGGCTCAGCGTCGCCAGTGCATTCCTGAAGACTGCCCGCATCGATCTTCTTGGCACCCTGACCGACGACCCGGCGGCCGAACCCGACCGTGACGCTCTCGCAAGGCAAGCCGAGGCAAAGGGTTTTCGCGTGACGCCGGACGATAGCTGGACCGACATCTACAGCCGCATTCTTGTCGAGAAGATCGAGCCGACGCTGGGCATCGGCCGCGCCACGATCCTGTGCGAATATCCGGTCTGCGAGGCAGCCCTCTCCCGCCCCCTGCCCGCCGATCCGCGCGTTGCCGAGCGCTTCGAGCTTTATGCCTGCGGGCTGGAACTCGCCAACGCCTTCGGCGAACTCACCGATCCGGCCGAGCAGCGCCGCCGCTTCGAAATCGAGATGGACGAAAAGGAGCGCGTCTACGGCGAGCGCTATCCGCTCGACGAGGAGTTTCTAAGGGCTTTGGCCCATATGCCGCCGTCGTCCGGCATCGCCCTCGGCTTCGAGCGGCTGGTGATGCTGGCGACCGGCGCCACCCGCATCGATCAGGTGGTCTGGACGCCTCTCAAGGATTAGGGCTTGCTGTTGGCTGGAATCGCGGAGACCGACATGAACAACGCAGACACCGATGAGATCGAAACACGGCTGGACCCGACATTTCGCAACGGTTCCGTGACCGCTGTCGGCATCGTCTCCGGCTTCTCCCTGAGCTTCATCACCCGCTGGGCAACCAATCCCGTGCCTTGGGACGTGCTCGACGTCTTTGCTCTCGTGCCGCTCATCGCCGGCACGGCGCTCCAGGTCCTGGCGATCCATATTCTCCTGTCACCGGACAGCTTGAGGCTGAGCGTCTATGGCCGCGCGCGGCGGTCGTTCGTCGTCGGCCTCGTCCTCACCACGATTGGCTGTTCGATCGCCATTGCCGTCGACGCCATCGAGGCGGCTCCCGGCCGTCTGATCTCGTAAGTCCACGCGAAGGAAACCGGTCATGTCTTCGGAACAAAAGCCCACAGTCACCATCGCCTATTGCCGCCAGTGCCACTGGCTGCCGCGCGCTGCCTGGATGGCGCAGGAGGTTCTCCATACATTCTCCGAGGAAGTCGGCGCGGTAACGCTCATTCCCGGCACTGGCGGCATCTATGAGGTCCACTGCGACGGCAATCTCATCTGGGAGCGCAAGCGCGACGGCGGCTTTCCCGATGCGGCCGAACTGAAGCGGCGCATCCGCAACCTCATCGATCCGGACCGTGACCTTGGCCACGTCGACCACAAGGAAGGCCCGGCCGCCGGGGAAGATGGGGGCTCGCACGCATAGAGGGCGAACATATCGTTGGAGAAGTGCACGATGACCGACGACAACAAAAATCCCGAGGTCGACGCCTACCTCGGCCGGCAGGAGGCGTGGCGGCAGGAATTCGAAATCCTCAGAACGATCCTGCTCGGCAGCGATCTGACGGAAGACGTCAAATGGGGCCAACCCTGCTACCGGCTCGGGACGTCGAACGTCGTCCTGATGCACGGCTTCAAGGACTATTGCGCCCTTCTCTTCTTCAAGGGCGCCCTGATGGACGACCCCGCCGGCATTCTGGTCCGGCAGACGGAGAATGTGCAGGCGGCGCGGCAGATCCGCTTCACCGCCGCGCAGGACATCGAGGCGATGCGCTCGACGCTCTCGGACTATGTGAAAAGGGCCGTCGAGGTGGAAAGGGCCGGCCTCAAGGTCGCCTTCAAGAAGACGGCCGAATTTCCGATGCCGGAAGAGTTTCGGGTCAGGTTGAACGAGGCCCCGGACCTGAAAGCAGCGTTCGAAGCCCTCACGCCCGGACGGCAGAGAGCTTACCTTCTGCACTTTGCCTCGCCTAAGCAGTACCAAACGCGACTATCGAGGATCGACAAGTGCGTGCCGAAAATCCTGGGCGGAAAGGGCCTGACCAACTGATACCGCGTCAGGCCGCCGTTTTCGGACGGCGGCTGCCTTCAAGGTCCGGCAGCAGGACCGCGATCAGGCCGATGGCCGGCAGGAAGGCGCAGACTCGGTAGACGAAGGCGATGCCGTACCAGTCGGCAAGTTCCCCCAGCAGCGCGGCGCTGATGCCGGCAATGCCGAAACCGAGGCCGAAGAAGAGGCCTGCGACCATGCCGACCCGGCCCGGCATCAGTTCCTGCGCATAGACCACGATGGCCGGGAAGGCCGAGGCAAGCACCAGCCCGATGACGACGGTCAGGGTGCTCGTCCAGAAGAGATCGGCATAAGGCAGCATCAGCGTGAAGGGCAGGACGCCGAGGATCGAGACCCAGATGACGATCTTGCGCCCGAAGCGGTCGCCGAGCGTTCCGCCCGCCACGGTCCCGGCCGCAACGGCGCCGAGGAACAGGAAGAGGTGAAGCTGCGCATCGCGGATCGAGAGGCCGAAAGTCTCAATGAGATAGAAGGTGTAGTAGGAATTGAAGCTCGCCATGTAGACGAATTTCGAGAAGACGAGTCCGCAAAGGACGCCGAGCGTCAGCAGCACACGACCGCGCGGAAGGTCCGGCTCGGCCGCGACGGGGCGAGGCCGCGCCCGAAGGTCCTTCAGGTGATCCGAATACCAGCGCCCGACAATGCCGAGAACGACCATGCCGACGAGCGCCGCGATGGCGAACCAGGCCACCCTGCCCTGTCCGCCAGAGACGACCACGAAGGCGGCAAGCAACGGGCCGCTCGCCTGCCCGATGTTGCCTCCGACCTGGAACAGAGATTGAGCAAGCCCGTGCCGTCCGCCGGAGGCCAGTCGCGCCACCCGCGAGGCGTCGGGATGAAACACCGCCGAACCGACGCCAACGAGGGCGGCTGCAGCCAGAAGCGCCGGGAACCCGTGGGCCATCGACAGCATGAGAAGTCCTGCCAGCGTGAAGCCCATGCCGACCGCCAGCGCATAGGGTAGCGGGCGCTTGTCGGTCGCAAGGCCGATCGCCGGCTGCAACAGCGAGGCCGTCACCTGATAAGCGAGGGTGATGAGGCCGATCTGGCCGAAGTCCAGGGCAAAACTCGTCTTCAGGACCGGATAGATCGCAGCCAGCAGCGACTGCATCATGTCATTCAGCAGATGCGAAAAACTGAGCGCGCCGATGATGAAGAAGGTCGTCTCGCTCGACGACGGCAACGAAGACGGCTGGGCGAGACTCTTGGACAAGGTGGGACGGCTCCTGCACCGGCCGGCCTGATGGCGACCAGTCGCATAAATATGAAAGTGAACCTTATGGATTGGAAAGCCGGTTTCGGCAAGGCCGGCAGCGCAGAGGTGCAATGCAACCTGGTCAATGCGTCAATCGACGTATTGAGGCACAAAGCCCTTTTGAATCCCAATGGCTTAATGGGTGCATCAGCGGCGTTCGCGCACCCCGTCTGGCACTCCCGGGTCGAAGGCCTGCTGATGCGAGCAGCCTACGAACAACCAGCGAGCCATGTAAAGCACAATAACAACATATAAGCGCGCAAGCCGCGGAGCGGATCACAGTTCTTGGGATCGTTCCAGTATTTTTTGTTCGATCTCACCCAACCGACTGACACAAAATAGTGATCGAAGGATCATCGGCCCGGCAATGAAGTAAAATGATTGAAACAATCGGCAAATTGAACTAGAGAAATTCGCACAATTGCAACAGGTAGGATGAATTGTATCAGGGCGGGGGCCGAATTCTCCAGGGACCGTCGATGCGCCGGAGCTGTCGGTCATTGCGGCAGTCGCCCGACGCGCGTAAACGGATATGTCATTGAATTGACAGAGTTATTTCGGACTCGGCCTGAAAATGCAGGAGAGAGAGAAAATGCGTTCATGATCATCACGCCGCTCCCCAAATTCCCCGCAGGCTGATGTAAGTACCATTCGCAAGCCAGCCACGAGATTCGCATACCATGGATTGTGATTCGCAGTGCTTGGGACAATGCCCGAAGGCGGACGCGCGATGCTGGTGTCCCGTTCGCAAAAGGCACTGAGATGGTGTTCAGGGCGCAGACAGCCGCCGAAGCGTACAGCCACGATCTGCATTTGACAGAAGGTTAAGCGATGCCGACGCCCGAAAAGCAGCGCCACTATCTGGAAGACGAGCTTTATACGCTGATGCGGCAGGACGACCGCATCTTCCGCTTTCTCGAAATCAGCTCGCTGGACGGCATCTGGTACTCGGACCTGATCAACGAAGGCCACGAATGGATGAGCGACCGCTACAAGCAGTTGCTCGGCTATGGCGACGAGGACATCGAGTATTCGAGCGACTGGTGGATGGCGCGTATCCACCCCGACGATCTCATTCTCTCGCGCGAGAACCTGCGCCGCCACATCGAGGATCCGAACCACCCCTACGATCAGGTCGTCCGCTACTTCCACAAGAATGGCTCGACGGTCTGGGTCCGGTGCCGCGGCATCGTGATCCGGGACGATGCCGGCAGGCCCACCCGCCTTCTCGGCGCCCATGTCGACGTCACCGACTTGCGGCGCGCGGAGGAACTGAGCGATGTCAACGCGGACCTGAAGAACAAGAACGAAGCCTTGCGCAGTTTCGCGAGCATCGTCGCCCACGACCTGCAGACACCCATGCGCCATGTCGGCATCTATGCCGGCCTGCTCAGGGAAGTTCTCGGCGACGGCATCGACGACACCGCGAAGGAATATGTCGAGGTGATCGAGCGCGGCGCCATTCAGATGCGGCGGATGGTGCAGAGCCTGCTCGACTTTTCACGCTTTGCCTACACGAACGTGAAGGCGGGCCCGGTGGAACTGGACAGCATCGTCGACGAGGTCAGGGACCTGCTCCGTTTCCAGATCGAGGAGGCACAGGGCGAGATCACGACCGACGGGTTGCCCGAGATCTATGCCGAACGGGCCCTGATCGTGCGGTTGATGCAGAATCTCCTGTCGAATGCCCTGAAATACCGCGGCGACAAGCCGGCCCGGGTGTACATCACCTCCAAGGAAGTCAACCAGCAGTGCGCGATCGTCGTCTCCGACAACGGCATCGGCATCCCGACGGACTACAAGGAAGCCATTTTCGAGATTTTCCGGCGCCTACATCGCGATGAAAAGACCTACGAGGGTCTTGGCGTGGGTCTTGCCATCTGCCGCCAGATCGTCGAAAGCCACGGTGGACGCATCTGGCTCGAAGACGACCAGCCGGAGGAAGGCGCCAGCTTTGCCTTCACCTTGCCGCGCAACGAGGTCGAATTCGTCCGCATGCGGCAGTAATCGCCGGAAGCCTCCCGGCACTCCCCGATCAGGAAGCGTTCAGCACCCTGCCGGCGACCGCGTCAAGCCGCGCCAGAAGTGCCGGATCGCGCGCCTCCGGAGCCGTGATGATGGCAAAGTCGAGCGCCCGGTCCGATCCGATAGGACAGGGCGAATGCTCGCGCGGCAACGCCTTGCAGAGCTGGAGCAGCAGGCCCTGGGCCTTGTCGCGGTTGGCGTGAAGCGTCTTCACGATCGTGGCGACATCGACGGCGCCATGGTCTTCGTGCCAGCTGTCGTAGTCCGTCACCATGGCAACGCCCGCGTAACAAATCTCCGCCTCCCGGGCGAGCTTGGCCTCGGGCATGTTGGTCATGCCGATGACATCGCAGCCCCATTGCCGGTAGAGGTGGCTCTCCGCGAGCATGGAGAATTGCGGTCCCTCCATCGCCAGATAGGTTCCGCCCTGCTTGTGCGGGATGTCCTGCGCCCTTGCCGCGGCCGCGATCGCCTCGACCAGCAGCGGACTGACCGGATGGGCCAGCGAGACATGGGCAACGCAGCCCTTGCCGAAAAAGCTCTTCTCGCGTGCGAAGGTGCGGTCGATGAACTGGTCGACGAGCACGAAGGTGCCGGGCGAAAGCTCCTCCTTCAGCGAGCCGACGGCGGAAACAGACACGAGATCCGTCACGCCCATGCGCTTCATCACGTCGATGTTGGCGCGGTAGTTGATGTCGCTCGGCGCATACCGGTGCCCGCGGCCGTGGCGCGGCAGGAACACCACTTGCAGGTCGTCGATCATGCCGACGCGAACCGCGTCGGACGGCTCGCCCCACGGGCTTTCCACCTCCTGCCATTCGGCATGGCTTAGACCCGGCAGGTCGTAGATCCCGGAGCCGCCGATGATCCCGAGGATGGTTCTTGTCATGTCCGCCGTTCCCGTCCCGGAGACCATCTCTCTCGCCGATCGAGACGATCGCCCGTAGTTGTCCTCACAAACGAAATGCCCCGCGCCGAAGCCGGCACGGGGCATCAAACTGCATCACAGGAACCGCCTGCTCAATGGGCGTCGGCCCAGATGCGGCGCTTCGTCAGATAGAGCAGCACGGCGAAGATCGCGAGGAAGATCATCACCCGGAAGCCCATCTCCTTGCGCGCCACCAGATGCGGCTCGGCTGCCCACATCAGGAAGGCCGAGACGTCCTTGGAATACTGGTCGACCGTCTGCGGCGTGCCGTCCGTGTATTCCACCTGATCCGGCGCCAGCGGCGGCGGCATCTTCAGCGAAATGCCCGCGATGAAATGCGGATTGTAGTAGGTGCCTTCCGGCACTTCGACACCCGCGGGCGGATCCTCGTAGCCGGATAGCAGCGCATGGATATAATCCGGCCCCTGCTCCTGATACGGCAGAACCATGTCGAAGACGAACCACGGGAAGCCCCGTTCCACCGCGCGCGCCTTGGCGATCAGGGAAAGATCCGGAGGCACGGCGCCGCCCATGGCCGCGGCGGCCGCCACGTCGTTGGGAAACACCAGCGGGAAATGGTCCGACGGCTTGGCCGGCCGCTGGAACATGTCGCCGTTTTCGTCCGGATCGGCGTTGGTGACCTCGTACTCGGAAGCGATCTGCTTCACCTGCTCCTCGGTGAAGCCGGGCCCCTCGTGCGATTCCAGCGTGCGGAAGGCAACACGTTCAAGACTGTGGCAGGCCGCGCAGACCTCCCGATAGACCTTGAAGCCGCGCTGCAACTGCGCCTGGTCGTACTTGCCGAAGACACCGGCGAAGCTCCAGTCCTGATACTCCGGATGCTTCAGCGGATAGTGGGCTGTGCCACCTTCGCCTTCCTCCGCGGCCAGGGCGCCACCGGCAAGCCCGAGCCCCATGACCGAGGCAAGGGCAAGGCGGATGAACGTCTTTTTCATCGTATGCTCTTTCATCATCCGTCCTTCCTCAACCACGAGTCTCGGGGCTGGCCGCGGCTCCGGCGGGATGCCCTCCGCCGCCGCCGTGCTTGGCAAGAACATCATCGGCGATGGAAGCCGGTAGCGGCTTCGGCGTCTCGATGAAGCCGAGCAGCGGCAGGATCACGAGGAAGTGGACGAAATAGTAGGTCGTCAGGAGCTGACCCGCGATGATGTAGCCACCTTCCGGCGGACGCGAGCCGATGTAACCGAGGCAAACCGCGTCGGCCACGAAGATCCAGAAGAAGATCTTGTAGAGCGGACGATAGGTGGCCGAGCGGATCTTCGACGTGTCGAGCCAGGGCAGGAACACCAGCACCGCGATCGATGCGAACATCGCGATGACGCCGAACAGCTTGTCCGGGATGGCCCGAAGGATCGCGTAGAACGGCAGGAAGTACCATTCGGGCACGATGTGGGCCGGCGTCGAGAGCGGGTTGGCCATGTTGTAGTTGTCGGGATGGCCGAGGAAGTTCGGCTGATAGAAGAGGAACCAGCCGAAGAAGAGGCAGAAGCAGACGATGCCGAACAGGTCCTTCACCGTCGCATAGGGCGTGAACGGCACCGTATCCTTGTCCGACTTGATGTCGATGCCCGCCGGGTTGTTCTGCCCGACCACATGCAGCGCCCAGATATGCAGGACGACGACGCCAGCGATCATGAAGGGCAGCAGGTAGTGCAGCGAGAAGAAGCGGTTGAGCGTCGGATTGTCGACCGCAAAGCCGCCCCAGAGCCAGGTCACGATCGGCTCGCCGACGATCGGGAGCGCCGAGAAGAGGTTCGTGATCACGGTGGCGCCCCAGAAGCTCATCTGGCCCCAGGGAAGCACGTAGCCCATGAAGGCGGTCGCCATCATCAGGAGGAAGATCACGACGCCGAGGATCCACAGCACCTCGCGCGGTTCCTTGTAGGAACCGTAGTAGAGGCCGCGGAAGATATGGATATAGACCGCGATGAAGAACATCGACGCGCCGTTGGCATGCATGTAGCGCAGCAGCCAGCCGTAGTTGACGTCGCGCATGATGCCCTCGACCGACGAGAAGGCAAGGGTGACATGCGGCGTGTAGTGCATCGCCAGCACGACGCCGGTCAGGATCTGCGCGACCAGCATGAAGGTCAGGATCGCGCCGAAGGTCCAGAAATAGTTGAGGTTGCGCGGCGTCGGATACGAGACACCCGTATCGTGCATGAAGCTGATGATCGGAAGTCGCTTTTCCAGCCACTTCTCGATCCCCGTCTTCGGCTCATAGGTCGAATGACCGGACATGTTGAAACTCCCTCGCCCGTCTCGTCTCAACCGATCTTCAACTTCGTGTCGGACACGAAGGAATAGACCGGAATATGCAGGTTCTCAGGCGCCGGCCCCTTGCGGATGCGGCCGGCCGTATCGTAGTGCGACCCGTGGCAGGGGCAGAACCAGCCACCGAAATCGCCCTGCTGGCCAAGCGGGATGCAGCCGAGGTGGGTGCAGACACCGATCATGACGAGGAGGTTCTCCTGTCCCGGCGCAGCGCGGTTCTCATCCGTCGCCTCGGAGCCATCGGGCAGGTTGGCGTTGCGCGCGTTGGTGTCGCGCAACTCGGCCAAGGGCACATCCTTGCCTTCCTCCACTTCCTTTTCCGTCCGGTTGCGGATGAAGACGGGCTTGCCGCGCCATTTGGCCGTGATCGACTGGCCGGCCTCGATGGCACTGATGTCGACCTCGATGGAGGCCAGCGCGAGCGTGGACGCATCAGGGTTCATCTGGTCGATAAAGGGCCAGATGGCACCGGCCGTCGCAACAACGCCGACGGCTCCAGTGGCAATATAAAGAATATCCCGGCGGGTTGGTTCAGCCATGTCGCTGGTCGCAGCCAAGGTTGGCTCCTTTCGCACTCAATCCTCGCCCCGGACTGATCGTCGAGAACCACCGACGTCGGCCAAGGCCTCCCTGCCGCCGTTTTGTGAAACCGCAGCAACCCTCGTTCAGATCGTATTGGGAACGGAGAAAGCTTAAGGCCTGACAGACCTTGTCCCCCCGCTGCCAGATGGGCGTTTTTCTTGCACCCTTTTGAGACTCTGTCCAGATCCGTGCAGGCTTCTCTCGAAAAGTCCCAAACAAATTTATGTCCGAGACCGGGGCATAGAACAATCGTCTATTCGGCACAATTCCGTCAAAATCCCAAGGTGGGCGAACAAATTGCCTGCCCTGGCGAAAAGCGCCTATTCCGCGGCGTGAACGTCGACGGCCATGTCCGCACCCAGAAAACCGCCGGTCTGCCGGGCCCAGAGGCGCGCATAGAGCCCGCCGCTGCGCATCAGTTCGCCATGCGTGCCCGTTTCCACGATTCGACCTTTGTCCAGCACGACCAGCCGGTCCATGCGCGCGATGGTCGAAAGTCTATGCGCAATGGCGATAACAGTCTTGCCTTCCATCAGCACCGCAAGACTGTCCTGGATCGCCGCCTCGACCTCGGAATCGAGCGCCGACGTCGCCTCGTCGAGGACGAGGATCGGCGCGTTCTTGAGCAGGACCCGGGCAATGGCGATCCGCTGGCGTTGTCCGCCGGAGAGTTTCACGCCCCGCTCGCCCGTGTGGGCGTCATAGGCCTTGCGGCCGCGTGCATCGACAAGCCCCTGAATGAACCCGTCCGCCGAGGCGAGCCGTGCCGCCTCGATCATCTCCTCGTCGGTGGCCTCCGGCCGGCCGTATTTGATGTTGTCGCGGATCGAACGGTGGAGCAGCGAAGTGTCCTGCGTAACGACCGCGATCGCATCCCGCAGTGTATCCTGCCGCAGCGAGCGCACATCCTGGCCGTCGATGAGAACCGCCCCGCCCTCCACGTCGTGGAAGCGCAGGAGCAGGTTGACGAGCGTCGACTTGCCGGCCCCTGAAGGCCCGACGAGGCCGATCTTCTCGCCCGGCCGGATGGTGAGGGCCACCTCCTCCACCGCGCCCGAACCGCGACCATAGTGGAAGCGCACGTGGTCGAAGCGAATCTCGCCAGCGGTCAGCGCCAGCGGCCTTGCGTCCGGCGCGTCGACCACCTGGTGCGGGACGACCAGCGTCTCCAGAGTGTTGTCGATCGTGCCGATTGCCTCGTAGAGATCGGAGAGGTTGCCCATCGTCATCTGAGACAGGGCATGGATGCGCGAGAGCATGGCGATGGCGCCGGCGATGGCGCCGGCCGAAATCTCGCCGCTCTGCCAGAACCAGATCGCCATCAGCGTGACGGCGGAAATCAACGCCCCGTTGATGATCCAGAGCGTTAGCGACATGCCCGTTGAGAGCCGGAACTGCTCGTAGGAACGCTCCAGCCCGTTCTGCATCGCGTCGAGGATATAGCCGTCGTCGCGTTCCTGGCCGGCGAAGAGCTTGACCGTCTGGTGATTGGTGTAGCTGTCGACGAGGCGGCCGTTGAAGATCGAGATGGCCTCGGCGAGGCGGCCGGCATTGTCCCGCTTCAGCGGTAGCGCGCGCCGGAGAAAGATGGCGTAGGCGCCAAGCCACAGGAAGATCGGCAGCACCAGCCAGGGATCGGCCGACGCCAGCATGACGCCGGTGCCGACGATATAGACCACCACGGACCAGATCTGGTCCGTGGTCATGCGCACGATGGTGCGGAAGGCATTGCCGGCCTGCCCGACCTTGGCGGCGATCCGGCCGGCGAAATCGTTCTGGAAATAGCCGACCGAGTGACGCGACACATAGGCATGCAGCCGCCAGCGAACGAGCGTGCCGACAGAAGCGCCGAAGGCCTGGTTGCGGAAGAGAAGCTGGACGAAACCGAGCACCGGTCGACCGACAAGGAGCAGCGCGACATAACCGGCGATGTCCCAGAAGTGGGTCACGAAAAGTTCGGCCCTGTTGTCCGGCGTGGCAAGATCGACCAGCCGCCCGACATACCAGAGAATGAACACCTCCAACGTGGACGCGACCGCCGAAAAGAAGGCCAGCCCCAGGATCACCGGCCAGATTTCCTTCATGATCGAGAGCGCGAAGGCGACAAATCCGGTTCCGGGGCGGATGGGCACCTGCCGCTCGGGAAGCCGGAAAGGATCGATCAGGGATTCGAAGACGCTGAAAATCTTGTGCATGTCGTTCAATTTAGCATCGAATTGGGCCGGGAACAGGGGAGCAAGGGGAATTGATCCCGGCGCCCGGAGGACCTATGCAGGCACAGGGATCACGGGCTTTGCTTCTTGGCCTCCGCAGCCGTCGACCCAAAACTGTGACAGAGAGAGCGAGGTCCCGGGTTGGATCGAGATCGCCATGCAGCCATGGATCCCATCACGGACGAAATTCCGGGTCTGGTCTGGGCCTATCGCTTCGACAGCGCGGGCCACTGCGCTCCGCTCAGCGGCACCTTCGGCGAGATAGCGATCCCGCCGAGCGGGTTCCTCTGGCTGCACCTGTCGGTCACCGATATCCGTCTGCCCGGGTTCCTGGAGCGGCTCGGCCTTCCCAAGTCGGTGACGACGACGCTGCTTCAGCGCGAACTGCGCTCCATGCTGTCGTCCGGCGAGGGCTATGTCTACGGCGTGCTGCCGGGCTTTGAGGCCGATTT
The DNA here is from genome assembly GCF_900231165.1 of Hartmannibacter diazotrophicus. Classification (GTDB taxonomy): domain Bacteria; phylum Pseudomonadota; class Alphaproteobacteria; order Rhizobiales; family Pleomorphomonadaceae; genus Hartmannibacter; species Hartmannibacter diazotrophicus. Next base: position 3,234,967 of record NZ_LT960614.1, read on the forward strand.
TGAAAAGAGCGAGGAAGAGCCCGCGCCGATCGGCTATTTCCACCTCGCCGTCGGCAAGGGCATCGTCATCACCACGCGCATCCGCCCGCTGAGGTCCTTTTCCGCCATCCACGGGGCGATCAGGAACGGCATCGCGCTCGAGCGTCCCGCTTCCCTCTTCACCGCCGTCATGGACGCCTTCCACGCCGAAGCGGTCAAGATGGTGGCAAGCCTCACCGACGAGATCGACGACATCGAGGACGGCGTCTTCGACGAGAAGGTCCACGACGAGCGCCAGCGCCTTGGCCGCATCCGCCGCCGCCTCGTCTCCGTCCATCGCAACCTGCGTTCGGCGACAAGCCTTGCCGAAAGTCTCGACGACGACGCCATCGAAACACTGCCCGAGGGGATGGAGGCCGCCGCCAACCGGGTCGGCCAGCAACTGAACATCCTGGACCTTGAGGTGACCTCGCTTCAGGACCGGGCAAGACTCGTGCAGGAAGAGATCACCACGCAGCTCTCCTGGGAAATGAACCGGCTGCTCTTCGTGCTCTCCGTCATTTCCGGTCTGCTGCTGCCGCCGACCCTCGTCACCGGCTTCTTCGGCATGAACACGCCGGGCTTGCCGTTCGTGAGCTTCGCCCACGGCACGCTCGTCGCTCTCCTGATCGCCATCGCCTCCGGCGCCTTCGTCGGCTGGCTGATGATCCGCGCCGGCATGCTGCATTTCGGCCGGCGGCGATAAGGCGACCGTCTACTGGCCGAGGCCGTTCTCCGCGATAAATTCCATCGAGCTTGGGATCTTCGCCGCGTCGCGCAATTCCAGAACAAGGCGTGGCTTTTGCGGCAGTTCGGCAATGGCCCTGAAGACCGCGTGCCAGCGGATTGTGCCCTCGCCGATCCCCCAGTGCCGGTCGGCATAGCCATCGGCATCCTGAAGATGGACGTGTTCGAGCAGAGCGCCGGCGTCCTTGACGAAATAGTCGACCGGCGCGGCGCCGTTGCTGCCATGCGCATAGTGGGCGTGGCCCGTATCGACGGAGAGCCTCACGGCGTCGGACTGAAAACTCTCGACGAGAAGACGCCGGCGTGAGGGATCGACATCGTCGATATTCTCGATGACGAGAGCAACGCCCAGGTCCTCGGCGCGCCGGACCACGGCCTTCATCGTGTCGTGGGTCGCCTCCAGCACCGGGCTCCAGCTGTCCGCATAGTTGCCGGAGTTGTTGTAGTCCCAGGCGGTCAGGGGCGAATGCACCACCATATGGGTGCCCTTGATGTAGTCGCAGACATCGAGCCCCTGCATCAGGCGCCGTTCCACCAGCCGGCGCACATCGGGATCGAGCGAGTTGATGGTAAAGCCCCAGAACGGCCCGTGAATGCCGATGCGGCCCTTGTGCCCGTCGAGGAGCCGCTTGGCCTCGTCCGCGATCGGCGTCCAGTCGCCGTTCAGAACTTCGGCCTTGTGAAAGCTCTGAAGCTCAAGATCGCGATCCTTCTCGAACAGCCAGTCGCGATACTCGGCTATGGTCTCGACGGGTAGGCAGGCGCCGATGACGGGCAGCGTAACAGTCATGAGGAGGAAACCTTTTCAGGGAGATACGGAAGAGACTCGATCTTCCCCTGATAGCGCGCCCGTAAAACGGCTTTGTGAAAGCCGCCTCATTCCCATCGCCTCGAACCATTGCCCCAACCAGGGCTCAAACCAGCGAAAGCAACGTTCCGCCGACCGCGAGAACCACGACCACCACCCACGGCGGCATCTTCCAGACCGTGAGCAGCAGGAAACCGGCAAGCGCCAGCGCAAAATCCCGGGGCGACAGGACGGCGCTGGTCCAGACCGGGCTGTAGAGGGCCGCGCAGAGGATACCGACCACGGCGGCGTTCGCCCCGCGCATGGCGGCTTGCGCGCTGGGCCGCGTCCGGAAGGCATCCCAGAAGGGCAGCATGCCGTAGACAAGCAGCAGGCCCGGCAGGAAGATCGCGACAAGCGCAATGGCCGATCCCGCAACACCGCTCGGCGCCGGCGCCATGGCCGCGCCGAGATAGGCGGCGAAGGTGAAGAGCGGCCCCGGAACCGCCTGCGCCAGACCATAGCCCGCGAGGAAGGACTCATTCGTGACCCATCCAGGCGCCACGACCTCGGCCTGCAGCAACGGCAGCACGACGTGGCCGCCGCCGAAAACCAGCGCGCCGGAGCGGTAGAAGGCATCGAACAGGGCAAGCGCCGGGGAACTGGTCGCCACGGCCACCAGAGGCGGGATCACGAAGAAAATCGCGAAGAACCCAAGCGCAATAATCGCGTTTCGGCGCGAAACCGGAAACGCAAGTCGGCCGGGCGATGCACTCACCTCCGCCCTGCAGAATTGAAGCCCGGCGACGGCGCCGAGCGCGATCGCCCCGATCTGGCCGAAGGTGCCGCCGATGAAGACGACAATGGCGACGGCGGCAAGCGCGATGGCAGCACGCTCCCGATCCGGCGTGAGAGACTTCGCCATGCCCCAGACCGCCTGCGCGACGACCGCGACGGCGACCAGCTTCAGGCCGTGGAGAACGCCTTCCGCCACCGGGCCGGTGAAGGCGGAAGCCCCCAGCGCGAAGGCGAGCAGGATGAGGGCCGAGGGCATGGTGAAGGCGAACCAGGCCGCCAGCCCACCCGCGAGGCCGTTGCCGCGCAGGACGCCGAGCGAAAAGCCCACCTGGCTCGACGCCGGGCCCGGCATGAACTGACAGAGCGCGATCAGGTCGGCATAGCCGGCCTCGTCCATCCATTTGCGCCGGATCACCAGTTCGTCGCGAAAATAGCCGAGATGGGCGATCGGCCCGCCGAATGACGTAAGCCCGAGCTTGAGGAACACGCGAAAAACCTCAAGTGCCGAACCCTCGGTCTTTCCCGCCTCGGAAAGGCTTTCGTCACCCGCGCTCATCATGCCTCCCTGCCGGTCCGCGCACAGTCTCCGGTCATTGCCGGTTCCCTGATTTCTTGTCAGCCCGCCACGCTATGGGAGGGCGACGACAAGGTCATGACATGGGCCCGAACGAAAAACCGCGCGGACATGTCCGCGCGGCTTTCATTTTCGTCGATGCGACGTGGCGTGTCACTCCGCCGCCATCTCCTGCTCGTCCTCGTCGGTCACGAAGCCGCCGGTCTGGCGCGCCCACAGGCGGGCATAGAGCCCTCCCCTTGCGAGCAGCTCCTCATGGGTGCCGGTCTCGACGATCCGGCCCTTGTCCATGATGACCAGCCGGTCCATGCGGGCGATGGTGGACAGGCGGTGGGCGATGGCGATCACCGTCTTGCCCTCCATCAGCGTCTCCAGACTCTCCTGGATCGCCGCCTCGACCTCGGAATCGAGCGCCGAGGTCGCCTCGTCCAGCACCAGGATCGGCGCGTTCTTGAGGAGCACCCGCGCGATCGCGATCCGCTGGCGCTGACCGCCGGAAAGCTTCACGCCGCGCTCGCCCGTCTGCGCGTCATAGGCCGTGCCGCCCCGCGTGTCGACGAGATCGGGGATGAAGGCATCCGCGGAGGCAAGGCGGGCCGCCTCGAACATTTCCTCGTCGCTCGCGTCCGGACGTCCATACTTGATGTTGGCCCGGATCGAGCGGTGCAGCAGCGAGGTATCCTGCGTGACGACGGCGATCGTCTCGCGCAGGGATTCCTGCTGCACCTTGGAAATGTCCTGCCCGTCGATGGTAATCATCCCGCCTTCCAGATCGTAGAAGCGCAGGAGCAGGTTGACGAGGGTCGACTTGCCCGCGCCGGACGGGCCGACGAGACCGATCTTCTCGCCCGGCTTGACGACCAGCGACACATCCTCCACCGCGCCCTTGTCGCGTCCGTAGTGGAAGCGGACATGGTCGAAGTGGATCTCGCTGTCGGTCACCACGAGTTGCGGCGCATCGGGCACGTCGACCACCTGATGCGGACGCGAGATCGTCGTGATGCCGTCCTGCACCTGGCCCACATTCTCGAAGATGCCGGTGATCTCCCACATGATCCAGCCGGACATGTTGACGACGCGGATGACGAGACCCGAGGCAAGCGCGATGGCGCCGATCGTGATCGAGCCCGCCGTCCACAGCCAGACGGCCGTCGCGCCGATGCTGAAGAGCAGTACGGCGTTCAGCATGCCGACCGTGATCGTCATCTGCGTGATCGCCCGCATCTGCTCATGGAAGACGGCCGTGTGCTCGGTCAGCGCATCGCGGGCATAGGCGTCCTCACGGTCGGAGTGGGCGAAGAGCTTCACCGTCGGCATGTTGGTGTAGCTGTCGACGATGCGCCCCGAGAGCATCGAGCGCGCCTCCGACATCTCCGCCGACTTGCGCGCCACCCGCGGTACGAAATAGGTCAGCGCCAGGATATAGATCCCCACCCACACGATCATCGGCACGGCAAGGCGCACATCGGCGTCGAAAAAGAGCACGATGGCGCTGATCGTGTACATCATCACGAACCAGACCGCGTCCGCCGCCTCGGTCAACGAGCCGCGCAATGCCGGCCCCGTCTGGACGATCCTGTTGGCGATCCGACCGGCAAAATCGTTGGCGAAGAAGCCGATCGACTGCCGCAGCACCCAGCGATGGTTCTGCCAGCGCACGAGATTGGTGAAGCCCGGCGCGATCGCCTGATGGCGCATCAGATCGTGGAAGACGGTCGCAAGCGGCCGCGCGACCACGATCACCGCCGCCATCCAGAGGAAGTCGGTGCCATGATCGGCCCACAGGCGCTCCGGCGTCGCGTTACGCAGGATATCGACGACCTCGCCGATATAGCGAAACAGCGAGACCTCCAGCAGCGCGACGACAAGCCCGGTCGCCATCAGGGCGATATAGACCGGCCAGACCTGGCGCAGGAAGGACCAGTAGAAAGCGATCAGCCCGTCCGGAGGTTTCTTGACCTCATAGGGACGGAAGGGATCGATGATGGATTCAAACCAGCGGAACATGACCTTGAACCTTGGCGGGTCTCTGCCGGACCCGTTTTGCGGGGCGTTCCTCGCGGATCGGAACGATACCCCGACATGCGTCCCCCCGCGACCGCGCGAATGAAAATCCGTGGCCGGCGGGGGCGTCGGCTGGACGGTGCTCGTGTTTCGAAACGGGCAGGCTGGCCGCCGGGCACGCCGGCGAGTGAAAGATCCGCTTTCACTCGCCCGGCCCGGCCGGACATTCAGGCCTGCAACGATGAAAGGCCCGCGCCGCAAAGCGGGCGAACCTCACCGGACGGTCCCAAGCATCGCTTCTCGGGCCGCAGACCCCTGCACACAGAAATTCTTCGTTGTCACGCGCCGGAAAAATGCGCTCCAGCCACGAATACGCAGATTAGCACCCGGTTTGCGCTCATTTTGTGACGATAGCAGCGATGAATGTTGAAAGTCACGCACATAAATCGGCAGAGGCGGGACGACGCCCCGCCCCGTCAGGGATCGCGGGAGCCGCCTTGCCGCTCTCGCAAGTCTCTTCCTTCAATCTACCCGCACTGCACACCGGTGATCTTGCCGTCCGACCCGACGATGATGTTGAGACGGTTGGGATTATACTGGTTCGGATTGATTTCGCCCGGCGCCACGATGCGCACGGCGCGCGCGCCCGTCACCTTCTGGGCATTGACGATCACGCTCTGCGAATTCGTCTTGCCGACGATGCCGCTGGCGGCGCTCGCGTTGCAACTGCCGGCTCCACGCGACGGCGCGGCGGGCGCGGACGGTGCCGGCGTCGCGGGATCCGTTGCGGCGGTCTGGCTGCCGCCGTTGTCGCCGGCCGTTGAGCCCGGCGGCGGCGTGAACCGGCCGGGACGCAGGACCTGCTGGCCGCTCCCGCTCGCACCGACACCTGGAACGCTGTCATAAACCGTCGAACTGCCGGGCTGGCCGTAGACATCGTTGCCGGGAGTCTGCTGTTCGCGCGGCTGGCGCGCCAGCCGCTCCTGCTCCTGCCGGTAGAGCGCCTCGCGCCGGGCGGCTTCTTCCGGACTAATCTCGCCGGGCTGGCCGTAGGGATAATTGCCCTGATCGGGATAGATCATCGCCGGGCTCCGGTAGACACTCCGGCTGCGGGCCATGGCCTCGGCCTCCGGGCTGCCGATTTCAGGCACCGAGGCCGGCGGCACCGTCGAATTGTAGACCGGATAATAATTCTGGGGAGGCGTGGACACGCACCCCTGCAGCCCCGCCATCGCACCGACCAGAAGGACAAGCCCCGCCGATTTCCCGACCTTCCACGTCATGATACTTCAATCCCCACTCAAAGCCCCACAAGACGCCGCCCGGTCAGCCTCCACCGGGTGTCGCCTCCCTCAATCCCCATGATCCGCGTCCTGGCGCCGATCCCGGGCACTCAATGCAGGAAGCGCGTCAGCGTTCCGTCAGCCATGGAAACGGGTGCTTCTTCTTGCCCCGGCAATCGCTTCCACGGTTGAGATGAACTTCAGCTATAACCAAGCATCTTGTACGAGACTATGGCCACTTCCTTGAACACCGCGCCAGCCCCCATGTTGCACCTCGCGCTTTATCAGCCCGATATTCCGCAAAATACTGGAACACTGTTGCGTCTTTGCGCCTGCCTTGGCGTCAGCGCGCACATCATCGAACCGGCCGGCTTCGATGCTTCCGACCGGAACCTGAAGCGCGCCGGGCTCGATTATCTTCCACTCGTCTCGCTGACCCGGCATCTCGACTGGCAGGCCTTTCACACCTGGGCCAGGGCCGGCGGCCACCGCCTCGTGCTCGCCAGCACCAGGGCGTCCGAGCCCTATACGGCCTTCGCCTTTGCCCGGTCCGACGTGATCCTGCTTGGCCGCGAAAGCGCGGGTGTGCCGGAAACGGTTCACGAGGCGGCGGACGCGCGCGTCACCATTCCCATGCGGCCGGGACTTCGGTCCATCAACGTCGCCATGTCCGGAGCCATGATCCTCGGCGAGGCCCTGCGCCAGACCGGCGGCCTGACGCAGGTCGATTGACCTGATTTCACGCGGCGGCCTCAGGCCAGGTCATCGGCAGTTCGGTCCAAAGGCCGAAATCGCCGTCGACCTTCAGCCGCGCCAGCACTGACTGCGGGTCGATCCCCGCCGCCCGCTGCCAGGTCCTGACGCTCGATTTCGCGGCCTCCATCGCCGCAACAGTCCGCCATTTGACGATCGTCTCGATCACGAAGGCATCCCCGCTCGCCTGCCGTTCAACCACCAGATTGAGACCGCAGCCATCGCAATCGGACAGAAAAACATGCGTCCGGCGGATGATTTCAAGGAGTTCGGCCCGCGCACGCAACGGCCCCTTGAAGCGATCAATGCGGAACAGGGCATCGCCGTCGTCGGGATCGACGAGAGTCGGCCCGGAACGGTCCTCATTGTCCGCGATCCCATCCACGGGAGCCAGTTGGCTGAAAACGGTCGACGCCGGTCGGTCGTTGACGGACGAGGCAAGGAGCAGCGCGGCGAGTGACATGTCGGAACCTCCGAATTTGGCCCTTGATGGGCAGGAGGCACGGACGATAAAACCTCAAGCAAGATTGAGGTCAAGTCCCCGGAATCGGAATAATGACGCCGATAAGTCCCACCGCCGCACGCCTGCTCAGCGTCGGCGAAGTCGTCCGCCGCAGCGGCCTGCCGGTTTCGACGCTGCACTATTACGAGGCCGAAGGTCTCATTGGCGCTTTGCGCAGCGCCGGCAACCAGCGCCGATATCCGCGCGGCGTCCTGCGTCGTCTCGCCGTGATCAGGGTTGCCCTGCAAACCGGCATTCCTATCCGCAGGATCAAGGAGGCCCTGGCGCCTCTGCCCCGCGACCGGGCGCCCTCGGCGGAGGATTGGAAACACATGTCCGCACTCTGGCGCGACGATCTTCAGGCGCGCATCGACCAATTGACCCGATTGCGGGATCAACTCGACGGCTGCATCGGCTGCGGATGCCTGTCGCTCGCGGAGTGTCCGCTGCGCAATCCGGACGACATTCTCGCCGCGAAGGGGCCCGGCGCCCGGCTGCTCATGGCCGAAGGGGAGAGAGCGGCAGACGACGATTGCCGCTGAGACACCCGGCGGTCCCTCAATGCTCGTGCTCGCAGAGACCGTGGTCGGCGAGCGAGGCAATGACATAGCATTCGCCGACGTGGTCCGCGTGGCAGCCTCCGGCCATGCGCGCAAGTTCCGCCTCCAGCCGCTGCAACCGCGCGATCTTCTCCCTCACCCCGGCCAGATGATCTGTGATGATCCGGTCGGCGTCCTCGCAGGGCTCCTCCGGGTGAGCCGCAAGGCGCAGAAGATCGCGGATCGCCTCGATCGGAAGCCCGAGATCGCGCGCATGACGGATGAACGCGAGGCGTTCGAGATCATTTCTTGAATAGCGGCGCTGGTTGCCGTCCGTCCGCTCCGGCTTGGCCACAAGGCCCATCTGTTCATAATAGCGGATGGTCGGCACCTTGACGCCGGTGCGCTTGGCGAGATCGCCGATCGAAAACATCGCTGGCCCTCTTGAATCTCTAGTCACTAGAGCAATTAGGTTACGGAACGAACCAGTCAAGAGCCCAGGATCGGAAAGGATTTGACATGAGCGCCTGCTGCGGACACGACCACGCCCCGTTTGACGGAATGTCCGCGGACTATCGCCGCCGGCTCTGGATCGTCATCGTCCTTAACGCAAGCATGTTCTTCGTCGAGATGATCGCCGGTCGCCTTGCCGGATCGCAGGCGCTGCAGGCGGACGCCCTCGACTTCTTCGCCGATGCCGTGACCTACGGCATCTCCATGGCCGTCATTGGCAAGTCGATCCGCATCCGCTCCAGCGCGGCGCTGGCCAAGGGCATCAGCCTCTTTTTCATGGGCCTCTTCGTCTTCGGCTCCACCGTCTATCGCGTTTTCGTCGTCGGGGTGCCCGAAGCCGAGGTGATGGGCGTCGTCGGCTTCATGGCGCTTGCCACCAACGTCGCCAGCGTTCTCTTCCTGATGCGCTACAAGGACGGCGACGCCAACGTCCGCTCCGTCTGGCTCTGCTCGCGCAACGATGCCATCGGCAACGTCGCTGTCATGATTGCCGCGCTCGGCGTCTGGGGCACGTCCACTGGCTGGCCCGACCTTCTCGTCGCCGGCATCATGGCGGGTCTGTTCCTGACCTCGTCGTTCCAGATCGTGCGCCATTCCATCGCGGAGTGGCGCACCGGTGAAGTCGCAAGCAATCATGACCACGGGCATGCGCACGGCGAGACCTGCGGCTGCGAGCACGATCATGACCATGATGATCATCGTCACGACCACGGCACGGCTCCGGTAAAGATCCCGGCTGGCGAATAGCTCCACGATTTTTTCGAAAACCGATTCCCAGCCACGACCTGAATGCTCTAGAACGCCTCGCAAAGACGCACCACCGAAGTGGCGCGAACAAGACTGCGAGGCGTGCCGTGACAGACCCCAAATCCTTCGACGCCCCCCTGCCCGACGGGATCGACGAGAAGAAGGCGCGCGCCTCGGCCTGGTTCGCCAGGCTGCGCGACGACATCTGCGCGGCCTTCGAGACGCTTGAGCACACGGTCAAAGGTCCCCTCGCCGACCGTGAGCCCGGCCGCTTCGTGCGCAAGGCATGGGAACGCTCGGACCATTCGGGCGTCCCCGGCGGCGGCGGGGTGATGTCGCTGATGCATGGCCGCGTCTTCGAGAAGGTCGGCGTCCATGTCTCGACCGTCCACGGCGAATTCGCACCCGAATTCCGCGCCCAGATTCCCGGGGCTGCCGAAGACCCGCGCTTCTGGGCAAGTGGCATCTCGCTCATCGCCCACATGCAGAATCCCAACGTGCCGGCCGTTCACATGAACACCCGCATGGTGGTGACGTCGAAGCAGTGGTTCGGCGGCGGGGCCGATCTCACCCCCGTGCTCGACCGGCGCCGCACGCAGGAAGACCCCGACACCATTGCCTTCCACGAGGCCATGAAGGCCGCCTGCGAACCGCACGCCGTCGCCGACTACGACCGCTACAAGGCCTGGTGCGACGAGTATTTCTTCCTGAAGCATCGCAACGAAATGCGCGGGATCGGCGGCATCTTCTACGACTATCTGCATTCCGGCGACTGGGAGGCGGACTTCGCCTTCACCCAGGACGTCGGCCGCGCCTTCCTGTCCGTCTATCCGAAGCTCGTTGCCGCCAACATGGAAACGCCCTGGACGGACGAGGATCGCGAGGAACAGCTCATCCGTCGCGGACGCTATGTGGAGTTCAACCTGCTCTACGACCGCGGCACCATTTTCGGCCTCAAGACCGGCGGCAACATCGAGTCGATCCTCTCCTCGATGCCGCCCGTGGTGAAATGGCCATGAGAGTCTGATTTCAAGACCTTGGCCCCGTTCCCGGACTCAGTTTCAGAACCCAGAAGACGAGAAGAGGCCCGGGATATGAATCAGGTTCTCAGGAACGTGCCTTAACCTCTTCGGAAAAGGGAAGAAATTCGACCGGCGGGACATCCCGAAAATCGGACGAAATCCACTTCTCCTCGAGCGATTTCAGCGACTTTCCCAGCAAGGGCCCCGGCTTGCAGCCGGCAGCCAGAAGGTCGCCGCCGGAAAGCGGAAATTTTGGCGCCGCCCATGTTGCTGCGATGGCCAGGCGATCCGCCTCAACGGCCACCGCCTCCATCGCCGAGGCGAGGCGCAAGGCCGCTTCCGCCAGCCGATTGCCATGGCGGTAAACGGCAACCCGAAGCGCGTGCGGCATCGGCCGTGGCCCGAGACTGCGGGCAAGCGGCGGCAGCGCGGCCAGAAACGCACACTCCTGCCGCGACAGCCGCAGACGGTCCGTGACGCGGTCCGCATCCGTCTCCGAGAAGACGGCAAGGGCGCCGAGCGCCAGCATCGGATCGGGACGCTGCCCCGCCTCGCGCAGGCCTTCAAGGAGACGGCCGAGAACCGCCGGCCGGCCGATCCCGGCGATCACGGGACCGAGCAGACCGCACAGCTGCATGAGCGCCAGCGTCTCCGCCGCGCGCCGGGCAACCACGAGCTTGTGCATCTCCTGCCCGATGCGTTCGCGCGAGAGAACGTCGAAGCCGTGCCGCGCCCGGATCGAGGCCGAAAGCCCCTCGGCATCGATTGCGCCCTCGCCATAGGCGGCGTGGAATCGGAAGAAGCGCAGGATGCGCAGATAGTCCTCAGCGATCCGGTCGGCCGGACTGCCGATGAAGCGCACGCGCCGGTGATAGGCGTCCTCGACGCCGCCAACCGGATCGAACAGCGTCCCGTCGGCATCGGCATAGATGGCATTCATCGTGAAGTCGCGCCGCGTCGCGTCCACGATCCAGTCGGTAGAATAGGCGACGGTCGCCCGCCGGCCGTCGGTCGAGATATCGGAGCGAAGGGTCGTGATCTCGAAGGGCCGCCCCTTGGCAACCACCGTCAGCGTACCGTGATCGATGCCCGTCGGATGCACCTTGAAGCCCGCCGCCTCCGACCGTGCGGTCACCACCTCGGGCCGGGCATCCGTCGCAAGGTCGATATCGCTGACCGGAACGCCCAGCAGATGGTTGCGCACCGCCCCGCCGACGATGCGCACCTTCGTCCCCTCGATCGCGACGGCCTCGATCAGCGACTGTAATCCGTGTTCGGCCAGAAACGGGGCGCCGGCGATGGAGGTCGCCCGGCTGGCGGACCGCGGCGCCATCAGGCAAAGACCTGGTCGTAGAAGAGCCGCATGATGCCGCCGGTCACGCCCCAGATGCGCCGCCCGTCGTAGCGAATGGAATAGACTTTCCGTTCGTGGCCCTTGTAGTTCATCACCTCGAAATGATGGTTTTCCGGCGCCATCAGGAAGCTGAGCGGCACCTCGAAGACGTCCGCCACCTCGTCCGGATTCGGCGTCAGCATGGGGTTGGGTTCGACCAGCCCCACCACGGGCACCACATCATAGCCGGTCGTCGTGACATAGGCGTCGAGCTGCCCGATAGGTTCCACGAGGCGCCGGTCGAGCCCAATCTCCTCTTCCGCCTCGCGCAGGGCCGCACTGACGGGCCCGTCGTCTTCCGCGTCGATCTTGCCGCCGGGAAACGCGACCTGCCCGGCGTGATGCCTGAGATGATCGGTCCGGCGGGTCAGCAGCACGGTCGTCCCTGTCGCGTGCAGCACAAGCGGGATCAGCACCGCCGCCGGCCGCAGCGTCAGTCCCTCCATCAGCGGCCGCAGCGAGGGTTCCAGCACGTGGTCGCCCTGGCTGAACCGCACCGAACCGTCCACAGCCGAGATCGGATGCATCCGCGTCAATCGGGAGCGGATGTACGCCTCGTCAAAGGCTGCTGCCGGTCGGGTTGCATCGTCCATGCTCACATCGGCTCCTGTTCCAGGTCGATGGGGAAGAAGGCGCCCCCCGACCAGAATCCGTCCCGCCCCTCGTCGTCGTTGTCGACGAGATCGGCGAGATCGAAGGCAAGCGCCCGTGTCAGCCGCGCTTCTAGCCCCCGGCGCACCATGACATAGGGGACAAACGCATGCTCGGCATCCCCGGCAAAGCGCAGCGGATGATCACGATCGGCTGAAACGACATCGCCGAGATTGGTCCGGAAGGTCAGCACCTGATCCCGTCCCTTGCCTCCGGCATGCATTTCCACGGCCAGGAAGGGCACGTCCTCCACGCTGATCGTCATCTTTTCAACAGGCGTGACGAGCCGGTAGAGCCCGTCGTCGCCGCGCGTCAGGACGGTGGAAAAGAGGCGCACCAACGCATCCCGCCGGATCGGCGATCCCATGTAGGACCAGACCCCGTCGCGGTCGATGCGGATGTCGACCGGCCCGCAATCCGGCGGATTCCATTGCTCCACCGGCGGAAGACGGTCGTGACCGGGCGCCGCACGGCGCAAGAGGGCGGCAAGCGCATTGAGGCCGTCATCGTTACCGGAAAGCTTCATCGCGCGCTCGTCCTTCAGCAAATTTGAACATGGCCGCAAAAGAGCCGCATTGCGTCCGCCCACTGTTTTCATGTTCCATGCATATGGGCGTTCGCGAAACACACCTTCAATCCTCGCCGGCCTCCTTGCAGCGACCGGCGGCGATTGATGCACACCATTTTGCCCTCTTCCGGTTGAATGCCGCAATGCACCCGATGACGGCGGGCAAAGAAGGTGTGACAATCGATTTCACGATTCGCATGGCGTTTGCATGGGGGTGACGAAAGGCTTGCCCTCCCCATATTGAGTTGGGAGTATCGGCGGACCGCAGATATCATCTGGGCGAAGGAGCAGGAACATCATGAGCGCACCAGTCACCGGCATTCCCCTCGACGAAAGCGCCATCCTGGCCGAAGCCGAAGCCACGACGGCGCGCATCGTCGCCGCGCGAGAGGCCATCGCCAAGATCATCTTCGGACAGGAACAGGTCGTCGAGCGCTCGCTGGTGACGATCCTCTCCGGCGGCCACGGCCTTCTGGTCGGTGTGCCGGGCCTTGCCAAGACCAAGCTCGTCGAGACGCTGAGCACGGTGCTCGGCCTTTCCGAGCGCCGCATCCAGTTCACGCCGGACCTGATGCCCTCCGACATCCTCGGTTCGGAGGTCATGGAACAGGCACCCGACGGCAGCCGTGCCTTCCGCTTCATCAAGGGGCCAGTTTTCGCCCAGCTTCTGATGGCCGACGAAATCAACCGCGCGAGCCCCCGCACCCAGTCGGCCCTCCTGCAGGCGATGCAGGAGCATCATGTCACCGTCGCCGGCCAGCGCCACGACCTGCCGAAGCCCTTCCATGTGCTCGCGACGCAGAACCCGCTGGAGCAGGAAGGCACCTATCCCCTGCCGGAAGCCCAGCTCGACCGCTTCCTGATGCAGATCGACGTGCACTATCCGGACCGCGCTTCCGAGCGGCGCATCCTGATGGAAACGACGGGCGCGGAAGATGCCGAAGCCCAGGCGGTCCTGAACGGCGACGAGATCATGACGATGCAGCGGCTCGTCCGGCGCATCCCGGTCGGCGCCTCCGTGGTGGAGGCCATCCTCGACCTCGTCCGCGCCGCCCGCCCGGACACGGCGAAGGGCAAATACGCACCGGCCATCGCCTGGGGTCCCGGCCCGCGCGCCAGCCAGTCGCTGATGCTCACCGTCAGGGCCCGCGCCCTCGTGCAGGGACGCCTCTCGCCGTCAATCGACGACGTAAAGGCGCTCGCCGAGCCGGTCCTCCAGCACCGCATGGCGCTGACTTTCGCCGCCCGCGCCGACGGCATCACGATCCGCGATGTGATCGCCGACCTGACGGCAACCCTTGGATGACGCAAATGGCCGGACCCGGCGCCACCAGCAACCGGCCAGAGGTGCCGCTGACGCCCGCGATGACCGCGGACGCCCGGGCACTGGCCGCCGCCCTGCCCGATCTGCTGGTTGAGGCGCGCCAGGTCGCCAATTCGGTGTCCGTCGGCTGGCACGGCCGGCGCCGCGCCGGCGTCGGTGAGGATTTCTGGCAGTTCCGTCCGTTCAATTTCGGTGAGCCCGCCCGCCGCATCGACTGGCGCCGTTCGGCCCGCGACGAGCATCTCTATGTGCGCGAACGCGAGATGGAGACGGCGCACACGGTCTGGCTCTGGGCCGACCTGTCCCCCTCCATGCGCTATCGCTCGACGGCAAGCGGCATCTTCAAGCGGGATCGGGCTGTCATCCTCATGGTCGCGCTGGCCGAGCTTCTGGCCCGCTCCGGCGAGCGCGTCGGCCTCCTCGGCCATGGCCACGCGGTCGCAAGCCGCATGGCCGCCGAACAACTCGCCATGAAGATGTCGCACCTCGACGAGGAAACGCAGCGGCCGACGACGACCGGCGTCCGCCGCTTCCACGAGGTCGTCCTCTTCGGCGATTTCTTCGAGGACCAGAACGGTCTTGCCGCCGACCTCACGCGCCTTGCGGGCGCCGGCGCCAGAGTGCATCTGGTCCAGATCCTCGATCCGGCGGAAGAAACCTTCCCCTTTGGCGGACGAACCGAATTCCGCGATCCGGAAAGCGGCGAGCGCCTGACCGCCGGGCGTGCCGAGGCCTGGCGCGACCTCTATCTGGAAAAGCTCGCCGGACTGCGCGATCTGCTGCGGCAGGAGACGCGCCGACCGGGTTGGAGCTTCGTCGCCCACCATACTGACCGGGCGCCGTCCGAGGTCCTTCTCGCGCTGCATCAGCGACTGGCCGCCATGGCTCCCCATGCCGGCGTCGCGGGAGGGGCCGCATGAACCTCTTTCCGATCGCCTTCGCCGCGCCCTGGGCGCTCGCCGGTCTTCTGGCCCTGCCGGTTCTCTGGTGGCTACTTCGGGTGACGCCGCCCCGTCCGAAGCAGGTGATCTTTCCCCCGCTGCGCCTCCTGCTCGGGCTGAAGCTGGAAGACGAAACCCCGTCGAAGACGCCGTGGTGGCTGATCGCGCTTCGGATGTTCCTGGCCGCCTGCCTCATCTTCGCGCTCGCCGGGCCGGTCTTCCGTCCGCAGGCCGTGATCGCCAATGCCGGCGGTCCCTTGTGGATCGTGATCGACAACGGCTGGTCGTCCGCGCCCGACTGGACGGTCCGGCAGGCGACGGCGCGCGCCGCCATCGCCGAGGCCGCGAATGCCGACCGCCCGGTCCTCGTTGTCGCCAGTGCCGATGCCGCCTCGCAGGACTTGAGCCTCACCACGCCGGACACCGCCGAGACACGTCTGGCGGCCCTGTCTCCGCGAAGCTGGTCGCCGGATCGCGAGGCCCTGACCGCCGGCCTCGAAAAGGCGGCCGCCGAAAATCCGCCCGGCGAGATTTTCTGGATTGCCGAGCCGGTCGAGAACAAGACAGCCGCCGGCGACAGCACCAACGCCTTTGCCGGCAAGCTCGCCTCGATTGCGCCCGGAGCAACCCTGTCGATTGCCGGCGAAACCGTTCCGGCGCCTGTGATGCTGACGGGTCTTTCCCAGGATGGCGAGGCGCTCGTCGCCCACCTGCACCGCCTCGATGGCGCCAGCGTCGGCGTCGCCCGGTTGCGCTCGCTCGACCGCCAGGGCATCGCTCTCGACGAGCGCGATGTTGATTTTTCCGGCGAGGCGCTGACGACCGAGGCCCGCATCGACCTCCCGCAGGAACTGCGCAACGAGATCGCCCGCATCGAACTCTCAGGTGTCGATACGGCCGGTGGGGTGCAACTGCTCGACGACCGCTGGCGCCGCCGCAGCGTCGGCCTGCTCGCCGCCGCGCCGGGCGACCGCGCCCAGCCGCTGCTCTCGCCGGGCTACTTCCTGCAGAAGGCCCTTGCACCCTATGCCGACATCCGCGCGCCCCGTTCGCCGGAGATCGCCAAGGCCATCGACGGCTTCATCAACGACGGCGTCGCGGCCATCGTCCTCGCCGATGTCGGCACCCTCGGCAGCGAAACTGAGAGGGCCCTCGACGACTTCATGCAGAAGGGCGGCGTGCTGATCCGCTTCGCCGGGCCACGGCTTGCCGCAAGCGACGACCCCTTGGTGCCCGTGCCCCTGCGCCTTGGCGGGCGCACGCTCGGCGGCGCATTGTCGTGGGAAGAACCACAGAATTTGGCGGCCTTCTCCGGTAACGGCCCCTTTGCCGGCCTCGCCGTGCCCGACGACGTGACGGTCGAGCGGCAGGTCCTGGCCGAGCCCGGGCCCGATCTTGAATCCCACACATGGGCCACCCTTGGCGACGGGACCCCGCTGGTCACCGGCGCTGCACGCGGCGGTGGCTATCTCGTTCTCTTCCACGTCACCGCCGACACCACCTGGTCCAACCTGCCCATTTCCGGCTCCTTCGTGGAGATGCTCCGCCGGGGCGTGGCGCTCGGCCATGGCGGCGCCTCGATCAAGGCGTCGGGCGAAGGAGAAACGCTGCTGCCGCCGCTCACGATCCTCGATGGTTTCGGCCGCGTGACGACGCCCGGCCCGGACGTCAAGCCGCTGGCCCTGTCCGGCGTTGCCGACAAGCGGACGAGCCTCGAAACCCCGGCCGGCCTCTACGGCACCGACGACGGCTTCCGGGCCGTCAACCTGCTGCGGAACAATGACGATCTGGTCAGGACTGACACCAGTGGCTTTGCCGGCGCGCAGCGCGTCGGCCTTGCCGGCAACAGCGGCACCGAACTGGCCCCGAGCCTCTTTGCGATCGCCTTCCTCGTCCTTCTCGTCGATGCGATCGTGATGATGATCCTGACCGGCACGATCACCGTCGCGTCCCGCTGGACCGGCCGTGCCGCGACCGTTCTCCTCGCCGTCGGGCTCCTGGCCGGCCATGTCGACCCGGTGAAGGCGCAGGCGCTCTCGCCCGAGGACGAGAAGATCATGGCGGCGGTGACCGCCACGCGCATCGCCTACGTGACGACCGGCAATGCGGAAATCGACGAGGAAAGCGCTGCCGGCCTTTCGACGCTGGGCAAGTTCCTCGCAAGCCGCACCGCACTGGAACCCGGCGAGCCGGCCGCGATCGATCCGGCCACCGACGAACTTGCGGTCTACCCGCTGATCTACTGGCCTGTCGATCCGAACGGCCCGGCGCCGAGCCGCGAGGCCATCGAGAAGATCGATGCCTTCATGCGCAACGGCGGCACGGTGCTCTTCGACACCCGTGACCAGCTCCAGTCCATTCCCGGCAGCACCGGCGCTCCCGCCTCGCCTGCGGCCCTCAAGCTGAGGGAAATGCTTGCCGGGCTCGACATTCCGCCGCTGGAGCAGGTCCCGATGGACCATGTGCTGACGAAGTCGTTTTATCTGATGAATGACTTTCCCGGCCGCTATGTCGGCAGCCCGCTGTGGGTCGAAGCAAGCCTGCAGAACCCCGACAGCCCCGAACAGCCCGGCCGACCGGTGCGCGGGGGGGACGGCGTCTCCCCGATCCTCATCACCGGCAATGACATGGCCGGCGCCTGGGCGGCCGATGACGCGGGCAATTTCCTCTATCCGGTGGTGCCCGGAGATGCCCGCCAGCGCGAGATGGCCTTCCGCTCGGGCGTCAATATCATGATGTATGTGCTGACCGGCAACTACAAGGCCGATCAGGTGCATGTTCCCGCGCTTCTGGAACGGCTCGGACAGTAGTCCCGCGAGACGTCTCGCGAGGAAAGAAGGAATGCGATGGCCTGGAGCCTTGCCTTTGATCCATCCCTGAGCCTGTGGCTGATCGGCGCCGGTGCCGTTCTCGCGGCCATCCTCACCGGTTACGCACTGTTCAAGCGTCAACGCGGCGCACTTCTGCGGGGCCTCGCCTTCGCCGCGCTGCTCGCCGCGCTCGCCGATCCGTCTCTCGTCCAGGAGGAACGGCGCCCGCTGCCGAGCGTTGTCGCCGTCGTCTCCGATCAGAGCGCCTCGCAGCGGATCGATGGCCGCAACACCGACACCCAGACGGCAACGACCGCCCTCGTCGAGCGCCTGAAATCGATGCGCGGCATCGACGTGCGGGAAATCTCGTCCAGTTCCCAAGGAACCGACGGCACCGAACTCTTCGCCGATATCGCCAAGGGGCTGTCAGACGTGCCGCCGGACCGGATCGCCGGCGTCATCGCCGTCACCGACGGCGAGGTTCATGACATTCCCAAGTCCGCTGCCGACCTGCCGTTCCACGCACCGTTCCACGGGTTGATCACCGGCCACGCCGACGAGGTCGACCGTCGGATCTCCCTCGTTGTCGCACCGAAGTTCGGCCTTGTCGGCTCAACGCAGGAAGTACGCCTGAGGGTCGATGACGACGGCACAAGCGACAGCAATCCGGTCGAGGTGACGATCCGGCGCGATGGCGAGGAGATCGACCGGCTGGAGGCGATCCCAGGTGCCGACATGCCCGTCGCGCTCGATATCCCCCATGGCGGCGACAACATCTTCGAGTTCGAGACCCGGCCGCTCGATGGCGAACTCAGCCCGCTCAACAACAAGGCCGTCGCCATCATCAAGGGCATCCGCGAAAATCTGCGCGTCCTTCTGGTCTCGGGCGAGCCGCATGCCGGCGAGCGGACCTGGCGCAATCTTCTCAAATCGGACGCCTCGGTCGACCTCGTTCACTTCACCATCCTGCGGCCGCCGGAAAAGCAGGACGGAACGCCGATCAACGAGCTCTCGCTCATCGCCTTTCCGACCCGCGAGCTCTTCTCCACCAAGATCGACGAGTTCGACCTCATCATCTTCGACCGCTATCAGAGCCGTGGTGTGCTGCCGCTGCTCTATTTCGACAACATCGCCCAGTATGTCCGCAAGGGCGGCGCCATCCTGATTGCTGCCGGACCCGACTATTCCGGCACGGATTCGCTCTACGACACGCCGCTGTCCACCGTGCTGCCGGCAGCCCCCACCGGCGAGGATGTGACCGCCCCCTTCAAGGCGGCGATCACGGATATCGGCAAGCGCCATCCAGTGACGCGCGACCTTCCCGGCAGCCAGCAGACCCCGCCGACATGGTCGCGCTGGTTCCGCGTCATCGACACGACGCCGCTGGAGGGCGACACGGTCATGTCCGGACCGGATAATCGCCCGCTGCTGCAGCTCGCCCATGAGGGCGAAGGCCGCGTCGCCATGCTGCTGTCCGACAATGTCTGGCTCTGGGCGCGCGGTTTCGAGGGCGGCGGGCCCCATGTTCAGTTGTTGCGGCGGCTTGGCCACTGGCTGATGAAGGAGCCGGATCTGGAGGAAGAGGCTCTCAGGCTCTCCAGCAAGGCCGGCCGCCTGATCGTCGAACGCCAGACCCTCAGCGATACCGTCAATCCCGTGACCGTGACCCTGCCCGGCGGCGAGACGCGGCAGGTCGAACTGCAACCAGCCGAACCGGGTCTCTTCCGCGCCGAATTGGTGGCGCCGGAACTCGGTCTCTACGAGGCGAACGACGGGGAACTGAAGGCCCTCGCCCATGTCGGCCCCACCGATCCGAAGGAGTTCCGCCACCTGATCTCGACGACGGACCTGCTGAAGCCCGTCGCCGAGGAAAGCGGCGGCACGTCCCAGCGCATGCGCGAGTCGGCGGGTGACGCCGTCACCATTCCGCGCATCATTCCCGAGCGCGGGGCCTCGTCCTTCGGTGGCAGCGGTTGGATCGGCCTCAAGATGTCGGATGCCTACGAGGTCACCGGAATCTCGCGGATCCGCCTCTTCAGCGGTCTTCTGGGCCTTGCACTGCTGCTCGGCCTGACGGGCATGATGTGGTACCGCGAGGGCAGATAGGCCTGCCTAGTCGCGCCCTGTCCCGCCGACGACCTTGCCGGAAACCCCGTCGAAGGCCCCTCCGACCAGTTCGGCGTAAAGCAGCCGCGCGGGATCGACCGGACCCGGCATCTCGATGCGGCCGGGTGGCACGACGCGAAAGCCGAAGGGCCAGTAGTAGGGCAAGTCGCCGACAAGCAGCACAAGCCGGTGCCCCTCCTGGCGGGCGGCATCCATCGAGCGCCGCATCAGCATCTTGCCGATGCCCTTGTTCTTCAGGTGCGGCAGCACGGCCAGCGGTCCAAGCAGCAAGGCCGGCGTTGCCCCGATCTGGATCGGCGTCAGACGCACCGAGCCCACGATCTGCCCGTCAAGTTCGGCAACGCGGCCAACGCTCGCCTCCTGAGGAATCCCCTCGCGCAAGCGGAAGGCCGTGCGGGCATAGCGCCCCGGACCGAAGGTGATCTCGTGGATCGCTTCGATGTTGGCATCGTCTTCGATCTGCTCCAGCCGGCAAAGCGCCGGATCGGCAGGGCTGGCGATCGATTGGGAGGCGGAATCGGACGGCACGGGCGAAAATCCGGTGCCGCAACTGTCGGCGGTCTTCATGTCGATTAGGTCCGCTGGAATGAACGAGGGGGCAATTGGAGCCCGCACTTGCCAGCAGACCGAACGGGGCGGATCAGGAAACCACCGTGGGGTCGAGGTCAGCACGCGGGCAACGGCAGTCGAGCGGCTTGAAGCCACTCTCCGTGCATCGTCGTCGCAAAATCCGCGAAACTGAGATCATCATGCTGATCCGGAAATCCCATTCCCCGGCACCACGCCGGACGTGATCGCCTATCACACCGGGCCCTTGCGAACAAGCACGCTTTGTCGCGCTCCCTTCGCAAATCGAGACAGACTGTTCACCGCCGTTTCGTGAACCACCAATTGCGCTATATGAAAAGGCAACGAGCGCGCGGAACGCGGTTTGCCCCTCTTCCTGCCCCAACGGGCAATGAGCGACTGGTCGCAAGGCTCCGGGACTCCTCCCGGCGCAAGGGGCACTGCATTCCGCAACGAGGTTGGCAACGAAACGGGATCGGACCGGCGCAGGCCGCATCCGGCAAGAGGCGATTATGGGACTTCTGATTGACGGCGTCTGGCAGGACCAGTGGTATGACACCAGCAAGACCGGTGGCCAGTTCAAACGTGAAGCGTCGAAATTCCGCAACTTCATCACCGCCGACGGCAGCCCCGGACCGACCGGCGAAGGCGGCTTCAAGGCCGAGGCGAACCGCTACCACCTCTATGTCTCGCTCGCCTGCCCCTGGGCGCACCGGACGCTGATCTTTCGCGAGTTGAAGGGCCTGACGGACCTCATCTCGGTCACGGTGGTCGACCCGAAGATGGGCTCGCAAGGCTGGACGTTCCAGGAAGGCGGCGACCGCACGGACGACCCCAATTCCGATGCTCGCCGGCTCTATGAGGTCTATCTTCGCGCGGATCCTCAGATGACGGGCCGGGTGACGGTTCCCGTTCTCTGGGACAAGAAGACGAAGACCATCGTCTCCAACGAATCCTCCGAGATCATCCGCATGTTCGACGAGGCCTTCGAGGGCCTCACAGGTCACCCGCCCGAGACCTATCCCCGGGAGCACCGCGAGGAAATCGATGCGGTCAATGCGCGCGTCTACGACACGGTCAACAACGGTGTTTACAAGGCGGGCTTCGCGACCACGCAGGACGCCTACGAGAAGGCCGTCGTTGAGCTGTTCGAAAGCCTCGACTGGCTGGAAATGCGTCTTTCAAGGCAGCGCTGGCTGGTGGGCCCACAGCCCACCGAGGCCGACTGGCGCCTCTTCACGACGCTGATCCGCTTCGATCCGGTCTATGTCGGGCACTTCAAGTGCAACTTGCGCCGGATTGCCGACTATCCGGCGCTGCAGGACTATCTGCGCGATCTCTACCAGATGCCGGGCATCGCCGGGACCGTGAACTTCGACCATATCAAGACGCATTATTACTGGAGCCACACGACCATCAATCCGACGCGGATTATCCCGAAGGGACCGGTCCTCGATCTCGACGCTCCGCATAAACGCGACCGGGTGCGCGCGGCCTGACCCCTTGTCAGCCGTGCGTCCTGCCCGCGCCGAACAGCCCGTTTCCAACGCTACCAGCGATCGCTGTCGATCGGCTTTTGGCCCAACGCTTCGGCAATACGCTGGCGCGTCGCCTCTGAGGTGTCTTCCGGCAGTTCGTCGAAGTCGAAGAACTGCGCATCCCGGATCTCGAAACTCGGAGCGATCTCCCTGATGCGATGCCATTGCCCCGGCCGGGAGCGGAACACGGCCACATGGTCCCGGTTCGCAAAGGCCTGATGAAAGTAGAGGGCAACGAATTCCGGTGGAGAATCCAGCGCGATACCGGTTTCTTCCTCGACTTCGCGCGACACGGCCTCGGCGGCGGATTCTCCCGGATCGACCGCCCCGCCGGGCAGGTGCCAGCCGGGCAGATAGCCATGGCGCACAAGCAGCACTCCCCGATCGGACAGCACGACACCGCGGACGCCGAGGGTCACGCCGTGACGCACGCGCCCGTATAGCGACCTGAGATGCGCGTAGACGAAGCGACCGTTCCCACGCCCGGACTTGACCATTTTTTCATCAATCCTTGGTGATGATTAATTGTTGTAATTATTAAATTTTTCGTGATGACGCCCATGCGTGGCGCGCATTGCTGCCCAGCATTTGCGCATCTTCTGTCCGCGCCGATTTGGACCTATATCAACCCTGCCAGCAACGATAGGCGATGCCTGTTGTTGGTATGGCTTCCAATTCAACAACCCTAGAAGATACTCATCATGTTGTCCCTGCTTCGTCGTCAGCCCGCCGCCCTGCGTCGTTATACTTGGTCGCCGGCGATCGATCTGACCAACCCGCGCATTCTCGCATCTCTGCTGGCCCTTTACGCCCGCTGATCGGCGAGCGCTGCGACAGTGCCCCTGCCAGGTCCTGACACCGGGAGGCAGGGTGAGCCATCGCAATCCGGAAGCCTCGTCCGTCACGGCGGACATGGTCCATTCCGTAGTTCCAGTTGCAACGGACCGCGTCCCTGGGCCTAGGAGCCTTGGTTGACGCGGTCCGTTTTTTCTTGCTCGGCGCTTTACGATCACCCAAGGCTCGGCTAAGGCCTCAAGGATGTTTCGTCTCGCCCATCTGTCCGATCCGCATATCGGCCCCATTCCCGCTCCCACCTTCTCCGAACTCGCGAGCAAGCGGGTGCTCGGCTACATCAACTGGAAGCGGAACCGGGCAACCTCGCTGCGCGGCGACATCCTGCTGCGCCTGATTGCCGAAATCCACGCCCGGACGCCGGACCATATCGCCGTGACCGGCGATCTCGTGAACATTGCCCTGAAATCCGAACTGGAGCCCGCCCGCGCGTTCCTGGAATCGCTCGGACCATCTTATGATGTATCTGTCGTTCCAGGCAACCATGACGCGTACGTGCCCGGCGCACTCGCGCGGGCCACGGAAGCCTGGGCCCCCTATATGTGCGGCGACGGCGAGCGCAAACCGATGTGGCCCTATGTCCGCCGGCGCGGCGACGTCGCCATCATCGGCACCTCCAGCGCACGCGCCAGCGCCCCCTTCCTCGCAACGGGCACCTTCTCCGACCGTCAGCAGCACGGTCTGGAGGAAGCGCTCAACCAGTTGCGCAAGGAAGGCCTCTTCCGCATCATACTCATCCATCACCCCCCGTTTCAAAGGGCGACGACCTGGCACAAGCGTCTCATCGGCGCGTCGAGGGTTCGTCAGGCGATCCGCCGCTGCGGCGCCGAACTCGTGCTGCACGGGCACACGCACCTGCCGACCCGCATGACCATCGAAGGACGCGACGGCGCAGTCGACGTCGTCGGGGTCAGCGCCGCGAGCCAGGAGCCCGGCGGCCACAAGCCGCCGTCAGGTTATAATCTGTTTGAAATCGAGCGCCGGGGCAACGAAGGCTGGAACCTGCAGCACACCGAATGGCGCTTCAGCGCACGGACGGGCACCTTCGAGGATCTGGCCATTCACACGACAAAAATCGCGCGGCAATTCGCACCCGACTGAACAGTTCGCCACAGGATGCGAAAATGATTCGGGCAAGGGCCCGGCAGGGCCCTTGCGGTCAGGCCGGAATGCGGAACCAGGCAAAGGCCATCAACGCCGCAATCCCAAGAGCAGCGCCGAGCACAAGCAGCAGCAATCCCCAGAGCATGTTGCGTCCTGCGGGCTTCGCCTCGCTCGCCGCCACGGTGCTCTCGTCCAGCCCGCCCATGGGCACGAGGCGTTTCTGCACATAATCGACCTCGAGCAATTTTTCCCGCTCCACGAGGCGTTCGGCAAGGTAGTTGGTCACCGCGTCGGCGATGTCGTCCATGTCCGCCGTCTCGTGGAGCGTGGTGCGCCCGAGACGCGTGTCCTTCAGCAGCCGGTAACTGCGCCGGTCCCGGCCGATCACGACATGCGTGGTCGGATCGAGCCAGAGGCGCGGCGGCGTACCGGGCATGATCTTGAGGACGAAGTAGCCGTCGTCGAGAGGCACTTCGCCGAAGACGCCATCGAGTTCCTCGGCCAGGAGCATCAGCCGCGCCCGCTCCGCCTCGAAAAGATCGGCGAAAGCGTCGACCCGGTCGGCCTCGGCGATGCGCACCCTCCTCACCGCGTCGGACAAGCGGCGTACCTTCTTGGCCTCGCCGGTCGTTTCGTTCAGCCCATCCTGCATTCCATATGCTCCCGAAAACCAGGTCGAATCGCTGCGTTCAAGCCGCTCCTGCCAGTGACATCGAAGCTGGTCCGCGCGGATTCAAACAAATAAATCAACGCCGCATCTCGGCCGCGCAGGTCACCTGCCCGGTCTTTCGAAGCATCGGTCTGCGCTTGAAATTCGGCCTCGGGCCAAGCGGCAGCCATGCCAACCCATCACTGTATATTAAGCGAAAATTTACGCTGTTGGCGAGCAAATTGCTCATGGCCGGATGGCCACCGCGATCTTTTTTCACGTCTTTGTCAGCAGTGTGATCCTGCCACCGCTTATTTCACCTGCATCGGCAATCCGGCAACGACGAAGTAAACGCGATCGGCCAGTGCCGCCACCTTCTGGTTGAGCCGCCCGGCCTCGTCGCGAAAGGCGCGCGCCAGCGCATTGTCCGGAACGATGCCAAGCCCCGTCTCGTTGGCGATCAGCACGACGGGCGAGGCACAATCAGCAAGCGCCGCGACCAGCCTGTCGGAATGGTCGCCGACACTTTGGCCGGCAAGCAGGAGGTTCGTCACCCAGAGCGTCAGGCAGTCGACGAGGATCGGCACCCCGTCGCCGCTTCGGGCACGGATGGCGTCAGCCAGTGCCAGCGGTTCCTCGATGGTCACGAAACGATCGGCCCGGTCGGCCTGATGCTGCCGGATCCTGAGCGCCATTTCCTCGTCATGCGCTTCGGCTGTTGCGAGAAAGACGCCTCGGCCATGGCCGAGGCCTTCGGCCATCCCGAGGGTCAGCCGCTCCCCGAACGCCGTCTTGCCGGAGCGCGCGCCGCCAAGCACCAGAGTAACGCCCGCCCGGGCTTCCTCGGACATGTGGTTCAGCCTTCAACAAGGATCGGATGGAATGCCAGCCGTCGCGGCTGGCAGCGTGGTTCAACGAACATCCAAGGCAAACTGCAACGGATGGCCCGATGACCGGAAGGGCACGGCACAGGTTGTCCCCATCAAACATCGACGAGGACGTCGGTCAGCCGGAGGCCGCCTCCCGCCCCTCCTCATCGGCCGACTCGTCGAGCACGTAGCCGCCGCGGGGGAGTTCCAGCGTGAACACGGCTCCCTGCCCCGGATGTCCTTCGGCCTGGATCTTCCAGCCATGCCGTTCGCAGGCCGCCCGGCAGATGGCAAGACCGATGCCCGTGCCGGGAAACTCGCTGCGATTGTGAAGCCTGGTGAACGGCTCGAAGATCTTCTTCGCATGCTCGTTTTCGAAGCCGATGCCATTGTCGGCCACCTCGATCGACAGCCTCCTGCGCGGGAGCAATGAGACCTTGATGTCGATCTCCGGCGGCACGCCGTCCCTAGCGTATTTGATCGCGTTGGTCACCAGATTCTGCAGGATGTGGTCTAGAAGGAGACGGTCGGCGAGCAGTCGCACGGACGGGCCGGACAGCCGGATAATGGCGCCGCTCTCCGATATCGACTGCGACAGCGTGAACTGCACGTCCTGGATTGCCTGAAGCAGATCGCATTCCGTCAGTTCCACGCGCCGGTTCGAGGCTCTCGAATAGGCCAGCAGATCGGACACCACACTGCGCGCCCGCAGGGCCGCATCGCGGACGACATCGGCCGCATAGTGGACATCCTCCGCCTGGCCATGCGCCAACGCCTCGCGCAGCATGTCGGCGTAGAGCACGATCTTCCTGAGCGGCTCCTGCATGTCGTGCGACGCAATATAGGCGAACTGCTCAAGGGATTCGTTTGCCCGCACCAGCGTTTGCTGCTGCTGTTCCATTGCCCGCCGGGCCCGGTTCCGCTCGGTGACATCGACGACCTGATTGTAAAAGAGCTGCTGATCGGCCAGAGGATCGTCGCCCTGCTTGAGGGAGACCTCCGCCTCGATGATCGTCCCGTCCTTGCGGACATAGGAAACGTCCAACTCGCTGATCAATCCGCCACAGCGATCCAGTTCGGCCCGCCAATCCATGGCCGCGAGACGCTGGCGCGACTCCTCGTCGACGAATCTCCAGGCTTCCATGCCGATGGCTTCGTCCCGCGTGTAACCCAGTTTCTTCAGCCACGCGTCGCTTGCATCGACGAGACGAACCTGCGCATCGACGATGAACAGCAAGGCCGGCGCACCACGGAAACTGCGAAGGAAATACTGCTCGCGCAGGGCGGCCTCGGCTTGCGCCGTCTCCAGTTCGGCCGTCCGTTCCTTGACCTTGCGTTCCAGATCGCCGCGCATGGCTGCCAGTTCGAGGTTGATCGCATCATTCTCCGCCACACGCCGGGCGAGCTCGGCATTGACGCGCGTCATGTCATCGCGGCTCGGCAACAGGACGAACCTTGGCAGCATCACCCAGAACAAGACCGCCGCGATCCCCACGAGCAGCGCCGAGACCAGACGCGCGAGGGTCGAACTCCAGTGGAGAGGCTGCCACATGGAAGCCGCGTCCACCGCGAAGGTGATGGCGAGCGCAAGAAACAGCAGACCGAAGAGCGCGAAGACGCCCGCGAAGGATCGCTCGAGACGCCGGCGGAGAAAGACGGCAAATCCGACGCAGAGAAGCAGGAGAAAGAAGGCGATCAGGGATTCGGTAACGACGTGAACCCAGACAAGGGTCGGATCCCAGCCCATCGTCGCGCCGCGCGACAGCACCTGTTCGCCGGCCGCACCGTTCACAGCCAATCCTCCGAGGAAATGGCGCGCGCCCTGCTCCACGGCCCCGATCCGTGCCTGCAAGCCGCCGGTCCACCGGGCGCCGGCATGGCCGCCGCCGGGCCGAAGCGGCTACGAACCCATGCATGGCCCCGGACTGCCCATTTCGAATTCACTTGATCACACATGACGGCTCTGTTGCCTCGGGAGGTCCGCGTCTTTCTGGCGGTTGCTGCCATCGCCACGGTTCGTCGATGGCTTGCCGAGTTCGAAATAATGGCAAGTCCGGCACGCACGCAGAATTCAAGGCTGCACACACGACAACTATCGGACCTCGAACACGATTTTTATCATAGCAAATCAGGAAATCGAAGCATCCGACAGAATACTGACGTCACGAGAACTTGGTCAGGTTGAGGCGGCATCTCTCGCGATCGGACCGAGGACTGGCGCCCGGTTCGGGATTTTTCCGCGCCTTCGAAGCCCTTCGCTACGACCGCAGCGCATCGATGAGGGCAATACGCCGCACCGTCGTCTCCCCCATCACCTCGGTGACGGCGGCAATCACCGCCTCCATCAGCCCCAGAAGCGCCACCATGGAATCCCATCGCGAGGGAACGGGAACGCGCGCCGCAAGCACATGCCGGGCATGGCGGGCGACGGGGGAAAGCCACTGGTCGGTGACGAGGATGATGGTCACGCCCCGCTCGGCGGCGGCCTGGGCAAAAAAGGCAAGGTCTTCCTGATAGCGGCGAATGTCGAAGATCACCAGAACGTCGCGGGCCCCCATGTCGAGAAGCATGTCGCGCCAGTTCGACGTCTGTCCGCTGACATGCGTGACCCCCGGCCGGACAACGCGCAGATGGGCGGCGGTGTGGGCCGCCAGCGCGTCCGAAAACCGTCCGCCGACGGTATGGACCGGACGACGGGCATCGCCGAGCAGCTTGACCACCGCATCGAATTCGGATGTCGGAACGCGATCGAAGGTCTCGCGGATATTCTCGATGAGCGCATCGCGAAAGACGTTGAACGGGCTGCGCTCGGCCGCATCGACCGCCGACTGGTAGCCCGCCTTCATCAGGGGCGACTGGCTCTGCTTGTCGAGTTCGTCGCGCAGCGATCGCTGGAAGTCCGGATATCCGGAAAAGCCGAGCCGCGCGACGAAGCGGAGAATCGTCGGCGCGCTGACGTTGGCCCTGCGGGCAAACTCGGCCACCGTCTCCAGTCCGGCGATCGGGTAGTTGGCCAGGAGCACATGGGCAGCCTTGCGCTCGGTCGGCGTGAAAACCTGCAGATCGTTCCTGATCCGCTCGGCAATCGTCTCCTGATCGGCCATGCAGCAACCTTTGTCGGCGTGTGTGAGAAAGCAGTCCCCAAAACGCAGCATCTTACCACCGGCGACGGATCACAAGATGCAGCGAGGGATCGTCGGCCGGCATTGCACATCAAAGCGACATACATTGCCATGTGCGTAACGAACATTACATGTGTTGACTGTAGACCGCGATCTGGCAATTCTGGAACAGAAGCCCTTCCCGAAGCCCGCTGGACAGAAGTCCGCCCGCTTCACCGAAATCGCCCACCGGTATCCAGTCTCCGCCTCAAAAAGGTCGGGACCGTTTCGCGCGTCGCGATGAAAAGACAAGAAGGCCAGAGGAAAGAATATGGTCGCGCAGCCATCGTCAGCCCCGTTCGCCATCGAAAATGCCGATGGCACGGCCCCGTTTCTCATCGTCTGCGACCATGCGAGCAACGCGATCCCGGCCCGTTTCGCCAATCTTGGTCTGACCGAACAAGAGCGCGCCGACCATATCGCCTGGGACCCGGGCGCACTGGCGGTGTCCCGTCACCTGTCGAAACTCGCCGACGCACCGCTTTTCCGATCGACCGTCTCGCGCCTCATGCTCGACTGCAACCGCCCCGAAACATCGGCGACGCTGATCCCCGACGTCAGCGAAACGACGGTCATCCCCGGCAACACGAATCTGAGCCCGGAAGAGCGGGCCGAACGGATTGCCGAGTTCCATCGGCCCTATCACGATGGACTGACGCAGTTTGT
This sequence comes from Hartmannibacter diazotrophicus, assembly GCF_900231165.1. Lineage (GTDB taxonomy): Bacteria > Pseudomonadota > Alphaproteobacteria > Rhizobiales > Pleomorphomonadaceae > Hartmannibacter > Hartmannibacter diazotrophicus. The sequence continues at coordinate 3,264,474 of NZ_LT960614.1, forward strand.
CGACGAGCAGCTTGCCAGGCGCCACGGCAAACCGCCGGCGGTCGTTGCCATCCACACGTTCACGCCCGTCTACAAGGGGGAGCGCCGCGACCTTGAAATCGGCGTTCTGTTCGACAAGGACACCCGGCTCGCCCTGCCGATGCTCGACGATCTGAAGTCCCTGGCTGGCGTCGATGCCCGCGCCAACGAGCCCTACAGCCCCGCCGACGAGGTCTATTACACCCTGGATCGCCATGCCGTGGCACGCGGTCTTGCCAATGTGATGATCGAGATCCGCAACGACACGATCCCCGGCGAGGCCGAGGCGAACATCTGGGCCAAACGGCTGAAGACCGCGATCGATCATGCGCTCGCGACCTGCCAGGCATGAGCCCGGCGCGAGATTGAAACAAGATGATGGCGCGGCCGCCCGCTTTGGATAGTCTGGCCCGCGAGAGTGGCCGGACAATCAAGGCCGCAGCAAAGAAAGACGAGGTCCCCGATGCCAGGTAACCTGACCCTTGCCGGCCTGAAAGACAAAGCGGAGCGCGGCGAGATCGACACCGTGATCGTCGCCATGGTCGACATGCAGGGCCGCCTGATCGGCAAGCGCTTCCACGTGCAGAATTTCCTCGACACCGCGCACGCGGAAACGCACTGCTGCAACTACCTCCTGACCGTCGACATCGACATGGAGCCGGTGCCCGGCTACAAGGCGGCGAGCTGGTCCAAGGGCTACGGCGACTTCACCATCGTGCCCGACATGGAGACGCTGCGCGTCATTCCCTGGCTGCCGGCAACGGCGCTGGTGCTCTGCGACGTCACCGACCACCACCATCATCCGCAGCCGCACAGTCCGCGCCAGATCCTGAAGCGTCAGGTCGACCGCCTTGCTGAAAAGGGCATGAAGCCCTTCATGGCCTCGGAGCTGGAATTCTACCTCTTCGACGAGACCTACGAGAGCGCGGCCGAGATGGGCTTCGTCAACCTCAAGACGACGAACGGCTACATCGAGGACTACGGCATCCTGGCGACCACCAAGGTCGAGGACACGATGCGCGCCATGCGTAACGGCCTGCACGGCGCCGGCATCATCGTGGAAAATTCCAAGGGCGAATGGGGCGCCGGCCAGGAAGAAATGAACGTGCGCTATGCCGAGGCCGTCGCGATGGCGGACGACCATTCGGTGATGAAGAACGGGATGAAGGAAATCGCCTTCCTGCAGGGCAAGGCCATCACCTTCATGGCGAAATACGCCCTCGACCGCGCCGGCAATTCCTGCCATGTCCACCAGAGCCTCTGGTCGATGGACGGAAAGCCGCTCTTCCTCGACGAGAGCGCCCCGAGCGGCATGTCGGCCCTGATGCGCAGCTATATGGCGGGGCTTTTGACCCACGCCCGCGAGATCACGCTCTTCCTCGCGCCCTACATCAACTCCTACAAGCGCTTCCAGCAGACCGGCACCTTTGCACCGACGAAAGCCGTCTGGAGCCACGACAACCGCACCGCCGGCTTCCGGCTCGTCGGCGACGGATCGAAGGCGATCCGGGTGGAATGCCGCATTGGCGGCGCCGACCTCAATCCCTATCTTGCCTTCGCCGCGATGCTGGCGGCGGGCCAGTCGGGTATCGAGCAGAAGCTGGAGCTGGAAGAGGCCTTCTCCGGCGATGCCTATGGCAGCAGCGGCGTGCGTGAGGTGCCCAAAACCCTGCGCGAGGCCATCGAGGCCGCCCGCAATTCGGACATGCTGAAATCCGCCTTCGGCGAGGAGGTGCTGGAGCACTACATCCACGCCGCCGAGTGGGAGCAGTACGAATACGATCGCCGCATCACCGATTGGGAACTGAAGCGCGGGTTTGAGCGCAGCTGATCCTCTTGTCTTTCGCGCCGTTCGGTGGATTGCTCACCACCCCACGGTCTATTCGGAGTCCTGATCCATGTCGCTGGAGCACTGGCTGGCCTTTGCCCTTGCCTCCACCATCATGCTGATGATCCCCGGGCCGACGATCCTGCTCGTCGTCTCCTATGCGCTGTCCCATGGCCGCAAGGTCGCCGGCGCGACGGTGGCGGGCGTCGCGCTCGGTGACTTCACGGCCATGACCGCCTCGATGCTGGGCCTCGGCGCCCTGCTGGCGACGTCGGCGATGCTCTTCACCGTCCTGAAATGGATCGGCAGCGCCTATCTCGTCTATCTCGGCGTCAAGCTCTGGCGCGCGCCGGTAAGCCCGATTGCGAGCGACGAACCGGACGTGCCCTCCATGCCGGCGGGGCGGATCTTCGCCCATGCCTTCGCGGTCACCGCCCTCAACCCGAAGAGCATCGTCTTCTTCGTCGCCTTCCTGCCGCAGTTCTTCGAGCTCGGCCGCCCGCTGCTGCCGCAGATGGTGATCCTGGAGGCGACCTTCCTCGTGCTCGCGAGCCTCAACGCGGCGGCCTTTGCCTATGCCGCATCGGCCGCGCGCGAGACCATCCGCAAACCCTCGGTCCAGCGCCTCGTCAACCGCACGGGCGGCTCGCTGCTGATCGGGGCCGGTCTTTTCGCCGCCACCTTCCGGCAGGCCAATTCCTGAACGTCAGTAGAAACGAGACCAAGATGTCCAACCTTCAAAAGATCATCTCGCCTGTCGACGGCTCCGTCTATGCCGAGCGCCCCAGCGCATCCGAAGCGGAAATCGCGGCGACCTTCTCCGCCTCGCGCGCCGCCCAGAAGGACTGGGCGGCCATGCCGCTGGAGACCCGCATCGCCTACTGCCTGAAGGCGCTCGACGCGATGCTCGCCATGCGTCAGGAGATCGCCGAGGAACTGACCTGGCAGATGGGCCGGCCGATCCGCTACACGCCCTTCGAGCTCAACGGTGTCGAACAACGCACCCGCCATATGGCGAAGATTGCCGCCGAGAGCCTCGCTCCCCTCGACTCCGGTCTTGAGAACGGCGACAGCGGCGCGCACCGCTACATCACCCGCGAGCCGGTCGGCACCGTCTTCGTCGTCGCGCCGTGGAACTATCCCTATCTGACGACGGTCAACTCGGTGATGCCCGCCCTGATGGCCGGCAACACGGTGGTCCTGAAGCATTCCGACCAGACACTGCTCGTCGCCGAGCGCTTCCAGAAGGCCTTCGACGCGGCCGGTCTGCCGAAGGGCGTCTTCCAGCATATCGTGCTGACCCACGACCAGACCGGCAAGATCATCTCGTCCGGCCTTGTCGACTGTGTCTGCTTCACCGGCTCGGTCGCCGGCGGCGAGGCCATGGAGCGCGCGGCAGTCGGAAAGTTCCTGCCGATCAACCTCGAACTCGGCGGCAAGGACCCGGCCTATGTCCGCGCCGACGCCAAGCTGCAATTCGCCATCGAGAATGTCGCCGACGGCGCCTTCTTCAATTCCGGGCAGTGCTGCTGCGGCGTGGAACGCATCTACGTGCAGGAATCGGTCTTTGACGATTTCGTCGGTGGGCTGGTGGAGTTTGCCAAGGGCTACGTCCTCGGCGATCCGACCAGGCAGGAAACGACCCTCGGCCCGCTCGCCCGGCCTCGTCAGGCGGCCTTCGTGCGCGACCAGATCATCGCCGCCGTGCGCGCCGGCGCGACCGCGCATATCGACCCGAGCCATTTCCCTGGCGACAAGCCCGGCACGCCCTACCTTGCCCCGCAGATCCTGACGGGTGTCGACCACCAGATGTCGGTCATGCGCGAGGAAAGCTTCGGCCCGGTCGTCGGCATCATGAAGGTGAAGGACGACGAGGAGGCGATCCAGCTCATGAACGATTCGCCCTATGGCCTCACCGCCTCGATCTGGACCGAGGATCTCGATGCGGCGACAGCCATCGGCGCCAGGATCGAGACCGGCACCGTCTACACCAACCGCTGCGACTATCTCGACCCGGCCCTTACCTGGACCGGCGTCAAGCAGACCGGCCGCGGCGCTGCACTCTCGCCGCTCGGCTTTGCCGCGCTGACCCGGCCGAAAAGCTGGTACATGCGCAAGGCGCCGGTCTGACGCTGCACCTGAAACACTGAACAGACATCCCTCCCCCGTGCGGGGAAGACCTCCCTCCCTTTCGTCATCCGCGAATACGAGACGTCCATGACCAACCGTGCCAACTGGAACTATCCCACGCCCGTCCGCTTCGGCGCCGGACGCATCGCCGAGCTTGCCGACGCCTGCGACGTCGCCGGCCTGTCGCGCCCGCTCGTCGTCACCGATCCGGGCCTCGTCAATCTGCCGATGACCCAGAAGGCCGTGCAGAGCCTCAAGGACGCCGGTCTCAAGGTCGAGGTCTTCTCGGACGTCAAAGGCAACCCGACCGAGACCAACGTCTACAAGGGCATGGAAGCCCTGAAGATGGGCGACCACGACGGCGTCGTCGCCTTCGGCGGCGGCTCGGCGCTCGACGTCGGCAAGACCATCGCCTTCATGGCCGGGCAGACGCGCCCGATGTGGGACTTCGAGGACATCGGCGACTGGTGGACCCGCGCCGACCCCACCGGCATCTACCCGATCGTCGCCGTGCCGACGACGGCCGGCACCGGCTCGGAAGTCGGCCGCGCCTCGGTGATCACCAACGAGGAGACGCACACCAAGAAGGTCATCTTCCACCCGAAGATGATGCCAGCCGTCGTCATCGAGGACCCGGAGCTTTGCGTCGGGCTTCCCGCCTCGATCACCGCCTGGACCGGCATGGACGCCCTTGCCCACTGCCTTGAGGCCTATTGCGCGCCCGGCTTCCATCCGATGGCTGAAGGCATCGCTGTCGAAGGCATCCGGCTCTGCAAGGAATACCTGCCCAAGGCGGTCAGCACCGGAACGGATCTGGAGGCACGCGGCGCCATGCTGGCGGCGGCCTCGATGGGCGCCACCGCCTTCCAGAAGGGTCTCGGCGCGATCCACTCCATGAGCCACCCGGTCGGCGCGCTCTACGACACCCACCACGGCCTGACCAATGCGGTCTTCATGCCCTATGTGCTGGTGTTCAACCGCTCGGTCATCGAGGAGAAGATCGCCCGCCTCGCCGCCTGGCTTGGCCTTGAGCCGTCCTTCGACGCTTTCCTCGCCTATATCCTGAACCTGCGCGCCGAGATCGGCATTCCGCCGACCCTTGCGGGCCTTTCGGTCGATGCCTCGCGTCTCGACGAGATCGCGGCGATGGCGGTGGTCGACCCAACGGCCGGCGGCAACCCGGTCGAACTGACCGTCGACGGTGCCAAGACGATCTTCCACATGGCGCTCGCCGGAGAGCTCTGACGGTTTCCGGCCGGTCCATCCAACGAGAACGACAGGGAGGAAACCATGGACCTTGGCCTGAAGGGAAAGACAGCCGTCGTCACCGGCGGCAGCGTCGGTATAGGCCTTGCCGTCGCTGAGGGCCTCGCCGCGGAGGGGGTCGACGTGATCCTCGCCGCCCGTGGCCGGGAGCGCGTCGAGGCCGAAGCCGAACGGATCGCAAGGACGCACGGCGTTCGGGCGGAGGGCGTGGCCTGCGATGTCGCGACCCTTGCCGGAACGACGGAGCTTGCCGCGCGCGCGGAAGCCTTTGGCGGTGCCGACATCCTGGTCAACAATGCCGGTACCGGGTCCAACGAGACCGTCATGGAGGCGCCAGACGAAAAATGGCAGGCCTACTGGGACCTGCACGTCATGGCCGCCGTCCGCCTCGCGCGCGGGATCGTTCCGCAGATGCGCCGTCGCGGCGGCGGCGTCATCCTCCACAACGCATCCATCTGCGCGGTGCAGCCGCTCTGGTACGAGCCGATCTACAACGTTACCAAATCGGCGCTGATGAGCTTCTCGAAGTCTCTTTCCACAGAAGTCGTCAAGGACAACATCCGCGTCAACTGTGTGAACCCCGGCCTGGTTCTGACGCCGGACTGGATCAAGACGGCCAGGCAACTGACGGCCGAAACCGGCGGCGACTGGCAGGGATATCTCGACGAGGTGGCCCGTGAACACGCCCCGATCGGTCGCTTCGCAAGCCCCGAGGAAGCCGCCAGCTTCTTCGTTTTCCTCTGCTCCGACCGTGCGAGCTATTCGGTCGGCTCCACCTATTTCGTCGATGGCGGCATGCTGAAGACGCTTTGACGGGCGCGCTCGAAGCGTCGAGGCCCTGCTCAGATGGTCTTTGTCCTGGATCGGACGCGCGTGACGGTGGACGACGGCATCATTCGGCGATAGGTACGGGGCACTTGCGCCAGACGAGAGCCTCCATGCTTCCCTTTGCCGTCCGATACTACGAAATCGCCGCCCGCCGTTCGCCGCTCTGCGTCGGCATTGACCCCGCTCCGGAAACGCTTGCCGCCTGGGACCTGCCGTTCTCGGCGGAAGGCGCCCGCAGCTTCGGCCTGAAGCTTGTCGAGGTGACCGGCGAGCGCGTCGGCGTCTTCAAGCCGCAGATTGCCTTCTTCGAACGCTTCGGCCCCGCCGGGTTCCAGGCTCTTAGCGATGTGATGCAGGCCATTGCGGACGCAGGCGCCCTCTGCCTGTCGGACGTCAAGCGCCTCGACATCGATCACACGCTGGTCGCCTATGCCGGCGCCTGGATCGGTCAGGACGCGGGCTTTCCTTCCGACGCCATCACCGTCGGCGCCTATACGGGCGCAAGGGCCCTGCGCCCCGTCGTCACCCGTGCCGCCGAGCACGGTGCCGGCATCTTCGTCCTGACCCGTTCGTCCAATCCGGAAGGACTGGAACTGCAGAACGCCAGGATCGCGGACGGACGCACCATCGCCGAGCAGATTGCCGACGAGATCACGGCATTCAACCGGGAAGTCGCCGACGAGGCCACGGGGCCGGTCGGCGCTGTCATCGGCGCGACGCTGGACGACGCCATGCCGGTCCTCGACCGCCTGCCGCAGAGCCTCATCCTCGCACCGGGCATCGGTGCGCAGGGCGCGACGATCTCCGACGTGGCCCGCCGTTTCGGTCCGCACGCGCGGCGCACCCTGCCCGCCGTCTCACGGCAGGTCGCCAAGGCCGGCCCCGGCGGCAACGCCCTGATCGACGTCGTGACGAAACTGACGGACGAGGCGGCGCGGCTGCTGGATTGATTGGCAAGACATCTCGATGGCCCCTCCCCCCCTGTTCTTCCTGCGTGACGTCAAGCTCACCTTTGGCGCGACGCCGCTCCTCACCAGCGCCAGCCTCGCGGTTGGCGCCGGCGATCGCATTGCGCTCGTCGGGCGCAACGGTTCCGGCAAGTCGACCTTCCTCAAGATCGCCGCTGGCGAGATCGAGGCCGACGGTGGCGAGATCTTCCGCCAGCCCGGCGTCACCGTCCGCTACCTGCCGCAGGAACCCGATCTCTCCACCTACGAGACGACGCTCGCCTACGTCGAGGCCGGCCTCGGACCGGGCGACGACGCCTACCGGGCAAGCTACCTGCTGGAATGCCTTGGGCTGACCGGCAACGAGACCCCGAACAGCCTTTCGGGCGGCGAGGCCCGCCGTGCCGCGCTTGCCCGCGTTCTCGCGCCCGAGCCCGATATCCTGCTTCTCGACGAGCCGACCAACCATCTCGACCTGCCGGCCATCGAATGGCTCGAAGGTGAGTTGAAGTCGCTGAAGTCCGCCATCGTCCTGATCTCGCACGACCGGCGTTTCCTGCAAAACCTCTCCCGCACCACGGTCTGGCTCGAGCGCGGCGTCACGCGCACCCTCGACAGGGGCTTTGCCCATTTCGAGGCCTGGCGCGACGAGGTCTTCGAGGAAGAGGAACGCGATCAGCAGAAGCTCCAGAAGCGCATCGAGCAGGAAGAGCACTGGATGCGCTACGGCGTGACGGCCAGGCGCAAGCGCAATGTCCGCCGCGTCGACCTGCTGGCAAGCCTGCGCGCCGAAAAGAAGGCGCATCGCGGGCCCGCCGGCACCGTGAAGCTCACGGCCAGCGAGGCCGACGCATCGTCCAAGCTCGTCATCGAGGCGAAGAATATCTCCAAGAGCTTCGGCGAACGGACAATCGTCGACGGCTTCTCGATCCGCATCGCACGCGGCGACCGTCTCGGCATCGTCGGGGCCAACGGCGCCGGCAAGACGACGCTTCTGCGCATGCTGACCGGCGACCTTGCGCCCGACAGTGGCTTCGTCAGGTTGGGAAAAACCCTCGACATGCAGGTGCTCGACCAGCGCCGCGACAGCCTCGACCCGAACTGGACGCTCGCCGAGGCCCTGACCGATGGCAAGGGCGACACGGTCACGGTCGCCGGCCAGAACAAGCATGTCATCGGCTACATGAAGGACTTTCTCTTCTCGCCCGAGCAGAAGGGAACGCCGCTCTCGGCGCTGTCCGGCGGCGAGCGCGGCCGCGTGATGCTGGCCCGGGCTCTGGCCAAAACCTCCAACCTGCTCGTCCTCGACGAGCCGACCAACGACCTCGATCTCGAAACGCTGGATCTGCTGGAGGAAATGCTGGCCGACTACACCGGAACAGTCATCCTCGTCAGCCACGACCGCGACTTCCTCGACCGGGTGGCGACCTCCATCGTCATGAGCGAGGGCGAAGGGCGCTGGCTCGAATATGCCGGCGGCTATTCCGACATGCTGGCCCAGCGTGGGACCGGCGTCGAGGCGAGGTGCCAGGAAGAGCGCACCAGGCAGGAGCGCACGCCTGCCGCCAATTCCGCCGCCTCCCCTTCGCCGGCCGACACGCCGGTCGCGGCAAAGACGCGAACCAAGCTCTCCTTCAAGGACAAGCACGCGTTGGAAACGCTGCCCGCGAAGATTGCCGCCCTGGAGGAGAAAATCGAAAGCCTGAAAGGCCGGATGGCCGACCCGGCTTTCTATGCCCGCGACCCTGCGGGCTTTGAACTGATCGCCGGAAACCTTGCGGCGGCTGAAGCGTCGTTGTCCGAGTCGGAAGAGGAATGGCTCCGGCTGGAAATGCTTCGCGAAGAACTCGAGAAATAAATTTCCAGCCGAGTCGCTGTGTCGCACCCGGAATTCAAACGATTGAATCTCTTCATTTATTTGTAATCGTATGATCAGTCACACTTATTTCTAGGCAAGTTTCACCGGATCGAGCGCTAACTTCGACAATGAATTGTTAAAGGGACAGATCCAAAGTCGACCGAATTTCGCACACAGGTGGCGGTCGAGCATGAAGTCGATTTTCAAAAACAAATCATCAATCCCGGCGGAAGCGCAGTCGACAACCGCCAATGCGGCGGCGCTGGCGGCAATGGGCGGGGCGAGCGATGAGGCGCTGGCTGTCCTCAACCGCGAAGTGGAAAGCCTCAGGAAGCAGATCGGCCACAGCTTCGACATCGCAGTCAACTCGTCGGTCAACCTCAGCGAACTCATCTGTCTCATGGCCTGGTCGAACGGCAACGTTCGCACGCTCAGTCACGAGACGACCGCCGTCTCGGCCGCCGTCGAGGAAATCGCCCGGTCGATCGAGAATATCGCCGGCCTTGCCAGCAACGCCGAAAACCGCTCGTCCGAAGCCCACGGCATCGTCCAGTCCGGCGCCCACCGGGCCCAGTCGGCCAGCCAGGCGATGCAGGATATTTCCGATGCCTTCGCCGGCCTCGATTCGCGCATGCAGGAACTAGGCTCGGCGATCGAGAACATCGGCGGCTTTGCCAAGCAGATCGAGAGCATCTCCAGCCAGACCAAGCTTCTCGCGCTCAACGCGACGATCGAGGCGGCCCGCGCCGGAGAAGCCGGCAAGGGCTTTGCCGTCGTCGCCGCCGAGGTCAAGCAGCTCTCTGAAGAGACGACCAAGACGACGGAACTGATCCGCCAGCAGCTCACGAGTCTCGCCGAGGTCATGCAGGGCATGTTCCAGGCCATGGACGTCGGCGGAACCAAGGTGCGTGACGGCCGGCAGACCTTTGATGCCGTGGCCTCCGACATGGGCCAGATTCAGGACCACGTCGGCGAGGTGAACGAGAGCATCGGCGCCATTGCCGGCATGCTGACCGACCAGCAGTCGGCAACGGATTCCATGGCGAAGAGCCTGACGGAGATCGCCCGCCTCGCCGGCCAGAACGAAAACGATATCACCACATCCGCCGAGATGATCACGAAGACCGACAACCTGGTCAGGCGGATGATCGACGACGGAGCCGGCCTTGAGATCGCCGGATACGACGTCAAGCGCCTGCGCTCCGACCACATGATCTGGAAGCGGCAGCTTGCCGAATGTCTTGTCGGCCTCCACAAGATCGACGCGGCGAGCTATGGACGCAACGTCCAGCCCTTTGGACCCGGCTACGAAAAGCTGGTTGCCTCGCCCGAGCACAAGAACGCCCTGTCCAGGCTGGCGCCGTTGCATGAGACGCTCGTTCGCGAAGCACGGAAGATTGTCGACGAAATGTCGCGCGGCCAGATGGGCACGGCGATCGATGCCTACATGGCCATGGACAAGGGATCCGGCGAGGCCATGGTCGTCCTTGCAAAGCTCGGCTGACCCGGGACGCCACACCCAAGGAAAAAGCCGCCGGACACGTGTCCAGGCGGCTTTTTTCGTCTACTGCATTGTCAGACGCATCGCTGTCGTCGGAGCTGGCGGCGATGTCGCCACTCGATCACGCCGAAGACGCCGATAGAAACGGCGAGCGGCGCAATGAAATAGATCAGCCGGAAAAGGATCAGGCCCGCCGCAATGTCCGGCCGTTCGGCAAGCCCGAGCCCGGTCACGATGGTTGCCTCGAAGACGCCGATGCCGCCCGGGGTGTTGGCCGCGTTGCCGAAGAGGACGGCCACGACATAGGTGATCATGAACAGTGCCGGGTTCGGCACGACGTCGGGCGGCAGCAGCACATAGAGCGTGGCGGCGGACGCCAGCAGGTCGATGCCTCCGGCCGCGATCATCGCCAGAAGGATGCTGGTGGACGGCAGGCGCACTTGCCAGCCGCCGAGACGGACCACACGCCGCCCCTGCCCGCCCCACAGCGCAATCCCCATCAGGATGGCAAAGAGGGCAATGCCTGCGGCCCTGTCGGCCTCCAGGCTACCGAGCAGCATCTTGTCATCGGACGCGCCGAAGGTCAGGGCGAGGCTCATCACGAAGACGAGGCCGCACCACATCGTGACCCAGGTGAGCGCCATGATCCGCCCGACCGTGGCAAGGTCGAGACCGATCATGGAATAGAGGCGATAGCGGGCCGTGGCGCCGGTGAGGATGGGAAAGCCGAGCCCATTGGCAAAGACGTTGGCGATTCCCCCGCAAAGCGCCGCGTAGAAGGTCTTGATCGACTGGCTGGGCTTCAGGAAGCGCACGGCGCAGACATCGTAGGTCGCCAGCGACACGACGCTGATCGCCGTGAGCGCGAGCGCCGCTCCCACGCGCCAGGCCGGGATATTGCCAATGGCAACGCCGATCGCTCGCGGATCGATCCTCGTCGCCATCCCGTAGAGAATGACGACAGCATAAACGATGAGCCCGATCGCGAAGACCGGCCCGGCGTATCCGAGCCATCCCTTGCGCCGCCGTGCCGGTCGCACCGTACCGGACTGGCCGCCCGTCTTCTCTTCAAAGGGCTGCAGCACCCGCTGGCTTCTCCATACATGACGGCGTTTCAGGACGACGATGTCCGGAACAATGCCTGTCGTTTGCGCAATGCCGATGACGGCGTGAGCCCGGTTCCCCGGATTCGGATCGACATCACACGCGTCATGCTTGAACAACGAGTTGAATTGTTCGTCAAGTGCGCATTGATACAGCTATCCGCCGTATGTTTGAGCAAAGAAGATGCGCTTTTCGAGGCCGTGGGACGAAATGGCCAGGGCCATCAGCGGTCGTCCGGGCTTTCCGGCACATCCAGCGTCTCCGACGGCGGGCGCCCGACGACGGGCGGAGGGCCTTTCGCCTCCGTCTCCGGAACGGGCGGCCGCTGGCTGTCTTCCCGCGACTTGACCGAGCCGGAGAAATGCAGCGGCGGCGCTTCGCCCGATTTCGGCTCGCCGAACCAGATCGTGCGCTGCGGGAAGGGAATCTCGATGCCGTATTCGTCGAAGACTTCCTTCAGGATCTCGTTGTAGGCCCGCCCGACGGCCCATTGCTGTCCGGCCGTCGTCCGGATGCGAGCCCGGACCATGACGGCATTGTCGCCGAACGACGTCACACCGTGCATGTCGAGCGGATCGAGAATGCTCGCTCCATGATCCGTCTGCATCAGACGGTCGAAGGCGTGGAACATCAGCTTCTTCACCTCTGCGATATTCTCGCGATAGGCAACGCCCATCTCGCAGACATGGTAGCTGAAGCCGCGCATGAAGTTGGAGACGCTGTCGACCGACGAGAACGGAACGACGTGATAGACGCCATCGAGGTCGCGCAGTCCGACCGAGCGGATGGTCAGATGCTCCACGACACCGCTGATGCCGCCGACTGTGACGACGTCGCCCTCGTTCATCGCGTTCTCCAGCTGGATGAACATGCCGGTGATGATGTCCTGGACCAGCTTCTGGGAGCCGAAGCCGATGGCGAGGCCGACGACACCGGCACTGGCGATGAGCGGCGCGATATCGACCCCGAGTTCGGAGAGCGACAGCATCAGCGCGATGATGAGGATGAGGACGGTCACCGCATTGCGCAGGAGCGCGAGGATCGTTCGCACGCGCGGCGTCACCGCGCGGACCTGGTTGGGATTCAGCCTGAACTCGATCCAGGAGGTCACCGCCAGCCAGACCGCCAGCATGGTGACGAGAATGAAGAAGGCCGACAGGATCCTGCGAAAGAGTGACTGATCGAAATTGTCCGCGTTCACGAAAGTCAGCAGGTCGATGACATGCCAGAAATGCAGCGTGACCGCGAGGACCACGACATAGAGCAGCAGCCGCACAAATCCGACGATCGCAGGAACGAAGACATTGACGCGCCGTTCGAGCAGTGGAAGCGGCGTCCGAACGCTTTCGGGCATCCTGACGCCCTTTTTTATGACGTCGGACAGGAGGTGATTGAGCATCCCCCCGACCGTGATCGCCAGTATTGTCAGCAGCGTCGCGTTCATCAGGAAGTTGAGTGCATCGGTTGGCCGGGCCGACCAGATCGCAAACGCCAGGAGAACATAGGCGATAATCAGCCAGTGCCAGACCTTGGAAAGGCGCACGAGCACATTGGCCAGAGACTTGCTGTGAACCCGCCCCGACGCGGCCACGAGCTCTCTGGCGACATTTGTCCTGTTCCTCAGAACGAGGACGAAGGCAAAGATGACCGCAATCACGACCACGGCCGCCCGGACACCGATGCCGAGGCGGAAGGAGATCGTGTAGGAGACCAGAGGTCCGACAAAGAGGAGACCGTAGGCAACGAGGGAGATCAGGAGCCCCAACCTCGGCGTCCAGAAGACCGCCAGTTCGCGGCTGAACGGCAGGAGACGCAGGTTGTCGTATTTGGGCCGCAGCAGCACATTCAGACCGATGCGAAACATCTGCGCCATGACGAAGGCGCTCAGAAACAGCGTCTGGTAGTTGTCGAGCTGGCTGGTCGTCGTTCGCCAGAAGGCAAAGGCCACCCCGATGACCGTTGCAATCGCCATCGGCAACCATTGCAGGACAGCGCCAAGAACGATCGGCAGCACCTTCCGCCAGGATTTCGAGCGTCCAGCCAGCCGGTCGAGACCTCTCAGCCCCGGCCGCGCGGCAAGGCGCAAACCAAGCACAGCCACAACCGTGACGACGATCAGCTGCGCCACATTCGTGAGCCGATCCGACAGGCTTGCCCAATCGATGGAGACGCTGCCATCGAAGATCGTTCGAAGATTGAGCAGCGACGTCCACGTCCGCACCAGGATTTCGATGATATCGCTGCCGAATTCGCGGGTGTATTCCGACACCTTTTCGGTGAGCTGATGGTTGGCACTGCCAACGGCAGCGCCGTCTTTCGGCGTCTCGGCAGGCTGCGACGCACCAGTTACCGGCGCCGCCGTCTCGGTCGCCGCCGGCGCGGTCTTCTGCAGTTCCTCCAGAAAGAGGGCTCGGGCCTTGTCGTCCTTGAGAACCTTGATCAGGGCATCCTGCGCCGCCTTGACGTCGGCTTCGGCGCTGCCCTCCGCCGCATCGGCCGGTTCGGAAGACGGTGTTACGGCCGACGGCAGGAACTGTGCAAACCGCACCGTCTCGGCCGAAGCCGGCTCAACTCCGGCCATGGCCAGAACAGTCAGGACGAGAAGAAAAATCCATGACGGTCTGCGGCAGCCCGCCCGAACCGTCTCAACGCGCATCATCGAAGAAAGAATCGCCAAAAAAACCACCCGTCCTGCTCTTGTCTGTCACCTTCGGCCGCCCCCGCAGGAGCCTTGAAGACCAGAATGATGGCAAGACAGCGGAAATGCGCTGAATGAGGCCAACGATCAATCCCGTCGAGATGGAAACAGCCCCGGTTGCACCCGCATAGGCTCCGGGCACCGAGGACGTGGAACGGATTCCGCCAACCCTTGCCCGCGCTCGAAAAGCGCAGTCGGATAATTGGCGCAGGAGGAGAGAAAGACAAGGCTGAACATGGCACGAGGGACACCGGACAGCGTCCGCAACGGATCGCGAGGTGAGCAGAACTGACTTATCGACCCGAATGGTCGCCTTGCGCGTCGGTGCTTTTGCGCCCTCCCCCCGATCTTTTGGCTTTCCCGATCTTTTGGCTTTCCCGATCTTTTGGCTGTCATGGTGTGGCCCGATGTCGGCCGAGAGACACCGCTGCGCGGAAGGCATGGGTTTGAACGCAAAAAGCCCCGCGCTGGGTGTCCAGAGCGGGGCTTTTGATGGGGATGTTTGCTTGAGGTGTGAAGAGATGAGCGAGAATGGATTGTCCTGAGTTTTGCAGGCCTGGCGGTGACCTACTCTCCCGCGTCTTGAGACGAAGTACCATTGGCGCAGGGGCGTTTCACGGCCGAGTTCGGGATGGGATCGGGTGTAGGCGCCCCGCTATGGCCACCAGGCCGGCGAAGCTCAGGGATTGGTCTGATGTTGATGCGGTGTTTGTGGCACCGTCGCGTTGCTTGTCGTCCTGTTCCGTCCAGCGATGCTGGACTGGAGCGAAGAGCGACCGTCGCTGATGCGACGCCCTCGCGGAGGGCCTTCGGCCCGTGAGCGGAATGAACCGCCCGAGCGAAGAGCGAGGCGATCGCTTGTCGATCGCGCCCTCGCAGGCGCTGCGCGCCGTGAGAGGGTTGATGCGAGATAAGCATTGATAATGAGAGCGATGAAGCCGATCGAGCTATTAGTACCGGTAAGCTTCACAGGTTACCCTGCTTCCACACCCGGCCTATCGACGTGGTGGTCTACCACGGCTCTGATAGGGAGCACTGGTTTTGAGGTTAGTTTCCCGCTTAGATGCCTTCAGCGGTTATCTATTCCGTACATAGCTACCCTGCAATGCGGCTGGCGCCACAACAGGTCCACCAGAGGTACGTCCATCCCGGTCCTCTCGTACTAGGGACAGATCCTCTCAATACTCCTACACCCACGGCAGATAGGGACCGAACTGTCTCACGACGTTCTGAACCCAACTCACGTACCACTTTAATCGGCGAACAGCCGAACCCTTGGGACCTTCTCCAGCCCCAGGATGTGATGAGTCGACATCGAGGTGCCAAACGATGCCGTCGATATGGACTCTTGGGCATCATCAGCCTGTTATCCCCGGCGTACCTTTTATCCGTTGAGCGATGGCCCTTCCACGAGGGACCACCGGATCACTATGGCCGTCTTTCGACTCTGCTCGACGTGTCAGTCTCGCAGTCAGGCAGGCTTATGCCATTGCACTCGTCGAGCGATTTCCGACCGCTCTGAGCCCACCTTCGCGCGCCTCCGTTACTCTTTGGGAGGCGACCGCCCCAGTCAAACTACCCACCACACACTGTCCCGGACCCTGCTTCAAGGGCCGCGGTTAGACAGTCATGACGATAAGGGTGGTATTTCAAGGATGGCTCCACGCAAGCTGGCGCCTACGCTTCAAAGCCCACCACCTATCCTACACATGCCGACACGAATGCCAGTGTGAAGTTGTAGTAAAGGTGCACGGGGTCTTTCCGTCTGACCGCAGGAACCCCGCATCTTCACGGGGAATTCAATTTCACTGAGCCTGTGCTGGAGACAGCGGGGAAGTCGTTACGCCATTCGTGCAGGTCGGAACTTACCCGACAAGGAATTTCGCTACCTTAGGACCGTTATAGTTACGGCCGCCGTTTACCGGGGCTTCAATTCAGAGCTTGCACCCCTCCTTTTAACCTTCCGGCACCGGGCAGGCGTCAGACCCTATACGTCGCCTTACGGCTTCGCAGAGCCCTGTGTTTTTGCTAAACAGTCGCCACCCCCTGGTCTGTGCCCCTCCCACATGGTTGCCCACATGGAAGGCCTCCTTCTCCCGAAGTTACGGAGGCAATTTGCCGAGTTCCTTCAGCACAGTTCGCTCAAACGCCTTGGTATTCTCTACCAGTCCACCTGTGTCGGTTTCGGGTACGATCTGATGTGGGGGCTATTTCCTGGAACAGCGTCGAAGCAGGTCCAATCCGATAAGGACCTACAACACAAGCCATCCGTCACCACCCACTGGTTCAGGAATATTCACCTGATTCCCATCGACTACGCCTTTCGGCCTCGCCTTAGGGGTCGACTAACCCTGCGCAGATTAGCTTTACGCAGGAACCCTTGGACTTTCGGCGAGGGTGTCTCTCACACCCTTTCTCGTTACTCATGTCAGCATTCTCACTTCCGATACCTCCACGGCGCCTCGCGGCTACCGCTTCACAGGCCTACGGAACGCTCCGCTACCGCGTGATCCGAAGATCACACCCGCAGCTTCGGTGGACGGCTTGAGCCCCGTTACATTGTCCGCGCAAGAACCCTTGTTTAGACCAGTGAGCTGTTACGCTTTCTTTAAATGATGGCTGCTTCTAAGCCAACATCCTGGTTGTTTTGGGATTCTCACATCGTTTCACACTTAGCCGTCACTTGGGGACCTTAGCTGGCGGTCAGGGTTGTTTCCCTTTTCACGACGGACGTTAGCACCCGCCGTGTGTCTGCCGGATAGTACTCTCTGGTATTCGGAGTTTGGTTAGGATCAGTAAGACTGTGGGTCCCCATAGCCCATCCAGTGCTCTACCCCCAGAGGTATTCATCCGACGCTCTACCTAAATAGATTTCGCGGAGAACCAGCTATTTCGAGGTTTGATTGGCCTTTCACCCCTAGCCACAACTCATCCCCGACTTTTTCAACAGGCGTGGGTTCGGTCCTCCAGTACGTGTTACCGTACCTTCAACCTGGTCATGGCTAGATCACCTCGTTTCGGGTCTAATCCAACGAACTTGACGCCCTATTCAGACTCGCTTTCGCTGCGCCTACACCTACCGGCTTAAGCTTGCTCGTTAAATTAAGTCGCTGACCCATTATACAAAAGGTACGCAGTCACCCAGGACGAACCTTGGGCTCCTACTGTTTGTAGGCATCCGGTTTCAGGAACTGTTTCACTCCCCTTGTCGGGGTGCTTTTCACCTTTCCCTCACGGTACTTGTTCGCTATCGGTCGCTAAGGAGTACTTAGGCTTGGAGGGTGGTCCCCCCATGTTCAGACAGGATTTCTCGTGTCCCGCCCTACTCAAGTCTTCTCTCTTTCCTACCCGTACGGGGCTATCACCCATATTGCCCGACTTTCCAGACGGTTCCGGTTCAAAAGAAGAGAAGCACTGGCCTGGTCCGCGTTCGCTCGCCACTACTAACGGAGTCTCGGTTGATGTCCTTTCCTCCGGGTACTTAGATGTTTCAGTTCCCCGGGTTCGCTTCATACCCCCTATGTATTCAGGGGCAGATACCTTCATCTGACAACTTGAAGTGCAAACAGACCAGCCAACCTCGCGGTCAGCCAGCCCCCTTGCAATTCAAGCCGTCGAAGGTGGGTTTCCCCATTCGGAGATCGTCGGATCAAAGCCTGTTCGCAGCTCCCCGACGCTTATCGCAGCGTACCACGTCCTTCATCGCCTCTTAGCGCCAAGGCATCCACCGAATGCCCTTCTCATACTTGATCGCTCTCATTATCAACGCCTATCCCGCCGGCCCCAGGCAAGCCCGGAACCGCCGAAAGCGTTCACGATCATCAACATTCAGAATGCTTGCCACCCACT